>JAVEVC010000019.1:0-53084 GCA_034005245.1 Bacteroidales bacterium
ATCCTCTTTCTATTTTGCTTCAGTCGGCTCTTTTGTTTATTCCTTAATGTCTTTTTCTTTCTTAACCGGTGATGGAGGTGTTTCAGCAGGGGGCTGTTTCAGCTTTGTGTCTTCGGTTGATGATGGTTTCTCAACCTTGGGTTTAGTAGTTTTTTCAAGATCTATTTTGCCTACGAGCTTTATATCAGGTTTACGGATCTCGGTTTTGATATCAACAGTTTTTTTGCTGCCGTAAACGTCTTTGATGATCACTTCATCTTCCTTCCCGTTTTCCTCGACAATGGTCTTTTCTCCCATGTCATCAATAGACACGGTTTCCTTTTTCCTGTGAAGATCCTTAAGCATAAGCTTCTCCGATTCCTTTTTCACGCTAATGTCGCTGCTGTATTCCTTTATCAGCAGTACATAGGCTTCAGCGGGGATCTTGGTATTTGGATTTGGATCGAGATCAAATCCCTTCTTATGGAGGAATTCCACAATGGTTGATATTCCCACATTGAATTCACGTGCAGCTTTACTTAATCTCGTCAGCTTAATTTCATCAGTCATATATGTGCTTCACCTTTCTTAATCTTCACCAGTTTTGATGATGTTATTGTTGTCAGTTTCTATTCAAATTCAGCTTTAAGTATATTAACTACTTCCTTTACAGTTTCCTCTTCAAGGTCGGTACGTTTAACAAGGTCGCTGATTGACAGGTTCAGGACGCTTCTGGCAGTATCGCAGCCGATGGATTTAAATTCTTCAATTATCCATTCTTCAATTTCATCGCTGAATTCCTCAAGATTAACGTCCTCTTCATCTTCACCACCCGGTTCCCTGTATACGTCTATTTCATACCCTGTAAGCTGGCTGGCAAGCTTAATGTTTAGACCTCCCTTGCCAATAGCCAGTGATACTTCGCTGGGCTTAAGGTAAATTTCAGCTCTCTTTGTTTCATCGTTAAGTTTGATGGAAGTTATCTTGGCTGGACTGAGCGCCCTCTGGATAAACAACTGATTATTTGAAGTATAGTTAATGACATCAATATTTTCATTTCGCAGTTCCCTTACAATGCCATGGATCCTTGATCCTTTCATTCCAACGCAGGCTCCTACGGGATCAACTCTTTCATCATATGATTCTACAGCGACCTTGGCTCGTTCTCCCGGCACCCTAACGATCTTTTTTATTGTGATAAGTCCGTCGAATATCTCGGGGACCTCAAGTTCGAACAGTCTTTCAAGGAACACGGGAGAGGTTCGGCTGAGAATTATAAACGGGGTGTTATTTTTCATTTCAACTTTTACCACCACGGCCCTAATGGTATCTCCTTTTCTGAAATGATCAGAAGGAATCTGTTCGCTTTTCGGGATAATGAGTTCATTGCCGTCATCATCCAGAACAAGCATTTCCCTTTTCCAGACCTGGTATACCTCACCGGTTACTATTTCGCCGATCCTGTCTTTGTATTTTATGTAGATGTTATTTTTTTCAAGGTCGAGGATTCTTGCAGTCAGGTTTTGCCTGAGCGACAGGATTGCCCTTCTTCCGAAATCGAGGAATTTTACCTCATCAGAAACCTCTTCACCCACCTCATAATCCTCGTCTATTTTTTTTGCCTCAGACAGGGGAATTTGAGTATTCTGATCCTCAAGCTGATCGTCCTCAACCACAACCCTGTTTCTCCAGATTTCAAAATCACCCTTGTCGATGTTCACAATAATATCGAAGTTGTCGGCTGATCCGTATTTTTTTGCCAGCATGCTTCTGAAAACATCCTCAAGGACGCTCATCATTGTTGGACGATCAATATTCTTTAATTCTTTGAATTCCGAAAAAGTATCTATCAAATTAACATTTTCCATCTGTTTTAAACTACTTGAAATTATTTAATTACAAAACTCTCTCTAGCTGATTTCACCTCGTCAAAATTGAATGAAAGGTCTTTGATCTCTGAAGCTTTTCCCTTAATTTTTTTTTCTGTTTCCAGGTCAAAGCCTCCGCTGGTTATGTTCTTTAGCGTTCCTCTAAACCTGTTCCCATCATTATCAATTACTTCTATCCTTTTGCCTTCATTCTTGTAATACTGTTCGGGCACCATAAAGGGAACATCCAGACCGGGAGAGGAAACCTGAAGCTCATAATTCTCTGTATTCCGGTCGAGGAGATTCTCTATATGGCGGTGAATAGAAACGCATTCATCGATGGTTATACCTTTTTTGCTGTCAGCCAGCACAGTTATCCTGTTGGAGCTGCTTACTTTAACCCCCACAAGAAAAAGATCAGTTCCCCTGATGAAATCTTTCACAGCGTTTTCTATTCTGCCTTTTTCTATCATTTCATAACCATAATAAAATAGGGGACTTTGGTCCCCTAGATCGCTATCACCCCTCTTTTCTGATGCAAAGGTAAATATTGTTTTCGAATTAACAAGCACTTAAGGGATTGTTTTTATTATCAGGCCGGACGATGAACAGCGGCTCTATGCTCTGCCAGTGATGAACCACAACAAGAAGTAAGCCCCGCAGAGGCGAAGTATATTATTGAGTGTTTTTACCTACCTTTACCGTTTATTTTACTCAGCTGAAACATGTTGTATGTCTGTTAATAAATTAACACAATACGGCATTTATGATGAAGAGGAACGCAAGCTTCTTTCCCGTTGTACACTGTGTCCCCGTGAATGCAGAGTCGACAGATTCGAAGGAGGACTTGGATATTGCGGTGCCGATGCCGGCATGAATATAGCATCGATATGCATACACAGGGGAGAGGAGCCGCCAATAAGCGGCCAGGATGGTATATGCAATATCTTTTTTTCCGGATGCAACCTCAGGTGTGTTTATTGCCAGAATTATGAAATAAGCAGACCGGAGCCTGAAAACATTATGAATCATTACAGCTATGATGAAGTACTGAAGTCTGTCATGAGCATACTCGATAAAGGCATCAGGGCTGTTGGATTTGTATCGCCCTCACATGTTGTGCCCCAGATCAGAGCTATACTAAGAGGCCTGAAGGAAAATGGTTACTCTCCAATAACTGTATATAATACGAATAGTTATGACAAAGCAGAGACGATCATTGCCTTTGACGGCATCATTGATGTCTATCTTCCGGATATTAAGTATATTACGTCTGATATTGCCTCTCTGTATTCAGATGCACCGTACTACCCCGAAGTTGCCTTAAAAGCTTTGAAGGAAATGTATTATCAGAAAGGATCAAGGCTTGTCCTGGATGAAAAGGGTATGGCTGAGGGCGGAATGCTTGTAAGGCATCTGGTATTGCCGGGTCATACGGATGAAAGCAAAAAGGTGCTTGCGGCAATTGCAGAAGAGCTCTCAACAGGAGTTCACATTTCGTTAATGTCGCAGTATCACCCAACCATTAATGTTTCAAACCATTCGGTTCTCAGGAGAAGTCTCACCAGCAGGGAATACAGTGATGTGGTCAGGGAAATGGAAAGCCTTGGCTTCAGGAATGGCTGGCTGCAGGACATGGAAAGCTCCGGCAATTATCTTCCTGACTTTAGCAGGGAACATCCTTTTGAGAATCCGGTACCGCCAGCAGATCTTCATCAATAAATATTTGTCAGATCAACTTCCGATAAAATAAACCTAATACCAGAAAAAATGATCAAGTACATAAACATCCTGCTCTTTGTTGTCATGATAGTCATGAATTATCTTGCCAATGCGCTACCCCTGAATAACAAAACAACAGGGGAGCTGTCGGATTCATTTCCCAATCTGTTTGTTCCTGCCGGATTGACTTTCTCAATATGGGGTATTATCTATCTTCTGCTGTTCATCTATGTAATAATGCAATTCACTGGTGCTGACAGGCAGATTCTTAACCAAACGGTCTGGCTTTTTGGCGTTACATGCGCGCTTAACGCACTATGGATCGTTTTCTGGCATTATGGCAATCTTCCAATTTCAATGATAGTTATGCTTGGTCTGCTGGGTTCGCTGATCGCAATCAACACAGGAATAAAGGATTTGTCACCGGGAATAATAAAAGCTGTTTTCGGTATATACCTTGGCTGGATCTGCATAGCAACCATTGCCAATGCAACGGCCCTTCTCGTTCATTATAACTGGCAGGGTTCAGGGATATCAGAAGAAGCCTGGACCATCATTATGATAGGAGCAGGTGCCGTAATAACGATATCGGCACTTTATAAATTCAACAATCCCTACATCGGATTATCGGTGGTTTGGGCCTTTATCGGTATCGCTATCAAGCGACAGGATGATTTCCGTTCAATTTTTATAGCGGCTATAATTGCTATTGTGCTGACAGCAATATTTACAATTCTTGGATTTCTTAGAAAGCCGGCAATTTAGTGCTGACGAATCACTCCCGGATAATTGTTTCAGATTGATATGAAACTGCAGCAGAAGAGTTAAAAAACCAACCTGTCTCCGCTAAAGGTTGAGGTTGAGGTTAAGGTTGAGGTTGAGGTTGAGGTTAAGGTTGAGGTTGAGGTTAAGGTATAAGTTGAGGTATAGGTTGAGAGTATTTTAACAACGGACTAGCCCTGAACCTTGAACTTCGAACCTTAAACCATCATCCTGACTGGCTTTACGCTTTTGGTGCCGTAGTTTTTGACTCATATATCCATTACAATACCAAAGAGCTTTTTGTACATGTCTTGTAAATAGTTGTCAAGCCATTTATAGTAGTCTTGGATAAGTCCAGTCTGTTGTTTTTCCGGGGTCATCCGGTCAGCAAGCTCTTTGGCCTTAAGGAATATCTCGTTTTCGACAGGTTTAAGGATCTGCATTATCCCGGTATTTTCAGAATTAATTACGGCTGCAAGATTAATATATTTTGCACCCGATCCCCTTAAGACAGGGAAGCAGCGTTCCTTGAGCTTCATTGCAGCATCACACAGGGGAGCATGGAAATTATCCTTCATGGTAAGAACGGAAGGCAGTGGTTCCCCTGCAGCGAGCCAAACCGGAGTTGCAACAGTCACCAGAGGAAATCCCAATACGGTCCACATCATTGTATTTAAAGGATCTTCATCTTTTCTTACACCTCTTACCAATATTGCAGATGCGGAAGAATTTCGGGGAATGAAATCCTCGAAGGGCCTGAAGTCGGTTTGAATGCTGGCAGATGGAAGTTTTTCCCACAGGTTCACACCTGTAAGGGAATGGGTAAGGTTGCGTGAAATATTATTGATAAGGTACTGAGGATCGTACATATTCATAGCAGCAGCCATATAGAGAGCATTATTGGCAGAAGCATATCTTATGTACCCTGCTCCCTTGTCAATTTCCCCTGTAAATGCATGGTTTGTACGGATCATGTATCCGTACGGAGCAACTGCTGGATCATTTGCATCTATCTTGCTGAATCCCTGCTGTCCGGTTTCAAAATAAGCAGCTCCTCCCTGACCGTCAATGACCCCGAAATTGGTGTCAACGCCGAGTGGTTTTGGAAGCTCTGTGAGGAGTTTTTCAAAATCATCAACTGTAGCACAGTTCTGGAGGGCAAGCTTCATTATGATTCCTTCCTGGTCATCCAGACTGGTGGTATCTCCGATATTTTTATTATATGCAACCGAGTTCATTATTGCAAAACCTGCAGAGTTGTAACCTCCCCATACCATACTGTCGCATTTTTCGGTGGCATTTACTAGTCCTATGTAGGAATATTTCCCATCGGTAAAAAATACAAGTGCATTATCGAGAGTTCCTGTATCGCGGTGTTTGTATAAAACAGGCCTTCCGTCGGGAGTGTACCTGCCGGTTATTATGAAAGTGGTGCAGCCTTCAGAATTCTCGGTTGCGAAGAGCATTAATGACAAAAGAAGTGAGATTGACAGATTCTTCATACTTAAATAATTTTGATTTTAAAGGTAGCATGTAACCACACATGATTGACGGACAATTTTTTTCAATCCCTTTTGTGATTGCGGTCAATCATGTGGATTTCATGAGCAAATAAATATTTTTCGATAAAGGTATCTATTTTAAAATAACGGAAAGAAACAGTTTTTTAATTCAGCCAGAAACCTGCCGACCTTATTTTTTCCCCCCAGGAAAGCCATCCATCAGCATCAAATTGCACCAACATGTTGCTGGCTGTATATTATACCTTCCATGATAATAGAATTTGCTGATTTTAATCACTAGCTTAGCATTGTATTTCAGCTATTTGCTGATAGATGGCATGTGTTGAATACTCCAAGGGGTATCAGATTTTGTCAGTCAGGTGATAATTCTTATATTGTTGGGCATGAGAAAAAAAGGAAATACAAAACTGATTATTGTCTCAAACCGGCTTCCGGTAAAAGCTGAGATTCAGGATCAGGCACTGAATTTTGTGAAGACTGCAGGAGGATTAGCCACTGGGCTTGATTCGCTTGATATCCCATATGAAAAACACTGGATAGGCTGGTCAGGGGTTCACACTGATAACGACCGCACAGAGGTAATGATTAACCGGTCACTGGCAGAATTTAATTTTCACCCTGTTCGTCTTACAGAAGAAGACATTGAGCTTTTCTACGAAGGTTACAGCAACTCTACTCTCTGGCCTCTGTTCCATTATTTCTTTGTTTATGCAAGGCATGAGGAACAATATTGGGAATCATACCAGAGAGTTAACTCAGTCTTTGAGGAAAGGGTAAGAGAGATAGCAACAGGCGATGATATTATATGGGTGCAGGATTACCATTTGATGTTACTTCCGGCAATGCTCAGGGAACATCTTCCAAATGCCAGGATTGGGTTCTTTCTGCATATTCCGTTTCCTTCATACGAACTTTTCAGGACTCTTGAAAACAGAAAGGAAATACTCAATGGTATTATAGGAGCTGATCTCATTGGTTTTCACACATTTACATATATGAGGCATTTCATTAGTTCCCTCTACAGGATAACAGGAATTGAATCTGATGATAATAGATTTCATACGGGGAACAGGACGTTTTCAGTGGATGCCTTTCCCATGGGTATTAACTATGGAAGCTTTCGGAATGCGATAAAGGATTCCGAAGTGAAAGAATTGATAAGGGAATTCAGGGAGGAATACTCCGGCAAGAGGGTTGTCCTTTCAGTCGACCGGCTTGATTACAGCAAAGGACTGATTCAGCGTCTTGAAGCCTTCAGGTTACTTCTTAAGAACCATCCTGAATGGATCAACAAGGTGTCATTGGTCATGATACTGGTCCCTTCGCGCGACAGCGTAGACAGGTATCAGGACCTTAAGACAAAAATAGATGAAATGATAGGTAAGATTAATGGTGAGTACTCCAACCCGGGTTGGATACCTATACATTATTTTTATAAAAGTTTTTCATTTAAAGAGCTGACAGCCTTCTACAATGCCAGTGACATTGCTTTGGTTACTCCTCTTCGTGACGGGATGAACCTTGTTGCCAAGGAATTTATTGCAGCAAAAGGAAATAATCCCGGAGTTCTTGTCTTAAGTGAAATGGCAGGTGCAGCCATAGAACTGACTGATGCTATCCATGTTAATCCTAATAATGCTTCTGAAATATCTGATTCGATAAACCGCGCTTTGATAATGCCAGTTGAGGAGCAGAGAGAACGGTTGAAAAAAATGCAGAAAGTCATTAAAAAGCAGGATATAGCAAAGTGGGCAGATGATTTTATTGATGAACTGGAAAGAATTCATTTAAGACAAAAGAACATCAATAAGAAATATCTCAGCCAAAAGCAAATGGGAGCAATTTCTGATTCTTTCAAAAGTTCCTCCAGGCGACTATTAATACTGGATTATGACGGGACTTTGGTTCCATTTGCAAACAAGCCTGAAATGGCATTGCCTTCTTCATCTCTTGTTGATCTGTTAAACAAGCTGAGCAATATGCCCAATCTCAGTATGGCAATAGTCAGCGGACGTGACAGTACATTTCTTGATAAAGTAGTTTCCAACAGAGGCATTGCGGTATTTGCAGAACATGGTGCCCAAAGGCGCATAAATGGTGTATGGAAATCTCTTTCCCGAAGAGATCTTTCGTGGCAGTCAGAAATATTAAGGATAATGAAGGAGGTAACTGATAGTACTCCGGGTTCATTTATTGAAAAAAAAGATACGGCAATAGTCTGGCATTACCGTAATTCGGATAAGTGGCTTGCAGAACTGCGTGTAGCGCAACTGATAAATAAGCTTATTTATCCATGTACAATGAAGAAGCTTCATCTTATGAAGGGACAAAAAATCATCGAGGTTAAGCCTTCGGAATACAACAAGGGAACAGCAATAAAGGATCATTTCAATTACGTTGATTATGACTTTATACTTGCAGCCGGTGACGATACAACCGATGAGGATATGTTCGATGCACTTCCCCGCGACGCTATAACGATCAAGATAGGAAGACCTTCGGAAAAATCAAGATATACAATAGCCCGGTCAGCCCGGTTTATTAAGTTTCTGCTAATGTTGACGAAATAATCGCATGAAACCTTCATCCCGCTCAAAGCAGGACAATAAGCTTATTAAATAATGACGGTTCCATGTGAACCGCTTAATTATCAATAATATAATGATTTTATTTTAAAATGAAAATATCAGATTATGGAATTACAGGGAACTGTCGCAGCAGTGCCCTCATTTCAAAATCTGGATCGATTGACTGGTGCTGTCTTCCCGATTTTGATTCTCCTTCAGTATTTGCACGCCTGCTCGATGATGAGAAGGGTGGGTATTTCAGTATTAGCCCGGCAGGGGATTATGCAGTATCTCAAAGCTATGTTGGAAATACAAATATTCTGAGGACAAGGTTTGTTTCGGCTGAAACAGATTTTGAACTTATTGATTTCATGCCAATATACAGAACCGATGATGATAGTTATTATAATGCTCCGGAACTATACAGGATCATCCGGTTATTAAGAGGTAAACCTTTGATCAAGATTGATTATTTTCCTTCGCTTAATTATGCAAGCCCGACAAAAGGCTATTCAGAAGGCAGCTATATAAAACATATTACAACAGAGGGAAAGTATGAATCGGTTTATCTGTATACAGACCTAAACCATCAGTTGATACTAAACGGACAGTTCTTCAGCATAAATGAGAATTGTTTTTTCTGTGTTACATATAATCAGAAACTGATCAGGGTGGATTATAACAGGGCATATCTGGAATATGAGCGTACCAAGGTTTACTGGATGAACTGGTCAAACCGCACCTTGAATTTTCCTAAGTATCAGAGCTATATAATAAGAAGTGCCCTGGTTCTGAAACTATTGTCATATATAAAGTCAGGAGCTATTATTGCTGCCCCTACAACTTCCCTTCCCGAAGCGGAAGGAGAAACACGTAACTGGGATTACAGGTTTTGCTGGATACGCGATTCATCAATGGTAATAAAAACTTTCCTTCAGATAGGTCATACAAATTCTGCAAGAAAATTCAGGGATTTCATTCTTAAGGTCAACAAGGGGAAGCAGGAAGATATTCAGATAATGTACGGCATTAACGGGGAGAAGAACCTCGAGGAAAAGGTCCTGTCTCATTTGAAGGGCTATCAAAATTCTGCTCCGGTAAGAATTGGAAACGGTGCTTTCAACCAGAAGCAGAATGATATTTACGGAGTCCTTATTGATGCTATCTACATGTCGCTTCAGAAATTCCCTTCAACACTTGATACATCAGAAGAATTATGGACCTTTGTAAGAAGCATGGTATCAGTGGTGCAGAAAAACTGGAGAAATCCCGACAGGGGAATATGGGAAATCAGAGGTCAGGAAAAGCATTTTGTGTATTCAAAAATCATGTCTTGGGTAGCAGTTGACAGAGCAATGAAAATAGCCCAGATTCTTGAAAGAGATTTATATGTTTGTGAATGGACAAAACTGGCAGAGATAATAAGGGAAGATATCTTTAAAAACGGGTGGGATGAAGAAACAGGCAGTTTTGTTCAATATTATGGTTCAAAAGATCTTGATTCGTCAAATCTGCTAATGGAAGAATTCGGCTTGATTGAGGCGGATGATCCAAGATTTGTCAGCACTGTTCTCAAGACCAGGGAATACCTTACAAAAGACGGATTGGTGTTCAGATATATCAATGAAGATGATTTCGGTAAACCATCAGGATCATTCGTATTATGTAATTTCTGGCTTGTAAACAGTCTCTGTAAAACAGGGTTCAAGGAAGAGGCTGTGGAACTGTTTGAGAAAATAATAAGCTGTACGAATCATTTAGGATTGTTAAGCGAGCATATTCAGATCGGAACAGGAGATTTGCTGGGTAATTTTCCTCAGGCATATTCTCATCTTGGCATAATTCAGTCAGCATTGCTCCTAAACGGAATGGAAATGACCTTCGATAATGATATATTCAAGTTCATCAAGCCATAACTATTTGTAAAATAATATATTTCTTTAATGGCCGACGTGTTGAAAGAGATCATTCGCTCAAATAAGACAGAACTCCATGGATTGCGATTCCTATCCTGCAGATAAGCTTATCTTTTAAATGAATCAGGTGATGAAATCATTGAAAGTATCTGATTTAGATGGATATGTACATTGCAGCACATAAATGACCAGATCAGGCATTAAACAGACCTCAATATTGCTATTATGATCCTTTTGGTTAGATCTGAAAGATTACCTTTACCGGAATGTTAAACTAATTCATATTTTTGTTCCTGATTCATCTGGTTTATTCTAAAGTGACTTCAAAGACCAATAAAAGGAAGATAGTAAATGATCCGGTTTACGGGTTTATTAATATTCCCGGGGGACTCATTTTTGATCTCATTGAACATCCCTGGTTTCAGAGGCTCAGGAGCATAAAACAGCTTGGGCTCACAAGTTTTGTCTATCCGGGGGCCAATCACACAAGATTTCAGCACAGCCTTGGGGCTATGCATCTGATGAATACAGCAATAAGAACATTGCGTTCAAAAGATGTGGAAATTTCTGGGGAAGAGGAAGAAGCAGCAATGGCCGCCATACTTCTGCATGACATAGGACATGGGCCTTTTTCCCACGCCCTTGAGGCATCTATTATAAGAGGAATAACCCACGAGGACATTTCACTGCTGCTTATGAATATGCTCAATAAAGAAGTAGATGGAAGGCTTGACCTTGCCATTCAGATCTTTAAGGGTGTCTATTGTAAGAAATTCCTTCATGAGCTGGTTTCAGGTCAGACTGATATGGACAGGCTTGATTACCTCAGGAGAGATTGTTTCTTTACAGGTGTTATTGAAGGATCAGTCGGATCTGACAGGATCATAGGAATGCTCAATGTATCAGGAGATAAACTGGTGATAGATGAAAAAGGAATTTACTCACTCGAGAAATTCCTGATAGCGCGCAGGCTAATGTACTGGCAGGTGTATATGCACAAGACCGTACTGGCGTCGGAAAGCCTGCTGTTAAAGGTGCTCAGACGTGCCAAGGAGATGGCAAACAGCGGAGTTGATCTTTATTCAACTCCTGCGCTAAAATTCTTCCTGAATAACAATATCGGACCTGCCGACCTCACCGGAGCCGGTCTGTTTACGCCTGGAATAGTAGCTTCCCATTTCACAAGGCTTGATGATGCAGACATAATGGTTTCAGCCAAATACTGGAGCGATAATTCCGACAGGATACTTTCGGAACTTGCAGGCAGACTTGTGAGACGGGATCTCCTTTCAATAGAACTCGGAAATGAACCTTTTGGGGACGACAGGGTCGATAGATTAAGGGAGCTTGCCGGACAAAGGCTGAATTTAAGCAGGGAACAGTCAGAATATTTTGTTTTCACAGGAACTATATCCAATATTGCCTATGCCCCCGGGGCTCCGGAAATACAAATATTGCTTAAAAAAGGAATCACCTCAGATATTTCAGAAGTTTCAGATATGTTTGACCACCGGTTCCTGTCGGAACGTATCATAAAATATTACCTGTGCTATCCGAAGGAATGCAGATAAAAATTTATTACCATGAAATTTAATGCCAAAACAGTTGCAGATTTCCTTAAAGGGGAAATAGAGGGAGATCCTGACGCCGTAGTCAGTAATATTGCCAAGATTGAGGAAGGTAAGCCCGGCGACCTTTCTTTCCTTGCCAATCCGAAATATGAGCAGTATTTGTATACAACAAAGTCATCAATAGTATTGGTGAACAAAAGTTTCATCCCCGGCACAAAGGTAAATGCCACGCTTATCAGGGTTGATAATGCATATGACGCATTTGCTTCCCTTCTTCAACTTGTGGTTCAGTCAAGGCCGGGGAAGAAGGGCATACATCCCACCGCTGTAATCGAACCGTCTTCATCAATAGGCAAGGATGTCTACATAGGTGCATATGCTTATATAGGAGAAAACTGCATAATAGGGGAAAGGGTTTCATTATTCCCTCATGTCTATGTTGGAGATAATACAGTTATAGGAAATGATACTGTCCTGAATCCTGGTGTAAAGGTTTACCATGAATGCCGGATAGGGCAGAAATGTGTCATCCATGCCGGGACTGTAATAGGAAGCGATGGTTTCGGATTTGCTCCCCAGGCGGAGGATGAGTTTTTAAAGATCCCGCAGATAGGCAACGTAATCATAGAAGACAATGTTGAAATAGGCTCCAATGTTGCGATCGACAGGGCAACGATGGGATCTACTATCATAAGGAAAGGGGTCAAAATTGACAATCTTATCCAGATAGGGCACAATGTTGAAATAGGCGAAAACACGGTAATGGCAGGACAGGTAGGGATTGCCGGTTCAACAAAGATCGGACGCAACTGCATGTTCGGAGGGCAGGTTGGGATTGCGGGACATCTAAAGATAGCAGACGGGACAAAAATCGGAGCCCAGTCAGGTATCCCGGGTGATGTCAAAAAAGAAAATTCCGTCCTTCTGGGTTATCCTGCCATCGATCACAGGGACTTCTTCAGGTCTTCAATACTTTTCAGAAGGTTGCCCGAGATCAATTCCAAAATTGAAAGGATGGCAAAGGACATAGATCTGTTAAAGAAGAATATTGAGACTGATAAGTGATTATTGCATTCCATGAGTCTGATTTGATCAATATTTATAGGATTGTTCGTTTTTTTTTGATTTTTTTGCAGACGAAATCTGAAAATTAATTTTTGGGTGATGAGTGAAAAGCAGAGGACACTTGCCAAGGAGATCGAATTAAAAGGGAAAGGATTACATACAGGGATAGATGTTACAGTCACCTTTAAGCCGGCTCAGGCTAACCACGGATATAAATTCTGCAGAACCGATCTTCCGGGTCACCCTGTTATAGATGCTCTGGCAGAAAATGTTACAGATACTTCAAGAGGCACCACCCTTGTGCAGAACAATGCCTCAGTTTCAACAATAGAGCATGTCCTCGCTGCTCTTCATGGTATGGGGATCGATAATGCCCTTATTGAGCTTGACGGTCCGGAAGCTCCTATCATGGGAGGCGCAGCCTGGAAATTCACTGAAGCTATAAAAGAGGCGGGAACTGTTGATCTCAGAGAAGAACGCAACTATTATGTGATCAAACAGAAAATAGCATATTCCGATGAAGAGCATGGAGTTGACCTTATTATCTATCCCGACGATCATCTCAGCATAAATGTTCTCATTGACTACAACTCAAAGATACTTGGGAACCAGTATGCCATTCTGGATTCAATAGATGATTTTGAATCGGAGATAAGCAGAAGCCGCACCTTCGTGTTCTTCCACGAACTGGAACCTCTTCACAGGATGGGCCTGATCAAGGGGGGCGATCTTGATAACGCAGTTGTAATACTTGAAAAAGAGGTGGAACAGTCGGAAATAGACCGGATAGCAACGTTATTTAACAGGCCGGGCATTAATAAACATACGGCCGGAATACTCAATAATACGGAATTAAGGTACCCGAACGAACCTGCACGCCATAAGCTTCTTGACATAATGGGCGATCTGGCACTGGTAGGCCAGCCAATAAAAGGCAAGGTCGTTGCCACACGCCCCGGGCATTTTGCAAATACTCGTCTTGCCAAGCTTATAAGGCAGGAAATAAAAAGGGAGCACTTCAAGAAAAACATTCCTTTTTACGATCCCACCCAACCGCCGGTATATACCCTTGAAACGATAAAAACGAAGCTTCCTCACCGATATCCGTTTCTTTTGATCGACAAGATCATTTCGCTTGACGAGATAACGGTTGTGGGCATTAAAAACGTTAGCTTCAATGAACCATTTTTCCAGGGTCATTTCCCTGATGAACCGATTATGCCCGGCGTGCTTATTGTGGAAGCCCTTGCCCAGGCGGGCGGGATACTGATTCTGAGCGGTGTGGATGAACCAGAAAGACATTCCACATACTTTCTTAAGATAGACAAGCTGAAATTCAAGCAAAAGGTGGTGCCGGGAGATACATTGATCCTTAAAATGGAACTTGTGGAACCACTAAGAAGAGGCATTGTTACAATGTTCGGACAGGCATTTGTTGGAAATCGCCTTGTCTGTGAAGGTGAGATGACAGCACAGGTTATTAAAAACAAATGATAGATGATTTCCAGTCTGGCATATATTAATCCTAAGGCGATTATTGGAGACAATGTTACTGTTGAACCGTTTGCATACATAGATGAAAATGTTGTAATAGGCGACAATACATGGATCGGTCCTAATTCAACGGTCCTGTACGGTGCCAGAATAGGGAAAAACTGCAGGATTTTCCCATCCGCGGTTGTTTCTGCCATTCCTCAGGATCTTAAGTTCCAGGGAGAGGAGACTACTGCCGAGATAGGGAACAACACTACAATCAGAGAGGGATCAACCGTTAACAGAGGAACGGCAGCGGCAGGTAAAACAATCGTAGGCACAAACTGCCTGCTGATGGCCTATTCGCATGTAGGCCACGACTGCATTATAGGTGATAACTGCATACTGGGCAATACCACCGGGCTCGCCGGCGAAGTCAGAGTCGACGATTGGGCCATTATCAGCGCTGGCACCCTTGTCCATCAGTTTTCAAGGATAGGCGGTCATGTAATAATTGGAGGAGGATCAAAGGTAAGGATGGATGTGCCTCCGTTCATAAAAGCCGACCGTGATCCACTATCCTATATGGGAATAAACAATGTAGGGCTTACACGACGCGGTTTCGGCAAGGAAAGAATAGATATGATCCATAATATCTTCAGGGCAATATACCAGAATGGGATGAACACTTCAGCAGCACTCGATTATATTGAGAAAGAATTCCTCCAGTCGGAGGACAGGGATTATATTGTCAGTTTTATAAGGAATTCCAAACGAGGTATTATCAGAGGTCCCAGGTAGGCAGTATCTATTTTGTTTTTTCCCAGCCCTGCGCCTTAAGTTCAACCGCTGATCCGTCATCACCCGCAAGGATATACCCCTGGTCAGATGCAGTCAGATGACCTATTATTTTGACAGCCGGAACGGCTTTTAGCTTTTCAGAGTTTTCAAGGGCAACTGTAAAAAGCAATTCATAATCCTCCCCTCCGTTAAGCGCAGGAAGCAGGGGATCGGTCAGGAATTCCTCCGATGCTTTTCTTGTCTCATCATGAACCGGAATCCTGTTACTGAAGATCCTGCAACCTGTATTCGATAATTTGCATATATGCATCAGGTCAGAAGCCAGTCCGTCGGATACATCTATCATTGCCGAAGGAAGGATACCGGCTTTCCTGAGATCATCAATGATTTCTGATGGAAATTCCGGTTTAAGCTGTTTTCCTATTACATATTCGTATCCTGTCAGGCTTGGCTCAAAGCTTTTGTCCTTTTCAAACAGCTTCCTCTCTCTCTCAAGAATCCTGAGGCCCATGAATGAAGCCCCAAAATTGCCTGTAACGCATATCAGATCGTTTGGTTGTGCGCCGTTGCGCCTGCAGATCAAATCACTCTCAACTGATCCGGCAGCTGTAACGGAGATGGTAAGGCCTGTAAGTGAACTGGATGTGTCGCCACCTGCAAGATCAACCTTGTATTTACAGCAAGCCAGATAAATACCCCTGTAGAGTTCATCAATATTCTCAACCGAGAACCTTGAGCTTATGCCAATGGCTACCAGTATCTGCTCCGGGGTGCCGTTCATTGCGTAGATATCTGATATTGCCCTGATGACCGCTTTGTATCCGAGATGCTTCAGAGGTGTATAGACAAGGTTGAAATGGATCCCTTCAAGCAAGAGGTCAGTTGAAACAAGGGTAAGCAATCCGCCTGAATCTATAACGGAGGCATCATCACCCACACCGGAAACAGTTGTTTTGTTGTTAACGGAAGCGTTCCTGGTGATACGGCTTATAAGCCCGAATTTTCCAATCTCTCCGATCGGTGTCTGACCTTTTTGGCCTTTCGCCTTATTCATCCCTCAAATCTTTTTATTTAATACTTACAATATCCCTCCCAAAAGGATTAATAGCCACCTCAGTAAGCTTGAAGTGCTGTATTCCGAAAGGGATGCCGATAATTGTTATGGATAGCAGCATTCCGAGCAGAGCGTGAGTAAGGGCAATCCATATTCCTCCGCAGATAAGCCAGAGGACATTCATAATTATGTACAGGCAGCCTGAGGCCCTGGATTGGATCCTGCTTGTCCGGCCGAAGGGCCACATGGCAAGGGATCCCATCTTAAGGGTCTGCATTCCGAAAGGTATCCCCACGATAGTAATCATCAGAATTATGCTTCCAATGAAGTATTCAACTGCAATAATTATTCCTCCGAATACCAGCCATACAATATTGCCTAAGATGCTCATCAGGGATTAAAAATTAAGCATTTACTGATGTTATTCCAGGATGATGGTTTTGTCTTTTGGATATTTGACCGAGTATGTAAGAATCACTTCCCTTATCTCCTGCGGTTTTATGGTGAGATCCCAATGTATTTCACCCGTCTGGGAATTAAGTTTTCCCCCTGACAGTTCTGAAGATTCAACCTCTATCCCGCTGTTGGTTGAGATTGGTATCTGATCGTACAACGACAACTTTACAGGACTCTGCTTGTTATTTCTTATTGAAATAAGAAAAGAGAATGTATCTGTTTTGTTTGAACCAATGGTCCTTTTGCTTGTAAAATCCTTTCTTTTTTCCCGCTTCAAAAGAATGCTGTTGTCTGTACCTAGCGATATTGTAAGGGAATCCTTAAGCTGATCTACATTCATGTATGATTTACCGACGAAAGTATTTTCAAAGTAGAGAGTTGCTTCACCTCCAATCAGGCTCTGCTCCGCCCAATCCCCAATATTCCCGGTAAGATAAGCAACAGGAGACAGCTTGGGAATTGCAGCGTATCTGTAATTGGCAGAAGCCTTTGTCCTCTGTATCTCTATTATCTGCACCTTTCCGTCGGAAGGTATAGAATAGGGTACTGCCACATCAAAACTGACGGTTGTCTGACCTACGTTTTTCTCTATCATGACGGGGGCTGCCTCAATATTTTCATCTTCAATGGCACTTTCAAGTACGACCATATCAGGTGCGGCTTCCTGTGACTTTTTCATCGCATTGCGTGCATAACCGGCGACTTTGGGTGTCATTACGGGCACGAAGAAATCGATGAACCACGGATTCAGCCTGGGAACGTCGCCTGAGATCCATGGCGTAGCATTGGAAAAACTGAGCTTCACATTCTTCCAGGTAACTCCTGTGTTTTGAAAAACATTTGCCTTGTAGAATATAGATACAGGTTTTGTTATATCATCAACTCTGATATCATATGAAGGGAACCATCCGGCATTACTTACAACATAAGCGAAGGATAGTTTTCCGGAAACAGGCTTTGGAGCGGATACTGTTACTTCTATCTCACCTGAAGGAAGCTGTTGCTTCCCGAATTTATCAGATATCTGTTTCTGGAGGGCATCTATCTGTTTTTCGTAATCCTTTATCAGCCTGTTTTTCCTGAGAGTTGTGGAGCTGATCTCATCCATGCTGGTTGTATAAAGATTCATAACGCTTTTAAGCTGGTCAATTGAGAAAGTGGTCTCTTTAACAAGAATTGCCCTGTTTGCCACAAGAAAAGCCTCTTTTTCCTTGAGTACTGCAATATCAGCTTTTTCATCCTCAACCTTTAACTTAAGAGCTTCAATCTGGCTTATTATATTTTTTACTTCCGGAAGGTCCTCGAGATTCTCGAGGTAGTTGTTCGTATGATTTACTGAAAGTATTGTAAAATCACCAGCTCCTTTTACCTGTATGCTTTGCTGGTCGATGTAAGGCGATAAGCCTCCCAGCTTGAGTATTGTGTTGCCTGCAGGAAGATCTGCAACGGTTTCGTGGGTGAGTTGTGCCCTGTCGGGATAGACAGTAACCTGTCTTATTTCTGCCTTTATTTCTTTCAGGTTTTCTGCGCAGAGGCAAAGATAAGGGCTCATGATCATTATAAGAATGACATTTAGTTTTTTCATGGCTTGAAGTATTTGCAGCAATAAAGGTAAGATTTTATAATAATTCAGCAGACAACAATTTTCAGGCCGCAATTTCCTGTTGCCAATAAGACACTAATGTGGAAGCGGGCATGAAATATGGGCTGATCAGGGTTAAGATTATCGTATCTTCCCGAACAGTATAGATGGCTTGCTGCCTGAACCTTCGGCTTGATTCGCCATAGGGCAGCCCGGAACAGGGCAATTGTTGATCTTATGTTCTTTGGAATCGGCAGGTTCCCATCCCAGCAGAAGGAAGAGAAACGCGAATCCTATTACGTACCCTACTGCAACATGCCATCCTTTTTTTATCCAGAGGAAAACATTCCGTCCTTCGGGGAATTTATTTGTAATTGCAACCCCGGCTGATGAACCGAACCATACCATAGATCCACCGAAGCCAACTGTATAAGCCAGCATTCCCCAGTCGTAGTGACCCTGGTCGAGGCATAACTTGGTGAGAGGAATGTTATCGAAAACTGCTGAGAGGAACCCGAGCGCCAGAGCTGTCATCCATGATGCATTTGGAAGCTCTTCCACAGGCATCATTGAAGCACACATCACAAGGCAGAGCAGGAATATAGTCCCTTTGAGAGAAGCAGGTACCTCGTGCCAGGGAATCTTGATGATAGTAATACCAAGCACCAATGCAATCCAGACTCCCAATGCCGGCATATCGTAAAGGATATTGGACAGGATAGCACCTGCAAGTATCATAGCCACTACTATCAGCCTTTTCCAGTCAATTTTAATTCCCTGAACAGGATCTTTGGCGATCCGGTAATATTTGTCCTGCTGGCGGGACGAAAACAGCGCGAAAAACAGGAATGCAGCCAGGGCTGCCACATAGGCATGCAGCACATTCAATGCTGAGACTCCGTCAATCCACATCATGGTGGTCGTTGTATCACCCAGAACACTGCCTGATCCTCCTGCATTGCTGGCAGCAACAATACCTGCAATATAACCTATGTGGACTTTATTCTTGAAAACCACAAGGGCTATTGTGCCGCCGATCAGCGCTGCAGCTATATTATCGAGGAATGATGACAGTATGAATACGAATATAAGCAATAAAAACGGGCCCTTCCAGTCATCGGGCAGATACCGGGGCAAAATATCGGGCACATGTGATTCCTCGAAGATCTTCGAAAGCACTGCAAAACCCAGCAGAAGACCTAGCAGGTTAAGGATTATTCCCCATTCTCCCTGCCTCAGCTCTTTGTCCATTATCTGTTCCCCGAAAGGAGTTGTCCCGAACATGTGTTCAAAAAGATTGAATCCGGGATCAAATACCAGCTTGAATGCCAGCAGGACTGCAAAACCTGTCAGAGCAACATGGAAGGTGTGCTTGTGGAAAAGGGCTACACCCAGAAGAATGAAGCCAAAGATAATAAACTCGACCCTTATCGGTCCCAGGGAGGGAATCTTACCGTCGCCAGCAAGAAGGCATAAAGGGGAGAACAATATTATCAGAAGGACTAGCAGCTTTTTGCTGTTACTGGCAAACAGCGATATAAGATAATTATTCATTGCGGGTGCTTAAATATCATTTCCTTCAGTAAAAACAAGCCTCTTGGCTGGTTTTATCGAATTGACAAGGTGCGAAATTATTAATAATTTAATGTCGGACTAACAAACGGATCAAAAATGTAAGATGATTTTTGTCATGATTTCATATTATAATTAAGGATCCGCTCGTCCTCATATTGGGATATTTTAATATTTTTGCAATCTTATTCAGATTAAATTAAATTAGCTGAAGCTGTGGAAATGGACTTGAGATGTTGGATCCAGGCATACAGAAGACTTAACATTTTCTGCAAAGGATTGTTATTCATTTCAGGTAAATCTGTGCAAATATCAAATGGAGAAAGATCAGGACAGGATATTAAATGATGTAACTTCAGGGGAGTACAAGTACGGCTTCTATACTGATATAGAAGCTGAAAGTATACCAAAAGGGCTGAATGAGGAAGTTATAAGGACTATTTCGGCCAAAAAGATTGAACCTGAATGGCTCCTTGATTTCAGGCTTAAGTCTTATCGTCACTGGCAGACATTGGAAATGCCCGGATGGGCAAATCTTAAAATACCCGAAATAGATTACCAGGATATTATTTATTATTCTGCACCAAAACAGAGAACGTCACCACAAAACATTGACGATATAGATCCTGAACTTAAAAGAACTTTCGATAAGCTGGGTATTCCTCTCGAGGAACAAAAACATCTTTCGGGCATGGCAGTTGATGCCGTAATGGACAGTGTTTCGGTAAAGACAACATTCAGGGAAACACTTGCCGAGCTTGGAATAATTTTTTGCTCATTCAGTGATGCTGTAAAAGAATATCCCGAACTGGTAAAAAGATATATCGGAACAGTTGTGCCTTATACGGACAACTTCTTTGCATCGCTCAATTCGGCTGTTTTCAGTGACGGTTCATTCTGTTACATTCCTAAAGGGGTCAGGTGCCCGATGGAACTTTCAACATATTTCAGGATAAATGCAGCAAACACCGGACAGTTTGAGCGTACGTTGCTTATTGCTGATGAGGAGAGCTATGTAAGTTACCTCGAGGGTTGTACTGCCCCGATGAGGGATGAGAACCAGCTTCATGCAGCCATTGTGGAAATAATCGCTGAAAAAAATGCAGAGGTAAAATATTCAACCGTTCAGAACTGGTATCCCGGCGACAAAAACGGAATTGGCGGCATCTTCAATTTTGTGACCAAAAGAGGCCTCTGCAGGGGAGAAAACTCCCGTATTTCATGGACCCAGGTCGAAACGGGATCTGCAATTACCTGGAAATATCCCTCATGCATTCTTAAGGGAGATAATTCAACAGGCGAATTTTATTCTGTAGCTGTTACCAATAATCACCAGCAGGCCGACACCGGAACAAAAATGATTCATATCGGGAAAAACACAAAGAGTACCATTGTCTCAAAGGGTATCTCGGCAGGCATGGGGCAGAACAGTTACAGGGGACTGGTAAAAGTACTCAGGAATGCCACCAATGCCCGGAATTTCTCTCAGTGCGATTCGCTTCTCCTTGGAGATAAATGCGGCGCACATACATTTCCGTACATTGAGGTGGATAACCAGAGTTCGATCGTGGAACATGAAGCTACAACCTCAAAAATCGGTGAGGATCAGATATTTTACTGCAATCAGAGAGGGATCTCAACAGAGGACGCAATAGGCCTGATCGTCAACGGATATGCCAGGGAGGTGATTAACAAGCTGCCAATGGAGTTTGCCGTAGAGGCTCAGAAATTGCTGCAGATCAGTCTTGAAGGCAGTGTCGGATAATAATCTTGTTTTAACAGTTACATATTCATATTATGCTTGTCATAAAGAATCTGAAAGTCAATATTGAAGGAAAAAGCATCCTGAAGGGTATAAGCCTTGAAGTTAAGCCAGGTGAAATCCATGCAATAATGGGTCCCAACGGATCGGGCAAGAGCACCCTGGCAGCAGTGCTTGCGGGAAGGACCATGCCCGAAGTACCCGAAGGCACCATTACATGGTTCGGGCGTGATCTTCTGGCCATGCCTCCTGAAGACCGGTCAAGGGAAGGTATATTCCTGGGATTTCAGTACCCTATTGAAATTCCCGGAGTAAGCATGGTTAACTTCCTTAAGACAGCTGTAAATGAACATCGCAAGCACAAGGGGCTTGAGCCTCTTTCCGCGTCGGATTTCCTGAAGCTGATGAGGGAAAAGAAGGAGCTGGTTGAAATAGACTCAAAACTGGCGAACAGGTCAGTAAATGAAGGATTTTCCGGAGGAGAAAAAAAGAAGAATGAGATCTTCCAGATGGCAATGCTTGAACCAAAACTGGCAATACTCGACGAAACAGATTCAGGCCTTGATATTGATGCACTGAGAATAGTGGCCAACGGTGTGAATAAAATTAAAAAACCCGACAGCTCAGTTATTGTCATAACCCATTATCAACGACTTCTCGATTATATCATTCCTGATGTTGTTCACGTCCTTTACGACGGTCGTATAGTAAAGACTGCCGGGAAGGAACTTGCCCTTGAACTCGAAGAGAAGGGTTACGACTGGATAAAAAAGGAAGTTGACAATCAGATCTGAAATGAGCACGAATACAATCACAGAGGATAGATATACAGCACTTTATGATGAGAATATAAATAAGGTGAAGCAGGGATCCCCGGCTCTTCTTAATTCTTTCAGGGCACCTGCCATTGAAAAGTTCAGGACACTCGGCATACCGGTAAGAAAAAATGAAAGATACCGTTATACTAACCTTGAATCATATTTCAATTACGACTACAAAAGCTATTTCATACCAGAAGAGTCGGATTTTTTGAAAGCCGAGGAATTCCGGTGTGATGTTACTGAGCTGGATGCGCATGGGATAGTATTGCTGAACGGTTTTTATCCCACAATAAACGGAAAGCTAAGGGAACTGCCCGGGGGCATTATTATTGGCAGCCTTAACGAAGCAGCAAGAAGATACCCTGAGATAATAGAAAAACACTATGGCAGATATGCATCAGGTGAACCGGACGGCCTTATACATCTGAACACTGCACTGGCTTCCGACGGAATATTTGTTTATATACCAAAAGGTGTCACATGCAGGAAGCCTGTTCAGGTTGTGAACCTGGTCGATTCTTCTGAAGATGTATTCAGCCAGCACAGGAACCTGATAATAGTCGATGATCACGCCGATTTTAAGATCATAATATGTGATCATACCCTTTCTCCTCAGAAATTCCTTACCAATGCGGTTACAGAAGTATATGTGGGCGATAATGCCCGTTTTGATATCATAAGGGTGCAGAACGAACATAACAATGCCTGTAAAATTACAAATACCTTTATTTATCAGGAGAAAAACAGCTTTGCTTCTTCCAATAACATAACGCTTCATGGCGGACTTGTGAGGAACAGCACATATCATTACCTGGCAGGGAAAAATGCTGAGACCTGCTCTTACGGATTATGTCTTGCTGATAAATGGCAGCATGTAGATAATTTTGTAAGTGTGGAGCATGCCTCGCCTGACTGCACCAGCAACCAGCTGTTCAAGGGAGTGATGGATGACATGGCAACAGGTGCTTTTAATGGCAGGATTTACGTGTCGAAGGATGCCCAGGGAACAAAAGCCTACCAGAGAAGCAACAATATCCTTCTCACCGATGAGGCAAAAATGTATACAAAACCTCAGCTTGAGATATACGCCGATGATGTCAAATGCAGCCATGGCGCCACGGTTGGCCAGCTCGACGAAAATGCCCTTTTTTACCTGAGGTCAAGAGGCATTGACAATCGTCAGGCCAGACTCATGCTTATGTTCGGATTTGCACACGAGGTGATTCAGAACATCAGCGTTGAAGCTCTGAGGGAAAGAATTGACAACCTTGTTATGCAGCGTCTGGAGGGAGAGCTTTCAAGATGCGCAAGCTGCATGGTCAAATGCGGATAATGTGATTTGAAGTGAAGGATATTACTGAAATAAGAGCCGACTTTCCTATGCTGGGTGTTAGAGTCTACAACAAACCCCTTGTTTATTTTGACAACGGAGCTACAACCCAGAAACCAATGTGTGTCATTGACGCTGTAAGGGATGTTTATATGACATACAACGGGAATATTCACAGGGGTGTACACCTTATTAGCGATAAGACATCTGAGGCATATGAAAATGCCAGGGAAAAGGTAAGATATTTCATCAACGCCAGGAAAAGAGAGGAAATAGTTTTTACATCCGGCACCACTGGCTCAATCAACAGCGTGGCATTTTCTTTTGGCGAGCGGTATGTAAAGCCCGGCGATGAGGTTATAATCAGCGCCCTTGAACATCATGCCAATATAGTCCCGTGGCAGATGATGTGCCAGCGCAAAGGGGCTGTGCTCAGGGTTATACCTGTTGATGACAGGGGAGATATCATAATAGGGGAATATCTGAAGATGCTCTCTCCGGCAACAAAGATCGTTGCTGTGGCACAGGTCTCAAACGCACTGGGAACAATATTTCCTCTTGAAGAAGTAATTAAGCCGGCTCATGACCTGGGAATCCCCGTACTTGTCGACGGAGCCCAGGGAATTCAGCATGGAATGACAGACGTTCAGTCACTCGATTGTGATTTTTATGCTTTTTCCGGCCATAAGATATACGGTCCTGCCGGAATAGGAGTTCTCTACGGCAAGGAAAGATGGCTTGAGGAATTGCCTCCATACCAGGGAGGAGGCGATATGGTGAAAAATGTCACTTTCCAAAAGACGACTTATAACGACCTCCCTTTCAAATTTGAGGCCGGGACTATGAATTATGCCGGAGCAATAGGTCTGGGTAAAGCTCTTGACTATGTATCGGAACTGGGACGGGATGAGATTGCAGAAAGAGAAAGAAAGTTGCTTTCCTATGCAACAGATATGTTGTCAGGTTTTGATAATCTGACAATATATGGCACCTCAGAGAATAAAATATCCACCATATCATTCCTGCTTAAAGACATCCACCAGTACGATGCCGGGACAATGCTCGACAAGATGGGAATAGCCGTCAGAACCGGCACTCACTGCGCACAACCCGTAATGGAAAGGTTCAATATTGATGGTACCGTAAGAGTCTCAATGTGTTTTTACAATACCAGGGAGGAGATCGATACTCTTGGCACGGGAATTGAAACCGTAACCAGGTTGTTTTCATAAATCAAAGCTATGAGCTTAAATGAAATGCAGGATTCCATCATTGATGAATTTTCGTTGTTTGAAGATTGGATGGATAAGTATAATCTTCTGATCGATATGGGTAAAAACCTGCCGGTTATAGATCCCAGGTACAAGACCAGAGACTATCTGATCGAAGGCTGTCAGTCAAAGGTCTGGCTTCATCCTGAGTTTAAGGACGGGATAATAACATTTACAGCCGACAGCGATGCAATAATAACAAGAGGCATAATAGCTCTTCTGATAAGAGTCCTTTCCGGAAGGACTCCTGATGATATTATCGGATCGGACCTTTATTTCATTGACCGTATTGGTCTGCGGCAAAATCTTTCACCAACACGCTCCAACGGCTTGCTTTCAATGATCAGGCAGATTAAACTATACGCCATGGCTTACAAGGCAAAAAGTAACTGACATATACTATGGAACATTCAGAAAGACTGGAAATAGAAACAAGAATAGGAGAGGCTCTCAGGAGTATATATGATCCTGAGATCCCGGTAAATATTTACGATCTTGGGCTGATATATGACATAACCCTTGATGACGACGGCATTGCTCATGTAACCATGACGCTGACTGCGCCAAACTGTCCTCTTGCCGAAGATCTTATCGAGGAAGTGAAAACAAAGGTATCAGGTATTGAGGGTGTCGGGGGATGCGACCTTAAGCTTACATTTAATCCCCCATGGGACAAAAGCATGCTCAGCGATGAGGCCAGGCTTGAACTGGGATTCCTATAAAATAGTACAAAGATGACAGTATCAGAAAGGACGGCTTTTTCCGGACTGATAAGAAAAAAAGCCCTTGAACTTGGCTTTGACCTCTGCGGTATTGCACGATACCGCCCTCTTGAAGAATGCAAGCCAGTTCTTGAAGATTGGCTTAAGGCAGGGATGAACGACAAGATGGGATATCTTGCCCGAGATATTCAAAAACGGCTGGATCCCGGGCTATTATTCCAGGGAGCTAAATCTATCGTTGTCACAGGTATGAACTATTATTCGGAAAACAGGCAGAGGGCCCCCGGGGCACCGATTATTTCAAGATATGCCTACGGTATTGATTATCATGAAATAGTAATTCCCCGCCTGGAGGAATTGCTGTCTTTTGTCAAAAAGCTCTTGCCAGAAACCGGAGGGAAAACATTTTGCGATTCCGGACCAATTCTGGAAAAAGCCTGGGCAAGAGAAGCAGGCCTGGGATGGCAGGGCCGGCACTCGGTTTTGATTAACAGGGCAATAGGATCGTTTTTCTTCATAGGAATACTTATACTCAATATCGAACTTGAATATGATAAGCCACATAGCGGAGATTTCTGTGGTGACTGCAGGCTGTGCATCGATGCATGCCCGACAGGAGCGATAAATGAAAATCATACTATAGATGCACGGAAATGCATTGCCAACCTGACAATAGAGAACAGGGGACCGATTAATGAAGATCTTGTGCCGTTTCTGGGTGGAAGAGCATATGGTTGTGACAAATGCCAGGAGGTTTGCCCGTGGAATAATCATGCAAGGCAGAATATAAATCCGGAAATGATGATGCCTGATGAGATAGCTGATATGACCGTTGAGGAATGGCAGGAACTGTCTGCTGAAAAATTTGATATGCTTTTCAGCAGATCAGCTATAGAAAGGGTGAAATATGAAAACTTCAGGAGAAATATTATTGCAGCAATCCGTTCAACGAAACAGAACAGGCCTTTCTCGTCTCCTTAAGCTTGCGGCTTTCTTTTGACCAGGCAGGTACCAGGTCAATCACCTATAACCGTTACGACAACCTCTCTTTTGCTACGCGGACCGTCAAACTCACAGAGAAAAATATTCTGCCATGTTGAAAGACCAGGCTTCCCGTCAACGACAGGAATTGTCTCGGAAGCGCCTACAAGACCTGCTTTCAGATGTGAATCACCATTGTTGTCCTGGCGGTCATGTTCCCAAACACCCCGGGGGATGAGTCGGCCGAGCAATGTAACAACATCATTCTGAACCGACATGTCCCAGTTCTCCTGGATCATGATGGCAGCTGTGGACCCCCTGGCATAGACCGATACTATCCCGTTGTTGATCTTGCTTTCCTTTACAGCTTTCGTAACCTCCGCAGTAATATCGTACAAGCCGTTTCTTTGAGTTGTGGACAGAGTAATTAGTTTTTGCATTTTATCACGATAATATTTGGTGATATTTCATTTTCCTTCATACCTTTCTGATAAAAATACATCTTATTTGAATTTACAGGGTACTGATTGAATGAAATCCAATGGTTCGATGGCAGATAGTTGATACCTGATAATTTTGCCACGTGTCAACCAGAGTATCGAAAGCCAGCCTGATTTGTTGAAAACTCATAATTGGAGGACACTGATATGAGAAACCGGCGTTTAAAAGTCATTGTTGCTTTGTTTCTTGTAATGGTTTTTTCATGCAACATTCCAGACACCGTGGTTACCAACATTGTTAACAGGGATGGTTCAGTGACCCGGATAATTGAAATGAAAAACTCAAGAAACAAATTTGATTGTTCTGTCGTTCAGGTTCCCTATGACTCAACCTGGAATATCCGTGACTCACTGGAGATAAATTCAGGCGGAGATACCACATGGGTGAGGCGGGCGTGGAAAAACTTTTCAAATACTGCTGAAATCAACCGGGATTATATGGCCGACAGTAGTGCAAATAAAAGCGTATCAAGACGATCGGAATTCAGTAAAAAATTCCGATGGTTCAGTACGGTCTACAGATATGCTGAAATAATTGATAAGGAATTGCAGAGTGGATATCCTGTTGGGGAATTTCTGGATGAGGACGAACAGCTGTGGTTTTATTCCCCCGAGGATGTCAGCGAAAAAAAGCTTAACGGACCTGACAGCCTTACTTACAGGTCATTGAGGGATACTGTGGAAAGTAAGACCGAGAGATGGTCGGTTAAGAACATTGTTTCGCTATGGATAGATGAATTCGGAGCTCTTGCAGAAAGGAAACCGGGAAACCTGATTAACGCTAAATCCCTGAAATCGAGAGAGGATGAATTCACAGAGATCATTACTAATGATCTGCATAACTTTGATTCTTTATGGACTAATGGTATCCTGCTTCGAAAATTTATAGGACCCGGAAATGTTGAAGAATACAGGAATGAAGCTGATTCAGCTTTTACACTTGCTGTTGAGAAAGTTCTTATTGATTTCAGCAGTTATTCAATGCGGATGATTCTGCCGGGAAAATTGATGGCTGCCAACGGATACCAGGATTCAACCGGAACAGTCCTGTGGTCGGTAAAATCAGATTATTTTCTGACGGAAACATACGAGATGTGGGCTGAATCAAGAGTAAGTCACGTTTGGGCATGGGCCTTAACGGTTTTGCTGTTTACTTTTTTGATAGCTGCATCATTCGTATGGAGGAAAAAAAGAGGCTGTATCAGAAAACCTGTGTGAAAATTTTAACAGATCCCGGGGTCATTATATGTTCTGGATGGACTATATAACTACATTAGAGCCCGGATAAGAGTACAAAGTTTTAACTAATTGAGTTCATGCCCGATATAACCTTCTGATACAGCCTGATCTCAACCTAAACACTATAAACGGTAACTGAATAAAACACCTAGCTGTTATAATCCTTGAGCATATGCATGAGTTTCTGGCGGGTGAAGAATATCCTGCTCTTTACAGTTCCTATCTTCAGTCCTAGTTCTTCAGCTATCTCATGGTATTTGAAACCTTCAATATGCATTTTGAATGGGATTCTGAACTCATCACTCAACGATTCAATTGCTTTTTCAATTTCTCTTTCAGCATAGTTCGACTCAGGTGAAATGAATCCCCTTTCTGAAGGCATATTGATGTAATAAAGATCTTTTGTGCCGTCAATTATGGTATTCTCCTTTATGTTACGCCTGTAGTTGTTTATGAAGGTATTTTTCATGATAGTGAATACCCAGGCCTTAAGATTGGTGTAATCTACAAACTTATCCTTGTGTGTAATAGCTTTAAGATATGTGTCCTGAACGAGATCCAGTGCACTTTCATGGTCTGCAGTCAGGCTTACTGCAAACCGCTGGAGATTGCTTTTCATCTCTATAAGGTTTCGGTTAAATTCATATGGTGTCATAGTCTTTACTATTAAAGTTTGATGCAAATATATATAAATATATAAAGATAGCAATATCTTAATATATATAAATATTATATTCCGACTACATTCTAAATAGTAGTATATTCGTAAAAAACAGTATTACAGTATCATATGTAAAAATATCGGGTTGTTGTATAAATTACAGATGAACAAAAATATTTTTGTTCTGTTAGTTCTTTCAGAGGCTTTTAACCTGTTATTGGCATAGGAATGGGATATATTTCATATTTTTAGCAGAAAAATGGATTTTAGCATCAGGTTGACCAATGGGCTGATCCTGCGCGGATTTGTAAAGAGTCCGGGATCAGAAGCAAAAGCAGTCGTTATAATGGTTCATGGTATTGGCGAGCATATAGGGCGCTACGTTAATTGGGCGGAAGAATTCAGAAGGGAAAATATTGGATTTACAGGCGTTGATCTTCCCGGCCACGGGCTTTCTGAGGGAAGAAGAGGTCACATAAGAGATTATTTTCTTTTAGATGAGATAATTGACACCATGATCAATGAATGCCGCAAATTCTTTCCTGAGGTTCCCGCTTTCCTTTACGGACACAGCCTGGGAGGAGGCATAGTTTTAAATTATCTTTTAAATAATGATTCTTCAGTAAACGGAGCTATTGTAACTTCACCCTGGCTCAAGCTTACCTTTGAACCTTCAAAATCTAAAGTAATGCTGGCAGGAATTATCAAGAATGTTTTGCCCGGATTTACCCAGCGATCTGGTTTAGATGTCAGTCATCTTTCGCAGAACAGGGAAATTGTCGAAAAATACGTCAGCGATCCACTGGTGCATGATAGAATATCTGCCGGTCTTTTCCATGGTGCAATGCAAGCCGCTTCAAATGTTCTTCAGAATGCTGCCCGTCTTAAAAAACCAGTATTGCTTATGCACGGCAACAGCGACCAGATCTGCTCTCCGGATGGCAGCCGGGAATTCAGCTCAGCTACGGAAATGGCTGAACTCATGATATGGGAGGGTGGATATCATGAGCTTCATAATGAACCGTTCAGCAAAGATGTCCTGAAATATATCGTCAACTGGATTTTTGCCCGTGTAAAATGATTTCCCCTGCATTAAATCTATGGAATTCAGAACCGTTTTTGAAATTGAGCCATCACCATTGAAGATCAAATACAGTGATCCGGTAATGCTTACAGGATCCTGTTTTGCCTCAGGCATTGGAAGTAAATTTGAAGCAGGGCGTTTTCCTGTTTTGATTAATCCTGCAGGTACCATTTATAATCCGGTATCAGTAATCAACACTCTTGAGTCAATAGCAGATGGAAGGAAATATGGTCCCGGCGATCTGTATTTTCACGATGGTTTATGGCTGAGTTTTGATCATTACACTGATTTTTCATCACCAGAAAGGGACCTTGTTCTGGAAAGGATAAACAAGTCGGCCAGTGCAGCCGGTGAGTTCATGTCAAAAGCCAGCTTTTTATTCATTACATTCGGAACGGCAAGGGTTTACAGGTTTAAGGAATCCGGAAAGATAGTCTCAAATTGCCATAAGATCCCTTCTGACAGGTTCACTCGTGAACTTCTGGCAGCTGATAAGATAATCAGCCTCTGGTACAAATTTCTTGATAAATTGAAATTGCATTATCCCTCTCTGAATGTAATATTTACCATCAGTCCCGTTCGGCACATGAAGGACGGTGCTCATGGGAATCAGGTAAGCAAATCTATTCTTTTCCTTGCTGTTGAGGAATTGCTGAACCATCCTTCGTCACCAGGTTATTTTCCTGCCTATGAGATAATTATGGATGATCTGCGTGATTATCGCTTTTATGAGGCTGATATGCTGCATCCCTCAAAGCAGGCTGTCGATTATATCTGGAAAGAATTAATGAAATGCTATTTCAGCTCCGAAACCGTTGAATTGTACAGTGAGATCCTTAAAATAACCCGGGCTGCCTCACATAAGATCAGGGGAAGAGATCCTGATAAGGTAAAAAGGTTTTCAGAAGCATTTCTTGAAAAGATAAGCATATTAAACACGAGATATCCCGGTATTGACCTGGGAAACGAAAAGGCATATTTCATCAGCCTTATTGACTCCTGAAGGTCTTCTGAGTGGATTCTGACTCCATTTTACGAGGCTTTTTTCAGCCTGGTAAGCAAAGAGATTGTTCTTAGAAAATCTTCTGGGCCCTGAGTGATGATAATGTTTTCAGGTGTCACGCAGGCTTCAGCAAGTGTATAGTCAGTAACTATAATACTTCTGAGAAGAAGCGATCTGCCTAGTCTGCTCAGGTATCCGAAGTCCTTTTCGGAAGAATCGGATGGTTCATGGTTGACAACAAGAACTGAAAAGGGTTTTATCCTGTGAATCTCAAATGCTTTGGAGACGGGCAGGATCCCTCCCGTAAATATCACATCGCATCCATAGTGTTTAAGGGCTATTTTGTAAAACAGGAAGTTATTCACCGGCGCATGATCGACGGTGTTCATCATTCCGACCACTGCCTTTGGCTTTGCTGATTGCCTTGTAAGGTTATCCTCAATCATGAGCACCTTGCTTACGGTGTTTCTTACAAATTGTTCCTGCACCCTTGATATTTCTCCTGTCTGCCAGAGTATCCTGGACCTTAATAGCATTGGATGAAGGATTTTAATGTAAGCCGCTTCAATCCCCAGTTTCCTGATGTAGGGGGCAATGGATCCTATCAGCTTTTCTTCGTTGAAGTTGATTGAGGGCGTCAACAGACTGTCGGGATGTGCGTATTCATGATGGATCCCCTCCCGGCCGCTGACTGCCAGCACTTCTTCCGAAATCTTTTTGTCTCCAAGAGATGCTATTCTTGAAATCCTGTAGCCATTCCTGTTCAGATATGCCACATTTAGTATTTTCCTGAGTTCTGCCTCATTATATGTTCTGATGTTTGAATCGGTCCTGCCCGGTTCAAGTATTCCATACCGCTTTTCCCAGATCCTTATTGTATGAGCTTTTATGCCTGAATAACTCTCCAGGTCTTTTATTGAAAATATGTTCACGCCTTCTTCCATGGAAGGAAATTATGTTTTCACTATCCATTTACCTGCTATATAACAAGTAAATTACATTATTGTTTTTAGGAAGCAGCGTTTATTTGTATGCAACGGGGATCGAATTAATGCATCCGGATGAATGTACAGTTATCCAGTCAGGTTATTATTGATTTTCTTCCACCATTATTTTCTTTACAACTCTCAATCCGTCGGAAAAAACTACCGTAACCAGGTAAATGCCTCTTCTCGGATTATCAAGCATTATTTTGGTGATTTGCAAGGGATTCTTGTACTGGGCCCTGTAAATATCCTGGCCAATCATGTTTGTGACTTTTACCTGAGTGATGGCCTTGTCGGTCCTGATAGTAAAGCTGTCGGTTTTCACAGGTACCGGGTAGATATTGATATTGACGCTGGGTGTTTCCCTGACGAACCTGCTTTGCTGCAATTTGGTAGCGCTAATAACGGTATCCTTCTGCGCCGGAGCATATAATGCACCGAGTGCAAGAGCAAGAAGGAAAAGACTCTTTTTCATGGAACCCGTTTTATTTTCGCCTTAAAAACCGTGATAAAGATAGGATTTTTTTTTTTTATCAATCAACATTACCATTCACATTTGCCAGATCCTCCGGAGTATCAATGCACTTGCTCTCCCACTCCGTAACGGCTGTCCGTATCCTGAATCCATTTTCCAGCCACCGGTTCTGTTCGAGAGATTCCGCTTTTTCCAGAGGACTTTGTGGAAGGGCTGTGATTTTCATTAAGGTATCTATCCTGTAGGCATACAATCCTATGTGTTTAAAGTATTCGTGTTTCCCCGACCAGGCAGATGCTTCCGAATCCCGCACATAAGGTATGGCGGCACGGCTGAAATAAATTGCATCACCATTAACCGCCACTGCGACTTTCGGATGGTTTGGATTGAAGATATCTTCATCGGTTCTTACTTTTCTAACCAGTGTTGCTATTTCCACCGAATTGTCATTAAAGCATGACAGCAGAAGATTTATCTGTTCAGGCCTGATGAATGGTTCATCCCCCTGGATGTTTACTATTACATCTGTTTTGATCCCTCTTTCTCCTGATATAATACGTGCTGCTTCAGCACAACGGTCAGTCCCGCTTTTGTGGTCAGACGATGTCATAAGGGCTTTACCTCCAAAATTCTGCACTGCTTTGTAAATGCGTTCGTCATCGGTTGCCACAAAAAGGATTTCCAGAGATTTGGATGCCTGTTCGTATACCCTTTGGATCATGGGTTTTCCTCCTATCTTCACCAGGGGCTTGCCGGGAAACCTTACGGAAGCATAGCGGGCCGGGATAATACCGGTAAAATTATATTGGGAGTAAAATGCCATGCGGTTAATTTACAAAAATAGGATTTCCCAATAATTTAAAAATATCTTAAATTCGCATCAACTTTTCAACAGCAGATGAGAGATCTTCAGAGTATAAAACAACGATTTGGCATTATAGGCAATTATGCAGGATTAAACCGTGCGCTTGATATTGCAGTACAGGTTGCCCCGACTGATCTTTCAGTGCTGATAACAGGCGAAAGCGGTACCGGGAAGGAAATCTTTCCTCAGGTAATTCATCAGTACAGTTTAAGGAAGCATGGGCAGTATATTGCTGTCAATTGCGGGGCCATACCGGAAGGGACTATCGATTCCGAGTTGTTTGGCCATGAGAAGGGAGCCTTCACAGGGGCTACGGAAAGCAGAAAGGGATACTTTGAAGTGGCTAATAACGGAACTATCTTTCTCGATGAGGTTGCAGAACTTCCTCTCTCGACTCAGGTAAGGTTGCTGAGGGTGCTTGAAACCGGTGAGTTCATAAGGGTAGGTTCATCAAAGGTTCAGAAGACGAACGTAAGGGTCATTGCTGCCAGCAATACCGACATTACCAGGGCCATAGAACACGAAAGGTTCCGCGAGGATCTTTTTTACAGGCTGAACACAGTTCCGGTAAGGATCCCGTCGCTGCGCGAAAGGGGGGAGGATATTTTTCTTCTCTTTAGGAAATTTGCGGTTGATTTTGCCGAGCGGTACAGAATGCCTTCAATTAAGCTAAGCAATGAAGCAAAGAACGTTCTGCTGAATTATTCCTGGCCAGGTAACGTTCGCCAGCTTAAGAACATCACTGAACAAATCTCAATTATAGAAAATGAGAGGGAGATCAGCGCCGAGATCCTTCAGGCTTATCTTCCCGATTTCATGAGCACCAAGCTTCCTGCAGTTATAAACAGAGATAAAGACCAGGCTTTTTCCTCAGAGAGGGAGATCCTGTACAAGATCCTTTTCGACATGAAAACTGACATGAATGATCTTAAGAAACTGGTGTTTGATCTCATAAGAAAAGGCGACTTTGATGTATCATTCCATGAAACCAATTCCGGAGCGATCAGGAACCTCTTCAGGGAAGTCTCTGCCGAGGAGCGTCTGGCAGGAATGCCTGAACAAAAAGTTACTGAGTACACTGCCCATCACGAGAGGAATGATATCCAGGATACAGAGGAGGTTATTGAGGAATCATTGTCCCTTGCCGGCAAGGAAGCAGAGATGATAAGAAAAGCCCTTGAAAAATTTAACGGCAAAAGGAAAATGGCGGCCCGGGAACTCGGCATTTCGGAACGCACTCTTTACAGAAAGATTAAAGAGTATGACATTAAAATGTAACGTTATGCAATCTGTCAGAATGAGGTTTCTGTCAATATTACTGCTGTTGATTCCTGCAATTTCCTTTCAGGGATGCAAGGTGAGTTACTCTTTTTCTGGAGCAAGCATCCCGGCAAGCGTCAAAACGGCAAGCATCCAGTATTTTCAGAACAGGGCTCCGCTTGTTCAGCCAGGTTTAAGCCAGCAGATTACCGATGCACTTATTGACAAGTGCAAGGCCCAGACCAACCTTGAAATAGTTAATGGAATGGGCGATGTCAACTTTGAAGGAGCAATAACCGATTACAATACACGCCCGCTCACGGTCTCCGCTGATGCAAATGCAGCTGTAAACAGGTTTACCATAGCCGTTGCGGTAAAATTCACGAATTCTGCAGACCCTGACCTGAGTTTCGAACAGACATTCACAAGGTATGAAGATTATGACAGCTCACTTGATCTCAGCCAGGTTGAGGGTGAGCTTTCGGAAGATATAATTGAAATGATTGTTGAAGACATCTTCAACAAGGCATTCGTTAACTGGTAATATATTAAATGAACCGGAATGATTTCATAGGCATTCTTGAAAACAGGTCAGAGATTAATCCCGGAATCCTGCAGGACATAAGAGAGCTTATAGGTACCTTTCCTTATTTCCAGACAGCCCATATGCTTCTTCTCAAAGGGCTGAAGGATAATGACGATGTCAGGTTTGACAGCCAGCTGAAGAAATCGGCCATATACATTTCCGACAGGGAGGTACTGTATTACCTTCTTCAAAAAGAACCAGAACCTTCTGGTATAAGTGAAGTAGATGTTGATGAACCTGCCATGCCGGAGGGCATTTCCCGTACTGTCACGGAAGAAACTCCTGATAAACAGGCAGATGTACATGTGGAATCTTCACAGGATATAAGGGATGAAGCTGACGTACCTTCAGCAGATGAAGAAAAAACTCTTACTGACTCATCGGAAGAATCACAATTCGACAGCCAGCAGGTAGTGATTGAAACGGCAAAAAACAGCGAGGCATTAATAAGGGAGTATGAAGAAGAGATCTTAGGACAGCAGAAAGAGGAACCAACAGGTAGCACTCCCGGCTTTGTAACCCGTACAGTGCTTATGTCGGTGGAACCTGAGGATAACGTGTTTGGAGGTTCTGTTTTTGTTTTCGAGGACGAAGCTGTTCCTGTGGAGGAAAAAGTTTTCTATATGGATCCCGGAATATCTGTACCCGATGATCATGAACTTCTTGAAATTGATTTTGAGGAAGATATAGAAACACCGGCTCCGCCTGAACCTGTCGAAGCGGATCAGGAAAATGCCGGAGAGCCAGTCCCTGAGCCGGAACCTCCAAAGGCCGGACCAGATAAGCGTGAACATAAAAAGCGAATCCAGGCTGACCTTATCGATAGATTTATAGAGCTGAACCCAAGAATAGAACCGGTGAAAAATATACCGGACCATCCTCTTGAAGACCTCTCAAAGCCATATGTTGAAGAAAAGGGAGGATTTATTTCAGAGACACTTGCCAGGATTTACCTTAACCAGGGCTATTACTCAAGAGCAATGGACATTTATGAAAAATTATGTTTGAAATTTCCCGAAAAAAGTAGTTACTTTGCAGCTCAGATTGAAAAAATAAAAGAGCTGATTAAATAGGTCTAAAATGGGAATATATATACTGGTTTCAATTTTGGTTATAATTGCCTGCGTTCTGCAGATAATGATAGTTCTTGTACAGAATTCAAAGGGAGGCGGTTTAGCCGCAAACTTCACCAGTGCCGGGCAATCAATGGGAATTAGAAAAACAGCCGATTTCCTTGAAAAAGCAACATGGACCCTTGCCGGTGCCATACTCGTTCTCAGCATTGTAGCAACAGCTGTGATTCCCCGCGCAACCGAATCGGGCCGCTCAAGAATTGAGAACCAGATACAAAATGCCGTTGATCCGAATGCTATTCCCACGCTTCCTACTGTTGTCCCTCCTGCATCATCAGGCAGTGAATCTTCCGGAAGCGCTGATCAACCTGAAAATTAACTGTCAGTCATAAGCAGAATAAAAAAGTGTCAGTTTGTCACAACCTGACACTTTTTTATTTTTATGTTAAAATGCATACTATGAGATACATGCAGAGATAGTGAAATTCGTTTTAAATTAAAGTGGCAGATATTGAAAGCTAATTTGTCCGGAACATGAAGCAAAACGTCATGTTTGAGCAATTGGCACAGAATATGTAAAATGGTCAAGTCGTGAATCGATGTTTAACTTTAAAACTAAATAAAATGGCACAACTTAAAGGAAAAGTACTCGCAGGTAAGGTTCTGGTTAAACCAGATGAAGCTGAAGCTAAAACTGCAAGCGGAATTATCATTCCGGATTCTGCAAAGGAAAAACCCCGCCAGGGGAAGGTGGTTCTGACCGGAGCTGCAAAGAAGGATGAAGAGATGGAGGTCAAAAAGGGCGATGTGGTCCTCTATGGAAAATATTCAGGCCAGGAACTTACTATTGACGGAGAGGATTATCTTCTTATTTCCCAGTCGGACATACTTTTCATTGCATAAGATTTTAAACCAATAAATAAATAAGGATATGGCAAAAGAAATTAAATTTGATATAGAAGCGCGAGCTCTATTGAAAGAAGGTGTTGACAAGCTTGCTGATACAGTGAAGGTCACTCTGGGACCGAAAGGCCGCAATGTAGTCCTCGAAAAGAAATTCGGCGCCCCGGCAGTTTCAAAGGATGGTGTGACTGTTGCTAAAGAGATTGAACTGGCTGATCCGTACATGAACATGGGAGCTCAGATGGTCAAGGAAGTGGCATCAAAAACCGGTGACATTGCAGGTGACGGAACAACAACAGCCACTGTTCTGGCTCAGGCAGTAATTAATGTAGGCCTTAAGAACATTACAGCCGGCGCAAATCCCATGGATGTAAAAAGGGGTATCGACAAGGCTGTGGAAAAGGTTGTCCAGCATATAGCATCTCAGGCAAAAGTTGTTGGTGATGATCTGAGCAAGATTGAACAGGTTGCAAGGGTTTCAGCCAATGGCGACGTGGAGATAGGCAAGCTTATTGCCGAAGCTATGGATAAAGTTAAAAAAGAAGGCGTCATAACTGTTGAGGAATCAAAAGGCACAACCACATCTGTAGAAGTTGTTGAAGGGATGCAGTTTGACCGTGGATACATCTCGGCATATTTTGTAACAAACGCCGAGAAAATGGAAGCCGAGCTTGAAAATCCATATGTACTCATTTATGACAAGAAGATATCTTCAATGAAGGATATGCTTCCCATTCTTGAATCAACAGCCCAGTCAGGCCATCCGTTGCTTATCATTGCTGAGGATGTGGAAGGCGAAGCTCTGGCAACTCTTGTTGTCAACAGGCTGCGCGGTTCTCTGAGAGTTTGCGCCGTTAAGGCTCCCGGATTCGGCGACCGCAGGAAAGAAATGCTTGAAGATATTGCCATATTGACAGGCGGTACAGTTATATCGGAAGAAAAAGGCCTTAAACTGGAACATACAACTCTCGACATGCTTGGCAATGCAGAGAAAATAACAGTCAACAAGGAAAATACCACCATTGTCAACGGTGCAGGCGAAAAGGAAATGATCAAGGGAAGAATCGCCCAGATCAAGCAGCAGATGACAACCACAACATCGGATTACGACAAGGAAAAACTGCAGGAGCGTCTTGCAAAACTTTCAGGCGGAGTAGCTGTCCTTTATATAGGTGCCGCTTCAGAAGTTGAAATGAAGGAGAAAAAAGACCGCGTGGATGATTCGCTTCATGCAACAAGAGCTGCAATTGAGGAAGGTATAGTTGCGGGCGGAGGCGTTGCTTACATCCGTGCAATATCTGCACTTGAAAACCTGAAAGGCGATAATGAAGACCAGACAACCGGTATTGAGATCGTGAAGCGTGCAATTGAGGAACCCCTTCGCCAGATAGCCGCAAACGCAGGCAAGGAAGGTGCTGTGGTTGTACAGAATGTGAAGGCAGGTAAAGGTGATTATGGCTATAATGCCCAGACTGACAAGTATGAGAAACTTTTTAATTCAGGTGTTATTGACCCTGCCAAGGTAGTGAGGATTGCGCTTGAAAATGCTGCATCTGTTGCCGGGATGTTTCTTACAACCGAAGCGGTCATCGTTGAGGAGAAAGAAGAGAAGCCTGCAATGCCGCCGCAGGGAATGGGCGGAGGCATGCCTCCTTATTAACAGGCGATCAGATATCGCAATATTTACAGGAGCCGGTTCCAAAAACCGGCTCTTTCTTTTCCGGAGGCTGCAGATGCTGAATCCTGGTAATGATCTCGGATTTCCAGACAACCCCGGTTACCCTTATATGAAAATGTATATTGGCTGTATGAAATTCAGGTGCAGTTTTTTATATATTTGCAGCTGATTTCTGAAAATAAGGTTAATGGAGTCTATCCGCAATTTCTGCATCATTGCTCATATCGACCACGGCAAAAGCACACTTGCCGACAGACTGCTTGAAAAAACCAACAGCATCAGCGAAAGGGATTTTCAGGAACAGGTGCTGGATAATATGGATCTTGAGCGTGAAAGGGGAATCACAATCAAGAGTCATGCCATTCAGATGGAGTATATCCACAACAGCAGGAAGTATCTCCTTAACCTGATCGATACTCCGGGGCATGTCGACTTTTCATATGAAGTTTCAAGGTCAATTGCCGCATGTGAGGGAGCTCTGCTTGTCATAGATGCCACGCAGGGCATACAGGCACAGACCATTTCGAATCTGTATATGGCTATTGATCATAACCTCGAGATCATACCTGTGCTTAACAAGATGGACAGCCCAAGCGCACTTCCCGAAGAGGTCAAGGATCAGATAGTCGACCTGGTGGGGTGCAGACGGGAAGATATCATCGAGGCAAGCGCAAAAACAGGCTTGGGTATCGACAAAATCCTCAGTGATATAGTGGAAAAAATCCCCCCTCCGGCTGGTCATCCTGATGCACCCCTTCAAGCCTTGATCTTTGATTCCATTTTTAATTCTTTCAGGGGTATTATAGCATATTTCAAGATTGTAAACGGAACTATCAGGAAAGGCGACCGGGTTAAGTTTGTCAGTACCAATCATGAATATAACGCTGAGGAGATAGGGGTCTTAAAATTCCGGCAGGATCCACGCGAAGTTATGTCGGCAGGCGATGTTGGTTATATCATATCGGGCATAAAGGTGTCATCGGAAGTCAGGGTGGGGGATACGATCACTCATGTTAAGAATCCGTGCCAGGCAGCCATCTCGGGTTTTGAAGAGGTAAAGCCGATGGTTTTTGCCGGCCTTTATCCTGTCGATGCTGATGAATATGAAGACCTGAGGGGTTCAATTGAAAAGCTCCAGCTGAATGATGCATCTCTTTCCTTTGTGCCCGAGTCATCAGCAGCGTTGGGTTTTGGATTCAGATGCGGCTTTCTGGGACTGCTTCATATGGAGATCATCCAGGAAAGGCTCGACAGGGAATTTGATATGGATGTTATTACAACTGTCCCGAACGTTTCATTCAAGGTATACACTACAAGGGGGGAGGAGATCGATGTTCATAATCCCTCGGGATTACCGCCGGTAAACCATATAGAACGAATAGAAGAACCGTATATCATTGCCCAGGTAATTACCCTGGCTGACTATACCGGCCAGATAATGAATCTCTGCATTGACAAGAGGGGAACACTCCGAAACCAGATCTATCTTACCCGTGACAGGGTTGAACTTACGTTTGAGATGCCTCTTTCGGAGATCGTTTTTGACTTTTATGATAGGCTCAAAAGCATTTCCCGCGGATACGCTTCTTTCGATTATTATTATTCAGGATACCAGAAAGCTGATCTTGTAAGGCTTGATATCCTGCTTAACGGTGAAATGGTCGATGCTTTATCCACGCTTATTCACCGAGGCAATGCCTCTGACTTCGGAAGGAGGATGTGTGTTAAGCTTAAGGAGCTGATACCAAGGCAGCAGTTCGATATTGCCATTCAGGCAGCCATTGGTGCAAAGATCATTTCGAGGGAAACAGTCAAGGCAGTACGGAAAGATGTGACAGCCAAGTGCTATGGTGGTGATATCACGAGGAAAAGGAAACTGCTTGAGAAGCAGAAGAAGGGGAAGAAGCGGATGAGACAGATAGGGAATGTTGAGGTGCCCCAACAGGCTTTTCTTGCGGTGCTTAAGCTTGATTGACCTATGAGGACTCTAAAAACTTTGCACGATAAAAGATTATCCTAACAGGACGCTGTTGAATAAAAAAATACTATTTTAGTGTCTTTAAAAAATGGGGCGTCATTTTTTGATATATGACCCTCAAGACTGACCTGAATGAAAACCCTGATCACTTTAAATGTGTCAGGGTTTTGTTTTAGCAGATAAGACGGTATCCCCTGCCATGAACGTTCTGGATCTTGACTGTCGGGTCTTTTTTAAGGTATTTTCTAAGTCGTGTGATATACACATCCATACTTCTTGCATTAAAATAATTGTCGTCGATCCAGATGTTCCTCAGGGCATAGTTCCTCTCCATCACTTCATTTTTATGCTGGCAGAGAAGCTCAAGAAGTTCAGATTCCTTTGTTGTGAGTTTCATTGTCTGATCGTGATAAACGAGAACCTGCTTTCTGTTATCGAATGAGTATTCGCCAAGACGGTAAATATTGTCTTTCTTCAGTACTTCCGGACGTGTGCTTCTCCTCATAATAGCTTCAATGCGGTATAAAAGCTCCTCCATTGAGAAAGGTTTTGTTATATAGTCATCTGCACCTGTGCGGAATCCTTCAACCACATCTTCCTTCTGGCTTTTGGCGGTAAGGAAGATAAGAGGAATGTTGGGTTCGCGCTGGCGGATCTCTTTTGCGAGAGATAATCCGTCCATAATGGGCATCATTATGTCTAATATGCACATATCGAAGGTATCTGACTTAAAACCTTCCAGGGCTGACCGCCCGTCGGGAAAAAGAGCAGTCCTGTATCCCTTGGCAGTAAGATAATCCTTGAGAAGCAAGCCCAGATTACTGTCATCTTCAGCAAGTAAGATTCTTTTATTCATTTCAATCCGTTTTGTGGAATGTTTATAATAAATTTAGTTCCCTTATTCAGTTGGCTCTCAGCCTTTATTGTTCCGTTATGCCCTTCCACTATCTTCTTAACATAGCTCAGGCCGAGTCCGAATCCCTTTACATTGTGAATATTGCCTGAATGGACACGGTAAAACTTGTCGAATATCCTTTTCAGGTTCTCTTTTTTTATTCCTATCCCATTGTCTTCAACAGTGATTACCATTCCCTTTTTGTTGTTTTGGGTTGAGATTGTTATAAGCGGCTTCTCCCCGCAATATTTTATTGCATTGTCAATCAGATTTGAAAGCATGTTGATAAAATGGGCTTCATTGACCTTGACAAATGGATTCTTTGCCTGGAAATCCTTTATTATACTTCCCTTCCTGTTCTCTATCTGCAATGAAAAGGTAGCAGCTGCTTTGCTTATTAATTCGTGTACATCAGTTTCTGTGAGCTGAAGTTTTGTATCCATTTTTTCGAATATAGCCATCTGAAGGACCTTTTCAACCTGGAATTTAAGTCTCATGCTTTCATCGGAGATTACGGCAGCAAGATGATCTGTATTCTTTTTCTTCACAGGAATGCTCTTATCGGCAAGAAGCTGGGAAGCAAGGGAAATGGTTGATATCGGTGTCTTTAACTCATGAGTCATATTGTTGATAAAGTCGTTCCTTATCTCCGATATTTTTTTCTGGCGGAAGATTACAATAAATGTTCCGGTCGACAGAAGCATCAGAAACAAGGTAAAAAGCATTGAAAGGATCCCGAGGTTTCCGATCCTTTCAAGCTTGTACTTCTGTTCCTGCAGGCAATAAAGGACTATCTGGTTCTGGCTGGGAACAGGATCATTCGGAAAAAGCTGGATTATGAACTTGTTTGTACCGGGTCTGTCGGTGAATCCGGGAGTGCTCCATATTGTACCCAGGCGGCCTGAGCGTATTGAGAATTCATAATTAAGGTAAATACCTACATTATTAAGGGCTTCCCTTAACTGTGCGTTAATATTTTCAGCATCAATCCTGTCCCTTATATCGGGTGTGTTATGAAGTATCTTCTCCATAATGTTTTCAACAAGTATGATCCTTTTGCTTACCCTTGTTGAAATGCCGGCATCGAGAGCCTGGGCCGAGGGTTCACTGATCTCCTCGTCATCAAACGGCAGGATCTCCTGTGCAGAGATGAATATTTTCTGCCCGGCATTTGTCAATACAATGGGTTTTCCCGGATCGCGCAATCCATACATTTCAAGGAGTTCAAAGTCGGGCTGATAACCCCTGAGCTTCTTTGCAAGGGGTGAACCTGCCGGTATTACTGCTGTGACCGAATCTGATGATTCGGGATCTATTTCCTTGATAATCATATTTATAAGCTCTTGCCTTTCGAGAGCCAGGACAACTGACTCAAGAGCTTTATTAGCATTATAACGGTATTGCTGATCGACAATATCAACTGCATTCTTTATCCAGTTAAACTGAATAAATATCAGTCCTGATATAGCCAGGAAAAAGAACAGGGCAAGTAATACTATTGTTTTACGTTTCATACAGTTACAAAGGTACTCCGATATTGAAACAAATTGATGACCTTTAACTTTCTTTAACAATGATCCCGCTCTTTCATTCAGGTTCCTTTTATCACTTGTTAATCAGGCTGAATGGCATCAGGTACCGGAGATCATTTCAAACATGCCTTTTCTCATTTACCGTAAAGCACCATGAACAGGGAAATTAGATGAAAGTCGCCGGTCCTTCATCAATGAGGGCAACTACATGAAAAGGCAATTCTTTATGAACGGAAGGATCTGAACTAATCTGAAGCAACTCTTAAAAAATTTAACACTGTATTAAAATAATGTTAATTTCCAACTATTTATAAAAAATTATTTTTTTTTTGATAAACCAGGTTGTATCTTTGTAAAGCATTTGGCACGAAATTTGAATTAAAAAGAATAGAGGTTTTTTTCATAGGTTAGGTTAGTTTTAGGGTTATCAAAAGTGAGCCGCCTCCCAGGCGGCTCTTTCTTTTATCCCATTCAGTGAATCTGCATTCATAAACATACGAATACATGACATTAAAGTATATACCTGACATTCTTATCCTTCATTTTAGACAAGTCCGGGGTAAAGACAGCCGTTATGCTATCGATTTCCTTAAGCTTAAGGGGAATTAGGTTTAAATCTTCATTATGTTCACCAGCTTCGTGAAAAAGCAGTAAGAAGTCAACATTAACAAGGGATCTCAGCAGGAAGCTCTTCCCTGCTCTGTTAGCTATTAGATGAACAGCTGTGTCATTTGGTGCCCACTTGCCGCAGAACCTGCTGAAATGAAGCTTTTTCCCGCCGCTTTCTTCAAGTTCAACAGCGGATGCTTTTCTTAGAGAAAACCGCAACTGCTTATTCAGTTTGAGAGACAGCTTATAATCAGGATCAGTACTGACAAGCCCGAAGAGGACAGGTATGTCCTGGTCTGTAACCATTAAATGAACCCGTGTTTTTCTGGGAGTCTTTTTCATTCCGGTAATGCCTGACCGATAAAGTTAGCAAAATTCGCTTATTAATGGAGCAGGCTGTTCAGATCGTTGAGTTTAAGCCATGCTTTGCTTGCAGCTTCCTGTTCCGCCTCCTTTTTTGAGGAACCTTGTCCGGTACTTATTTCTTCATGATCAATAAAAAGGGTTACAGTGAATACTGACTTTTTCATATCAGGGTCATATTCTTCATTATAGGAGAAGGAGAGACCGTTTTTGTGTTTTTGCACCCATTCAAAAACAAGGCTTTTGTAATCGGAATCAGTCTGAACTATCTGATTAAGATCGAGATATTTGTTGAATACCCTTGATATGAACAGCTTTTTAGTCTTTTTGAATCCCTTGTCAAGGAAGACAGCTCCGATAAGAGCCTCCAGTGCATCACCGTAAAGATTCCTTGTAGAATTTGATGATCCCAGGTTGCTGATAAGCAGATTATTCAGTCCCATTGATAAAGCAAGGTTATTCAGCACATCCCTGTTTACAATCCGCGATCTTATTTTAGTCAGGAATCCTTCGCTGGCATCAGGGAATTTCTCAAACAGAAAATCCGAAAGCATAGCATCAAGTACTGCATCCCCGAGATATTCCAGGCGTTCATTGTTGATTCTTTTCCCCTCGGGAAGGTTAAATGACGCTGAGCGGTGGATGAATGCCACCTCGTACATTGAAATATTACCGGGCCGGAAATCCAGTATCTTTTTTAGCTGTGATCTGAATTTCTTCCTGTCAGTAATATAATTGCCGTTTTTTCTGATTTTAAGCAATGATACTAAACATCAGCTTTCTTAATAACAACAGAGGCATTGTGACCACCGAAACCGAAGGTATTGCTTATGGCTACATTAACATTCCTTTCCTGTGATTTGTTAATGGTTAAATTTAGTCTGCTGTCAATTTCCGGATCGGGCACCCTTAGATTTATAGTAGGAGGAACAATATTGTTTACGACTGCCATTATTGATGCAATCGCTTCGACGGCTCCTGCAGCCCCCAGGAGGTGTCCTGTCATCGATTTCGTGGAACTGATATTAAGGTTATAGGCATGTTCGCCAAATACTTTCTGAATGGCTTTTATTTCAGGAACATCTCCTACCGGAGTAGAGGTTCCGTGCACATTAATATAGTCGACATCCTCCGGTCTGAGACCTGCATCACTAACAGCCAGCCGCATCACACTGAAGGCGCCTAGACCTTCAGGATGAGGTGCCGTAAGATGGAAGGCATCAGCGGTCATCCCTGAGCCTGCCAGTTCGGCATATATTTTTGCTCCTCTTGCCCTGGCGTGTTCCAGTTCCTCAAGGATAAGCGCTCCGGCCCCTTCGCCCATTACAAATCCATCACGCGTTTTATCAAAAGGCCTGGAAGCGGTCTTAAACTCCTCGTTATTTGTCGACATGGCCTGAATAGCATTGAAACCTCCAATCCCGGGCTCATTGATTGAAGCTTCCGATCCGCCGGTTACAAAAACATCGGCTTTCCCAAGCCTGATATAATTCATAGCATCGATTATTGCATTTGTAGAGGAGGCGCATGCGGATGTAATTGAGAAATTCGGCCCTCTGTAACCGTTCTTTATAGAAATAAGGCCGGCAGCAATATTACCGATCATTTTGGGAATAAAGAAAGGGCTGAATCTCGGGGTGCCGTCACCTTCAACATATGCTCTGATGTTCTGATAGAAGGTGTCAAGGCCGCCGATTCCTGATGCCCATATGACCCCGATCCTTTCCTTGTCGGCTTTGTCATTTTCTATCCCGGAGTCTGCTATCGCCTCATCAGCTGCAATAATAGCATACTGGGAATAGAGATCGAGCCTGTTGACTTCTTTTCTGTCGAAATAATCAGAAGGGTCGTAGTTTTTTACCTCGCACGCAAACCTGGTTTTGAATTTTTCAGCATTGAAGCGGGTAATCATTACTGATCCGCTTACACCGTTCTTAAGACCTTCCCAGAAATCATGCAGATTATTACCCAGCGGAGTTATTGCTCCGAGGCCGGTTACTACGACTCTCCTCATGCAAAATAAATTATAAATGCAAAATCACTTTGCATTTTCCTCGATATACTTTATAGCGTCGCCTACGGTACTTATTGTTTCAGCCTGGTCGTCGGGAATGCCTATATTGAATTCCTTTTCAAATTCCATAATCAGCTCAACGGTATCAAGTGAGTCGGCTCCAAGATCGTTTGTAAAACTTGCTTCGGGAGTAACCTCTGATTCGTCTACTCCAAGCTTGTCAACTATTATCTCTTTTACACGCGTTGCAATGTCAGACATAATGATAAATTTTAATTAATAATAAGTTAAAACCATGCAAAGAAATATATTTGTAAAGTATTTTTCAAATGATTTAGGTTTTTTTATTTGCATTATTGGTTAAAATACAGATAAACAATACTATACACTTGGAAAAATTGAATCGGGCCAAAATACAGGCAAATGGGTTAAGTATCATAAAATGAGATATATAGTTATTTTTGCATCAGGATCAGGCACCAATGCTGAAAATGTTATTAAATACTTTTCGAACAGTAACAGCGCCAGAGTAAAACTGGTTTTATCAAACAGGAAGGAAGCATTTGTGTTAAAGAGAGCTACAGGGCTGGGAGTTAAAACCATAGTTTTCGACCGCGATGATTTATACTGTACCGGAAGGGTGCTTTCAATACTGGAATCGGAGAAAATTGACTTTGTGGTCCTGGCAGGATTTTTATGGCTCATACCCGGCGATATTCTCAGTTCTTATGCCGGCAGGATAGTGAATATTCATCCGGCACTTCTTCCGGCATATGGAGGCAGGGCCATGTATGGCGAAAAAGTTCACAGGGCGGTAATCGAAAACGGGGAAAAGGAATCAGGGATAACCATTCATTTTGTAAACCGGGAATATGATGCCGGCGAAATAATTTTTCAGGCGCGATGCAGTGTCGATCCCTCAGACACGCCTGAAACTCTCGCCGGGAAAGTGCATGCTCTCGAATATGAGCATTTCCCCCGTGTTATCGAAGAAACTCTTATGAAAATCCCTTTAAGTGAATAGGCAATTTTACGGGATTGCCGGAAATGATTCAATCCCTCTTCATGTTCTTGAGGAGATCTTTTAAACAGGATAGTGGAAACAAACTGACTTGAGTTGTCTTATTCCTGAAAATCAGATTGTTCCCAGCAACAGAGTAACTGCATTACTGACCATCCTGAATCGTTCGAGGTTCTTTTCCGATACAGGCTCTACCGGAGGGGCTTCTACCTTAAGGGGATCTACAGGCGATCCGTTCTTGTAGAAACGGAAATCAAGGTGTGGTCCGGTTGAAAGTCCAGTACTGCCTACAAATCCGATTACATCTCCCTGTTTTACCGAAACTCCTGGGGCAATGCCTTTCCCGAAACGGCTAAGATGAAGGTATGCTGTCGAATAAACGCTGTTATGTGTTATCCTCACCATTCTTCCGGAACCTCCCTCATAGCTGGCCCGGGTTACCCTGCCATCACCTATGGCAAGCACCGGTGTTCCGACAGGCGCAGCATAATCAACTCCGTAATGCGGTCTTCTTATTCTCAGTATGGGATGCATTCTGCTTGAGGAGAATCTTGACGTTACCCTTGAAAACTGCAATGGTGCCTTGAGGAAAGCTTTTCTGAGGCTGTTTCCGTTTTCATCATAAAAACTCTCAGTGCTGTCCTGGACGAAGGGTATGGCTGTTATGGTCTTTCCTGCCCATGTGAATTGAGCTCCGAAGACTCTTCCTGCTCCAAGGGAATTTGTGTCAATGGCAAGCTCCTCATAGATGACCTTGAAGCTGTCGCCCTTCTGAAGGCCGAAAAAATCAACGGTCCAGGCATAAATTTCAGAAAGCTTAACAGCCAGGGATGGATGGAGTCCTTTTTCCATCATCGTCTCCCAGAGGGAGTTCTCTATTGTGCCAGAGGCATACCTGATAGTACTGTTAATTGTTCTGTGGTATGGGACGATATTCAGGGAATCGTTGAAACTGAAAATGTAGCATGTTACGGGATCATGCTCATAGACCAGGTATCGCGCGCGGCTAATGGTGTCTTTATCACAGAACAGCGTATAGCTGTTTCCTGCCTTTATTTTACGAGTGTCAAAAACATCCCTGAAGTTTCTTGTTACATGATCTATCTCCTGCATAGGGACGCCATACTCCGCCAGAAGTGACGAGAGGTAGCTGTTTGGCCTGATGCGTCCTGACACAAGATTGAACGAATCAGATGGTATTCCAAAGAGGAAAGGGGAACTATCAGTATTATTTTCTGTTGAATCAGCCGGGTTTTCCGGCAGGCCTGCATTGTCGACCTGACTGCTTCTGCAGGAAAACAGGAGGAAAACTAAAATAAGAAAATGTGCAGATTTTGATCTGAATGCCATCAGCAGCCTTTATTTCTTTATAACTATGTTTACAATTCTTTTAGGTACGACAATGATGTTTTCAACATTACCCTCCTGAAGCCATTTTGCTGCTCTTTCATCAGACAGTACATTTTTTATTATCTGTTCTTTTTCCATATCGGCAGGGAGTTCTTTTTTGAATCTCAGTCTTCCGTTGAACGATACAGGATATTCAAAAACCTCTTCCCTCAGGTATTCCTCAATAACTTCCGGCCATTCTTCGTAGGCAATCGTCTTGTCATTGCCCAGCATGCTCCAGATCTCTTCAGCAAGATGCGGGGCGAAAGGTGACAGGATTTTTGTAAATGAAAGCGCCGTTTGGCGGGTTACACTGCCTTTTTTTGTTACAATGTTAAGGAAGATCATCATTGCGGAAATGGCGGTATTGAAACGGAGATTTTCAATGTCTCCTTCCACCTTCCTTATTGCCTGGTGCAACCCTTTAAGAATTTCCGGGTCTTCAATGCCTGAAGATATATTCTCCGGATTTGCTAAGAACCTGTAGGTTCTTCCGATAAAATTAAAAACGCCCTTGACGCCTTTGTCGTCCCATGGTTTTATTATGTCGAGCGGACCCATGAACATCTCATAAAGCCTCAGTGAATCAGCCCCGTATCTGCTTACCACATCATCGGGATTTATCACATTCTTCAGCGACTTCGACATTTTTGCCACTATCTGCCTGAGTTCTTCACCGTTATTTTTATTGTAGAATTTTCCATCTCTTTCTTCTACCTGATCGACCGGTACCTTGGCTCCGGCCTGGTTTTCGTAGGCAAAAGCCAGGATCATTCCCTGGTTGAAGAGTCTTTTATATGGTTCATCGTGTGATACAATGCCCAGGTCAAAGAGGACCTTATGCCAGAAGCGGCTGTACAACAGGTGAAGGACTGCATGTTCGGCCCCTCCTATGTAGAGGTCGACTGGCATCCAGTATCTTTCCTTTTCACTGTCAAAGATCCGCTCGTTATTATCGGGATCGATAAAGCGGAGGTAATACCAGCATGACCCTGCCCACTGGGGCATTGTATTGGTTTCGCGTCTTCCTTTCCTTCCGTTAAGGTCTGTGACATTAAGCCATTCATCCGAATTGGAGAGAGGTGATTCACCTGACTCTCCCGGGAGGTAATTTTCCAGTTCGGGCAATTCAACCGGCAGTACATCCTCGCTTACAACAGATATTTCACCATCTTCCCAATGGATGACCGGAAATGGTTCTCCCCAGTATCTCTGCCTGCTGAAAAGCCAGTCGCGGAGCTTGTAGTTTACTTTTGCCTTTCCCAGCCGCTCAGCTTCAAGCCAGGAAATTATCCGGGTGATACCTGCTTCTTTGTTAAGGCCATTGATATCTATACCGGTTTCAGGGTTTGAAGAATTAATGAAATTTCCGTCCTCGGTCCAGCATTCCGTGCCGCTGACGATTCTTTTCCTCTGTTCAGGATCGCTTACATCAGGATCCATGATGCACAGGATCGGCAATCCGAATTTCTCTGCAAATTCAAAGTCCCTTGTATCATGGGCCGGCACTGCCATAATAGCTCCTGTACCGTATCCGGTCAGAACGTAATCTGCAACCCATACCGGGATCCTCTCATTATTTACGGGATTAATTGCATACCGGCCTGTAAAGACGCCGGTCTTTTCTTTTGCCAGGTCAGTTCTGTCGAGATCCGATTTCAGGGAGGAAGCTTTAATATAGGCCTGTACCTGTTCCCTGTATGTGTCGGTAGTTATTTCGTCGATAAGCTGATATTCCGGGGCAATGACCATGTATGTAGCTCCGAAAAGGGTATCGGGGCGTGTTGTGAATACTGTTATTTTCTCATCAAGTCCTTCAATTTTGAAGTCAACCTCTGCTCCGGTTGATTTGCCTATCCAGTTACGCTGCATATCCTTGATGCCTTCCGGCCAGTCTAGATCATCGATGCCTTTAAGGAGCCGTTCGGCATAAAGGGGTATGCGGAGCATCCATTGCCTGAGTGTTTTCTTTTCGACAGTGTTGCCGCATTTCTCATGCGATCCGTCATTGAGGACCTCTTCATTTGCGCATACTATCCTGCAGCTGGGGCACCACCATACAAGTGCATTGTCGTAATAGGCAAGTCTTTTTGAGTTAACGTAATCCCTTACTTTCTTTTCTCCGCCGGCAATGATCGCGGCAGGTATCGGTAATTCCGACACAGGCCTTCCCTTCTGGAGATCTTCATCGAACCAGGTATTGAATAATTGTATGAATATCCACTGGGTCCATCTGAAATATTTCGGATCGGTTGTATTTATTTCGCGGTCCCAGTCATAGCTTAATCCCAGTTCCTTTATCTGCCTCCTGAAGGTATCGCAGTTATTTTTTGTGGTTATTGCAGGGTGGGTACCTGTTTGTATGGCATACTGTTCGGCAGGAAGACCGAATGCATCCCAGCCCATCGGATGAAGGACATTGAATCCTTTCATCCTTTTGTACCTGCTGTAAATGTCGGTTGCTGTGTATCCTTCGGGATGTCCCACATGAAGGCCTGCTCCCGAGGGATAAGGGAACATATCGAGGACATATATTTTCCTTGGATTGCTGAAATCGTCCCTTGTTTTGAAGGTTTTATTCTCTTCCCAGTATTTTTGCCACTTTTTTTCTGTTTCGCGGAAATTGTAGTCCATTGTTTAATGTGTGTTGCAGAGTTGTTGTTAAGACCGGAAACCGGTCTTTTTCCGGACTGCGAAATTAGGAAAACTTTGGCAGAAATCATCAGGAACCCTCGGGTTCGGTTAAAAAACGGGGAATAAGTTGTGAAAACGGGGGATTGGTTATATTTTTGTCCCGTATTGAGATGGAAATTACCGGTGGTTTGAAGGATTTTTTCAACTGGTAGTTAAGGAGACGGAAATTACCGGTGGTTTGAAGGATATTCTCAACTGGCAGTTGTTGAGACGGAATGCATTCCGTCTCCACGGGAGGCAGTAAGGTCCCTTTGTTATAGTTGAGGAGAGGGAAATTACAGGTAGTTGAAAGGAAATTTTCAGCTGGTAGTTGAGGAGATGGAAATAACCGGTAGTTTGAAGGATATTTTCAGCTGGTTGTTGAGGAGACGGAAATAACCGATAGTTTGAAGGATTTTTTCAGCTGGTTGTTGAGACGGAATGCATTCCGTCTCAACGGGAGGCAGTAAGATACTACCTACTAAAGAGTAACGGTCCCGTAGTTCAATGGATAGAATGACAGATTCCGGTTCTGTTGGTTGAGAGTTCGAATCTCTCCGGGATCACAAAATAAGCAAAAAACCACTGATAATCAGTGGTTTTTGTTTTTTGGGGGACTTATTGGGGGGTAAAAAGTATTGTAACATAATATTGGTGAAATAGCAAAATAATATATAATGATGTAATTCGTATACGCTACCGACCTCTGAAAGCCTCTGAATATCAGGGGCTTTTGTTTTTATTGGTGGCTTATTTGGTGGCAAATTGAAAGTTGTATACAATTAGTAGAACGGGAATTTAAAATTAAAAATAATTTAAAGATCAAAATAATTACAAATTACCAGCTGGGCCCACAATATGAATGAATATAAACCCTCTATATCAATATGTTAGAGGGTTTTTGTTTTACCAGGGGGCACTTAAGGGGACACTTTAATGTTTTTATTGAAGATAGATAAGTAATCATGACACCCCTGAAAATGTCAAAAAGCTTGTGCGGACAGCCAATGTGAGTTAATGCTGCGTTGGCTAATCATCTGACATCCATTTTATAAGTTTGTCAAACGGTGAATTAAATTTTACTTTATAATAGTCCACGATAGCAAAGGCGATTTCTGGTTTTGATTTTTTAAAAAGTTCTTTTTCAAAGATCTCAGATAGTTTGGGTCTAAGTGCCATTAGTTCAACTATCTGATTAATGGTTTTACCTGTCATTTCAGCTATATCTTCAATAGGTATAAGATTTTCAGTCTCTCCTTTCTTCAAAACGACAAATCCATTATTAAATAAATGCTTTCGTAACTCTTGCTTACTTTCATTTATGTCCAACATCAAGTGTTTACAAACTGGTAAAAATGTTTTTTTCATGTCTAGAAAATCATCGTCTACGACAACACGCCACTTGATCCTTAGGAGGTCAAGCGTTTTGATAATTCCGATAATGGATTCTTTGCCTTGTGCGTTTACAACTGCAATATTTTTTTTATAAAAATTAGTTT
>JAVEVC010000073.1:0-11961 GCA_034005245.1 Bacteroidales bacterium
AAAAACAATTGTCTGGTGCCAGGAAGATGGAGAAAGAAATAATCAATAAGGCCAGGGAGACTGCAGAATCGATGTTGAAGGAGTCTAATAAATTGATTGAAAACACTATCCGTCAGATCAGGGAGTCTCAGGCCGAAAGAGAGAAGACCAGGGCAGCAAGGCAGGAGCTTGAAGAGTTTAAAGACAGAATGATAGCTGGGAAAGTTGATACTGAAATTACGTCTGATGGGAAACTTATTCGTTTAAAAAAGAAAACTGCCAGGGCAGGGATCAAGCGTAAAAATGTTGTTGAGAAAGATAGTGTAACTATAAAACTTTTAGCTCCGGGTGATGCTGTTCGTATGACCGATACCCAGGTAGCAGGGGAAGTGATCAGGGTTGAGGGTGATATGGTACACGTGGAAACAGGGAGTATCAAGTTTCTTGTACATAATGATAAACTTGAAAGAATAAGCAGGGCCGATTTGAAAAAGAGTATAGGGTCACAAATGCTGTCGATTAGGAAGGATCCTGAACTGGAAAGCCGCAAGCTGAATTTCAAGCCTGAAATTGACATACGCGGTGTCAGGGGAGATGAGGCAATACGTCAGGTCAGGGATTTCATCGACAATGCAGTTATGGTTCAGCACCGCAACCTCAGGATATTGCATGGTAAAGGCAACGGAATCCTGAGGCAGCTTGTGAGGGAATATCTTTCCACTATCGACATTGTGAGGTCATTCAGTGACGAGCATATAGAACTTGGCGGATCAGGTGTCACCGTTGTGGAAATGGATCTCTAACCTGAATACCAGGGCTATTCGGAAAGTCTTACTGATCCGTAGGAGGCATTTATTATCACTCTGGAAGCCGGTGATTCTTCATTTCCGACCGTACCGGAAACTACCGTGGAATTGTTCTCAACTATTCTTTTCTTGTACTGGAAATTTGCTTCGTTGTATCTCAGATTGCCGTACGATAATCTTGCATCAAGCATGTAGCTTGCATTATCCGTGATTCCAAGCTTTAATCCCGTATACTTTGTATCAGTTTCAAGCAATTCAAATCCCATGGGTATATTTTCCACTGCAAAAGAGCCGTACCCTGCATTCAGCTTTAATTTCCGGGCAAGAGTTTCAATGAATACGTCGGAATAACCTGATTCGAGGACGAGATTATTAATTTTGCCGATCCTTAAATTATCGTATTTCGACTCAACAACGGCAGAGCTTGCCTCTCCGATGTTTATCTTGGAATACTTTGTATTAATAAGGAGTGCCTGGCATTTATCAAGTGTGATGCTTCCCGAGTATCTGGACGTTATTTCCATCCATCCGGCCAATGCCACCGAGGCTTTCCCATATGCAAGATTGAGATTGTTGATTGGTTTCTCATTATCTCTTGTAAGATTTCCGGCTTTAAGGTTGCCGTACTTGATATCGAGATTTACCAGGCCTTCAACATCATCAATTATGGTATTGCCATACCTGTTTGAAATGTCGAGGTTGCTGCCTGAAGGCATCCTGACGGAATATTCTATGCTGAATTTCCTTGATCTGCTGCCCCAGCCTGAAAAGCTGAATTTCTCATCGATTACTGTTTTTGCTGAAATTCGGCTGCCGTTTTCAGCAAACTCGACATTGATATAGCTTAAGTATTTCTCAGCTCTTTCCCTGTTTGGCAATTCAACTGTTGCTTTTACATCTATCACTATTTTATCCTGATCCCAGGAATCAATATTTACATCGCCGTATTTATTTTTTATCTCCAGCGTGGTTGATGGGTCGGCTGTATATTCCTTGTGATACTCTTTCGATACCGGTTGGGCTTGTGATATGCCACAAGCCATCATAAGCATTGCAAGAGCCGTAATTCCTGAGTTATAATATGACCTTTTCATTTTCATTCCTTGTTTGATTATCATTCTGAATAGTCTTAAGCTGGTTGACAATCAATGTCATTACCTCAAGCTTTGTCTGATAATGTTCAATCATGGCATTGATGATACGCTCGTCATCAGGATTTGCTTTCAGGTCTTTCTGAAGTTGAATGTAAACTGAATCCATGCTTCTTATTTCCTTCATGAGAATTTCCTGATGCTCGGCATCATTGGCGGTTTCTATGTCAACCAGTTCCTGTTCCATGAGGTTTACCTGATGGACATAATAGTTTTCAACCTCCTTGTATTGAGGGGATACATCTCCAAGTGACATTCTGTTTCTGTCGGGTTTAATGAAGTGCTCCCATGTCCACAGGGAAGAGAGAGTAACGAGCAAAGTTACAACAGCTGCCCTGAGCAGATAGGGAACAATGCTCCGCTTAGTATAGGTGACCTGAACACTTTTTCCCAGTTTTCCGGAAAACCTTTCGAAGTGTCCTTCCGAAGGTTCTTCACCATCGAAAAAGTCCCTGTTTTGTTTTATTATATATTCTATATTTTTCATAACTACCTCATTTTCTTTTAAGTTCCGAAATTAATTTTTGTTTGGCCCTGGAAAGCTGCGACCGTGATGTACTGCTTGAGATTGACAGGATTTCTGCAATCTCATCGTGGTCGTATCCTTCAAGAAGGTATAGCGAGAGTATTATCCTGTATCCGTCGGGCAGCCTGTTGATGGCTTCCTTAATCTCTTCCACTTTTACGTCGATCTCCTCTTTGCGGAGGATATCGTCATCACTCTCATCCTTAATGCCAATATGGTAATCAATATCTTCAAAGATCGCTTTCCTTTTATTCAGTGAGTCAAGGGACCGGTTTATGACTATTTTCTTAAGCCAGGCTCCGAAACTGACAGTACCTGAATAAGTATCAAATTTTTCAAAGGCCGACAGGAATGATTCCTGCATTATATCTTCGGCTTCCATCGGATCATTTACTATTCTCAGGCTTGTGTTGTACATTGCCTTGTAGTACAACTTGTAAATCTGGAACTGTGCCTTCTGGTCGCCTGTTTTACACCCGTTCAAAAGATCTTGATGGATGTTTCTGAATGTCGCTTCTGCATTTGACATTTTGACTAAATAGCTGGTTTCTATTTTTCGTACTGCACCCACCGCCTATCTTTTTCTATTCAATAGACGTGGCGAATAGCAAAGTGATGCACTCAATTTAAAAAATATTTTTGTTTCGCAGGGGAAAAAGGAGAATTATTCCCTGAACAACCTTTCCTGATTCATAGTCAAGCTCTGAGCCAAACATGCTGTGAGGAATTGAATAGACGGCAAGCAAAACTAAAGCAGCAAGGGCAGTATAAAAAGGATTTTCCTTTTTGCTGTTCATATATACTGCCAATATCCAGAATAACAAAGCAATAAGTGTCTTGTTGTCGGTCAGGTCCCATCCGAAAGGCACACCTGTCCACAGCTCTCCGAAAGCATATTTCTGAACGATCGGACCCAGGATCATTCCTCCCGAAATAAGAAGTATGAGAGTCCAGACCGAGTATTTTTTATATGCAGAGTGCCGGAAAACACTCATAATCCCGGCAAGGCTTGAAAAGAGCATTGCAAGAAACATCAACACAACGTGAGGTGCAAGTATGAATCCGGGCACTGCACCCTTGAACCTTATTACAAGCGGATTGTCTTTGAATAATTCATATGTGTTTTCAGAATCGCCAAGTTCAATGTAGTATTCAATTTTTCCGGCAGGTGGCTGTTGCTCAACTTTTGCAAATAGTCCGGTTTCTTCAGTGATTCTGAATATTCTGTTCATCACAAATGATTTAACCGGGTAGGATTTGTATTTGAAATCAACAGAGGTATATTCATTTTCTGTCCTGAGCCTTCTGTAGAAGAGTCTGGCCTTTACTGTACTGTCAGAGATATGTAGTTTTACTTCAGGCCTTTCATCAAGTCCCAGGCTTCTTAAAAGCTTTAGCTCTTGAGTTTTCCCATTCAGATGAACGGATACCCTTGCAGGGTGGGTTGGCCCGGTCTTTCTCTGGTAATAGGCTGCACCAAGGGTAATAATTATAGCCAGCACCCAGATAAGAATATTTTTCATTTTAGATGGCTTGTTGTTATTATGCTGTTTCAGCATTACAATTGTATCAGAAGCAGTTCCTTTTTATTATTTCTGATTATCTCGACATTGATGGTCTGACCATGTTTTAGCTGGTTCATCCTGAACATGTAGTCCTGGATATTATTAACAGGTTTACCGTTTATCGAAATTATTATATCTCCCTTTTTCATACCTCCCCTGTCGGCAGGCCTGCCTGGTGTCACGAAATCAGCTCTTAGCCCGTTCTTAACATTACCTGCAAAGTCGGGCATTATACCAAGGGTGACACCCCTTCGCCGCATAACTCTGCTGGTGCTTTCCCTGGGACCTGATTCCCTGAATTTCAGCTTCTGATCAGCGCTGGCCAGCGCTGATGCAATTTCGTAAATCTGGTCTGAAACTTTTATCATGCCTTCATAATTTATCCTGTCATGCGTGTCATGAGGTGTATGATAATCAAGATGCGCACCCGTTGTGAAGAAAAGTACAGGTATATTCTTACCATAAAAGGATGAATGATCGGAAGGGCCATATCCTTCATCTGACAATGAAAGTCTGAAAAAAGACGTGTCGGTAAGTGATAAAATCAGGTCTTTCAGTCCTTCAGCCGTCCCCACACCGCCAACCTGCAGGGAATTGGTTTCCTGAAATCTGCCCAGCATATCAAGGTTGATCATTGCGTTTACAGCGGAAAGATCAATCCCTGCATTTTCCACAAAGTATTTTGAGCCGAGCAGGCCCATCTCTTCACCTGAAAACGCAATAAAAATCAGGCTCCTTTTATTACTTCCTTTTGTAAGTGCAAATTTTTCCGCAAGTTCAAGCATTGCACCAACACCGGATGCATTATCATCCGCTCCGGGATGTATTGCGGTAGTGTCGGGCTTTCGGCTTGATGCTCCTCCCATGCCAAGATGATCGGCATGAGCCCCTATGATCAGATACTCTTTGCTTAATTCCGGATCTTCCCCGGGCAGCATCATAACAACATTCCTTGTAGAATGGGTACCTGTTATAATTTCTGAACTGCCCCTGACGCTAATCCCCGTTGAGAAACCCTGCGTTTTATTACGTGAGTTCAGTTTTTTTTCAAGAACCTCCACAGAGTTTCCGGAGTTTTGCAGGATCATATCAGCAATTTCCCTTTTGATCCTGAAAACAGGTAATCCAACACTATGATCTCCGCTGGAAAGAGGTTCCAGCACATCATCCGGATCAAAGGCAGGACCTGATACCATCAGAACGCCGGCAGCACCCATGTCTTTTGCAAGCATTGCCTTATCCCTGTCGCTGCTGAAGGGAAGGAATCCGCTTACAACTTTATCGGTATCGGGATCACCTCTCAGGACAAGGATCCACTTTCCTCCGACATCGATGTTGTCATAATCATTCCATTTAATACTGTCGTTGCTTATACTTAACCCGTAACCGGCATAAATTACTTCAGACTCCAGGCTGTTATTTCCACTGAAGGCCATAGGCATAAAATCCTTTCCTAATGATAAACTCCTGCCATTTACAGATAAATGATTGTTATTTCCGGGTTCGCTCTTGCCAAGGACCTGAAACCTCTGATATCCATCACCTGAAAGCGGTTCCAGACCGTTTTCCCTCAGATCTTTCCAGATGTATTCCATGGCAAGACTGTCGCCCGGAGTCCCTGTCTGCCTTCCCTCAAGCTGGTCTGAAGCCAGGTAGGAGATATGATTTTCCAGTTCAAATGTTAAAATATCAGGGGTTCCCTTCTGTCTGCATGATGAAAGCAATAATGTAACTGCAGCGAAATATATCAGCGATGCAGGGTAAAGCTTAATACTACTAATCTTGTACATGAACTATTATTATGAAATTAGCCTTTAAAAGTTACAATCCATTTTAAGGTTATAAAATGCTACAGAACCTTAATAAGGACCTGTTTGTTAAAGTATTGTCAGTCCAGCCCGGGATTTTGCTTTCCAACCTGTCAGGTTAAATCGTATTTATCTGACAACCCTGTTAATTATCAGGTTGAACAAATAGCTATTCAAAAAGTTTAAATGCCTGTTTGATTAAGTCCATGGCTTCAATCAGCTGATCTTCGTTTATAACCAGCGGAGGAGCAAATCTGATAATATGTTCGTGAGTAGGTTTTGCAATAACTCCTAATTCCTTCATTGCAAGGCAAACATCCCATGCAGTCTTCCCGTTCTTTGGTTTTATGACAACAGCATTTAAAAGGCCTTTTCCTCTCACAATCTCAATCATTTCCGACTTGATGGAACTGAACTCATTTCGGAATATTTTTCCCAGGTGATCAGCATTTTCAGCCAGTTTTTCCTCTTTAATAACATTCAGAGCCGCTATCCCTACCTTGCAGGCAAGGGGATTTCCTCCAAAAGTGGATCCATGTTCTCCGGGCTTGATGGTAAGCATTATCTCATCATCTGCAAGAACGGCTGAAACCGGTAGAACACCTCCTGAGAGAGCCTTGCCAAGTATCAGAATATCAGGGCGTACATTCTCATGATCGCATGCCAGCAATTTTCCCGTTCTGCCAATCCCGGTCTGTACTTCATCGGCAATGAAGAGTACATTTTTAGATTTGCATAGATCGTATGCTTTTTTCAGGTAACCTTCGTCGGGGACAAAAACACCGGCCTCTCCCTGTATTGGTTCGACAAGAAAACCTGCCACATTGGGATCCTTCAGAGCTTTTTCAAGTGCACTTATATTATTATAGGGAATAATTTCAAAACCCGGGGTAAAAGGGCCGTAATCATTCCGGGCGTCGGGATCGGTCGAAATTGATATGATAGTAATCGTCCTACCGTGAAAATTACCTTCGCAAGCAATTATCTTTGCCTTGTCTTGTTTGATACCTTTCTTTTTATAAGCCCACTTGCGGCAAAGCTTCAACGCTGTTTCATCTGCCTCTGCCCCTGAATTCATTGGAAGTACCTTGTCATATCCAAAGTAACGGGTAACGAATTCCTCGTATTCGCCCAGAACAGAATTATAGAATGCCCTGGATGTGAGGGTTAATATCTGAGCCTGATCAGTTAACGCTTTTACAATTTTCGGATGACAGTGACCCTGGTTCACTGCTGAATAAGCTGACAGAAAATCGAAATATCTTTTCCCTTCAACATCCCATACAAATGGGCCTTCCCCTCTCTCAAGCACAACCGGAAGAGGATGATAGTTATGAGCTCCGTATTTGTCTTCCCGGCTTATATAATCCTGTGTGTTCATGTTGTTGATAATTAGATTGTTATATTATGCGATAATTAGAATACAATTTTACGAAAGCTTTTTGTCATTTCAAAATTCCTCTTAATTGATGCTTATCAGCATTATGGGTTTCATGTGTTTTATACAGCCGTACCCTGCCGGTAAGGCCTGAAGGCATAAGTGTATCGTTCTTACCGTAATAACGGTGTGTGGTAAAGGCAAGCCTTTCAGTTGGCCTCGCTCTGTTATCCAGGAACCATTCAGGCCACTGCCCCGACTCTATGCCATCCCATGGATGAACTTCATCACCTATAAGCCTGTTTATCCACAGGTTTGCCACCTCAATTACTAGATTGTTTTTTCCGTTATTTATTGCATCATTTAATGAAATTTCCCACGGTTCAGTCCAGGCAACTCCCACTTCTATTCCATTCAGCCATACCTTTGCGATGTTCTTGACCTTCCCAAGGTTAAGATAATATTCTATGTTATCAGTAATTCTTTCGGTACCGGGGAGCTCGAAAGTTGTACTGTATCTTGCCACTCCTGAATAATACCTTATTCCTTCTTCAGGTCTTTCTGTCCAGTCGGTAAGTTCACTGAATTCTATTTTTGAGGGACCGCCCCATGTTGTGTCAAACTCAACCAGCCATTTGCCTTCAATGTTCATAACCAGATCTTTTTCATCTGTATTCAGGTATGAAACCGGTTTGTTGTTCCCTTTTTGGGGGCGGTCAGAAAATACGATGAACAAGCTCTGATAGGGTTTAAGTTTAACCGGAATGAAGGTGCTGTCTGCAGTGTAATATAACTTATTGATAATTTTTGATCTGCCATCCAGGGCATCCCAGGCTTCGGCATGAGCTGTTCCGTCGCGAAAAAAGCATGTATCAGTTATCTGTGAACTGGTTCTGTTCGAAATGAAATATATTTCACAGGAAGGAAGTGACCTGTGAGCATATCTGATATTCCCTGATGCTTTAAAATCGGGCCGGATCCCGTTATCGGCAAGGATTTTAGCAGTAACATTATATTCCGGATATAGAACCAGAGAATCGGGGTTACCCTTAAGGCCATTACCTGGATTGATCAATCCATATCCCCACCAGACATTGCCTTGTCCGAAAATTATTTTTTCAAGTCCGGCAGGTTTTTCAAGATTACCCCAAATATCCTCTGCCAGGGCTTTTACATTCTGGTCGCAAGACGGAAAGCCAGAAAGCGAAGGTGATTTTACCGGCGGATTACCAGCTACTGTGGCGCCTTCCTGTATAAGTTCTTTTATTTTCGACAGAAGCTCAGGTGTCATGGTATCCAGGTCAGGCAAGACAAGCAAATGGTAAGTACCTCCTCCCGGAAATACAATCTTTTTATTTCTCACTTCTGCATATTTTATTAGAAAAGAAGGCGAACATCCGTCAAAAGCGTAGCCTTTCTTATCGGGCATTACAGCTGTTCCTTCAAGTGCTGACCCCGGGGGAAGAAAAACCTGAGGGGCACCTTCAGGTACAAGGTAGAGGATGTCGGCAACTGATCTCCCCTGTGAAAGAAGATACTGGCACCGGGTGATATATTTATGGTAGTCTTTGACCATGGGCCACCATGTCTGACCACGGTCCCAGTGTACACCATATGGTCCCATGGTCATCCCAGGCCTGTGCTTGTCGCCGTAGGGTTTATGTGCAAAAGTATGGTAGACCAACCTGTTGATTCCCATACAGAAAGCCCAGTCACCCTGGTTCTTCATATTTCCGGGGTATTTTTTCCATGCTTCTCCTGCATCTGCTGTAAAAGCTTCGGCGGCAACAACGGGAGCTCCTTTTATATGGGCAACCGAAGCAGCTTCGATGCAACTGAAGGAAGAATTAAAGCCAAAGCCTTCAGACCAGAATTCGCACATGGGAACATCAGCTACCAGACCCAGATCAAGATCGGCGGCTGGATTCATGTCATATGGTTCTATCGACAGCCTGAATCCGTTCCGGCGTCCAAGTTCTTTGAACCTTTGAGCGTGATTTTCAACAATAAGCTCGTTTGATGTCTGGCGCACATCCCACAGAAATCTCTCTGTAGTTTCCATATTTTCCACGACGATGCCGCTGTATGAAGGCAGGTAGGGCAGGGGATTATATCCGCGGCGCCTGAGGAATTCTTCACGGAAACTATTGCTCCAGTTTTGCGCCCCCATTTCCCAGCTATCGATATGGATCATAGTCCAACCTCCCTCACCGGGAGGCTTTAAGGGCTGGCATTTTTCTAACAGCTTTCCTATATAAGCGTTATAATGGAAATCAAATGCTGCCGTGTCAAATTTATCGCATTCAAAACCCAGTCCAGGTAAGGGCGCCGGCCTGGTAACTGCACCGTTATTTCGCTTAATGAATCTCATTATTGTCCACTTCCCGGAAGGAATTTCCCATCTAAGCCTTCCCTTATCATCCAATCTGCCTGTAAGATCCACGATTTGATCCAATTCTGTTGCTGTTCCATGGGTATTACTCATTTCTGCATCTGGTACCAGATAAGGTAACACTCCCTTTTGAGAAGTGTAGGGAGCCCTGTAATAAAGAGCTTTTTCATCAGGAATACTTATCCTTACATTTTTTGATGGCGATGGGAAAGCAAGCACTGCAACGTCTTCATACCATTCATCCCTCAGGTTTTTAAGTTCCGGGGTTAAGCTTTCCTCTCCGAAAAATGGTTTTCTGGGCTGAGGGAGCGGGAGTATCTCATTGAATGAAGCTGGCCCTGAAACAACCGTTTCTGAGGCAACCAGATGCATCATTGAACGGGAAGGAGAGACCCAGGGTCCGCCACTTCCGGCCCATCCAGGGCCGGAACCAAGGATTATCCTTATGCCAAGTCTTTCAGATTCCCTTACAGCATACTCATATAGCTCAAGCCATTCGTTACTCAGAAAATCTACCTTACCGCGAGGAATACCCACATTGACTTCAAGAAAGACTACATAACCAATACCAGCCTCCCTCATCGATTCCAGGTCAGCAGTAATTGCTTCGCGCTCAATGTTTCCATCCATGAAATACCAATACACCCCGGGCCTGCAGGTATCGGGAGGATTTACAAAGCTCTGCCTGAGATCAGCAATATGCTCATGTGTGCACGCAAGTGGCACTAATTGGAAAATGAACAATAGAAATGCCGGGAGCCGGACAATAAAATATCTATTCATATGAATCTATGTCAGGCCTTAATTTTCTTGTTCGTTCGAGTGATTGCTCAAGCCTCCATTTTTCTATTTCTGCAAGATTGCCCGACAATAGTATTTCGGGTACCTTCCAGCCTCTGAAATCTGATGGGCGCGTGTAAACTGGTGGCGCAAGAAGATCATCCTGGAATGAGTCGCTCAGGGCTGATTGTTCATCTGATATTGCACCGGGGATTAATCTGACTATTGCATCAGTGATCACAGCTGCTGGAATTTCGCCACCGGACAGGACATAATCACCTATGGATATTTCCATTGTTATAAGATTATCCCTTATTCTCTGGTCAATACCTTTATAATGACCGGCCAGGATGATAATGTTATTCTTCAGCGATAACACATTGGCTGTTTTTTGTGTGAACAAGCATCCGTCGGGAGATGTATAGATTATCTCATCGTACTCCCTTTCACTTTTAAGTTTCTCGATTGCCATGAAAACAGGTTCGATCATTAAGACCATGCCTGCACCCCCTCCAAATGCATAATCATCGACGGTTCTGTATTTATCCTTTGCAAAATCCCTGAGGTTGATCACATTTATTTCAACAAGTCCCTTCTGACGAGCCCTTTTTACAATTGAATAGTTGAGAGGGCTCTCGAGCAATTCCGGCAATACAGTTAGTATATCAATCCTCATGCTTTTTTATTTGTTCAAAAGTAAATAAAAAGCACCAGTTTGTATATCTTATTCAGTTCTGATAGACAGAGCCGGATTCATTACAGCTGCCTGATATGCTTTGAAGCCAATGGTAAGAATAGTCAGTGAAACTGTGAGTAACGCTGCAATTACCAGCATCAAGATGCCTATCTTTGTCCGATAAACATAATTTTCAAGCCAGTTGTTCATCAAAAAATAAGCTGCAGGAGAGGCAATAACTATTGAAATGCCGACCAGAATGAGGAATTCTTTTGATATTAACCTTATAATCACTCCTTCGCTGGCGCCAAAAACCTTTCTGATGCCTATCTCTTTGGTCCTCTGTTCAACCATATATGAGGCCAGACCGAATAATCCAAGGCTGGCAATAAGTATTGCCAGGACCGTAAACAACGTGAATATCAAACCGCGTTTCTCATCAGCTTCGAACTGTCTGTTGAATCTTTCTGAAAGGAAACCATAGTTAAAGGGATGTCCGGGAAAAACCACCTTCCATTTTTCTTCTATAAAGCTTAGTGTCTGGTCTGTATAATTTTCGCCAAGTTTCACATAAATCATATAGTTACTTTCACGGTAAACAAGCATGAGGGATTCAATCTCATTATACATCCCTGTCTGATAGTAATTCTTCATTACCCCAATCACTCTTGCAAGGAGCTGGCTTCCGTCTCCCAGCTCGACCTTTTTCCCGATAGGGTTTCTCCAGCCCATCCTGTCAGCCAGAGTCTCATTGACCACAACACTTGTGAGTGTATCTGAAGGCATATCCTGCTGGAAATCACGTCCGGTGGCTATTTTAATTCCAAGGGCTTCCACAAAATCATGATCCACTACTGCAAAATTGATACCCCTTGGAGCCATTCCCTGATCTGTTTCCAT
>JAVEVC010000074.1:0-11705 GCA_034005245.1 Bacteroidales bacterium
GGCCACGATCTCCATTAGTTCAGAAACCTGATCTGCCGGAAGGTCATTTTCAAGACAGGCAATGCACAGATGCCCGAATTGTTCCTCCGAATAATCGTCAGCAGATCTTTTAATCCCTTCTTTCCCGGCGAATTTTACACTATCTGACGCAACGTAAATAATTGGTAATTCCTCAAATTCCTCAAGCAGGTCAGGATTATCCTTCAGGAAAAGCATAAGCTCTTCCTCCTGCTTATTACTGAGAACTCCGTCAATCCAGTCGGTAAACCATATTTCGTAATTTGATCTGTCGGGCCTCATCGTTATATTACCATTTCAATTTTCCTGATGAAGTTTTTAAGGGCCATCCTGCCCCTGTATATGTTTATCTTAACCTGAGCTTCGCTTAAACCGGTTATCTCACCTATTTCCCTGTAACTATATCCTTCATAATCGCGAAGAAGGATCAGTGCTTTCTGGTTTTCCGGAAGCCGGGCAAGGGCTGAATGCAGGATCTCATTAAGGTCGCAGGACTGCTGTTCAAAAAGGAAATCATTTTCCGTTGATTCGTCTATATGGGTTATCCTGTTCTCTTTTCTGATTATATCGATCATTCTGCGGTAAGCGGTCGTGAAAAGCCATGATTTGGCAACAGGATATTCAATTTCGCTGATTTTTCTCCACAGCATTTCATAACTATCCTGCACAATATCGTTTGCCCGGTCTTCATCCCTGAGATTGGCCCTGATGAAGCGGTAAACAGAATCGGAAAACTCCTCGACTGATCTGTTATACTCCTTAACTGTCATAAGCGGAATTACAACATAAAGACGGCACAAACTCAGGAAAGTTACAGATGATATAAAAAAATGTGGATGATGTTTCTCAAAACAGAATTCAAGGCAATCATTCAGGTTACATCCGCAAAGGGTCATTGATTAACAAACAAGAAAGCCGTCTTTAAGGGACGGCTTTCTGAGGGAGCATTAAATATTTTTACTGCAAGGCATTAATGTGCTTCGTGATGGACGATTTAAGGTTTGCAGCCTTATTAGAGTGAATTATGTTCTTTTTCGCCAGCCTGTCGAGCATGGATGTCAGCTTTGGCAGCAGAGTGTCTGCTTCTTCTTTGTTTGTTGTGGCACGGAACGTCTTAAGAGCATTACGCATGGTCTTTGCATAATATTTATTTCCGGAATTCCTGACCTTAGACTGCCTGTTCCTTTTTTCGGATGACTTGTGATTTGCCATTTTTTTTCTCTTACCTTATTTGTTTCGTAGTCCATAGGGGAATCGAACCCCTGTTACCAGGATGAAAACCTGACGTCCTAACCACTAGACGAATGGACCAGTTAAAGAACTTTTAATTTGCGGATGCAAAGAAACAATGTTTTTTTGGATATGCAAAATTTTTCTTAAAAAACATATCTTATTGATAAAGCACCGTTTATGCCTCCCCAGCCTGAATAACCAATGAGATTAACAGTTGGAAGAAGGTCAAAGGACAGGTTCAGGGGAATTTCATCAAATGTATATTCTATGCCAAGAATAGCATCAGCTCCGATCACTGATCCCGAATACGTTTCATCTACTCTTGGATTTGAACCTACGCTCCAGAATCCGAGGTGCGCTCCAAAGCCCCAGTACCAGTTCAGTCCCGGATATTCACCTGTCCAATGTTCATTTTCATACAGGCCGGTTATGATAAATCCTCCCCACCTGCTGGCAAGAATTCCTTCAAGGGCATTTGATTCAGTCAGAAAATGTTTAACTGTCAGTCCATAAGGAACACCTGCCCTCAGTCCAATGCCGGTCCTGTAGTCCTGCGCTATTGTGACTGATGAAAAAGCAATTGAAAGAAATAAAACCAGTAAAATTTTTCTCATGTCAATAAGTATTAGTGAAACTATTTAATGATAATGTTGTTTTTCAGGCAGCTTTTTATGGCTGTCCATATAAGGTTTAACGATACAATTACTTTTTTAGTTCGGTGAAAGTATTGAAAATCCGGCAAATTTTACACATCACATATCAGGACGCATTTTCTCAGTGATGCCAGTTTATCCTTCTGGGCCGGTACAAATTCATGACCTACATAGTCTTTATAACCTGCCCTTACCAGTGCTTTCATTATGGCAGGATAGTACAGCTCCTGGGTTTCATCGAGCTCATGCCTGCCCGGAACGCCGCCTGTATGGATGTGTCCGATGTAATTGATATATTTGGTTATGTTTTCTATAATATTTCCTTCCATGATCTGCATGTGGTAGATATCATAAAGGAGTTTAAACCTTTCAGATCCGACCATTTCACACAGTGCCGCACCCCAGGGGGTGTTATCGCACTGATAGTCTGCATGGCCAAAGCTGTTTAAAAGCTCCATTATTATTGTTACTCTGTGCTTTTCAGCCAGGGGCATTAACTGGCGCAAGCCTCTTGCACAGTTTATGAGTCCCTCATTATCGTTCTGGCCTTCCCTGTTACCGGAGAAACATATCAGGTTAGGAATGCCGGCCGAAGCAGCTTTTGGAATCATTTTCTCAAAATCTGTAATGAGCTTTTCGTGATGTTCAACCCTGTTGAATCCTTTTGGTATGCCCCAGTCAGTTGCATATCCTACCGCACATTTAAGGCCGGCGTTATTGACTGCAGGCCAGTCTTTTTCACCAAGAAGCTCTATCGACTCGATCCCCATCTCCATGCATGCTGCTGCAAACTCAGGCAGAGGGATCTCCCCATAGCACCATTGGCTTACAGAATGATGAATGTTGCCCTTGAGCTTCAGGGAACCCTCAGTCTGTTGCAGGGACGAACTGCCGAATGGCATTGCTGTAGCAGCCGCGGCACCTGCCATGCTGCTTATCAAATGTCTTCTTGTCATGTGCTTTTTCTCTTTTTATTCCGTAAAATTAACATCTATTTTTAAACAGGGCCCGGATAAGCTGCTAATATATTATAAGATGTAGGATCAGTGTTTAATGAGAATAAGTGTCATTAAAAACATATATTTGTATAAATGATATGTAATTGGCATTACCATGAGTCACCGTATCAGGCATGAATACAGGGGAGGTCATTCGGTAGAGCTTCTGCATAGCGGAGAACCTTTCTTTGATGCAAACATAAGGCTTATCGACCAGGCCAGGCACTATATACACTTCCAGGCTTACATTGTAGATGAGGATACAGCGGGTTTACGCATATTTGATGCCCTTATACGGGCTGCTGAAAGAGGGGTTAGAACTTACCTGCTTCTTGATGCCTTTGGCACAAAATATCTTTCAGGAGAACTCGTCAGGAGAATCGAATCGTCGGGCATCATCTTCAGATTTTTCTCCCCGGCATTCATTACCAAAGGTTTTCAACTAAGCCTGCGTCTGCACCATAAGGTACTTCTGGTCGACGGCGAAGCTGCAATAATAGGAGGCATGAATTATGCCGACAGGTATCATGGCACAAAAAAGAAAAAGGAATGGCTCGATTTTGCTGTTCTGATCAAAGGACCTGAATGCGCCCATGTAAACAACATTCTCAAAAGACTCTGGAATAAGACTTTTATCTCAGCCAATGAGAAAGCGGTAGAGATTGTTCAAAATCCCAAGGAGTATTCTGATGACATCATGCTCAGAGTTCTGGAAAATAACTGGTACCGCAAAAAGATTGAGATACTGAGAAGTTACCGGCATGCATTCAGCCATGCCTCAGAGCGAATGATCATATTTGCCAGTTATTTTCTTCCGGGGCGCAATGAAAGGAAGCTTCTCAGACAGGCAAGCGAACGTGGTGTGGATATTAAAGTGGTTTTTGCCGCGGAATCGGATGCCCCAATCTTCAAAAGAGCCACTAATTTTCTATATTATTATATACTGAAGAATAACATCAAGATCTTTGAATATCATCCTGCCAATCTCCATGCAAAGGTAGCAGCAGTGGATGGCAAATGGTGTACCATAGGAAGCTATAACCTTAATCACATAAGCGATTACGGGAGTGTTGAAATAAATGTCGATATTCTGGATGACCGATTCACCAGGAATTTCGAGAAGGAGTTACTCAGAATAATTGCTGAAGACTGCAGGCAGATTACCATTGAAGAATATCTGCGCCACAAGACATGGCTTTCAAAACTGGCCGACAGGATATCTTACCAGATGATCAGGCTGTTGATGAGGATAATGGCACAGATGACCCAGAAAAAGAAGAAAGTCCCCTGATTATCCGGAAGATCAGGCAATCTCCATTATCAGAACTGGTGGAAGCTCATTGATACAAATTCAAGCACAACGGGAAGCGATTCTCTCCAATAAGTCCAGGAATGCCCACCATTGCGTATCCTGAATTCATGAGGGATCTCTTTTTTCCGCATGGCTATGTGCACGAGTGAATTCCCTTCGTAGAGGAAATCATCATCACCGCAATCAATGAACCATCTGACAGCTTTCTTCTGATCGTCGGGCATGTTTTCAACAAGGCTCAGCACGCTGTATTTTTTGAAGTAGGCCTCCTTGTCGGCTTTGGAAATACCCTCCACTCCCTTCAGCGACCTGTACTCCATTATCTCTTCAAGGCTTCTCGGCCCTGTAGCAGCACTGAGGGGGCATGCCGATGAAAACATTTCCGGATGATGGAGTGCATATATGAACGTGCCCTCACCCCCCATCGACAATCCTGCAACAGCCCTGTAATGTTTTTCACCCTTAATCCTGAATGTCTTTTCAACATTAGGTATAAGCTCTTCAAAGAAGAAATCCTCATATCTCCATTCTCCCTTAATATCATTTACATAACCCCTTGTTCCCGTGTTTGCATCAGGCATCACCACTATCATTGGCGTTGCCAGACCCTCATTGATAGCCTTATCAGCAATATGAAGTATTTCCCCGAACTGAACCCATCCGGTCTGATCGTCACCGGCTCCGTGTAAAAGATAAAGCACAGGATAACTTCTCTGTGAGGTCTCATAATCGGGAGGAAGGTAAACAGCATATTTCCTTTCCATATTGAGGATCTTACTCGGCATGGAAAGATTATCCATCACCTTTCCTGTTTGCGCAATTATTATTGATCCTGTCATCAGGAGGATGAATGTGTAGATTATCTTTTTCATCATTGTATTGTTTGAGTGATAAAATTAATTTTGACCTGAAAGATATTATAAATTTCAGTATCACCGGAATTGTTATCTTTAATCTTTTCACATTAACCGTTCCTGAAAATGCCAGTAGCCAGAAATTTGATCTTTTTCACCATAGTTCTTTGTCAGCTGACAGCCTGTAGCCGCAGATCCCCTGACAATGCAGCATCCAGCCGTGAGGATGGATTTGTCGCAGTAATAAGGAAGAAACCCATTCTGTCGGGGAAGCTTCGGAATGACATGCTTGTTTTGAAAATACCCGTTTCAAAAAACGAAGGGAATGAATTATCTGTAAGACATATACTGATTGATTTTGATAAGACCAGCGATCCTGCATCACTTTCCCTGATGCAGGTGTTTTACAACGGGGACGATCCCGGTGCAGAAAAGCAAGAATTGTTTGGTGAGGCCGTTAATCCGGTATTTAAAAACAAGATTTCAGGTGAAACAGCTCTATTTGAAGGAGTAAATACTTTCACGGTGTCTTTCACAACCCGGCAGGCATTTGACCTGACAGGAAAGATCGCGATCAAAAATGTCAGTGTGATTTTTTCTGATAATACTGTCAGAAAACTGTTTGTGCCTGCTGACTCCGAACCCGTTCGGTTTGGACTCGTTCTCCGGTCAGCCGGACAGGACAACTGTGATACTTATCGCATTCCGGGGCTGGTATCAACCGCCCGGGGCACTCTGATAGCAGTATATGATAACCGTTATCGGAACAGCAGGGATCTCCAGGACGATGTTGACGTGGGAATGAGCCGCAGCACTGATGGAGGAATGACCTGGGAGCCCATGAAAGTGATAATGGACATGGAGGAATGGGGAGGGAAGCCGGAAGAAGAGAATGGAGTGGGTGATCCCTGTATACTTGTCGATAGAGCGACTGGTACGATTTGGGTGGCAGGTCTCTGGCTGAATGGTTTCAGAGACAAGGTGCTGTGGCATGAATCCGGCCCGGGGATCGAGCCTTCAGAGACAAGCCAGTTCCTTCTTGTACGAAGCGATGATGAAGGTTTAACCTGGTCTGAGGAAATTAACATAACTCCACAGATCAAAGACCCACGTTGGCGGCTTATGTTCCAGGGTCCGGGCAATGGAATAACGCTCACAGACGGGACCCTGGTTTTCCCTGCCCAGTTCAGGGACGCTGAAGGAATTCCGCATTCTACAATCGTGTGGTCACGCGATAAAGGAGCCAGCTGGAATATCGGGACCGGGGCAAAACCAAATACCACGGAAGCTCAGTGCGTTCAGCTTGGCGACGGAAGCATAATGCTCAATATGCGCGACAACAGGAATGCTGATGTAAAAGATGAAAACAACGGACGTGCTGTGTCAATAACACGTGACCTGGGACTGACCTGGGAAACACACCCGTCGTCAAACTCAGCTCTGCCCGAACCGGTTTGCATGGCCAGCCTGATATCAACTGATCTTGTGATCGACGGCAGAAAACAAAAGGTTCTGTTCTTTTCAAATCCTGATAATAAATACTCCAGGTCAAACATAACAGTAAAAGCCAGCCTTGATGAAGGAATGACATGGCCAGAAAAATATCAGCTTGAACTGAATGAAGAGGAAGGAGATGGTTATTCATGCCTTACCATGGTGGATGAAAACCACATAGGGATCCTTTACGAGGGAAGGAAGGAACTATTTTTCCAGAAAATTCCCGTTAAGGATATTCTGAGAGGAATGCTTTAATTATCATAATATAAACAGGATCAACACCGAACATCGGTGCGGGTAAGTAATTTAATATGTAATATATTACGTAAATAATAGTAAAACAAATATACATGCTTAAGTTCAGAAAGTTCGAAGGTCTGGTTGCCGCACCCTTCACTCCGATGCATAGCGATGGCACAATAAACTACGACATGGTAGATACCTATTACGGATTCCTTGAGAAGAACGGAATTACGGGGGCGTTTATCAACGGATCAACCGGTGAGGGAGTTTCGCTGACACAGAAGGAAAAACAACTGCATGCTGAAAAATGGGCTGGATGCTGCAAAGCGGGAGGGAAGGTGCGTGTTATTAACCTTGTTGGAGGAACTTCTCTTAAGGAATGCGCGGAAAATGCGATCTTCTCTTATGAGATCGGACTGTCGGCGATAGCCATTGTCGCTCCCTATTATTTTAAGCCCGCCGACGAAGAACGACTTGCTGATTTCTGCGCAGGAGTAGGGGAGGCAGTTCCGGAAATGCCTGTCTATTTTTACCATATTCCCGTGCTTACCGGAGTTAACATGCCCATGATAAAATTTCTGGAGAAGGTGTCGGCAGTGATGCCAAATTTTGCCGGGATCAAATACACTCACGAGGATTTCATGGACTTCCTGTCATGCCTCAATTTCAGGGATGGCGCCTACGATCTTCTCTGGGGGCGCGATGAATGCCTCCTGCCTGCACTGTCCCTTGGTTGCAGGGGAGGTGTTGGAAGTACCTATAATTATGCAGCTCCTCTCTATCACAATCTTATAAAGGCATTCAATGATGGCGATTTATCTGAAGCCCGTAGACTTCAGCAGATGTCAATAAACATGATTGCATTGCTCGGGAAATATGGCGGAATAGCCACAGGGAAGGCATTCATGAGATATGCAGGCCTTGATTGCGGCCGGTTCAGACAGCCGGTGAAAAATATGACCGAAAGCAGGTACAGGGAGTTTGAACAGGATGTCAGGGACCTTGGCATGGACGACATGTTCTCAAAAATCTGAAAAAATCGATTTTTCCGAAGATGAATATAACCGCTAAGAAATGGTACCCCTGGCTTGTGGTGGGCTTGCTCTGGATGGTAGCCTTGCTGAATTATATGGACAGGCAGATGCTTTCCACGATGAAAGTGTCAATGATGGGCGACATCAGGGAACTGGAAAAAGCTGAAAATTTCGGGAGGCTGATGGCAGTATTCCTCTGGATTTACGGGCTTATGTCGCCGCTTTCGGGCCTGATTGCCGACCGTGTTAACAGGAAATGGCTCATTGTCGGAAGCCTGGGAGTTTGGTCGGGAGTGACGCTCTCAATGGGCTATGCGACAAATTTTCAGCAACTGTATGTGTTACGCGCTGTGATGGGAGTAAGTGAAGCACTGTATATACCTGCAGGCCTCGCTCTTATTGCAGATTACCACCGGGGAACCACAAGATCGCTTGCTATTGGCATACATATGACAGGTCTGTACACCGGGCAGGCGCTTGGAGGTTTCGGGGCAACGGTTGCAGCTTCATGGTCATGGCAAACAGCTTTTCATAGTTTCGGGCTGATAGGGCTTCTATACAGTATCGTGCTGATAATTCTTCTGCGCGAAAAAAGAACAGAACCTGAGAAGGTTACAGAGGCTGCCAACTTTAAGAAAGGCCTGGATTCCATTAAGAAAAGCCTTGGAATGCTGCTGGGGACGATCAGCTTCTGGGTTATACTGTTCTATTTTGCGGCTCCGAGCTTCCCCGGATGGGCAATAAAGAACTGGCTCCCTACGCTGTTTTCTGATACTCTCGGCATCGAAATGTCAAATGCCGGGCCACTGAGTACAATCACAATTGCAGTATCATCTTTTATCGGGGTAATTTCCGGAGGAATAATTGCTGACAGGTGGATCACAAAAAACCTCCGCGGCAGGATCTATACCGGAACAATTGGCCTGTCTCTTACAGTTCCTGCCCTTCTGCTGATAGGATTCGGGGATGGCTTTGCAGGAGTAATCGGAGGCGGGATTCTGTTCGGTATCGGCTTCGGTATGTTTGATGCAAATAATATGCCTGTCCTTTGTCAGTTCGTTTCACCACGCCACAGGGCAGCCGGTTATGGCTTAATGAATATGACCGGAGTATTTGCCGGAGCTTTTATTACAAGCTGGCTGGGCAGATCCACCGACCAGGGAAGTCTGGGTCCCGACATCTCTCTTCTGGCTATACCTGTTGCAGCAGCCGTGATACTTATGCTTACGACAATCAAGCCATTATATGCCGATAAAACTGAGGATTGACGTTCTCAGCTGAACTTTGCGGATACTCTGTTTGTTAATTATTCCGGATCTTTACGGTTGATAATAAATGAAACTCCATCTTTTCAATATTTCCAGTTTCAGGGTCGATGGAGGCGCAATGTTTGGTGTTGTGCCAAAGGTCCTGTGGTCGAGGGTTTATCCCTCCGACAGCAATAATCTTATTGTCCTCACACTGCGTTCCCTGATAGTTGAAACAGGCGGTCGTGTTATTCTTGTCGATACGGGCTGGGGCGATAAGCAGGATGAAAAGTTCTTCAGGCATGTATACCTTCATGACGGTGAAGGTCTTATTGCAGGGCTTGCTGCCAGGGGATACAAGCCTGAGGATATAACGGATGTTGTGCTAACTCATCTTCATGCCGACCATTGCGGAGGAGCTGTGATGCGAAACAGATCCGGCAACGGGTACCGGCTCACTTTTCCGGAGGCTGTCTGCCATGTCAGCAGGGTCCAGTGGGAATGGGCTTCAAGGAATAATCTCAGGGAAGAAGATTCGTTTCTGGAAGAAAATATACTGCCGCTATCGCAGAGCGGTCATCTGAATCTGGTGGATGAAGAAGAAGAGCTTTTCCCTGGTTTCTCTGTAAGGATCTGTTATGGCCATACGCCTGGCCTTATGATACCTGTGATCAGGTATAAGAATAGAACACTCGTCTATGCCGGCGATCTCATACCAACAGTGGCACATCTGCCTCTGATCTGGAATATGAGCTATGATATTGAATCACTGAAGACCATCGACGAAAAAAAACAACTGCTTGAAGAAGCCCTCAGGGATGATTACATTCTTATCTTTCAGCATGACGAAAATTTTGAATGCTGTACAGTTCAGATGACGTCCAAAGGGATCAGGGCTAAGGATAAGTTCAGCCTTGGAAAGATTCTGTAAGAATTTTCACAACCTGAACGTGTTGTTTCCGGAACGGGATTCATTTACTTTAAGGAACACCATCCACCCCCAGGAGCCATTAAGTACATATAATAGACTTTACTTCGTAACTTTTGGTTTATCCTTTGTGCCTTCTGTGCCATCCTCTGTGTCCTCAGTGTTCTCCTTTGTGTCCTCCGTGCAATCCTTGGAGTCCCTTTGTGGTTAAATATGTTTTACCTGGAGCCTCATTTGCATGCATCTCGCATAAAAAAACGTCTGACCATCCATATGTTAAGCAGGTTTTTTACTTGCCGGCTGCCCGATTGTTAATATATTTGATAGACGGTATTAAGCAGAAACCAGATAATTTAACTGACTTTTCACTGTTAATAAAATAACAATAATATGGCAGATTTCTTTTATGAAAAACCTTACCAGCTTTCGAAGGATACGACCAGTTACAGGTTGTTGACCGGCAAGTATGTTGAAATGGCTGAGCATGACGGCCGCAGAATACTTAAAATAAAACCCGAAGCTCTTGAGCTGCTTGCAAGGGAAGCCGTATCAGACCTCTCATTTTATCTTCGGACCACTCATCTTGAGAAGCTAAGGAGGATACTCGATGATACCGAAGCAACAGATAATGACCGGTTTGTAGCTTACACAATGCTAAGGAACACTGTCATCTCTGCAAGGGGCGATCTTCCCTGGTGCCAGGATACAGGCACTGCCATTGTCATCGGGAAGAAAGGAGAGGATGTCTTCACAGGTGTTAACGATGCGATGCACCTTTCCAAAGGGATCTTTGAAACGTACAGGGACAGGAATCTCCGTTATTCTCAGATCGTTCCCCTTACGATGTTCGAAGAGAAGAACACCTGCACCAATCTTCCGGCACAGATTGATATTTTTTCAACGGAAGGCAGTTCATATGAATTCCTGTTCATTACCAAAGGAGGGGGATCAGCCAACAAGACATTCCTTTACCAGCAAACAAAGTCACTGCTGAACGAAGAGTCGCTCGAGAAGTTTGTCAGGGAAAAGATAAAGGATCTGGGCACCTCGGCCTGTCCTCCGTATCATCTGGCACTTGTTATTGGTGGCACATCTGCAGAGGCAACGTTAAAAACAGTGAAGGAGGCATCGGCAGGGTATCTTGATGGCCTGCCCCTTACAGGAAGTCCTGGCGGACGGGCTTTCCGCGATATTGAATGGGAAGAGAGGATTGAAAAGATATGTCAGGAATACGGTGTGGGAGCCCAATTTGGAGGGAAATATTTTGTTCATGACGTAAGGGTGATACGTCTGCCCCGTCATGCCGCTTCCTGTCCGGTTGGCCTTGGTGTCAGCTGCAGTGCCGACAGGAATATAAAGGCCAGAATAACTGCAGAGGGAGTGTTTCTCGAAGAGCTTGAAAGGAATCCCTCAAGATTTATGCCATCAGAGGCTCCAAGGTTCGAGAAACCTGTGGAGATTAATCTCGACAGGCCTATGAAGGAGATACTTGCCCAGCTTTCGCTTTACCCTGTAAAAACGCGTCTCAGCCTTAACGGGACTCTCATCGTAGCACGCGATATTGCACATGCCCGCATCAAAAAGCTTTTGGATGAGGGAAAGCCGATGCCGGAATATTTCAGGAATCATCCAATTTATTATGCAGGTCCGGCCAAAACTCCCGAGGGAATGGTTTCAGGCAGTTTCGG
>JAVEVC010000075.1:0-11652 GCA_034005245.1 Bacteroidales bacterium
GTAAAAATTTATTCTTGTGTCTCTTTAAAGATCAATCCATTTATGCTCAATTCTAAATACTAACAAGTTATTATTTAGCGAAAATTCCCATTCTCGCCTGGTTGCTACTTCATCATTTCAAAGAACAACTTAATCCTGTTCCCTCTTTGCTGCTGAGAAGAACAGTCTTCCCTTTGTTTTGGGACGACAAAGATAATGCTTCATTGATTTCCTGCAAAAGAAATGTTGAATTTTTTAAAAAACATGGAAATTAACACCCGATATTTATAACCTGTCACCTGAAAAAGAGTACATTCGTATTTATTTCTCTTAAATGCCAAACATTGTTATAATTCCTACCTACAAGGAAAAAGAGAATATTGGAGAACTTATAAAAGCTATCTCTTCCCTGACGGTACCTTTTGATATTCTGATAGTTGATGATAATTCCCCGGATGGTACCGCACTTATTGTGAAAGAGATGCAGCCATTTTATCCAAACCTCCATCTGATTGAACGACCAGGCAAGCTGGGCCTTGGAACAGCATATATCACAGGTTTTCAATGGGCGCTCGAAAAAGGCTATACTTACATATTTGAAATGGATGCCGACTTCTCACATAATCCACTCGATCTTGTAAGGCTATACCAGACCTGCAGCGAAGAAGGGGCAGATATCGCTATAGGATCAAGATACATAAGCGGAGTAAATGTAGTAAACTGGCCCCTTTCAAGAGTCTTGCTGTCATATTTTGCTTCAGTATACGTAAGGGCTGTTACCAGAATGAAGATAAGGGACGCAACCGCCGGATTTGTATGCTATAAAAAAGAAGTAATTGAAAATATAAGGCCCGGTCATATTAAATCCCTGGGATACGGCTTCCAGATCGAAATGAAATTCATCGCATGGAAGCTTGGATATAAGATAACTGAGATACCCATCATATTTACAGACAGAAAAATGGGAACATCCAAGATGTCGGGCGGCATATTGAATGAAGCGTTATGGGGAGTTATCAGGATGAAAATAAGGAGCCTTTTCACAAAATACAAAAAGGCCGGCAGTACAGCCTGATATAAATACCCCTGCCCTGCTTAAAAGGATCAAGCGTGCCGGAAACATTAATACATAACGCCACAATCATAAATGAAGGAAAATCTTTCAGAGGTGAACTTCTTATCAGGGACGAACTGATTGCCGCTGTTGGAAAGCCCGGACTAATAAAAACAAACCCAGGTACGGTAAAGATTGATGCATCAGGTTTCTTCGTCATGCCGGGAGTCATCGATGAGCATGTCCATTTCAGGGAACCCGGACTGACTGACAAGGGCGATATTCGCAGCGAATCAACAGCGGCAGCCGCAGGAGGCATTACTTCTTTCATGGATATGCCCAATACGATCCCTCCGGCAGTGAATATAGAGACTCTCGAAGAAAAATACCGGAGGGGTTCAGAGAATTCGCTTATAAACTATTCCTTTTACATCGGCGCAACCAACAGTAACCTCGATGAGATCCTCAGGACCGATCCGGGTAACATCTGCGGCATAAAACTCTTTATGGGGTCCTCGACAGGCAATATGCTGATGAACGACATCAAGGCTCTCAGGGAACTTTTCAGGAACGCCCATATCCCCCTGGCTGTCCATTGCGAGGATGAGAAGACCATAAAGAACAATACCAGGATTTTCCTTGATAAATACGGAGAAGAAATACCTGTAAGGATGCACCCGCTCATCAGGAGCCGCGATGCCTGTTTTATTTCATCGTCATTTGCCGTAGAGCTTGCAAGGGAATATAACACCCGCCTGCACATCCTTCACCTGTCAACTGCTGATGAGATGAAACTTTTAAACAGCGAACTGCCTGCAGGGGAGAAAAGGATCACGGCTGAAGCATGTGTTCATCACCTCTGGTTCGACGAATCATCCTATGATAAACTGGGAACTCTTATAAAATGGAATCCTGCTATTAAAACCCGTTTCGACAGGGAGTCTCTTATCAATGCCATAATAAATGACCAGATCGACGTTATCGCTACTGATCATGCTCCCCACACTTACACCGAGAAGCTGAAAAATTACTTTGGCGCCCCATCGGGAGCTCCGCTTGTCCAGCATTCTCTGGTTATGATGTTCGAGTTGTATCACAGGAAAATCATTCCCCTCGAGAAAATTGTGGAGAAAATGTGCCACAACCCTGCTGCACTGTTCAGAATAAAGAATCGCGGTTTCATCAGGGAGGGTTACTACGCTGATTTATGTATTGTTGACCCAAACCGCCCATGGACTGTTTCAAAGGATAATATAATATACAGGTGCGGATGGTCTCCTCTTGAAGGAACAACATTCAGATCAAAAGTCAGGAAGACCCTGGTTAACGGGACCATTGTCTTTGACGATGGGATTGTCAACGAAGAATACCGGGGCCGGAGACTGAAATTCGACAGATGTTAAATACCGGCAGCGTAAAGCAATCAGACCTTTCTTGCTACAAATCTTACAGTGCTTCTGGTCTTCTGTTCAATAAGCACTTCATATCCTCTGATTATCCTTTCAATTGAATGAAGGGTGTAATGCCTGACAGACAGCATTTCAACGGGTTCATTGTAAATAATGTCGTATTCCTTAGTAAAATCGGCCAGTAAATTCCCGAACCTCGAACTATCGCGATCAACGCACACATTTATGCTTACTGCGCTGGCTTCAACAAGATTTACTTTAATGCCGTAATTCATAAACAGGTAAAATACCCTTGAAAGGGTCTCTCCCATCACAAATGAGAAATCCTTTGGCAGTATTGAGACCAGTATCTGGTTTTCCTTCCTTACATATACAGGAAGCAATTTTTTGAGGGTTGCATCTGCCTTGACAATGGTTCCAATTCCGTCGGGAGCCATAAAAGACTTGACATGAAGTGGTATATTCTTGTTGTGCAGAGGTTTAATAGTTTTAGGATGAATGATTTTTGCGCCTGAGAAGGTCATTTCGACAGCCTCCCTGTACGAAACCTCCTCAAGTTTCTCAGCATCAGGCAACCACCTGGGATCAGCATTCAGCAGGCCCGGAACATCTTTCCATACTGTAACACATTCTGCATCAAGTATATTAGCCAGTATGGCAGCAGTATAATCAGATCCTTCCCTCCCAAGCGTCGTGGTCTGTCCGGCAATGGTGGAAGCTATGAATCCCTGTGTTATATAAAGTGGAGATTCACGAAAATCAAATACCGTTTTTATGCGGTTGCCGCTTTCATTCCATAGAACGTTGGCATCCCTGAACCTGTCATCGGTGAGAAGGCTGCCTCTTATGTCGATCCAACTGGCCTTCAATCCTGACTTATTAAGGTATTCTGCAATCATTATTGTTGACCATAACTCCCCATAAGATACTATCTGGTCATATTCAAAGTCATAACCGGCCTTACCAGCCGACAGGAGATGATCACGGAGCTGTGAAAAGGAATTGTCGATCCTGTCTTTTGCAGAGTTGCCCCTGGGGAAAAGATCACCGGATATGGCCTGGTGATAAGAATAAATATTATCGAAGTCGTCTTTCCAGTCAGTCTCATTCGAGTACCATTTTTTGAGCATTTTCTCCAGCGCATTGGTTGTCTTGCCCAAAGCTGATACAACTATCAGCAGCGGAGATCTTTCCTTTGAAACTATGGAGGCCAGATTTTTGATTCCCCTGGCATCTCGTACCGAAGCCCCTCCGAACTTGTAAATCTTCATCTGTGAATTTATGATTATTTCCCGAAAAATAACGATTTCATCATCATATCCCTATATATGAAACTGATAATATTGTAAAATTCATTTTGTAATTTTGCGGTTTTGATTTTGGAATGAAGGGAAACTCTTTAACAGGCTTATATTCTTCTCATCCGCTGGTAACAGAACTTGCCGAATCAATAAATTCCAACAAAACGAGGAATGCTGGCATTGGCGGATTGTATGGATCGGCAAAAACTGCAGCTCTGGCAGAAATATACAGGAATACACAGGCAATTCACCTGGTTATAAAACAGGAAAAAGAAGATGCCGCATATTTTTATAATGACCTTGTCTCGCTTCTTGGTGATGAATCAGTGTTCTTTTTCCCTTCAACATTCAAGCGTTCAGTGCAATATGAACAGACAGAGCCTGCCAACATTGTCCTTAGGACCGAAGTACTCAACTATCTCTTATCAGGAAAAAGAAGAGGATTGATAGTAACCTATCCCGAAGCCGTAATGGAAAAAGTCCTGAGCAGGAAAAACCTTAAGAAGAATACCTATTCTATAAGCAAAGGCGAGAGGATCACGCTGGAATTCCTGGAAGAGATGCTTGCCGAGTTTAATTTCGAAAGGGTCGACTTTGTCTATGAACCAGGCCAGTATTCTGTCAGGGGAAGCATCCTGGATATTTTCTCCTATGCATCTGACATGCCTTACCGTATTGACTTTTTCGGTGAAATCGTAGAAACAATAAGATCATTTAACACAGATGACCAGTTATCAGCGGGGATCCACAAACAAGTTTCTGTTATACCTAATATACAGGACATATCGCTCGAGGAAGTTAACGACATAATTACCACCTTCTTACCCCCCTCCGCTGTGATTTGGATAGATGAATCAGCTTTTATATCGGAGAGGATAAACGACATTGCCCAGCAAACCCGGCAAAGGGAAAATACAGGTCAGTTAACCGGAAGAAAGGAAATCATCATCGACGGTAACCGTTTTCTTGATGCTTGTTCCCAGTTCAGGGTATACGAATTCGGGCGATCACAAGGCAGTGACAATGAAGAGTCATATTGTTTCCACACTGACTCACAGCCTGCATTCAATAAGAATTTTGAGCTTCTTTCTGAAAAACTCATTTCCAACGAGTTGAACGGGTACACTACTTACATAGTATCTGAAAGCGAATCACAGATAGAGAGGCTGAGGGACATCTTTTCCGAGATAAATCCGGATGTGCATTTTACACCCATCCTTCTCAGCCTGCACAGCGGATTTGCGGATCACGACCTGAAAGTCGCGCTTTACACTGACCACCAGATATTTGACAGATATCACAAATTTCGCATAAGGGGTTATTTCACACGGAAGGAAAGCATATCTGTTAAGGAATTAACAGGACTCAACCCTGGAGATTATGTTGTTCATATTGATCATGGCATTGGCAGGTTCGGTGGGCTGGAAAAGATAGAGGTCAATGGCAGGATACAGGAAGCTATAAAACTGGTATACCGCGATAATGATATCCTTTATGTAGGTATACACTCCCTTCACAGGATCTCAAAATATAAGGGGAAGGACAACACCGAGCCGAAGATTTACAAGCTCGGGTCGGGAGCCTGGCAGAAGCTTAAGCAAAGCACCAAAAAGAAAGTCAAGGATATAGCGAAAGACCTTATAGTTCTTTATGCCCGGCGGATGTCCTCACCGGGATACTCCTTTTCCCCTGATTCATATATGCAAAGAGAACTTGAGGCTTCCTTCATTTATGAAGACACACCCGATCAGCTTACCGCAACCATGGCTGTCAAGAGAGATATGGAAGCGGATCATCCGATGGACAGGCTTGTGTGCGGAGATGTTGGTTTCGGAAAGACCGAGGTGGCTGTAAGGGCTGCCTTCAAAGCTGCTGCCGACAGTAAGCAAACGGCCATACTTGTCCCGACCACTATTCTTGCCCTTCAGCATTATCGTACATTATCTTCCCGACTGAAAGGAATGCCATGTACAGTTGACTATTTGAGCCGTCACAGAAAGCCGGCAGACCAGAAAAAAATACTTAAAGGTCTTACTGAAGGAAAAATCGACATAATTATCGGCACTCACAAGCTGGCAGGTAATGATGTTAAGTTTAAAGATCTGGGGCTGCTGATTATTGATGAAGAACAAAGGTTCGGTGTTTCAGTCAAGGAAAAGCTGAAGAAATTAAAAAATAATGTTGATACACTGACACTTACAGCTACGCCAATTCCCCGGACCCTTCAGTTTTCTCTTATGGGTGCGCGTGATCTGTCGATAATAAATACTCCTCCTCCTAACCGTATGCCGATTATTACAGAGCTTCATGGTTTTAATGAAGATATTATCAAGGAAGGGATTGAATATGAAGTATCACGTAACGGCCAGGTGTTCTTCATCCACAACAGGGTTGAAAATATCAGGGAGGTGGAGATAAAGATAAACAGGATCTGTCCGAAGGTACGAACGGCTGTCGTACATGGGAAAATGGAGGGAAAGGATATTGAGAATGTTATGTTCGACTTCATCCAGGGTGATTACGACGTCCTGCTGGCCACAACAATAGTGGAATCAGGCCTGGATATCCCTAACGCAAATACGATATTTATAAATGAAGCCCATCATTTTGGACTGTCAGAACTGCATCAGCTAAGAGGAAGGGTTGGCCGGTCGAACAGGAAGGCATTCTGCTATCTTCTTTCCCCGCCATTGAGCTCAATGACACATGAAGCCAGGAGAAGGCTTAAAGCGATTGAAGAGTTCTCTGAGCTTGGGAGCGGTTTCAACATTGCCATGCAGGACCTTGATATAAGAGGTTCAGGGAACCTGCTTGGCGGAGAACAAAGCGGCTTCATAGCAGATGTCGGCTTTGAAACCTACCAGAGGATACTGAACGAGGCAATGGAAGAACTGAGAGAAACATTACCCGAAAGTACAATCAACAAAGATGCTGACAAGGGTATTGTTGCAACTGACGGAAAAGAAAAGAAATACGTAAGGGATTTCCAGATTGACACCGACCTGGAAATAATGTTTCCTGATGAATATATTTCAAATATCCCGGAGAGGATCAGGTTATATAAGGAGTTGAACGAGGTTGAGAATGAAGAAGCCCTGAAGTTATTTGAAGAAAAGCTTGTCGACAGGTTTGGGCCGTTGCCTCCTTCTGCAGCTGATCTGTTGGATATTGTCAGGATAAAATGGCTGGCAGTAAAGCTGGGCATCGAAAAAATCCTCCTGAAAAACAACCTGCTTCTTGCAAACTTCATATCGGACCCCAATTCTGGATTTTACAGAAGCACCCTTTTTGTATCATTAATGAACTATCTGAATAACAATCCTGACAGGATGAAGCTGAAGCAAAATGAATCGCGACTTACCCTTACAATTACTGATATTGGAACAATAGGATCAGCCATAAGCAAATTGGAAGGAGTCATGAAAAAGGTTGCTTCATAATGTGCTGCATTTTTTTATCAACATGGTTTCTGGTTTGACTTGAATAAAATTGTAGCTGAAGCTTAGTTTTTAATTTGCTGGTTTTGACTAACTTTATATTTTACGCTAACAATGAACCTGATATTCGACATAGGAAACACAACGACAAAGATCGCCATATTCAAAGGGAAGGAAAAGCTTGCCACATTACGAATTAAAGAACTAACCTGCGAAGCGATAGAAAGAGAGATGTGTGAATTCAGATTTGACAAGGCAATTATATGTTCAGCAAGAGCTATCCCTGAGTTCATTAAGGATCTGATGGTTATAAACATCCCCTATCATCATGTACTCTCCGGCAGGTCAAGGTTGCCTTTCACAATTGAATATGAAACTCCCGAAACTCTGGGACCCGACAGAATAGCTGCAGCAGCAGGAGCTCTTCAGGTTTTTCCCGGTTCAGATTTACTTATTATTGATGCAGGAAGCGCTATCACATTTGATTATCTTATTGGAGGAGCCTATAAGGGAGGCAATATTTCTCCCGGACTTGCAATGAGATTCAAAGCGCTGCACAGGTTTACGGGCAGGCTTCCATTAATGACGGCTTCAGGCGACTTCTCTTCTCCCGGGAAAAATACCCGCGATGCCATTGTTGCAGGCGTAGTCAATGGAATAATATTTGAAATAAATGAGTATATTCGCACATTTGAAAAAATGCACCCCGGTTCTCATATTATTTTAACAGGAGGCGACGGAGCATTCCTGAAAGGGAGGATTGGTAATGAGGTCACATATTTACCTGAAATAGTGATCGAGGGATTGAATATTATTCTGGAATATAATGCGTAATAAACTCATTGCAACATTTTGCCTGTTTCTGTTCCTGATCGCTGCAGTTAGCGGCCAGAAGCAGGTAAATTCTCCTTATGCCAGATTCAACCTTGGTATTCTGGAGCCTGCAGGATCATTCAAAAGTCTTGGTATGGGAGGGGTGGGAGTTGCGTTCCGCGACAACAATGCGATCTTTGTCTCCAACCCGGCTTCTTACAGCAGTCTTGATACCAATTCATTCGTTTTTGACTTTGGCATTGACTACAGCATGAATCTGCTGACAGACGGTGAGTCAGAGTATTTTTCAGATGATGTCAATTTTGATCATTTTCTCATAGGATTTCCCCTGGTAAAAGGTGTCGGATTTTGTGCAGGCATACTGCCTTTAAGCAACGGGTATTACAGGATGTCCAGTACAATCACCAGTAATGATCCCGGTTATGATCCGATTGCAGGAGAATTTGCCGTTCTTCATGAGGGAGAAGGAGGTCTGACAAATTTCTTTTTAGGGACCGGGGTGAACATAACAAAAAACATGTCGGCAGGGATCAATGTGACAGTTCTTTTTGGTCAGATAAACAGAAGCAATAAGTTTGTTTTCGCCGACTACGAAAGCGCTTTAAATAATAACAGTTCAGAAAAGCTTCAGGTCAAGGGCCTTAACTTTGATTTTGGCTTACAGTATTTTGTACCTCTCAAGAATGACTTTTTCCTGAATGCCGGATTATCAGTGACCGGCAGAAAAAAGTACAAATCCACCTGGGAAAATTTCTCTTACCTGTATTCTGTATACAACACTGTTGATACCCTCAGTTATAACTCGAGCACCGACTACATAACCTCAATGCCTGTTATCTATAAAGGGGGAATCTCTTTCGGACAGAAAAACAAATTTTTAGTAGGAGCTGATTACATAACCGCTAAATGGTCAAACGGAGTTATTCCAGGGTATGAAGGCTACCTTACTGATTCCAGGTCATTCCTTTTAGGAGCGGAATATATCCCCGAGAAATATTCCAGTTTCAACATGGCAAAGAGATTCGAGTACCGCCTTGGATTTCATGCCGGGAACAGCTACCTACTGATAGGCCAAGAAAAGATAAAGGAGTTCGGATTCAGCGCAGGCCTTGGTCTTCCGATGAGACGTACACTGTCCAGAACCAATCTGTTCGTGGATTTTACTAGAAGGGGAAGCACAAAATCAGTAGATCTGCATGCCGAGAACTACATAACATTCGGAATAAGCCTTAATTTATACGATTTCTGGTTCATTCAACGCAAGTATGATTAAACGCGGAAGCGATAAGAGGGGAAGGATTATGCATTTATTAGTTTTTAAATAAGAATTGATCAATATAATCCCCATAAAAGCCCGGTTCATGTGGATTCTGGTTCTTGCGATAACTGCAGGATCCTTTGCTTGTCAGAAAAAGATAGAAACAATCAGGGATGCCGACATTCTTACTCTTCCATCGCTAACGGTAAGAGATTTTGAAACTGTCTATACTGATTCGGGAAAATTACAGCTGATATTATCAGCACCCCTGATGGAAAGCTATAATAACAATGAGGAGCCATACTCGGAGTTTCGTTCAGGAATCAATGTGTTTTTCCACGACGGGCACAGGAATCCTGTCGGTTCGGTAAAAGCAAAATATGCGAAGTACACTGAGAATAAAACCTTATGGGAGTTGAAAGACAGTGTAATTGCAGTCAATGAATCGGGCGACAGGCTGGAAACTGAACTTCTGTACTGGGATCAGAAGAAAGAATTGATTTACACCGACCGGTTTGTAAAAATTACAAATGAAGATCAGATTGTACAGGGATTCGGATTTGAGTCAGATCCCCGCCTTACCAGACGCAAAATCAAGAATGTAAGTGCGACCATTTATGTATCAGATAATCAATAGTAAGACCTGCAAAGCTGTATTAAAAACAATTAACTTTGCATTATGGACGGGATCCTGATCATACTGCTGACCATCATTCTCTCAGCTTTCTTTTCCGGCATGGAAATAGCATTCGTTTCATCCAACAAGCTGAGACTGGAACTTGACAGGAAACAGGGAGCTTTCGGTTCGGGAATAATAAAGATATTCACCGATCATCCCGGTCAATTCATTGCAACGATGCTCATCGGTAACAATATTGCACTCGTGGTTTACGGTCTCTTTTTTTCAAGGTTGTTTGGGCCTGTACTGACACCAGTATTTAATTCCGATGTTATGGTTCTTGTTATTAATACCATAATTTCAACTGCTATTATTCTCCTAGTTGCGGAATTTCTTCCAAAGACATCCTTCATTATCTCCCCTTCATTTTTTCTGAAGGTTCTGAGCATTCCGACTTTATTTTTTTATGTTCTTCTCTATCCTGTAAGCAGAACATTGGTAGCTCTGTCAAATTATGCTATCAGGATCCTGTTCAGATCTGGCATGGAATTCAAGAAAGATGATGAAAATCTTGTGTTCACCAAATTTGATCTGGACCACCTTGTAAGATCGACAGATCAGGATCCGGAGAAAAAAGAGCCTCTTGATGATAATATCCGAATCTTCCGCAATGCACTTGATTTTTCGAAAGTAAAGTTGAGGGACTGCATGGTCCCCCGAACAGAAATTGACGCGGTTGAAGCCGACAGCCCGATATCATATCTTAAGGAGAAGTTCGTTGAAACAGGGCATTCCAGGATTCTTATCTACATAAAAACCATTGATAACATCGCTGGTTATTTCGAGCTTAAGGACCTTTACAAGGATCCTCCGAATATTATGTCAATGATAAGGAAGCTTGCCATTGTCCCCGAAACCATGTCGGCAAGCAAGCTTCTGAAGATCTTTTTTGACGAGAAAAAAAGTGTTGCGCTTGTTGTCGATGAATTTGGAGGCACATCCGGGATGGTAACAATCGAGGACATACTGGAGGAAATAGTAGGAGACATTGAGGATGAGCATGACATTAATGAGCTTACTGAAAAAATAGTAAGCCCAGGGGAGTACATTTTCTCAGCCCGGCTTGAAGTTGATTACCTGAACGAGAAATATGACTTGAAGCTGCCGGACAAAGATGATTATGAAACCCTGGCGGGGATGATTCTTTACTATCATGGAAGCATTCCTGTAACCAATGATGTGGTGCGTATCAACGATTATTTAATGAAAGTACTCAGGGCAACATCCACCAGACTTGAGCTGATTAGCCTGAGGACGGAGTAATTTGATTTCTTTCAGGCGGAGTAAGCCGGTATTAAAAACCTCAATCCTATTTTTAAGGTATAAAGAAAAGAGAGGTTGCCAGAATATGCAACCTCTCTTTTCTTTATTGTACTTTAAAAGCTTAGTTCAGGTGAGTAACCGTAAATGTTGTTCCATCATTAACTACCTTAAGAACCCGGTAAGAATCATAGCTGCCACCCCATGCAGTCCATTGATCATTGGTATATCCGCTTTTATCGGTTCCGGTAAATGTACCTTCAATCACCTGAACCGAACCATCAGGATAGCCGAGTGTAAAAGTGTAATCAAAATCAATTCCTGCATCCCAGTCCATGACATTCACATAGTATGTGCCCACGGGATCTGAAAGCCATATTGAAGTATCGAATTCAGGATTTGATGCTGTTGCCCCGCCATCGCCCCATTCAGTATGAGGAT
>JAVEVC010000076.1:0-11556 GCA_034005245.1 Bacteroidales bacterium
GTTCAGCTGCCGGCAAACTATATTATTGGGAAGTAGCTTCAGGAGACTTCTTGAATAAGGTTCAGGGTTCAAGGTTCCTGGTTCCTGGAGGCTGAGTCAGGTGCTGGGCGCCCAGTGCCTTTTTCACTGGATCTTTCCCGTAAAGCCTGCCTGGTAATCTTCCCATTTCCGGGTTTCATAGGCTTTCTCCGCGAAGTACTGAAGCAGTACTTCCATATCCCTGGGCTGCCTGTAGCCCGGCACAGGTGACACATTGTACTTGTTTCCCTGACGGGTCATAAACACTACAGTGGGGTAGGAGAGCCTGCCATTCAGGAGAGCAACTGCCAGCTGATGAGCCCTTCCGCTTTTCCCGTCATTAGTGAATGTCTGCCCGAAAAAAGTGATGGTCTCTTTTCCCTCTGCATTGAATTTCACCGGATAGAATTTCGTATTAAGAATTTCAGCTATGACAGGATGAGAAAATGTGTCCTGATCCATCTTTTTACACCACCCGCACCAGTCGGTGTAAGTATCTATGAAGATAGGCCGCGATTCTGCAATAGAAAGCTTCTCGGCTTCCTGGATGGTATACCATTTTACCCCGGTTTCCTGGGAATAGGAATTAAGTATTATAAATGCAAGCAGAATAGACAAAACTGATTTTTTCATTATTTCATTATACTTCAATATCATTAATTTTCCAAAGTAAAAGCTTTTATTGATCTGATGTAAGGAACTAAAAAAGATTCCATATAGTAACACTGCTCATATTTAATATGTTCAATTTAACTTCATGAACGGGAAAGATACATTAAAATTATTTTCTACATTTACCAGTCCTTTAATTTATTATAAATACTGATGGAAGCAATAGCAAAGACCCTGCGTGATTCAAAGACGGCCAGATGGACAGCACTGGCACTTGTAGCATTTACAATGCTTTGCGGTTATTATCTCACCGACGTCATGGCGCCTCTTAAACCGCTCCTTGAGAAGGAACTTCTCTGGAACAGCGCTGAATACGGTCTTTTTACAAGTGCCTATGGCTGGTTTAATGTCTTTCTCCTGATGCTGATACTTGGAGGGATCATTCTGGACAAGATGGGCGTACGCTTCACAGGGAAGATGGCAACGATAACAATGGTTGCAGGTACAGCAATTAAATACTGGGCCATATCAACTCACACGCTTGATAATTCGGTTATACTGGGCATCAAGGCCCAGGTGGCTCTGGCAGGCCTGGGTTTTGCCATTTTCGGGGTAGGAGTTGAAGTAGCAGGGATAACTGTAAGCAAAATCATAGTAAAATGGTTCAAGGGCAAGGAGCTGGCTTTAGCCATGGGGCTTGAAATGGCTACTGCCAGGCTGGGAACGGCACTTGCTCTTTCCACTTCGGTTCCCATTGCCGCTGCGTTTGGAAAAGTATCAGCCCCGGTACTTGTTTGCCTCATAATGCTCGTGATCGGTATGATCTCATTCCTGGTTTATACGGTAATGGACAGGAAACTTGACGCATCAGATGCAGAAGAAGCTTCCAGAAACCTTGCAGAACCTGAAGAATCATTTCGTTTTTCAGATATTCTTTTCATTGTCAGAAATAAAGGATGGTGGTTCATAGCAATACTATGCGTATTATTCTATTCTTCTGTATTTCCTTTCTTAAAATATGCGTCTGACCTGATGGTCAATAAGTTCGGAGTAAAGGAATCAGTGGCCGGAATTATTCCCGGCCTACTGCCCTTTGGAACGATTCTTCTAACACCCCTATTCGGAAATGTGTATGATCGCAAGGGGAAAGGGGCCACCATAATGATCATAGGAGCCTTATTGCTGATACTTGTCCACACGTTGTTTTCCGTACCATTCCTCAACCAGACTCCGGTTGCAATCGTACTGATAGTGATACTTGGAATAGGTTTTTCACTTGTGCCTTCAGCGATGTGGCCGTCAGTCCCGAAGATTATACCTGAGAAACAGCTTGGCACAGCTTACGCCCTGATTTTCTGGGTGCAAAACTGGGGACTTATGGGTGTTCCCGCTCTTATCGGCTGGGTGCTGAACAAATATTGCATAACAGGGACACGACTGGTCGATGGTGTTGAAGTTTCAAGCTACAACTATACCCTGCCGATGATCATTTTTACGGGGTTTGGTATCTTAGCTCTTGTTTTCGCACTGTTGCTTAAGGCCGAAGATAAAAAGAAGGGTTACGGCCTGGAACTTCCCAATATCAAAAAGTGATTTACCGGTATCTTGATATATTACCATGATCCGATTCAGGAGCCCGGAGCCCTGTGTCCTGTGCCTTTCACCTGGAGCCTTCCTTATGCCATTTTTATAAGGATAGCCTTTATTGTGTCAGTTACATCCTCTTCTTCATCGACGCATCTTTCAAGGATCTCAAGGATTTTATTGTTCTTCAGAAGTTCAGCAGGGTCTTTTTCTTTTTCAAAAAGCTCTGAAACAGCAACATAGTAGTAATCATCAGCCTTGTGCTCGATATCTTTTACCCTGTCGCAGGCTTTTGTTATTTCATCCTTGTTGGCGGCAGCGTCGTTCAGACAGTGAATGCAAATCTTGATCTCTTTTGCAGCTTCAAGTATCATTGCCGACATTTCCTTATAGACAGGCATAAGGTGTTTGGGTTTGTAGAGGGATATCCTTCTGCTTACTCCGTTAATTGAATCAACGACATCATCAATATGCGCCGTAAGTTCATGTATGTCCTCCCTGTCGAAAGGAGTTATGAATGACTTGTTTAGCTGGTTATAGGTTTGATCTGTTACTGTGTCCCCAAACCTTTCCTTTTCTTTTATTTCTTTGTGGATCCTTTCGTGTTCTTCGGGATCTTCTGATAATAGCAGCTGATCAAGCAATTCTGAAGTCTCAACCAGGTTTTTTGCCGCTTTTTCAAAAAGAGGATAAAAGGAATGATCCTTTGGCACAAAGAATTTAAGCATTTTGTCGATATTCATATTTGTAGGTTTTAATTCAGCATTAATGTAAGTTTAACCAGTTGAAAAGAAAATAAATGAGTGCGCCAATAACGCCGGAAATCGGTATCGTAAGAACCCAGGCCCAGAAGATTTTTGTAGTGACTCCCCATTTTACGGCAGAGGATCCCTTTGTTGCGCCTACTCCGATGATCGCCCCGGTAATAGTATGGGTTGTACTCACCGGAATACCAAAATGTGTTGCCCCAAAAAGAGTCAGTGCTCCGGCAGTTTCTGCACAAAAACCTTCAAATGGTTTTAGCTTTGTTATCTTTTGTCCCATCGTTTTTACTATCCGCCATCCTCCGAAAAGCGTTCCCAGGGCAATGGCGGCCTGGCATGAAAGCACTATCCACATGTCTATTTTATCTTCCTGTGAAGCAAAACCGGTCACTATAAGAGCAACCCAGATTATTCCCATCGATTTCTGAGCATCATTTCCGCCATGTCCGAGGCTGAAAGCTGCAGCAGAAAGAAGCTGAAGCCTCCTGAAATGCTTATCAACACCCAGGGGAGAGTGTTTTTTTGCAAGCTGAATCACAAAAATCGAGATTATATAAGATATAACCATGCCAAGTAAAGGAGCGACCACAATGAAGATGACTATTTTTAAAACGCCTGACACGATCACTGAGTCAGGCCCTGAGCTGACCAGGGCAGCGCCCACAAGTCCGCCGACAAGCGTATGTGAAGAACTTGATGGCAAGCCCATCCACCATGTTATCAGATTCCAGGTGATTGCTGCCACCAGAGCTGCTCCTATAACTGAAAGATTTATAACATCAGGATCTATGACACCTTTCCCGATAGTTGTTGCTACTTTGAGTGGAAAGACTGTAAATGCTATGAAATTAAATGTTGCTGCAAGGAGAACTGCTGAAAACGGAGATAATACTTTTGTGGAGACAACAGTGGCTATTGAATTGGCAGAGTCATGGAATCCGTTGATAAAGTCAAAGACAATTACGAGCGCAATAACAACGTATAGGAATGTCATCTGAGCATAATTATTTTATTGGGAAAGTACCAGGCAGGGCTGACAAAATGAAATGATATACAGCTCATTATATGAGAGTTAATTTGAGAGGCCAAAAATAGTAATATTTCGAACAATATTCAAAAAGATTCTTATTTAAGTTTTGCCTTCCTTTTGAAATACGCTTCTAAATTATGTATTTTTTTACAGCAATTTCTGCATAATGCCTGTGGTTTTTTTTATTAAAGTAATTAAGTAACTTTATTGGCTCATCTTTATAAACATAAAAATACCAATACTATGAACGACATACGCAATCTGGAACCGAAACCTGTCTGGGACTATTTTCACGAAATAACCCAGATACCTCATCCATCGAAGAAAGAGGGAAGGATAATTGAATTCATGAAACACTTCGGAAAGAAACATAATCTTGAGACCGTTGTTGATGTCACAGGAAACGTGATAATAAGGAAACCTGCAACCCGGGGAATGGAGAAAAGAATGGGAGTGATCCTTCAGGCTCATCTTGATATGGTCCCTCAGAAAAACAGTGACAAAAAACACGATTTTGAAAAGGACCCCATTGAAACACTGATTGATGGTGACTGGGTAAAGGCCAACGGAACTACCCTGGGAGCTGATAACGGAATCGGAGTTGCTTCAGCCATGACCGTTCTGGCTTCTGACAAAATAGCTCACGGACCTCTTGAGGCCTTGTTCACTGTGGATGAGGAAACCGGAATGACCGGTGCATTCGGCCTGAAGAAAGGCCTGCTGAAGGGAGATATCCTTATTAATCTTGACTCAGAAGATGAAGGTGAATTGTACGTGGGTTGTGCGGGCGGTATTGATGTCGGGGTCAGGAAGACATATAAACAGGAAAAGACACCGGCTGATATGGTCGCTTTCAGAATTGACCTGAAAGGACTAAAGGGGGGACATTCAGGGATAGATATAGCACTTGGAAAAGCAAATTCAAACAAGCTGATGTTCAGGTTCCTGATGCAGGCTGAATCAGATTTTGCCATAAGGCTCTCTGAAGCAGGAGGAGGGGATCTTCGTAACGCTATTCCCAGGGAAGCTTACGCTGTGCTTGCGGTATCACAGGCAAAGGAAGCATCATTCAGGAAATTCGTAAAGAATTATGATAAAATGTATAAGGCTGAATTCGCCGATACCGATCCGGATCTTTCATTTACACTGAAGAAAACTGATTTGCCCCTGAAGGTAATGAACCAGAAAGATCAGTTTAAAATTATCAGGGCTGTGTTTTCATGTCCTCACGGAGTTCAGAGAATGAGTCCGGCAATGAAAGGACTTGTTGAAACATCAAATAACCTGTCCATAGTAAAGTGCTCAAAAGGCATGCTTGAAGTCTACTGTCTTACACGCAGTTCAGTCGATTCATCAAAAGTTGCCACTGCATGGAAAATAGCTGCCATTTTCCACCTTATTGATGCTGAAGTAACGCTCTCGGGCAGCTATCCCGGCTGGAAACCCAATATGGATTCTCCGATTCTTAAAACCATGAGTGATGTTTACAATAAGAAATTCGGAAAGATACCTGAGATAAGGGCTATACATGCCGGTCTTGAATGCGGCCTGCTGGGAGGTGTTTACCCGAATCTCGACATGATCTCATTCGGACCTACGATACGTTTTCCTCACTCACCAGATGAAAAAGTGAACATTCCGTCAGTGAAGAAATTCTTCGATTTTCTGTGTGAAACGCTGAAGGAAATACCGGAAAGGCGATAGGCACATGGCGGTTCATGGTTCCTGGTTCCGGGTTTCAGGTAAATCTCTGAGAAAACTAAGGTTTCTACAAGCAGGATTGCAGAATCGCAGAATTGCAGAATCGCAGAATTATAATTGACATTGCTAGAAAGGGCTAGCCCTTTTTCGCTATTGACAATGGCACCGGGGGGATGTAATTTTATCTCAGTGAAAGATCAGTGAAATTCAGATGCAGCCTTCGTGGTCTTTGTGAAACCCTTGGTGCACTTTGTGGTTAAGAAATAATTAAACCACGAAGGACACAAAGGATGACACAAAGGGCTCAAAGGACACGACGAAGGACTTAAAGGGAAAATGAAATGAATATCCCGGGTGAAAATATGATAGCAATGACATGGAGAGTGAATATGTCGGCAGGGAAAACGAATCTGTCGGCAGGGAAAACGAATCTGTCGACAGGGAAAACGCATCTGTCGGCAGGGAAAACGCATCTGTCGGCAGGGAAAATGAATATGTCGGCAGGGAAAACGCATCTGTCGACAGGGAAATACGTCCGATGGTCAGGGAAATGCCTGCAATGCATACGGAAAGATGTTCATAATCCGGATAATCACATTTATCAATTCCGGAATACATCCTTTACGACAGAAAATTATCATTTTTTTACGCTCGGCCCCCCGGGAGGGGAATCGCTCGAAGTTGCCAGGTGCCTGGAACCCAGAGCCCAGTGCCTGGAGCCCTCATTCCACCTTTATTTCCACCATAACATCATCCTTCATGACATTAGAGCCGGGTTTGACAATGACATGGATGACTTTCCCCTTAACAGGTGACTGTATTTCGTTCTGCATCTTCATGGCTTCAAGGATTAACAGCGGCTCACCACGGAGTACGGTAGACCCTTCTCTGGCCAGAACATCAACAATCTTTCCCGGCATGGGAGCCTTCACAGATTCCGTGTCGGGTTTGCCAAGAGCAGTTTTCAGAACCTTTCTCCTCTTCAGTGAAAAGGGGGTTTCCACCGTAAAAGTATAACTGATGTCATTGAAGAGAATTTCGTACCTGTTCTGCCGGCTCCTGACTATTTCCACGGGATATTTCCTGTTCTTCCACAGTATGTAGGTGCCATGTTTTTCATCATGTTTTAACTTGACCTCATACTCTCTCTTGCCAATCCTGATGGAGTTCTTCAGCGGTTGCGGGAAACAGAACCTTCTGTTTTCCGACGAAAGGGCATAGAGTTTTTTGATATTTGTTTTGTCACCTTGCATTTTCCGGATTTTTCAAAACTGGTTGATCCTTTTGTTCAGCAGCCAGGGGCTCATTTCCCTGCCATTTTCGTAATCAGCATTTATGCTGTTGTCCTTCAGGTTCTCATCCACAAACAATGAAGTGGCCAGCCAGGCTGCAAGCATTTCTTCATATTCACTGCTCTGATAGAATTTGTCGAGATCCTTTTCAAGGAAAGCGGTTGTATAGTCACCGCTGAGGAATTTCTGGTTCCTGACAAGCATCCTGAAAAAGGGGAGAGTGGTTTTAGTGCCTTTTATCCATACTTTATCAAGGGCCATTTTGCAGTTTTTAAGTGCATCTTTCCTGTCGGTACCTGATACGATGATTTTTGCAATAAGTGAATCATAGTTAGCCACAATCGATGAACCAGGCTGAACCCCTGTATCTGTTCTGACATAGGGTTCAGTGGGAAGGTTCATTTTCAATATCCTGCCCGGATCAGGTGCAAATCCTGCCTGGACATCCTCCGCATTTATCCTGCATTCAATCGCCCATCCTTTCAGCCTGATCTTATCCTGTTTGAGATCCAGTTCCTTCCCCTCAGCGATCCTGATCTGTTGTTCAACTATGTCAATGCCTGTTATAATCTCTGTTACAGGATGTTCAACCTGGATCCTTGTATTCATTTCCATGAAATAGAAATTCCTGTTTGAATCAAGGAGGAATTCAACGGTTCCTGCGGAATAATATCCAGCAGCCCTTGCCATATCAATGGCCGTCTTTCCCATAACCTCCCTGAGATTATCATCAAGTGCGGATGATGGAGCTTCCTCAAGCAGTTTCTGATGCTTCCTCTGGATTGAACATTCTCTCTCACCAAGATGGACAATGTTCCCCATCTTGTCTCCGATAATTTGAAATTCAATATGCTTGGGATTCTCAATATACTTCTCAATAAATACCGATGAATCATTAAAAGCTTTTTCCGCCTCCTTACCTGCAATAAGGAACATTCTTTCCATCTCACGGGAGTCCCTGACAATGCGCATTCCTCTGCCACCTCCTCCCGATTCTGCCTTAATGATCACCGGATAGCCTATTTTCTCAGCAACCGCAACGGCTTCTTCTTCATCTGATATCTTGCCATTGCTTCCCGATGCCAGAGGTATCCCTGCCGACTCTGCAATTTTCCTTGCTATGGTCTTATTGCCCATCTTGTAGATAGCATCCGGAGATGGGCCTATAAAGATCAAATTATTATCTATACATTTCTGAGCGAAATAGGCGTTTTCAGCAAGAAATCCGTACCCCGGATGAACAGCATCTGCTTCTGTCCTTAAAGCAATTTCAATAAGCCTTTCAATATTCAGGAAGACAGGAATTTCGGAGTCGTCATCACTGTTGTCGAAGATGACATCAGCATGAGCAAGATACATAGCATTGGGTTCCACAGCGGTCTTAACAGCAATCGTTTTGATTTTCATCAACCTGGCAGTCTTCATTATCCTTACAGCTATCTCTCCCCGGTTTGCTATTAGTATTTTCCTGATTTTCACGCGAAAATAAAATTAATATATTATTGATAATTAAGTTGTTTGCATGCTTGTCTTCTGCCAAGCGCTCTGAATCTCTGATAGTCCACCCCCTGGCCCTCCAGGGAGGGGAATCACTTTTAGCAACCCTGCGCCCATAGCCCAGTGCCCAGCGCCCTGTGCCCTCATAGCGGCATATTGCCATGTTTTCTTGCCGGCACTTTCACCCATTTGTTACTGAGGGCAGCAAGTGAAGATATGATCTTCTTCCTTGTGATGGCCGGATCAATGACCTCATCGATATATCCGCTTTCATCCGCTATGAAAGGATTTGCAACCTTGTCGCGGTATTTTTGCACAAGCTTTTTTTTAAGGGCAACGGGGTCTTTGGCTTCGGCCAGTTCCCTTCTGTACAGGATAGCGACTGCGCCGTCGGGTCCCATTACCGCAATTTCCGCAGAGGGCCAGGCAAAACTGAAGTCGCCTCCAAGGTTCTTGCTGTTCATTACAATGAAAGCACCTCCATATGCCTTTCTCAGAATGATGGTTATTTTTGGCACAGTTGCTTCACTATAAGCATATAGTAGTTTTGCGCCATGACGGATGATTCCCGAGTGTTCCTGATTGACTCCCGGAAGAAATCCGGGCACATCTTCAAGCGTTACGATCGGGATGTTGAAGGCATCGCAAAATCTGATGAACCTTGCACCCTTTGTTGATGAGTCAATATCAAGGACCCCTGCAAGTACTTTCGGCTGGTTTGCCACTATCCCCACGGTCTTGCCTTTTATCCTTGCGAATCCGATTACAATACTTTGAGCATAGAGTTCTGATATCTCGAGGAAGGTGTTATGATCAACAATCTGGTTTATCACATCACGAACGTCATAAGCCTTGTTGGGATCTTCGGGTATGATATCCCTCAACTTTGGATTTACATCCGGAACTGAGCCATCATCGGCAACAAATGGCGGATTTTCGACATTATTGGACGGAAGATAGGAGAGAAACTTTTTCAGAGCAAGAATGGTGTTTTCCTCATCCTCGTAGATCATGTGGGCAACTCCGCTTTTTCTTGCATGTATTTCCGCTCCGCCCAGCTGGGAAAATGTAACATCTTCATTTAAAACTTCCTTTACAACATTTGGTCCTGTTACGAACATGTAACTGGTATGGTTTGTCATGAAGACAAAATCAGTAAGGGCAGGTGAGTAGACAGCACCTCCGGCGGCTGGTCCCATAATGACAGATATCTGGGGTATGATGCCTGAAGACTGTATGATATTTTGAAATATTGATGCATAGCCGCTCAGGCTTGCCACTCCTTCCTGTATCCTGGCCCCGCCGGAGTCAATGAGTGCTATTATAGGAGATCCCATTTTAAGGGCCATTTCCTGGATCTTTGCTATCTTTTTTGCATGAACGATGCCAAGCGAGCCCCCCATGATTGTAAAGTCCTGAGCATAGGTAAACACAAGTCTTCCATTGACTTTCCCATGGCCAACGATGACTCCGTCGCCAAAGGATTTCTCGACTTTTCCGAATTCAACGGGCTGGTCTGCAGGAGTCATGAAGGCGTCTATTTCTTCAAAAGTTCCTGAGTCAAAGAGAAGGTTTATCCTTTCCCGGGCTGTAAGTTTCCCTTTGGAGTGTTGTTTCTCGGCCTGTTTTGGGCTGTACTGTTTTTTGATAGCCTCCTGACGTTCCAAAAATGCTTTATAGTGCCTGCCAGTGAATTCCATCTAATGAATGTCAAAGTTTCTGACTGTTTATGATTCCAGAACAATGCTTCCCAGTCTTCATTTTTACGTTCCGAAACGGGCTCAAAAATAGTGCTTTTGCGCAAATCTGCAAAAAATCTTTCGAACGCATTTGCGACGGCTGGTGTATATAATTGTATAACAATGCAATAAAATAGATATAATTTCGAATCAAAAAAATGATTATGAGATTGACTGCTGTTATAATTTGAGAGGAGGGGAATCCCTCTGAGCAGCTCAGTGCCCAGCGCCTATTGACCAGCACCCCGCTCTTTGCCACAATCATTTTCTCTAAACAGAAGGCATAATTAAATTTCACGGAGGAAATCCTGAGACTGCCTTTGACAAAGCATCGGCAATTGAAAAAATCACAGAGTGCACAGAGTTCTTCCTCAGTGTTCTTTGTGCCTTCTCCGGCTTTCCTCTGTGAAATAATTACGAACGCAATCTTACTCCCTTCCGAGAGGAATCTCTTTGATTTGCCTTGTGCCCGGTGTCCGAAGCCTTGTACCTCGATTACCCACCCCTGGCCCCTCCTTTAAGATGCCTTGTGCCCAACGCTCTGAGCCCTGAGCCTTTATTCCGGTTTAAACAAACCTTCCTCAACTGATCCGAGAAGCCCGGCCTTTATCATTAAATCGCTGGCAATCTTAAGTTTCCCAATCATCAGTTCATTTACTACAGGGAAATGGTGAAGAGATTCTATTTTGTCTCCAATATATTCAAGGTCGTTGTCGGACATTGCCCAGTTCTTGTCTTTCAGGTTTGAAAGGTTAAAAGGCAGGGAATATGAGCGGAGCGATTTTTCGCCTTTTGTGTTAAAGAAGAAATCGAAATACGACATTATCAATTCCCTGATCGATCTGTAAACAGGTTCCCTGTAACGCAGCGATGTGAAATTTGATTTTGCCACAGCGCCCCAGTGTCCATATTCCTTATACACGGCAATTACATGATCATCATCATTATAAGCCTTCATATCAACTATAAGAGGTTTATATCCGATGAATTCCAGGGCAGCGGCAGCAAATAATGCCCCTTCAAAGCAATGAGCCGTTCTTTTCCTTATGACCCATCTGGGCGATTTGCATGTATAGTCAGGATTATAATCTATCCGGTCAAGAAACTCCTGTATTGCGTATGGGTGTTTAAATTGACTTAAAAGCAGTATTTCTTCAGGGTTCCAGTTCATAATGGAGGGATTAAAAATATAGCAGTTTTATTATAGGCGCAGGGCATTGAGCTCCTGGTGCCCTTTGACCAGCACCCCGCTCTTTGTTACAATCATTTCCTCTGTACAAAAGACATGACTAAATTTCACAGAGGAAATCCTGAGGGCA
>JAVEVC010000077.1:0-11482 GCA_034005245.1 Bacteroidales bacterium
GGGTTTCATAATTCTTATATGCGTCGCGCTTTTCGGAGCCTTTATAATTTCGTTCCTGCCTAAGCAGGGAAGAGCAATTGATTAGAAGTGCAGCATAGCTTCAGTAGGAACTTAACCCTGATTTTATTCTATCGAGTAGCAGAATATTACATTAATCAAAGAGGGGGAGATGGGGTGACGGAGAGACGAGACAAGAGAAAAAAGTGAAAGCAGGAGTGTCTTATCCAAATTCCGGCCCGGCAATAAGATACTGGTTCGCCGCCAGTCCATCGCATGGATTGCTCCTGAGGTACATTCTGGTGAATTGGCGCTGGATTGTAAATCCAACTGACTCCAGCCATTTTATTACTTCTGTCTTGTCCTGAAAAATATCAAGGGCTACAGCCTGCCCCTTAAGTTTATCAAGTGTGGTCATGATCAATCTGATAGCTTCGTGATCTGATTTGGCAACAACAGGGCCTAAATAATTGAATCTCAAACCATCCCGGCCAAATATATAACCCTCAATCCTGTCCCCTTTCATTGCCATGAAAGCCTTCCCAGGGTAATTCCCTTGCAAATATCTCAACAACATACTTCTATCCAAACCGGAGGTTTTACTGTCCATTTCCAGAAGCTGAGAAAGATTCTTGTCGATTATAGCTTCAACTTTGCTTCCTGGTTCAAATCGGGGATCTGCACTGAATGAAGGATTTGTCATCCTGTAAAGGATCAATTCGTCCAAAAAACCCAATTTCTGGTAAAGGGGGTATCCGGCTGGCGTGGCATCAAGCTTGACCGATTCAAATGTCCGCAGCATGTCAATGGTACTGGTCATCAAAAGCTTCCCAACTCCCAATCCCCTGAATTGCTTATCAACCAGCACCATGCCTATCCAGGCAACTTTATTGGAATAATTAAGGGCGGTTGCGGTTCCGATAATAGTATTCCTTTGTTCAGCAACAATACATACATTGTCTGGATTTTCCGACAGGAACCTCCAGTCATTCATTGTCTGATTCCATCCTTCAGAGGTAGAAAGGGTCAGAGCCTGAATGAGATCATCCGCTGTCATAGATCGAATTGTCATAAGATAATCTGCTGTCATAATGAGAGTGATCCTGGATTTATATATGTAAATTATTTAACCACAAAGGGTAAGAAGGATTCACTAAGGGCACAAAGCTTTAACAATGGTCTATGATAACCATGTGTCAAGGTTCTCCGCAATAAAGGCATCATCATTAAGATCAGGGTAAGCGGAATAAACCCTGTCTATTTCTTCTTTCTGGCCGGGAGAAAGGCTTTCTTTTTCATCAAGTGTCCATATACCTTCAAATAATCCCTGACGGCGCAAAACTTCATGAAGTCCGGTGATGCAGCCTGCGAAATCATTGCGGACATCAAAGAATGCAGCATTGCTGTCAGTTATCTGAGATGCAAGGGTCAGAACCTTCTTTGTGTCATTGTCAAACTCACCCTTATGCACTGATTCGATCAGCTTTACTGCCTTTTGTGTCCATACCGCCCAATGGCCCAGCAATCCGCCTGAGATCCGCTTCTTTATGATCTTATCATTGTGCAGGATGGCGAAATCAGTCAGCAGGTCAGCCAGGATGTTGTCATCATTACCGGTGTACAGGGCAATCTCATCAGCCCGTCCGGATTCAACAACCCCTCTCACCACATCAAATGTCTGATAGCGGTTGAATGGTGCGATCTTTATTCCTATGACTGATTCAATACCGGCAAATTCGCGCCAGAAATCGACATCAAGCTTTCTGCCGCCAACGGCCGGCTGGAGGTAAAAACCTACCAGGGGGATGATTTCACTAATTGTCCTGCAATGTTGGATTATTGCCTCATTAGGGTCGTCATGGAAGGCGGCAACACTGAGGAGAGCAGCATGGAATCCATTCTTCAGGGCAAGTTCAGCTTCTTTTACGGCTTTGTCGGTCCTTCCGATCACTCCTGCTATTCTAATAACAGGTTTCCTGGTATTCCTGTTAAAACGGTCAAACTCTTCTGAAGCCAGTTTCAGAAGTGGTTCATAGAGATTAACTTCAGGATGCCTGACTGCAAACTGTGTAGTATGAACTGCTACGGCAATGCCGCCGGCTCCGGCATCAAGATAATATTTTATCAGAGCCCTCTGGCGACGCTCATCAAATTTTCGATGCTTATTCAGAGCAAGGGGGAGAGCCGGAATAACTACACCTTTATTAAACGACTTTAATACATCAGCTGGAATATCGGGTTTCATGTCATGTAAAAATAAAATTACTATATTAATGATAACTAAGTGGTTCATATGTTGCTTGTCGACAGACAGTGAACCTTAATCATTTCCATTCTTCTGTTATCCCGCTCAAGGGTGGATGAAGATTTCAAGGAAATTTAATATTTACCATCTCTGACCTCAAAATGAGTCGGTTTGCCAAGAAGTCTTTTGTCGTCAGAAAGCCAGGCTGCGATCCATTTAATAACCTGGCTTATCGGCATAGCTGGTCTGCCAAACAACCGGTAAGCCTCAGAGGAATTACTCAAAAGGGCTGTTTCCGCTTCCTTATTAATTAAAACCGGCTCAATACCCATTAGTTCTCCGAATTCCAGGGCTGTTTCCCTGACTGATAAAGTCTCCGGGCCGGTAATATTTAGTATTCTTGCCGGAGAACTTGTATGCTCAAGCGACCGCAATACATAATTATTAACATCGCCTTGCCATATTACATTGAAATAGCCCATTGTAAGGTCAACAGGCATCCTGTTCTTAACCTTCGTTGCAATGTCTACCAATACACCATAGCGCATTTCCACAGAGTAGTTCAGCCTTATGAGCGCAATATCAGTGCCGTGTCTGTTGCTTCCATATTCGAACATTCGTTCCCTGCCCAGGCATGATTGTGCATACTCACCAACAGCTTCAGGCAGATCGGTCTCGACAGATCCTCCGGAATTAACCGGTACGAGAGGATAGACGCATCCAGTTGAAAATGCAACTATTCTTGAGCTCGTAAAATGATCGGCAACAAGGGCAGGAAGGTATGAATTTATTGCCCAGGTCAGCGCAAGGTTGTCAACCGAACCGAATTTCATGCCCGCCAGAAAAATGATGTTTTTGCAGGCAGGTAAATTTCTGATAAATTCCTGGTCAAGCAGATCACCCTCTATTGTTTCAATATTAAGCTTACTGAAAAAACTCTTTTGTTCCCTGGTGAAACTCCTGTCAACACCTGTTACCTTCTTATTAACTCCAGCTTCATCAGAAGCTCTCCTGGCCATCCTCGAAAGTGTAGGCCCGATTTTCCCGTTAACTCCCAGGACCAGGATGTCTCCATCGATACGCCTGAACATTTCAACAAGCTCGTTTCCCGGTCTTGAAAGCATTTCTTCAAGTTGTTCTTCATTGTCAATTCTCTGAGGGTATTCTTCTATTCTCTGCTCCATAGTTTTATGATTTTCTTGTAAATATCCACTGATTCTTCCAGTTTGTCAATATAGCAAAATTCATCTGTCTGATGAGCCATTTCAGGCTCACCCGGCCCAAGAATTACTGTTGGTGCATTTTCATAATATCTTTGAAGTACCGCCCCGTCAGTGAGATAGGGCAGTGCCAAAGGGTATTTGGCCTCTGGTCCCTGAATGCCGCAGGCTTCCATCACAATCTTTACAAAAGGCTCTGATTCAGGGGTGTATACAGGACTTAGGTCGGTAAGTACCTCAAAAACAGCTTCTCCTTCTGTCTCCCTTTTCAGCATTTCAAGGAAAGATTTGTGATCAGTAGTTGTTGTTGATCGCAAATCAATTGTAAATTCAGCTCTGTCAGGAACCGTATTTATGCTTGTGCCTCCATTTATCAAACCAACATTTACGGTTGGGAATCCAAGAAGCTGATCCCAGTTGGTTCTTAAATCAAGATCTCTAATCTTCAGCACTGCTTTTGCAGCTTTATAAATAGCATTGTCACCCAGTTCAGGCATTGAAGAGTGTGCTGTACGGCCCTCAAACACAGCTTTAAGATAAAGAGCACCCTTATGACCTGTAGCCGGGCGATTGGATGTAGGCTCTCCAATAATTATTGCACTGGCATTCTGTGGAGTCTTTAAGATCTTTACAAGATGCTGAATGCCGATGCACCCAAGCTCTTCCGCAGCGGAATAAATGATCCTTATCCCGCCTTCAGGCGTATCCTCGCCAAAAGCTTCTATTGATGATATGATCATGGCAGCCAGCGCTCCCTTCATATCGCTTGCGCCTCTTCCCCGGATTTTCCCATCCTTTACCTCCCCCGTGAAGGGATCTGTATTCCAGGGAGTATTTCCCAGAGGAACAGTATCAAAATGACCCGAAAGAACAAGCGGAGGCCTGCTGTCACTCAATCCCCTTTCGGCAACCAGATGCACCCTTTTTTCATCGAAATAGTAATATTCCGTCGTGAATCCGTTATCGCTAAGTAAATCCCCGACAAACAGAGCAATTCCTTCCTCATTTCCGGGAGGATTGGTGTTATCGAATGAAAGTAGCTTTTGTGTTAATGTGATGACATCCATTTTTTTTGGGAAAACATAAAGATAATTATATAAGGTGAAACGAAAAAGGAAAAAGGAAAAAGTGAAATTCGAGACTGAAAAGCTTGATGAAATGTTATATTTTTAACAGGTGAATGCTATTTATAAACAAAAATTAAATCATGAAAAGGAAATTCATTAAAACGGGCTATCGAAATATACTGGGATTTTATGTTCTGTCAGCAATATCCGTTATTGTATCAGAAAGCTGCAACGGGCAATACCGGCCTTCCCTGTTCTTCAGGGAAGACTGGAAGGAAACACCTGCCGAGATACCGGTTACACAGGAACATGTTTTTAACAAGGATCTGGTTCTCCACTTGTACGGCCCGGGTTGCGACAGCATCAAGAAAAGCCATCATGATACACCTGTTGACGATCCTTATTATGTCTGGTCAGGTTTATGCAAAGGCAACTGGGCTGTGACTCTCAGTAGCAGAAAGTCATTTGTTGATCTGACAGGCTACGCAAAAATTATATGGAGATCAAAACAAAGCGGATTGAGGTGCCTTCATCCAATCTTGAAACTGGCTGACGGAACATGGCTGGTCGGGACCCTGGGTGATTGCATATCCAGGGATTGGAGGACCTGGGAAATAAACCTTATGGATCTGACATGGTACTCATTGGATATCAAATCTGTAATTGAAGTCAGGCCTGTGACTGACCCTGATCTTTCAAGGGTTGATGAGATCGGTTTTACTGACCTTATGCCGGGAGGAGGCAGCGACGCCTGCAGCCGGCTTGACTGGATAGAGGTATATGGCAAACCCGTACCAAGATAGGCTTTGCATTACTGATCAACCTGTTTATCATTTCATGCGGATGCCAATACCTGGCAGGCTGTCGGAAATTGTATAAACAGGAGCGGTAAAATCAGGACCGCCTGAAAAGATTTCCTTTTCCGGGTCAATATGCGGATCGAGATCAACGAAGTCAAAACCTCCAAGCCCGGCTGCCAGATGAACGGAGCATCCAAGTCCCAGGCTTGTTTCGAGCATGCAGCCTATCATCAGCTTGATATTAGCATTACGGGCAACGGCAGCAATATCAAGGGCCTCAATTATACCCGATTTCATTATCTTAATATTTATCACATCGGCACAGCCGCTGCGGACAATATTGATGGCATCAGCTCCGGTAAAAACCGATTCATCGGCTGCAATCAGGACAGGTGAATGATCCCTTACGAACTTCATGCCCTGCAGGTCTGATTTGATAACAGGCTGCTCGAAGAGGATGGGTTGTATATCTCTCTTTTCAAGCTCTCTAAGAAAACGAACAGCTTCAACCGGAGAATACCCCTGATTGGCATCAAGAGTGATACCGCAATCGGGAGCTCCTTCTTTAATAGCTTCAACTCTCTTCAGATCATCCGATAAGTTTTTACCAACCTTGGTCTTTAATACCCTGTATCCCTCCCTGGCCAGTCTGGATGCATTGATCATAGCAGTTCCTGGAGGTACAATGTCAACAGTATAATCGGTTTCTATTTTATAGGTTGCTCCTCCAAGGAATTTATAAAGAGGTATGTTGAGTAATTTTGTGTAGGCGTCAAGCAGTGCCATCTCTACGGCGCAACGAGCTGTTACCTGAGCCCAGAAAACACTTCTAAGGGTTTTTGATATAGCCTTATAGTCTGAAATATCTTTACCCACGATAAAACCTATGCAGCTGTTCAGGGTGGCTAAAACTGTTGACTGATTCTCTCCGTTAATCGGTTCCAGCGGAGCAGCTTCTCCATAACCTTCTATCCCATTGTCAAGGATGATGGTCACCAATACATTCTCAATATTGTGCTTTGTTCCAATTGCAATAGTAAATGGTTCATCCAGAGGAACATTAACGGGATCAATGATTACTTTTTTGATTGCAGTTTTTTCCATTTTCTTAACATTTTCAAAAGTGTTTCTATCTGATGCCATGAATGGCTGACAGATACTGTCAGCCTGACAATATGAGCTTCATTTTGAGAAGGATAATTCATATATGGTGCAATGATCCCTTCCTCTTCCATAAAGGCGGAAAGATTCATGCCTTCTTCTTTTGATGAAGTGAGAACAGGGATGATGGGAGTAGGATTATTTGTGGTTTTGAATCCCGTAGCTGTTATTTCGTTTCTAAGCTTAACAGATTTCTCATGCAGCGAAATCCGAAAGCCCGGATTCTCCTTAATGATTTTCATTGATGCGAGTCCTGCAGCTACTATAGGAGGAGGGAGAGAGGTGGAAGCCTGATAGGTCGTTGATTTCTCCCTTATCAGATCTGTCAGGGCTCTTGTGCCTGATATGAAACCTCCGTAGCTTCCAAGTGCCTTGCTCATTGTTTCTGTCTGATAAATACTTTCGTCATCCGGCAGATTGAAATATTCAGGAGTTCCCTTTCCTGTTCTGCCAAGTATGCCGGTCGAATGTGCATCATCAACCACAAGCAGGCCGTTATACTTTTTTATGATTGGATATATTTTATCCAACGGTGCAACGTCACCTGTAAGAGCAAACACTCCATCGGTCACCACAATCAGAGATCCTTTTAAATGCCTGGCAATAAGCTGATCAAGGTGAGCAGGATCACAATGGTCGTAAAAAAAGACATAATCCATATCCCTGGGGATACCGGCTATAATGCTGGCATGAGCCAGCTTATCAATAAAGATTGATGTATAATTGTCTTTAAGAATTTCGAGAAGAATGCTGTTGCCCAGGTATCCTGAAGCAAATATGGCCGTATCCTGCTTTCCTTTGAAGTCCGAGAGCGCTTTCTCCAGTTCCAGATGTATGTCAGCCGTTCCGGTAGTGCGTCGCGAAGCGGAGAAGTTCACTCCGTATTTCTTCACAGAATCAGCAGCCGCTTTTTTAATTTCCGGATGGTTTGCCAGACCAAGATAATTATTACCTCCAAAATATGAATACTTCCTTCCATTCATCAGGACATAATTACCGACACCTCCGCTTAATACCATAATTTCAATTTCTTGTTTCCGTGATTGAAATTTTTGTTAAAAATAAAGTATAGTGATGGGAAATAATAGCTATTTTGCCTTTATTTATTACTATTCAGAAGATCAGTCCTGATAACCTTGATATAATATTACTTACGTTAAATTATTGCGAATATGAAATGTAATTCCTTAACATTATTGTTTATTACCTGCATCTTCGCAGGTGTTATTAATTCAGGTTGCGGATTCAGGGCAGAGGAATCCCAGCCGGGTACCCTGGTAATAAAGAAGTGCGAAGATTTCAGCATAACCGGTGACGGAAGCTCCCGGGAATGGGGCAATAGTAAATGGATTGACCTGCAAAAACAGGGCAAGGTCATATCACCTTATGATACTAAAGTAAAAGTTCTGTATTCTGCAACGGGTATATATTTTCTCTTTGACTGTGAGGATAACAGACTAAGTGCAACCATGACGGCTGACAATCTTAATCTCTGGGAGGAAGATGTTGTCGAGATCTTTTTATGGCCTGATGAAAGTTTTCCCGTTTACTTTGAATATGAACTTTCGCCCCTCAATTATGAACTTCCCATAATAATTCCAAACAAAAACGGGACTTTTCTTGGCTGGCTGCCGTGGAACTATGATGGTGACAAAAGAACAATACATGCAACAAGTGTTACCGGAGGGCAGAAAGAGAGCGGCAGTACCATAACAGGCTGGAAGGCTGAATTTTTCATTCCATATAAGCTTCTTGCTCCATTGGTGCAGGAGGCCCCTGCCTCTGGAACAAGATGGAGAGCAAATATGTACCGTATTGATTATGACAATGGTGCAGGCCATTTTGCGTGGCAGAAAACAGACGGGTCCTTTCATCAGTACGATAAATTCGGTACGTTTGTCTTTGAGTAGGAACTACATGGAAATGCCAGAGACAAACACTCCTGCAGGAAGTCTGTTAAAAGATGCAGTAAAAACTGATCAGGATAAAATACTAAATCCCGAATACCTGACAAGGTCCGCTGAAATTAAACCAGACTCACCCGTACTTGTTATCCTTGTTGCGGGGAAGGGAACCCGCTTTGGAACTGAACCCAAATGCATACAACCTGTGCATGGAACACCTCTTGCACGTCATTCAATTGATGCTTTCCACAGGTTCACTAATTCCCCGGTCATTGCTATTGTAGGGTATCGTCATGAGGATGTGTCGGGAAAACTGGGTGATGATTTAATAAGGATTCTCTCAGATAATCCTGCCGGGGGAACAGCATTTGCAGCCTATGAAGCTTTTTGCGTTCCCGACCTGATTGAAAGGAATCCTTTACTGGTTATAACCATGGGTGACCGTATAGTACCCTCGTCGATATTCAGAAGATTATCTATTATACATTCGGAAGGAGAGAAGGAGGCCGATCTGACGTTTCTGACAGCCATGTATGAACCACCCAAAAACAGCGGGAAAGGACGCGTACTTAGAGATGAAACCGGAAAAGTTATCAGAATAGCGGAGGAAAGAGATATAATAAGGGAAGAAAATGGCCTTGTTCGACAATCCCTCCTTAATATTACTGAAGGAAACTGTCCTCTGTATGCCGTAAGGGCTGCTACACTCTATAAACATTTGGTGAACCTGAACAACAACAATGCCCAGGGCCAGTACTATCTTACTGACATTATTCAATCCATTTCAGAATCCGGCGGTGATATCCGCACTCTCACCACCTATGTCAGCGATCCTGAATATGATCTTCTTACTTCCGATGTTACTCAACCTATGGATCTTGCCATGCTTGAGGGTATACTCGCATCAAATGTTGACCTTTTGTTACCTGAGGAAAGAGAGATTGAAGCTGTGGCCAATCTAATCATGAATGACAGACCGGCCGGACAAATTGCCTCAATAGCCCGGCAGCTTGAAGAATTATTGGTAATGATAAAAAAGGAAAAGCTGCCATTTGATACTGACAAACCAGTCGGGATAGGTATTTCGGGGGGAAGGCTGCGGATTGCTTTCATGCATCCAGACATGGTCAGGTTTTATGGGCCTGCATGGCAAATGCCGATTGGAGCAGGAGATAAGGAGGGAGACGAACAGATCATTGTGATGATACAAATTGCCAATGACGGACGGATACACCTTGTGCCAATGAATCAGCAGTATCGCGAAAGCATCAACTTTGTGCCTGCTGATTACAATGCCATGTATCCGGGGGATGATGTGTCTGATATGAATACCTATGAGAAATTTGGAACAAGAATGAGCGAAGGATTGCTGCTTTCACTGGGCTATTTCAGCGATGAGGAACTTGCAGAAAGAAGAAAAAAAAGCATTCCTCTTCCTCCTTCAACCCTGTGGGTATCCAATAACATGAGACGCCCGTTTGCATTGGTCGGCAACGCCATCGCTTCATTCAGGACTCTCCGCACAGGTAACCTGGGACTAAAAGTAAGAGAATATCTCGGAAGCCCGAATTTCATGGGATTACGTATTGTTTCAACCGGTAATATTCCACAGGGAGGTTTTTCAAGCTCTTCTGCCGTAACTGTTGCAACAAAGAATGCCATCAATTCTCTTTTTGAAATAGGTGTCCCGCCTGATCTTATGGTCCATCTGGCATGCCAGGCTGAGTACGGCACCGGGGTAAGAGCCGGATCACTGGATCAGGCCACCGAACAGAAGGGATTGACAGGTAAGGGAACACTTATTTCCTCTAACCCGAGGGATAATTACAGGATATTGGGAACCTATCCGATTCCCTATGACAGGTTTAAGATCATATTTCCCTACAGCGTTGAACGTGATCGCAATGCCTGGAGCTGGTCATGGGGAACTTATGCAGAAACATCCGGACAAGGCCCTCTGACAACTACTGAAATCCGGAAAATGACCGGAAAAGCTGCGGAAATTGCAGCAATCCTGGTAAAGTTACCCCTGGTGACGGATTTCTTTAAAGTTATCGAAGACAACCTGCTGGCCAACGGCACTCTCAGTGAGACTGACAGCAAATGGATTTGCTCCCAGCTTGTAAAACTACCCTTGCTCATAAGTAGGCAGGATCTGGAGACGGATCTTTTTACCAATATGGACTGGCTCTCCGGGCAGCTTTGTGACACTCAACGTATCGACAGGTATTCGGCTAAACAGAAAGCTTCCGGTATTATACAATCTCTTTTTGAAGGATGGAGCGAACCTGTTCTCAGACGCACACTGGAATCGGGCGAAATTGTAACGGAAGCAGGAGTCCCTCTGAGAGCCATGGTTGCTTACCTCTTTGCGGAGGTTGCCAAAAATTTTTATCTCATTCATCACACAGAAGAATGGATCAATGTTGTAACTCTATCACAGCGCGGTGATTGCTGTTTTGAAATCAATCCTGATCTCCTTCCGGAAAAAGAAGAGATGGAAAAAACCTTGCCGTGGGAGAAGGAATTAAGGGGACCTGAATTACTGAATGCCTGGCTGGAAAAATACGAAGCTGTGCCATTTGATTATAACAGGGGTCTGGATGACAGATCTTTATCAGGACCGGTTTCGCCAGAGTTCCATAAGTTGAAGGGCACAAGCTTCTTCAGAGGCCTTGCTCTCATCGATCTGGCTGAAGCCATGCTTAAAAGAGCTTTTGGTAAAGATGCCGTGGCAGTCAGAGTGAATGCAGCAGGTCAGGGTGACTATTTTCAGCTTCATGTCGACACACAGAAAACAGACCCGGGAAAAGTAAAGCAGTTTATTAATAAGGCGTTTTACACACGGTTTGGCATCTTTCCGGATCCGCCTTTTGTTGAGGTAAAGTCTGGAGCAGGTGCAGTGGGAGCGAGGCTCAGCAGGTTTGATGCACTTCCTCATCTCGTACAGCTTCTCCTTTCCGGACAGACGAAATTATCATGAATGAAAAGGATGAATCCCGGCATATACTTTGGCTTCACCGAGCTCGCAAACCTGATTCTCCACAGACTGCTGCGGGGAATGCCAGCATCAAAAACATAATGCAAT
>JAVEVC010000078.1:0-8311 GCA_034005245.1 Bacteroidales bacterium
ATAATTGTGGGCTTCAATGCCGGAGTGGTTTCCGAGATCCCCCTGTTTAATAATTTCGCTTTGCAGCCGGCCGTTCTGTATTCTACGAAAGGCGCAAAATATGATATCCTTGGCGAAGAGGCCGAGATTCGTCCGGGTTTCATAGAAGTTCCTGTCAACATGTTATACAAATATGACTTCGGACCTGTTCAGCTTTTTCTTAAAGCAGGTCCGTATTTTGCCTATGGTGTAGGCGGGCAGGTTGAATCTAATGGCATAGAGGCCGATATAAGCTACGGCTCAGGGACAAACGACATGAAGCCGTTTGATTTCGGACTGAATTTCGGTGCGGGAGTTGATATAAGCAACTTCCAGATCGCCGCACATTATGGAGTGGGACTTGCAAACCTTACGCCAATTGAAACAGCTAATGCTGAGATGAAGATTAACGTGATCGGGGTCTCTGTTGCATATCTGTTCGGCGGAAATTAATAAAACAGGGAGAAGAGAAAGTTAATTTAGACACTTTAGGAGTAAGGTTTTTACACACGACGGAAATGAAATTGGGAGAATGTTATCACTGTGTGAATAGTTCTGTAAATTCTTACTTACCTCTTCCACGCATCCCTGTCAGTCTTTCAGAAAGAAAATACGTCCATGGCCGGGGGAGATCCAGTTATTCTCCCCTGACCATCGCTCAGCATTGCCGGTATAATTATTTATCTGGTAAATAGTCCCTTTGTTTTTAAATGAAAGATCTATGCTTTGTGATTTAGTGAGGCTTTTATTTACAACAAGAACGTAAGGAGTCTTTTCGGCGTCCTCAAATTCTCCTACAAGCAGGTCCTCTCCTTTCAGGGTAGAAAGAAAATATGATGATCCAAGATCGTTTTCACATTCTTCAGTCCGGGGAGAGTGAAAAACATTCACGCTCTTCAGCTTCAGGTAAGCTCTGCCTATTGCATGCATTTGTAAATTCACGTTTTGCAGTATATACCACGTAGGGGTTTTATTACCGAACTGGTCAATGGGGGCAAACCGGTAATTCCCTACTTTCGGGGCAAAATAGGTGAAGTAGCTGATCCCTCTGCCTCCATAAGCCAGTGTGGTATACAACTGAAAACAGAGTCCTGCATAGGATGGCTCCGCATAATTGAAATGGGCATTTGATAGTACAATATTCCAGAAAGGAATATCATTCTTCAGGGCAATTGCCCTCACTGCCCCCAGGTTTTCAAAATATCCCCTGCGTATGCTGTCGTCAGCCATAAGGGAATAATTATCATAACTGATAAATGACGGCTTCACCGCAGATACGTATTTTTCAAGATAATCGTAATAATTTTTCGCATGGAGCTGATTCTCATTGCTGGCATAATTTGGAAACAGGTTAATATATGGGACTGCCCCGGGGGCTGCTTTCTCCCAGGCATCTTTCCATCTCCTTAAACCGCTGAAAGCGTTTGTTCCCGGTTCGTCTTTCAGATAATATCCAAAAACTGCATCTTTTCCGGCTGTTTTTGAAGTGATTTCATTTACTCTTCCGCTTATCTCAGCATCGCTTAATGCCAGTTCAGGATCTCCTAAATTAGTGGATCTTTCCGATAGTATAGCCTTTAGTCCTGCCCGCGAAACCTTCTCCAGATCTTCAATACTGACAAATCCTGCCAGATTGAATCCGCAATCATAAATATCCTTGAAAACGGAGGGATCTCCCGAGGTCCATCCCCATGGCAGAATAACGAATTCATCAGGGCTCAGCCTGAAAGCCTCTTTCTCCTGAGACAAACACATTGATAAGCTCAGTGCAAAAAAACATGCAGTGAATAGTTTTTTCATCCTTATAATTTTGAGTTGCTTATTAAAACCATAACTGTTTACTGTCAAAGATTCCGTATTATATTATGATAATCAAAATTAGAATATTAAGCGTTATTTCAATGCCTGACATCTGGTATTAAAAAGCATGCTCCTTTATAAAATGACTTTCCCGTAGTGCGTATGAGGATGTAACAGGAACCATCAGTTATTATTGGCCATAATTTAATGCTTCAAACAGACCCTGATCAAGTAATCGCTTTCAGTAACAACATCACACATTAATGAAAGCAACATGGTCTTTCTTGTCATTTAAGTTTTCGTCATTTGATTTGACAGGCTGACTAAATAAAAACTTCGGACAACCTGCAAAAGATCAAAATACAGCACCACAGTAAACCATTTTTAAATTATTGGCTGCAGTTTCTATCATTTTTATTTCTTTATAATGGTTATTATTTGTATTTCGGCGATTTACGAATAAATATATATCTATGCCATTCTGATGCCATTCTGGTCAATATTCAGGAGACTTACTGGATAATTATAATTAAGGGGAACAGTTCTCAGGATAGAATTCCTGTAAAAAGGTTTTTTACTTCTCATTCAACCGCCTCGGTAATCCCCCTGAGGAAGGCCTGCCAGTCGATAGTGCCTTTTGGTGAGCATCCTGTGCGCACAACGACAAGATCCTTCGAAGGAAGAATAAAAATTCTCTGGCCTTCATAACCATCGCAATAGAAAAGATCATCGGGCTGATCAGGGAATTCCCCGTTCTTGTTAAGCCAGAAGAGAGAGCCATACTGACCGCCCGATCCATTAGCAGGTGTGGTGGTATAGCTTACCCAATCCTCAGGGAAGATCTGTTCGCCCAGCCAGTTGCCATTGTGCAGGTAAAGAAGGCCAAACCGGGCATAGTCGCGCATGGTTGCATAAAGATATGACGATCCCACGAAAGTGCCCGATGCATCAACTTCCCATATCACGCTGCGCATACCCGCCTTATTGAATATCGCTTTGCGCGGATAGCCAAGGTATTCCTCATGGTTATTGAATGCAGTGCGAAGGTAATCCTGGATAATGTTGCTCGACCCTGAGGAATATGACCACACGGAATCAGGCTGTGCAACAAGCTTCCTGTAGGCTGCATAATCGCCCATATCTCCGTTCTTCAGCAGCATTGTCGTTGTGTTTGAAAGTCTAAGTTTATAGTAGGCTTCACTAAATTCAAGCCCGCTTGTCATTTGCATCAGGTTGTCAAGGGTGATATTTCTCCTGTCATCTTTGGCCCATTCTTCAATTTTCAAAGGAACCTTAATATCAATCAGGCAATCCTTAACCATTGCCCCGACCATCGCATTTGTAAAGCTTTTTGCCATAGACCAGCTCAGGAACCGCATTCCATGGTTCAGATCACTGCGGAACCGTTCAGCAACTATCTGGTCTTTGTAAACAACGGTTACTGCGAAGGTTCCTTTGTAATTAACCGTATCTTGAAAGACCCTGTCAAGCATATCATTCAGTACCTCCATCTTGATGCCAGGGGGAACAGTGTCACTTAGCATATCGCCTGCCGGCCAGGGTATTGTGTCAGGATCGCCCGGAGGCGGAGGAATATGAGGATAATCAAATTTCAGCACATCTTCCTTTGAGAAATCCCTTACCAGGGTACATCCCAGACCTTCGTTATGGACGGCCTCTGCCTTCCATATACCTAACAATTTACTGGTCACAGTCTTGCTGTCATTATCAACAATATTTTTGCTGTAGATGACAGGAAAAAAGTTGATCTCTTCCTTTTCAATGCTCTCCTGGGTCCTTCCCGCAACAAACACTCCTGATGCTATATTTTTGGCAGCATATCCGGTAATGCCTGGCGACAGATAATTGATGTACAGCAATGTACACCCAATGAGAATGATAAGGAAATACAACAGAAAGATTAAAATGCGCTTTTTCATAATGATACCGTTAACATTTTGCAAATTAATTAAATCTCCGAAAATAAATTCTGCAATTCTGCAATTCTGCAATCCTTCCTCCAGCCACCTTAGTTCTTTCCGGTTGCCCCAGAGCCTAAAGCCCAGCGGTTGGAGCCGGGTGCTTTAAACCCGTTCAGCCCATTAAACCTTTTCGACACTTATTCTGCAATTCTGCAATCCTGCAATTCTGCAATCCTTCTTCAAGCCACCTTAGTGCTTCCCGGATCCTGATTTTTTCATATATTGCTTTTTATCGTTCATACTGTTAAATATTAAAAGGATGAAAAAAGTTCTGTTAAATTCCATAATTGCAGGAATCCTGCTCGCATTTATATCATGTCATCATTCAGGAAGGAAGGAATTGAGACCGGAGGAAAAGGAAGTGCTCTTTTCTCAAAAAGCCCTTACCGGAAGCTTTGTTGATTTTTTCAGGAAGGAAAACTGGACACAGCAGAACTGGGAAGATCAGTTCCAGGAGATGAAAGATATAGGCATGCATATCGCCATCATCCAGTTCATTTCATACGGCGACATTACCTGGTTCAATTCATCTAACGATTTTACCGGGAAAAAATACCCCGATGCCCTGGCAACCTTCATGGCTGCAGCAAACAATAAGCAGATGGATGTTCATATAGGGCTCTATTTCCATGAAGATTACTGGAAGAATCAAACCAATATTGAATGGCTGCGCCTGCATGCCGACAGATGCAACTACATTGCCGAAGAGATCAATGCCCAATTCGGGAAAGATCCGGCTTTCAAAGGCTGGTATATTCCCCATGAACCCGAACCCAATGCATATAATTCGAAGGAACTGACAGCTTCATTCAACGAAAATTTTGTGAACAAAATCTCCGACAGGCTGCACAGCTTTGACAATAAACCGGTATCCATAGCGGCATTTTTTAATTCCGATCTGACCTCTCCGGATCAGCTTAAGGAATTCATGGCTGAACTGAGCAGGGCAAACCTGCAGATCATCATGCTGCAGGACGGCGTGGGTGTGAATCACGTTACGCCCGACCGGCTTGTTGAGTATTACACTGCAGCAAGCCAGGGATTATTTGAAAATACAAATTACAAGGGTGAATTCTGGACCGACCTTGAGACATTCAGCTTCAAGCCTCAGGGTCCGGTCACCATTGACAGAATAAAAAAGCAGCTTGAGGCTGAGATGTCGGTGCCGAATATCACCAGGGCAGTCTCGTTCCAGTATTACAGCAATATGAGCCCTTCGGGTCGCGGGGGAGATTCTGCTGCCATGCTAAGGAATGATTACATGGATTACATAAAGAGCCTTAAATAATATCTTCTTATTAAAAAACGACATTCGATCCTGGATCTTTCGCTTCCGTTTAAAACTTCATTGAAGCTCCTGGAATGAGATTTTGCTTCGATCTTATTTGTAAGGTATTTTATAAAAGCACTTTGTGGCCTTCGTGAAGAACTTGGTGTACTTTGTGGTTATACATAAAACAATTAACCACAAAGGTTGGATGGGCTACGCCAAGGTCACCATGGGAAAAGGGCTCAATAAAATACAATGAAATGAAAAATATTTCCATAATTATGATAATTTTAAACCGTTATTATGTCATTGGCTGACAAAACAATGGTTGATGACGATAACAGAATGACCAGTAGGAATACCCCGGAAATCGACACATATTAAATTGAAAAGACTATGAAAAAGTACTCAGTATACCTGTTTACCATTCTTCGTATCCTCATAGGATGGCATTTTCTGTATGAAGGGATCTCCAAGCTCCTGACTCCCGGATGGACATCCAAATTTTATTTGCTTGGCTCGAGGTGGATCTTTGCCGACCTGTTCCATGCAATGGCTTCATCTCCGGCAATAATAAAGATCGTAGATTTCATGAATGTCTGGGGGTTGATACTTATCGGGCTGTCATTGATAGTCGGGCTGCTGGTGCGCTGGTCGTCGATAGCCGGGGCTCTTTTGCTTCTACTTTACTATGCTGCCTATCCGCCTCTGCTGGGTTATTCCTACGGAGCAATCACTGAAGGCAACTACCAGTGGGTGGATAAGAACCTTATTGAGCTGGTCATGCTGATAGTTTTTGCCACTCTCCCTCTTGGCTATCTGTTTGGTTTTGACCGTTGGATAAAGCGCTGGAAGGAAGAGAAACCCAGTGCCCCGGTACCCGGACCGGTAACACCCGACAGTGAGGATAAACTGTCAAGCAATAGGCGCGAGCTCATACGCGACCTGATAAGTGTGCCTTTCCTTGGGGCCTTTGCATACGTTGTCTATAAAAAAAGTAAATGGGAGAGCTATGAGAAAAAATTCCTTTCCGACAAGGTTGATGCAGTGAGCAGCGCAACCGTGAAAAGCTTTCAGTTTACCTCGCTTGACGACCTTAAGGGGCCGATACCCAGGGGGAAAATAAAAGACATGGAGCTGAGCCGCCTTGTCATGGGTGGTAACCTTATAGGCGGATGGGGCCATGCCCGCGACCTTATTTATGTTGATGAACTGATAAAGAAATACCACACCGACGAAAAGGTGATGCAGACATTTGAGCTTGCCGAGAGATGCGGGATAAATGCCATCATTGTCAATCCGGCTACCTTCCGGGTGATAAATAAATACTGGCACGAAACCGGAGGAAAGATAAAAATCATCTCCGACTGCGGAGTTGGAAAGGATTTCCTTGAAGGAATTGAGCTCTCCGAAAAGGGAGGAGCATCAGCAATGTACAGCCATGGCGGTAAAACCGATGCAAGGGTTTACGCCAACGATGAGTCTGTTTATGAAGAATTGGCTAAAGGTATTGACCTTATCCGCAGCCTGGGCAAACCCGCAGGCATAGGAGCCCATCGGATTGAAACAATCAGAGCTTGTGTGGAGAATGGTGTAAAACCCGACTTCTGGGTAAAAACCCTTCACACACATGATTACTGGTCAACACAGATTGACCCGGAAAAGAAAGATGTCACCGAACCGGGATGGAGAGACAACAATTTCTGCCTCAAGCCACAGGATACTATTGATTTCATGAGTAACCTCGAAGAACCCTGGATTGCCTTCAAGACTCTTGCTGCAGGGGCCCTGAAACCTGAAGCAGGCTTCAAATACGCCTTTGACAACGGAGCTGACTTCATTTGTGTTGGCATGTATGATTTCCAGATTGTGGATGACACGAACATCGCCCTTAACTGCCTGACGGAAGTAAACAGGTCGAGACCGTGGAGGGGTTAGTTTAGACCGGATTTATCCCGGTTTTGCAATTCTGCAATCGTGCGATTCTGCGGTTGTGCAATTCTGCAATTCTGCAATCTTACTGGTAGTTCCTGTTATGTTTTACTATTGTTCCAGCGCCTGGAGCAGTTTTTCTTCAACCCGTTCAACCCATTAAACTCTTTCAACGTTTATTCTGCGATTATGCAATTCTGCAATCCAAATGCTCGCCGCAGCAGTATTTTTAAGTTATTTTGCCAACTAAATTAACCAAGAAACCAGGAACAAGAAACCAGGAACAAGAAACAAGAAACTCCGCCATGCGCCCAGCGCCTTGTGCCGTTCTCCTTTTGTTCAATCCATCTCAACTCATTCAGACTATTATGAAATCTCCCGGAACATTTTTCAGCCGGGCAATGTCGGTGATCTTTTTCCTGATATCAAAACCAGCGGTACAGTTAATATTGCATACCGTGCAATTATTGCATGGCTTATCCTGCAGATCTACTCCTGCCAGGGTATGCCATGCTTTTGCAGTATCCCTGTATCCGTATGCATACATATAGCTTCTCATGATGGTTGGGATATCAAGGCCATGTGCACATTGTGGCAGGCATTTCCCGCACTGATGGCAGTAAAGAGTCTTCCCCTGGCCGAAACTGCCCAGCTTAAGGTCCATTTTCTCCTGATCTGTCATTTCAAGATTACCGATCATTGCAAGATTCTTCTTCAGTTCGTCGAAAGAAGACATCCCTGATACTATTGAAGAGATATCCTTATTCTGAAGGACCCATTTCAAGGCAGCATCAGTATTTATTGGGTCCCCTGATTTATCTTCAGATGCACCGGCGGCTGTTTTCATTGCCACTATCCCCATTCCCCTCTCAACTGCTTTGCTTATGGTTTCATTCAATGATGCTGTGTTCAAGGTTTTGTAGTTGTATGCGATCATTGCCACATCATAAATTCCTGAATCTGCGGCAGAATTGAGAGCTTCATCGATGTCATTGTGCGATGCAATTCCAACATACCTGGCCTTACCCTGCTTTTTCAGAAGCTCCATCGCTTTAAGGACTTCTTCATTCAGGACCAATTCTCTTTTCCCGGCATATGGAAAAAGGAGGAAATCCACATAGCTGAATCCAAACCTTTTCAGGCTCTCATCAGCTTTTGCAATGTAAGCCTTAACATCAAATGGTTTTATAAAAAGTCCTGACCTTCTGTCCAGATCTTCAGCTGGTACGGCGGTTCCAACCACGAATGAGTCACGAGGAAGTCCCTTTAGTCCTTCCCCTACCAGCCGTTCATTGTTACCTTCCCCATA
>JAVEVC010000078.1:8411-11391 GCA_034005245.1 Bacteroidales bacterium
CCTTTGTGGTTAAGTAATTTATATTTAACCACAAAGGACACAAAGGATTTCACCAGGGACACAAAGCAAAATACATTAAAGTACGATCATCTTCCTGGTTTTCACGATCACGTTGCCAACCCTGAGAGAGTAAAAATAGATTCCCGGTTGTAACCCTTCCGGGTAAAATGCCAATTTATAATTTCCCGGATGCTGATATTCATTTACAAGTATCCGGACTATCTTTCCCGAAAGATCGTATACAATCAGCAAAACATCACCGCTTCGGTTCAATCCATATTCAATGGTAGTATTTAGAGCGAAGGGATTGGGATAGTTCTTTCCTAACCAGAAATCACTGCTGGCAGGATCAGCAGATTGCTTAATTACACTCAGTGGGCCGTCTGATTTGAGGGCATTTTCACGACCCGGGGTAAGCCAGCACTGGTCTGACCAGTATTCAGCCAGATCATTATTGAGATAAGGGCCAAGCAGCGCGAGTGAGCTTCCGTCGCCATCAGCCAAAGGAGGCCAGGGATAATCATCGGAATAACACACTGAATCGATGAACTCAATGTATTGGTTATAAAGCCTTATGCAATCACCGCCGTTACCCAGCCCGAAATCCATGTTGCCTGTTTTCTTCCTTACATTCGGAAACTGCTCCCTGAACAACGACGTATCCTCACAGATCACATAATGCCCGTTAACGGGAAGTACAACATTTTCAGGTATTTCAAAGGAATGGTCATCTCTTTCATCCTTCATTATCCATCCTGAAATGTCGACATTGTAAGGTGCCCGGTTATAGAGTTCCACCCAGTCGCCGGCATCGGCACCGCCTGCAGAATGATAGTTTATTTCGTTGATTATCACGGGTGCAGTGCCTAAGGTATCAGGACCGAAATATGCAGTGATTGAAGCATTGTCCCGTGGAGTGAGGGATAGCCGGGAAATAAGTGGTTCTTCAGAAGGCGATCCCTGATATGCGATCTCCCATCGCAAGAACCTGAAACCAGGTCTGGCTCTGGCATTCAGTACCATTGGAATGTCTGCAAAATATCGTCCTGTGTGAACATCCGAGGCGATCTGTTTTGGTCCCATGAAAAGCCGGCCCATTTCCGGATCATTATTTTTTATGGTGATTTCAACTGTGTTGGACAGTTTAAAGTACCGCCTCAGCATATTGACGGCAGTGTCGGGCCTTGAAACAGCAAAGTTGCGCATCACCTGCACATGGCCCTCCCATTCCTCCACTGAATTTGGCAGTGGACTTATCCATGATTCTCTCATTGGATCATCAACCAGCTGGCCTCCCCAGCGTTCAATATGGAAAGGCATCTCATCCCTTATTTTTTCCTGCAGGCTGTCAACCACATGAATTATATTTTCAGGCGAAAAGGAGGTATTCATCAGGAAGGTGATCCTTTGCAGAAATTCATTCCTGAACCGTGTTCCTTTGAGCAAATCATTGAAGACGACAACAGACCAGGGCGGATTTGGCCAGTTATTCCCATTATAAGGCGTTGTTGCCAGCAGGATTGAATTCCAGCGGGTATTGTTGCTGCGTACCACCTGGTCCATATCATAACATACCCATCGCCAACGATTATATTTTCCGTTATCTGCCCTCCAGTAGCGGATGTTATTGCCAGGCCAGTCATCTGCACTCAGATAGATCTGCGAAGCCATGTAATCGATGAAACTTTCAATATCCATTTGCGTGTGCATGTATTCATAGATATTGTAATCGGCGGCATGAGCCGACAGATATGCAAGCATATTAAGGTAATGAGTGGCGCTTCCTGATTCAACGTTTGATGCAATGGAAGGATTGTTCTTAATCACATTCAGATCCTCTTCCAAAACCCCGTAATGTTCCTCGAAGTAGGCTTCATTGTATTTCTCGCGGATGTTATGGATCCCCCAGTATTGCCCGTTAATATAAAGTACAGCAGGCTGATATGCCTGTGTCTCAACCTTCAGATCCGAAACAAGAGTATGGCCAAGCCCGTCCCTGAACATTGTCTGCATCTGGTCGTCAGCGCTGCTTCGTATCAGGAAACTTTCAAACGAAGTAATATCCTCAGTTTTGAAGATCTTCCAGTCGAAGCTTCCTTTTCCATAAAGCCTCCTGGCAAAAATCTCGAACGATTTTACAGGAAAGCGCTGGCGCGAACATCCGCCAAAGATCCTTATCCCCGCAAGCTGGTTTATCCTGACAATACCCTGTTCATCGTATAATTCAATGTTAGCCGCCCGTTCCCAGTCCTGGTTGAGGTTCATGGGAGTAGGTGAGCATCCCGACTGTATCCCGTTTGTACCAATAACATAAATACCTGCAGTATCACTGAAAAGGTATTCGCTGTTTGTAACAAGCGAGATGACAGGCAGGCTTTTACTCACGCCAATAAAATAAGTCTGTGTGTTAATCTCGCTTTCCAGCAGGCCTTCCTTAAAGGCTCTGGCTCTAATGCAGGTTGTTGAGCCAACATTGAAGGCCACGTTATAGATATTGGATGACATGGTTGGTTCTGAACCATCCGTTGTATACCTGATGATCGCTCCTTCTTCTGAAGTCAGAGTTATACTGAGAGATGAAGGATAGAAGCCTCCATCCAAAGAGTATTTGGGTTTTTCGAGGATTGAAAGATATGTGATATCACCATTGGGGCTTCCGGGAGTCGGCGGGCTGAAAAATCCAAATGCCGTGAGGTTTGAACCGCTTCTTCCATAGGATATATTGTTTCGCTGATTGCCATAGGTTATTGAATCTATGACTTCGCCGGAGGAATTGTAAAAACCCAAAAATTCTCCTTCAGCATTTAACTTGAAGTTGACATGGAGATAAAGATCCCGCTCATCGGCATAAAATATCAAGAACTTTTTGGGTTCAATCACCACACCGGCAGGAATGAGCCATTTATCAGGCCTGGTCCTGTCGTCGGTCAGGGAACAGCCTCCCAGGTCAGCCGATACCTCACCGTCATTAGATCGGAAG
>JAVEVC010000020.1:0-48729 GCA_034005245.1 Bacteroidales bacterium
TTTTTGCGACAAATTTATTTAAAAAACACAAAAAAACTGATAATTTAGAAATGAGCACAGCCAGGTTCAGCAGAATTGCGGTAATAGTGGGAAGCAATGTCATAACAAAGGGTGACGGATCGCTGAATGATGAAAGGATGCTTAGGATTGTTGAAGATGTTGCCGTACTCTGCAAACAGGGTATTGAAGTCATACTTATTTCCTCAGGGGCGGTAGCTGCTGGAAGAGGTGAGATGATGCCGTCAAAGAGAACAAATATCATAGCCTCAAAGCAGGTGCTTGCATCGATAGGACAGGTCAAGCTGATGGCAAAGTATCAGTTTCTTTTCGGTAAGTATGGCATACAGGCCGGACAGCTGCTGGCAGCGAAGGAAAGTTTCCGCGACCGCCGTCATTACCTTAACATGAAGAACTGTATCACTGCAATGCTGGAGAACAAAGTTCTTCCTGTTGTCAATGAAAATGATACCATTTCAGTGAATGAGCTCATGTTTACCGACAATGATGAGCTCTCAGGTCTCATCTCGGCTATGATGGACTGCGGTTCGCTTATTTTGCTCACGAATGTAGACGGCATTTATAATGCGGCGCCAAACACTCCCGGAGCTGAGCTCATTAAAAAAATTACCGGAACACAGGATGATCCCTGCAATTATATCTCCCCTGTGAAGTCGGAATTTGGGAGAGGAGGTATGCTTACCAAGTATTCCATGGCCAGGAAAATTGCTTCTGAGGGCATCGATGTATTTATTGCAAACGGGACCCGCGATAATATTGTTTCTGACATTGTTACGGGAAGAGAGGTGCCATGCACTTATTTTCCCGGTTGCAGCACAAGAAAGAAAGGCGTTAAGAAATGGCTTAATCACTCTGATACCTTTGCCAAGGGAGCAGTTTATATAAATGAAGGCGCCAGGAATGCCCTTCTTACCCAAAAGGCCACCAGCCTTCTCCTGATTGGAATAACCAGGATAGATGGTAACTTCAGGAGTGGAGACATAGTAAGAATTTTGGATGAAACAGGTAACTATATCGGGCTCGGGAAATCTCAGTACGAATCGGAGAAAGCCCGTGCAAAAATTGGTGAAAAGCAAAGCAAACCTTTCATCCATTATGACTATCTTGTTGTCCAGGATGATTTGAAGGCCCTGAATCATACATAATTAATCAGCTCAAAAAAGACTTAAATGGATATCACTCCTGTGCTGAAGAAAGCCGTAAAGGCAGGGAAAACACTGCTGGAAACGGATAATAAGGTTATCGACAAACTACTTCTGGATCTTGCTGATGAAACAGTAAGTAAAAGTGATTACATAATTGCCGAGAACAGGAAAGATCTTGATCTGATGGACAGGTCAGATCCAAAATATGACAGGCTTCAGCTTACAGGGGAGCGCATAGCTTCCATAGCTTCTGATATCAGAAACGTCTCGGGTCTGCCCAGTCCCCTGGGCAGGATCCTCTCAGAATCAGAAAGACCGAACGGGCTTGTAATATCAAAAGTATCCGTGCCATTTGGTGTGATAGGAATAATATATGAAGCAAGGCCGAATGTGACCTTTGATGTCTTCTCTCTTTGTGTTAAATCAGGCAACGCCTGCATTCTCAAAGGTGGAAGCGATGCTATTCATTCAAACAAAGCCATCGTCGCAATCATAAAAGATGTACTTGATAAAAATGGTTTTTCAAGGGACATAATATCCCTTTTGCCTGCCGGACATGAAGAAACTGCACAGCTGATGAATGCCCATGGGTATGTCGATCTGATAATACCGCGCGGAAGCAGCCGGCTTATTGATTTTGTCAGAAAGAATTCAACTATACCGGTTATTGAAACAGGAGCAGGGGTATGCCATACCTTTTTCGACGAACTGGGCGACAGGGAAAAGGGCCGGAGAATAATTCACAACGCCAAAACCCGCAGGGTCAGTGTCTGTAACGCTCTCGACTGCCTTATCATTCATGAACAAAGGCTTTCTGACCTTTATTATATTGTCGGACTATGTAAGGGATCGGATGTCATAATTTTTGCCGACACAAAAGCATATGGTGCACTGAAAGGAAAATATCCGCCACATTTACTGAAAAAGGCATCAGGTGATTCCTTCGGAACAGAATTCCTCTCATATAAGATGGCAGTTAAAACAGTTAGCTCCATTGATGAAGCCCTTGACCATATAGAAAAATACGGATCAAAGCACTCCGAGGCTATAATATCAGAAGATCCCGTAAATCAGCGAAAGTTCCTAAGCCTGGTGGATGCTTCTTCTGTCTATTCAAATACATCAACAGCATTTACCGACGGAGCTGAATTCGGCCTGGGTGCTGAAATAGGGATATCTACTCAAAAGCTTCATGCAAGAGGACCTATGGCACTTGAAGAAATGACAACCTATAAATGGATTATATGCGGCAGCGGCCAGACAAGGAAATAAACCAATCAAATAATCGCGGTGATACAAAGTAGTGAAACAATAAAATCATTCTACAAAAACTTACCAGGGAAACTTGCATCAATAAGGCAGATAACTGGAGGGCGTCCTCTTAACTTAAGTCAGAAACTTCTGTTTGCACATCTTGCAGATGCTACAGGGTCGTTTAAAACTTCGGAAGGGATGGGCTATCAATATTTCAACCCCGACAGGGTGGCTATGCAGGATGCCACGGCACAAATGGCAATGCTTCAGTTCATGGTTGCTGGTAAAGCAAGTTCCTCAGTTGATGCATCCGTTCACTGTGATCATCTGATAACTGCCCGCCACGGCGCTGAAACAGATCTTAAATCATCCCTGGAATCAAACGGAGAAGTTTATGACTTTCTCAGATCAGCCTGCCATAAGTATGGAATAGACTTCTGGGAACCCGGTTCGGGCATTATCCATCAGATAATTCTGGAAAATTATGCTTTCCCTGGTGGTATGATAATAGGAGCTGATTCACACACCCCCAATGCCGGAGGACTTGGTATGATCGCAATAGGGGTAGGGGGGGCCGATATCGTCGATGTTATGGCAGGTATGAGCTGGGAGTTGAAATTCCCGGGAATAATAGGAATAAAACTTACTGGCAGGCTTGGCGGCTGGACATCGGCAAAGGATATAATATTGAAAATAAATGGTTTGCTGACTGTCAGCGGCGGAACTGGCTTTATTATTGAATATTTTGGAGAAGGCGCTGAATCAATCTCCTGTACCGGCAAAGCTACTATCTGCAACATGGGAGCTGAAACGGGTGCAACATCATCTGTGTTCGGATTTGATCCCGCTATGTCGGAATTTCTCAATGCAACAGGAAGAAAGGAAATAGTTCACCTGGCAGAATTGAACCGGATGAACCTGACAGCAGATCCTGAAATTCATGCTGATCCCAAGCTTTATTACGACAAATTCTTTGAGATAAACCTTTCGGAACTTGAACCGCATATTAACGGTCCTTTTACGCCCGACAGGGCAATACCTGTTTCAGCAATGAAGCATGAGGCTGAAATTAACGGATGGCCTTTGAAAGTGGAAGCCGGACTTATAGGTTCATGCACAAACTCATCATATGAAGACATAACACGCGCTGCATCAGTAGTCAGGAAAGCTTTGTCTGAGAAGATTGCCTTCAGGTCAGAATTTACCATTACTCCGGGTTCGGAGAGGATACGCCTCCAGGCGGAAAAGGATGGGCTTACTGATCTCTTCAGGGCTGCGGGTGGAAAAATTCTTGCCAATGCGTGCGGCCCGTGTATAGGACAATGGACCAGGGAAGGCTCAGGAAAAAAAGAACCAAATACTATAATCCATTCCTTCAACCGCAATTTTACAGGAAGAGCTGATGGGAATCCAAATACCCATGCATTTGTTGCATCACCGGAAATTGTCACAGCAATATCCCTTGCAGGCGATATCAGATTCAATCCTCTTACAGATTTTATTGAGAATGAAGAGGGTAAGCAGGTGAAAATCCCCGAACCGGAAGGATCAACCCTTCCAGAAAGAGGTTTTGCTATCTCGGCCAGCCCTGTCAGATCCATCGGTGAGAGAACCTCAGCAGAAATTATTATTTCTCCTGCTTCTGAAAGGCTCCAGACCCTCGTGCCTTTCAGGGAATGGGAAGGCACCGACTTTGCTAATATGCCGCTGCTTATTAAGGCAAAAGGGAAATGCACCACTGACCATATTTCTATGGCAGGACCGTGGCTGAGATACCGCGGACATCTTGAGAATATATCAAGGAATTATATGATCGGGGCTGTCAATTATTTCAATGGCCAGCTGAACAATATTTTTAACCAGATCACAGCCAGGTATGAAACTGTACCACTCACCGCAATGACTTACCGTGATGCTGATATGGGCTCGGTAGTTGCAGGGGAAGATAATTTCGGAGAAGGGTCATCACGCGAACATGCCGCAATGGAGCCCAGATTCCTGGGAGTAAGGGCTGTTATTGTAAAGTCCTTCGCAAGGATACATGAAACAAACCTGAAAAAGCAGGGAATTCTGGCTTTGACCTTTGCCAACAGGAATGATTATGAGAAGATCAGGGAAAAAGACAGATTTGACATAACCGGATTAATGACATTTGCCCCGGGGAAACAGCTTACAGTAAGATTAATCCATGATGACGGGACAACAGAAGAATTCCTGGCCGACCATTCCTTTAACAACACCCAGATATCGTGGTTCAAGGCTGGAAGCGCGCTTAATCTTATCAGAAAAGGAACTTAACAGATGACTTAAATTATGCCAGAACAAATTACTATTCAAAACGGACAATTGAAGGTCCCCGATAATCCGGTGATCCCATTCATAGAAGGCGATGGTACCGGACCCGATATCTGGAGGGCTTCAGTAAGGGTTTTTAATGCAGCTGTCGAAAATGCTTTCCATGGTAAGAAAAGAATTGAATGGAAGGAAGTTATGGCAGGAGAGAAATCATTCTGCCAATCGGGAAACTGGCTTCCATCTGCAACTCTTGAAGCATTCAGGACTTATCTGGTAGGAATAAAGGGACCTCTCACAACACCTGTCGGAGGGGGAATGCGTTCACTTAATGTAGCATTGCGTCAGGAACTCGACCTCTATACATGCTACAGGCCGGTCCGTTATTATAAAGGCGTACCCAGCCCTGTTAAGAATCCGGAACATGTTAATATGCACATATTCAGGGAAAACACTGAAGATATATATGCAGGGATAGAATACATGCACGGAGATGTCCAGAATGAAAAGCTTAAGCGATTCCTGATTGATGAAATGAATGTCAGCTCAATAAGATTCCCGGAGACATCATCCCTGGGTATTAAACCTGTATCGGTTGAGGGAACAGAGCGCCTTGTAAGACAAGCAGTTAAATTTGCCATTGAACGGAAGCTCCCCTCGGTAACCCTTGTCCATAAAGGCAATATCATGAAATTTACCGAAGGAGCTTTCATGAAGTGGGGCTATGCTCTTGCAGAAAGGGAATTTGGTGAGAGAACATTTTCATGGTCGCAGTACAACAGGATCAGCGAGGCAATGGGAAAAGAAACAGCCGACAGAAAGCTTGAAGAGGAATTGTCTGAAGGAAAAACCATTGTCAAGGATGTAATTGCTGATGCATTTCTTCAGCAGATACTCACGAGGCCTTCCGAATATTCTGTAATAGCAACCCTGAACCTGAATGGTGATTATATCTCTGATGCCCTGGCTGCCATAGTGGGAGGTATAGGAATAGCTCCGGGAGGGAACATCAATTTTGAGACCGGTCATGCAATTTTTGAGGCCACCCATGGCACCGCGCCTCGTTACGCTGGCCAGGATAAGGTAAATCCCGGATCACTGATCCTTTCCGGTGCATTGTTGCTGGAATATATCGGATGGAACAAGGCTGCTGAACTGATCTACAAGGGACTGGAACATACTATACAAAGCAAAAAGGTTACTTATGACTTTCACAGACTCATGGACGACGCTTCGCTACTCAAGACATCAGAATTTGGAGATGCTGTAATTTCAAATATGTAAAATATAATCCAATGGAAGATAACCTGTTCTTTTCAAAACTCGAAAACCTGGTAAAAGATTCCTGCCAGATGGACAATACATTGTATGAAGAGTATGATGTAAAACGCGGCCTTCGTAATTCAGATGGCACAGGGGTGCTGGTCGGACTGACTAATATCGGCGATGTTGTCGGTTATAAAAAGGAAAACGGGAAAGTTATTGCAATGCCTGGGAAATTATACTACCGGGGTATCGATATTGAAGATATCACAAGGGGTTTTCAGGAAGAGGACAGGCATGGTTTCGATGAAACTGTCTACCTTCTGTTAACAGGTTGCCTTCCTTCAAAAGATGAGTTGAAAAGATTTTCTGAATACCTTGCATCACTGCGTTCTCTGCCGGATGATTTCGTCAAAGACATGATATTGTCGATGAAGGGTAAGGATGTATTGAATATTCTTGCCAGGTCGGTACTGGGACTATACATCCTCGACGAAAAACCGGATGATATTACCCTTGATAACATGATCAGGCAATCTTTGAGTATAATTGCCAAGTTCCCGACAATTGTTGCATATTCCTATCAGGCATTAAGACATCTCTACAAACGTAAGACTCTTTCTATCAGGCATCCCCAGCTGAATCTTAGTCCTGCTGAAAATTTTTTGTACTTGATAAAAGGAGAAAGGAAAGGTTTTTCAAAACTTGAAGCCGACCTTCTCGACCTGATGCTTGTTCTTCATGCTGAACATGGGGGAGGGAACAATTCCACATTTACAATGCGTGTCACCAGTTCTTCTGAGACTGATATTTATTCCGCCGTAACCTCTGCAATAGGATCATTGAAAGGACCTTTGCACGGAGGCGCGAATGTACGTGTCCTGGAAATGATGGAAAATATTAAGAAGCATGTTAAGGACTGGAGCAATGAAGAAGAGGTGGAAAGATACCTTTTGAAGATCCTTAATAAAAAAGCAAATGATTTTTCAGGAAAAATATATGGGGTTGGTCATGCAGTTTATACAATCTCCGATCCGAGGGCAGGAATTCTGAAGGCAAAAGCAAGAGAACTTGCCATTGAAAAAGGCCGACTGGAGGAATTTGAATTATATTCACTTATTGAACGGATCACTCCCGAGGTATTCAGGGTTTTTAAAGGTGAAAAATCAACAAAGGTGGTTTGCATAAATATTGATTTCTATTCCGGATTTGTCTATTCCTGCCTTGAGATCTCAAAGGAACTCTATACACCACTATTTGCAATTGCCAGAATTTCAGGATGGTGCGCACATCGAGTCGAGGAATTGACTTATTCGGCCAAAAGAATTATCAGGCCTGCATTTAAAAATGTGTATGGCAGAAAGGATTATATCCCCCTATTGAACAGGCAGGGTTGAAAAATAAAGCCAGACCTTGTCGTGCATTGCATACATGCGATACTTCTCACCGTCATGAACCAGTATGGGACTTGAATGGTCTCCTTCCACTATTGGATTTCCCGGGTATTTTCTCCAGTTAAGAAGGTCGTCTGACATAGCGACGTTTGAAGTCCAGATAGAGCTTGCCCCTGGCTCTGCCCAGCTTGCATCCGACGTGCCGTGATAATACATGTAGTATTTCCCATTATGTTTGATTATCTGATTGTTGGCAACTGCGCCTGAATCATAGTCTTCTGGTCCCTTCCCCAGCACCGGTTCATCCTGAAGGTTTGTCCAGGTCATCATGTCATCTGAGGTGGCAAGCCAGATCCCTTCATCATTTCTTTCATAGAACAGGTGCCATTTCCCGTTTTCGATATAAACGGAAGGTGTCCCGTAAGGACCGGGTATGGTATCTCCCTTTGTCGTGAGTATTGTCAGGTCACCCTGCTCCTCCCAGTTGATGCCATCGCGGGAGATAAGCAGATGAGCAACATCATTCCTGCCCTCTGCATACATGTAGTATATGTCGCCGAGCCTGAATACGAACATATCTTCAGTCCATTTTTTATTAAAAACAGGATTGCCTTCATACCTTGTCCAGCTAATTCCGTCAGGTGAGGTTGCGTAACCAAGATACTTGGTCACTGTGTCAGACTCGTTGTATCCCGTATACCACATTTTATACATGCCGTCCTCAAGAATTATAAAACCTCTTTCCCTGATCACTTTGTCCCATGTATCATCATCTGTGCCGGTGAAAACAGGGTTGTGTTCGTAAGGAGTAAATTCAACAAGTTCCTTCGGGAAACCATCCTGAGAGTGAAGATTATGCAGCGAGGCCTGCTTATGTCTGCACGAGGCAAGCAATGCAACTGCAACAAAAAGAAGGGCGGGAATTAAGTAAATCTGTTTCATTTTTCTTTTTTTAAGCCTTAAAAGCTAAAGCTGTTAATAATTCATCAATTGAACCCTGATTTTACTGTTTGAAAGAGACTGGTACAGACCTCCTTTATTGACAGGGCATGTCCGTTCACAATCATCTGTGATCTGATGCAAACAGATCTATTATTTTGAGGTTTCTGACATAAAATATTCATTCCTGGCCGGATGACATTATCTGTTTGCTTTAAGTGCCGGGGTAAAATACGGGCAAAGCGAAGTAATGATCTTTCAGATTTATCGTTATATATCAATAGAACAGGCATGTATTTTGATGCTAAATAAGTAAGAACTTAACAAATATATAGAATTCAGGAGAACATTTGGTGGCTCACTCTTGTTGAATATCTGTGATTTTCATTAAATGCGGCAATGTTTTGGGAATTAAAAATGCGACATGAAAAATTCACACCCCTTATGAAGGTCAACAGGATGATGAAAATGATAAAGAGGTATGTGTCAATCAAATAATATGCAATAAGATAGCAAAATAACTATTATGAAAAATAAGAATCTGATATTAGTAATCTGGATGTTTGTTATTACAACGCACCTGGCATTTTCTCAGAAAGTGGTTTTCCTTCATCATTCAACAGGCAGAAATGTTTTCACTGAAGGTAATGTGAAAGCTCTGATAGATGAGTATAATAAGTCCAACGATCGATCACTGGAATTCACGGCAAGAATTTTCCCCAACACCCCCTGGCCCTGGAGCAATTATCCCTATGACTACTGGAAGCTCTGGATAGGCGGTTCCTGTGAATCTGATAATCCTAATATTGAGTGTATACAAACCCTGGCTGATAAGTATGACATGATTATCATGAAACATTGCTACCCGGGATCTGCTATAAAATCCAATACAGGGAAACCCGACGTAACATCAGAAACAAAAACGCTTGAAAATTACAAGGAACAATACCGGGCGCTCAGGTCGTTGTTTGACGGTTTCCCCGGTACAAAGTTTATGGTATGGACACTGGCCCCGCTGCATCGGATGGCAACAACTCCTGAAACTGCCGGACGGGCACGGGAATTTGTTGAATGGGTGAAGAATGACTGGCTCACAGAAGATAACAAGCCTCATCCAAATATTTACATTTTCGACTTCTTCAGCCATCTTGCCGAGCTGGATGCAAATCCTGCACAGGGTGTCAGGTATTGCCTCAGGTACGATTTTGAAAGAGATCACTCAAAGGGCGATTCACATCCTAATCCAGCAGCTAATAAGCATGCCGGACCGCTTTTTGTGAAAGCTGTGACAGATGCTTTTTATCCTGCAGTAATTCAGCCCTGAACAATTTTTAGTAAGATACGCAAGCTTTCAAAGTGTATGGTTTTTATCAGAAAAGACCATATTCAATCGCTTTTCTGTAAAATTTACTTCCTTCCATAATTAAAGTTGAAGATAAAAAGTTGGCATTCAGTCTTGAATTGCCTATTTTTATTATCTGATTGAACCATTTCCGGATCTTTTGGACTTATTTAAACTGATACCTGCAAAATGAGATTCTTCAGGTTATGCCTTGTCCCGTTGTTTTTGGTTGGTTTCTCCTCCTGCATTAACAAAAGAAATGACCTGTTCAATTTTCTGGAGTCTGAACAGGGAATCAGTCTTTATGAAAGAGGGAAACCGGTGTATTATTATCAGAAAGAGCCCAAAATTCTTCAGAATGAATACATCTGCAATAATTACCTCCATCCTTTGTATTCACTTGACGGTGACACTCTGACTGAAGAATCGCCTGCTGATCATCCCTATCACAGGGGTGTTTTCTGGGCGTGGCATCAGGTTTTTATTGATACCATAAGCGTTGCTGACGGATGGATAATGCAGGATCTCTCCCTTGAAGTATCCGGGATTAAAACCGAAGTCACCGGCTCTTCTGCAAGCCTGAAAGCTGAAGTCCTTTGGAAATCCCCAAACTGGCGGTATAATAAACCGTTCATTAAGGAGAATACTCTTATTACCGTTCACAATAGTGATAAGCAGAGCCGCAGGGTTGATTTTGAAATCAGGCTCAGGGCCCTTGTTCCGGATGTAAGCATTGGAGGATCGAATGATGAAAAGGGATATGGTGGATTGTGTTTCAGGATCAAAATGCCTGATGACCTGGTATTTATTTCGGAAAGGGGACAAGTTGAAGCTCAAACCGGACAGATTGAAGCTGGTCCCTGGCTGGATATATCGGGTTCTCTTGGCAGGGAGGGAGAAAAATGCGGCATAACAATTTATTGCGATACTATAACCCCGAATTTTCCTGCACCATGGATCCTTCGCCAGACAGGAAGCATGCAGAATATAGTCTTTCCGGGCAGACAGAGACTTAATCTGCCTGCTGATAGTGATGTTATTTTAAGATACCAGGTGCTGATTCATAAGGGTGATAAAGCAAATCTGAAATCAGGCAACTCCGTTGTTAATTAACAGTTATTTAGTCTTATATGAAAAGAAGGATGATATTTTGGATCTTTTTTGCGCTTTTCCTGCATAATACTGTTGATGGCCAGGATAATCTCTATTTCAACAGGGCGCTCCAGGACCTTGCATCGAAAATGCAGCTTTCCGGAAATAATACCGGAACCAGCATGAAAAGGGGTGTGGGGTCAGATATTGAGGGATCGGTTTACCTGAATTACAATTTTGAGAAGGGCGTAATATTCACTTCCGATCATGAGCGCTTCACTGATGTCCCGATGCGCTTTAATGCTTATCACAGTGGAATTGAAGTGCTTATGCCTGACAGCATCGTGTGGTCACTCGCAAATAATGAAAATATAGTCAAAATACAACTGAATTCATCAGTTCTGGTTTATACACGCTTTAATTCAGCTGATGGAGACAAGTCAGGATATCTTTCAGTGATATATGATGACAAATCAACTCTTTACAGGAGAGATTATAAGATATTGAAGGAAGGAGTCCCTTCAAACGGCATAATTAATGAAATACCACCACGTATGATTGATGCACCGGTGGAATACTACATTAAAATCAATGAAGGTCCGGTATTATTGGTTAAATCACTGAAAGATCTCCAGGAGAAGCTAGGAACCCATTCCTCAGAGATCAAATCATTTATAAAACGTGAAAAGACTAGTTTCAGGACGGAATCCGACCTGATAAAAGTTATGTCATATTTCGATTCCTTAAACTGAATCATAGTTGGCAAGGCCAATTCATTTTGTTGAAAATAATTCCCAGGCAATGAAAAAAAATATTATCCCGCTGTGGCTATTCTGTATGATGATATCACTTACATTTTTTACAGAATGCACACAGAAGCCGGTATCAGGACTTAATAGTGAGGACTTTCATCATCCTCCGGCAAGAAGTTCAATACATGCATGGTGGCACTGGGTCGATAATGCCATCACCAGGGAGGGAATCACCAGGGATCTGGAAGCAATGAAGGACCAGGGTATCTCAACCGTCACAATCTTAAATGTAAGTCTCTTTGGAGAACGCGACCTTGGTGTGCCCCAGGTGATTTTCGATACTGAAGAATGGTATGGGATGTTTGAATGGGCATTGATCGAAGCAAACAGACTCGGTATGACTATAGGAGCGCATAACTGTGATGGCTGGAGTTCGAGCGGCGGCCCCTGGATCAATACCGAGAATGCAATGAAACAATGTACCTGGAGCAAATCATATGTTGCCGGAGGCAGGCATATTGAACTTGAATTGCCTGTCCCGAAAAATAAGCTTGATTTTTACAGGGATATCGCCATTCTGGCCATTCCTGTTAATGCAGGCCCAAACTCTTTTCAGATTTCTCAGCCAGGAATTAAAGCAGACGGGATACTGACCGGTGATATTCTGTATGATGCAAATCCTTTCAGCACTGTTGTGGTAAAAAATGGTTCAATAATTGATATTGAATTCAAGAATGTTGTTACAATCTCGCAGATCGCCATTCATCCTCGTGTTGAGTTTTCATGGGAGGATCTGGACAATATCCGTTTTCAGTTTGATTTGAATGCTGTTGACAATGGATCAAATTATAGAACGATCGGGCAGTTAGACGGTCCGGCGTTGAACAAAACTACAGTAATTGAGACCGGCCCGGTCAGCTCAAAACACTTCAGGATTATATTCAAGAACCTGACTGGAAGCAGAACACTGGAAATATCTGAAATAGAATTGCTTGGTGAGCAAGAAAAACCTGCCTTCAGTACCTCCATCCCATTTCATCTCGAAAAAATAGCTGCCACAATGGCTCATAATACCGGAGATTTGAGAGTGCATGGTACAGATCCATCTGACGCAGTTTCTGTTGAAGATGTGGTGGACATTACACAGTATGTGAATTCGGATGGAATCCTGGCATGGGATCCTCCTGAAGGAAACTGGGAAATATTGCGTATAGGCTATACAGCCACAGGGGCTCAGAATGCTCCCGCCACCAAAGCAGGAAGGGGCCTCGAGTGCGATAAGATGGATACTGCAGCGCTGAACCTTCATTTCAGGGGCTTTCCTGCCAAACTGATAGCTCATGCCGGTGACTACGCAGGCAACACTTTTGAATACCTGTTCATTGACAGCTGGGAATGCGGCTATCAGAACTGGACAGGAAATTTTGCCTCCGAGTTTGAGAAGCGCAGGCAATACAGTATAAATAAATGGCTGCCTGTTATATGCGGTGTAACAATAAATGATCCCGGAAGCACGGAGCGGTTCCTGTATGATTTTCAGAAAACCATAGCTGAACTTATTGAGGAAAATTATTACCGTCACTTTGGCAAACTCTGCAGCCGGAACGGCGTTAAATCACATGCAGAAGTGATCTATGGCGGAACGGGTTATCCTCCTCTTGATATCCTCAGATCCAACAGTTACTTTGATGTTCCTATGTTTGAATTCTGGGCTAACCCTGACAGCGAAACCGGATTTATTTCATATAGCCCGGTTAATACAACAGCCTTTGAGATACCGGCACATGCAGGAGCACTTTATGGTAAGAATGTGGTCACTGCAGAGGCCTACACTGGTTACGCGAACTACACCGAATTGCCATGGGATCTCAAGCTTTTTGGCGATAAGGAATTCTGTTCGGGAATTAATCAAATGGTACTTCATAGTTACGTCCATCAGCCTTTTGAGAAAAAACCGGGAGTTACACTCGGAGTCTTTGGTCAAAGCTTTAACCGTCATAATCCCTGGTGGGATTTTGCTTCCCAATGGTTTGATTATCATGCCAGGGTACAAAATGTACTTCAGCAGGGAGTCCCGGTTGCAGATATCCTGTATTTCGTTGGTGACGGCTTTTATGATGATCTCACTTATGAAGGCCTTTATGAACTTCCTGCCAGCTATCGGATTCAGAAATGCAATCTTGATATACTGATGAATCACTGCAGCGTAAAGAATGGAAAACTGCTGCTCGATAATGGGTTGTCATATGAGCTGCTTTTGCTGCCCGATAATGAGTCAATGACACTGGAATCATTGCAGAGAATAGCGGAACTGACAAGGGCCGGAGCAAAAATTGCAGGACCCCGGCCTGTTACAGTCCCTGGTAACCTGAATTATCAGGATAATCTGAAATCGTTGCAGGAAATAGTGGAAGACATGTGGGGCAGGGCAGAAGGTGCTGCTGCAACTGAAAACAGATATGGCAAAGGGAAAATATTCTCTGATAAAAAACTTAAGGATATTCTGGACGAAATGCAGATAACACCGGATTTTATCGTTCCGGACGAACTTACCGGCCGGTTTATTTATATTCACAAAAAGATAGGGAATGATGATGTCTATTTTGTGGTCAATCAGGAAGACAAAATGGTTGAATGTGATTGCATATTCAGGGTAAAAGGAAAAGTTCCTGAAATATGGGATCCACAATATGGGACCATCAGCAGGGCAGGTGTTTTCAGTGAATCAGAAGGAAAAACCATTGTGGAAATTAAATTCCAGCCGCGGGAATCATTGTTCATTGTCTTTAGGGATGTTTCACCTGCAGATCTGCCTGAATACATAGTCCCTGAACAAAAATTTACTCCTGAAACTCTTGAACGCACCATTGCCTTCGAGGATATGACAGATAAGAAGCCGCTGACAATAAATGGACTAAGCTCACTGACGGAATCAAACGACCCCGACATTAAATATTATTCCGGCAAAGCCCTCTGTAAACTGAAATTCGATCTTCCAACGGAATTGTTGCAGCATAAGCCTCTTTATCTGAGTATGGACGGATCAGTATATGCTTATGAGTTAAGGTTTAATGATAATCTTCTTGGTTGTTCTGTTTTCCCGATTTACCGTTTTGATGTATCGTCTTTTGCAAGAGAAACAGGAAATATTCTTGAAGTAAGAATTGCCATTCCTTACAGGAACAGGATCATAGGTGACTTTATACAATACGGATCCCTGAAAAATCTTTGGACCACTTCTCCTGTGACAAATCTTCCGGGGAAAGACAAACCTTTACTGGAAGCAGGATTACCTGAATCGGTGGTTTTTTTCTATTGAGGGGAATCACCAACAGACCCTGGAAGAATTCGGGCAGGTTTTCCTGTTCATCCGGTGAGTACCTGAAAGATCGCCGGCATATAGATCAGTTGATTTATAATGTTCATGATTTTTATGAATTAAGTTTTGCTCCATATTAATTCCCGTCAACATTAATCGTTAACAGGTGCTATCAGGAACCCGGGGAAAAGACACATAAATTATACTATGGTATAAGCTCATATTAAATCCTACATAATCAAGAAATTACTCTCAGGAATTTAAAATTAATATTTAAATTTGCTTATATACGGATAAAAACATGAAACCTTCATCCCGCTTTAAGCTGGACAACAAGTAAATGAAAATATTGAAGGCTCCGTGCGAATCACATAAATATCAACAATATAGTAATTTTACACTCACATGATACGAAGGAAATTTCTTAAGGCAACAACCTGCAGCGCGGCTGCACTGGCTATGGCAGCTTCATGCAAAAACCGCATAAGCGGTACCGGTGATCAGGCGGCGGTCGACGAAGCTCCCGATGCAATACCTGATTACAGAGGGGCAATAAAGACTTCCTTTTCTGAGGGAAAAGGCAAACCGGCCGGGGACAGGGTGATCACAGCCCTGATTGGAGCAGGATCATGGGGCAGCAACCTGATACTTGAGGCAGCAAAATCTGGTGAGAATATACAGGTTAAGTATGTTTGCGATGTTGATGATACCCGTGGAGGATTTGCCGTTTCTGAACTTGAAAAAATCCAGGGATTCCGACCGATATCAGTCAGGGACATGCGCAGGGTCTTTGACGACAAGGAGGTCGACGGAGTTTTTATTGAAACACCTGAGCACTGGCACGCTCTTGCAACAATATGGGCATGCCAGGCGGGAAAGGATGTATACGTCGAAAAACCTGTTTCGCGTTCAATATTTGAAGGGCAGCAGATGATAAAAGCTGCAATGAAGTATGAACGTATTGTACAGTGCGGGATGCAGAACCGGAGTGCCGATTATGCCCTTACCGCAAGGGACTATATTCAGAGCGGAGAATTGGGGGATATTGTTTCGGTACATGTCAGGGAACTGCTCGACGGTCCTGTACCATTCAACGAAAAGGAAAATACAGATCCTCCGGAGACAATCGATTGGAATATGTGGCTGGGTCCGGCACCCGAAGTGCCATACAATGTCTCGCGTAACAAATCATGGGCCTACTACTGGGATTATTCAGGAGGACCTGTAACAGCAGGCGGTTCCATCCACCAGCTTGATATGACCCGTCTTATTCTTGGAAATCCGGATTTCCCAAAATCAGTTTTCTGTGCAGGAGGCAGGTATTTCTTCAATGACAACCGTGAGGTTCCCGATTACCAGATGACTACATTCGACTATGGGAATTTCGTTCTGACCCTTGAAACAGGTGAATGCACCCCGTATATGCAAAAAGAAGGAGCAGATGTAAGATACGGGACAATATACCCTAAATGGATGCAAAATTCCACAAGAGTTGATATCCTGGGCACAAAAAGAATGATGTATGTTGGTCGTATGGGCGGAGGATGGCAGGTTTTCGACAAGGATGAGAAACTTATTGCGCAGGATAAGGGAATATTCCCCTTGAAGGCTCATATACTGAATTATATAGATTGTATCCGTACAAGAAAGCAACCAAATGGCAGTATTGTGGAGGGGCACAACAGTACAGTCATGATACATCTGGCAAATCTGTCATACCGGTGTGGTAATAAACAGTTACTGTTCTCTCCTGAATACGAGAAAATTACCAGTGACCCCGAAGCGCATAAACTCTCTCAGCTGACCTATCGGAAGGGATTTGAGATAACCGGGGAAGTATGATTCAATCCCGGATAGATAATTGATGAATAATAATTAATTTTTTCCCGTAGGCCCCATGGAAGTAATTCCTTTATCATAATCCGGGTATTGATTTGAAAAATTGAATGTATTCTTTAAGTTTCTCAAGGTAGCTTTCCAGATCCAGCAGCTCTTCGTCGTATATCAGGAAGGTCATATCAGGCCTGCGGAATGCAAAATGCCTTGCCCGGTCCTGTTGCCAGAAGAATTGCTTTTCACTGGTAGACAAACCTTTGGGAAGCCTGGTTTCTTCGTAGGTTCTGACAAGATCCGAAAATACTGCCTCTCTTCTCCTGATAATATTTGAAACAATATCCTGGGCCTTCAATAGGCTTTCAAGAGCTTTCTGTGTGTCAACAAACCTGTTCCTGTGAGCTTCCCTTACTGTATACTCAAGGTTTGACAGGTCAATATATGTCAGGCATGTATGTTTAACCAGTTCGGCTGTAGTGCGGAAGACATCAAAATCGTAGGTGTGATCTGCTTCTGACTTGGTATTCTCCTCAATTATCTGAAGAGCTCTGTCCATTTTGGCAAGTATGTCCTGAGACTCAGCAATTTTTGCTTTATATTCCGTGTTCCAGTATGGATCGTACTCAAGCGCATCACCCCTTGGCAGGTCAGGCAGATGTGTTTTGCCGATCTCACCGTAATGCCATACGTTGCGTTCCATGGTTCCGGCATAGTAATAGACTCCTTCGTTGAGGAGAGTGTAGAGTTCCCGGATGTCAGAAGAAGATCTTCCATAATAGCTGGTAAAGAATGATTCCCTTAATTCATCAAGAGAGGGAGCACTTCCGTTCCATGACCATACAGCTGAATTGATGAAATGCATCATCCACATCTGATTGTGCAATCCGTCATCGTCCCAGGAAGTACTTATCATTCCGTCAAACACTCCCGAACGGGCAGCGGAAGACAGGAAGCGGTATGATTTTTCGAGACTTCCTATTCTGCGTTCACCGCTTTCGCGTTTTTCGAAAATATATGGGACCATCATGGGTACAACCCCAGGATTGGGATCATAGGCAAACACCTCAAATCCCCTGGACCTGGCGTCTTTTACATATTTAAAATCAGGAGTTTCATAATTATAACTCTCTGTAAGAACAAGTCCCTTTACAGGTTCAATCCCTTTTGCCGGAGAATCTCCCATGGTCCACCCCATTGGAGTTTCCCAGGCCATCACCTTCCTTCCCTTTTTCTGAAGGAATGATGCTGATTTATTTATGAAGAGCTGATATAATCCGCTTCTTCCAAGTTCTTCGGATTTGGCTTTACACCTATCGCATTCTCCGAGCTCGTATGTTTCATCAGAACCAATATGTATGTATTCCGATCCGGGAGTAGCATTAATGGCATCGTTCCAGAGGTCAAAAAGAAGCTCATATGTTCCTTCCTTAAGAGGACAGAATTCCCAGTTTGATGCCTCGATCTCCCTGAGATGCTTGTGCTGAGGCCATTTCAGAATGTAACTTACATGCCCCAATCCCTGTACAAGCGGAACTATCTGAATATGATACCTCTGAGCATATCGGGTCAGTTCCTGCATTTCCTCCATGGTGAAAGCTCCAGGAGCACCGATCTCCGGATGGCTGGGATAGGCAAATTTATCTTCCCATTCCCATACCAGCATATTTATTTTATAATTCGCCAGTTCCCTTATAAAGTCCCTGACATAAGATGCTTTGTCCTGGTGGTGTTTGGTATCATAATGCACTGCACGCCTTTCAATATCCGGCCAGTCGGTAATTACCATTCCGGGTACCCTGCAGGATTTGTCCTCCTTCTTTATCAACTGCAGGAAGGTTCGGCAGCCGTAAAATAATCCCTCTTCTGAGCGGGCCCTTATGACAAGCCTCTCTTTCGACGTTTCCAGCAGGTAACCCTGATGCGGAAGGGATTTTGGTGCCTGCCGGCGGGTTAATAACATGCCGGGTCCAGTACCTGCGGCTACTATCTGCGACTGAATGTTCCAACAGGATTTGAGATCCCTTGCAAGTTCTTCAGCGGTGAACCTGTCAGCTTCAGTGGCGTTTTTATCCAGCATGATGGATAACTTGCCCTCAATAATAAAGTCATCACCATCCATTTTAATTTGCTGCGGATATGGTATGACATTCAATCCCAGCGCCTTTAAATCACTTGCCTCTGAGTCGGAACTTGTACCTGGTCCATAATCGACTGCTTTGACTGCTTTCAGCTGTTTTTCAGGGTCGCCTGTTGTCAGTGTTATATCCTGATACCTTTCGAGTACGGGTGGATTTCGATCCGTAAGCATATCATAAATTGACGGCCTGCGGGATTTGAAATGAATAGCCTTTAAATTATCTGTCCCGTTTATGGTTTTCCACCATCTGCTTTCATAGGTTCGTTCTCTCGAGAAGTCTATCTCCGTCATTATTACGGTATTTTCTTTCCCGGGAGCTTCAGCAATAACTTTACCGTCGAAATCAATTATTCCGTTACCGTCTGTTCCCAGAACAACTGGTGCTATGTAAACAGAATTATCTTTTGCACGGGTAATGAACAGAGGTGCTGTGCTTAGACTTTCACCCGGTACATTTTCATGTGCCATTGTAGGATTGAAAATAATATCAGCTCCTTTCAGGGCATATATCCTTGCGATCTCAGGGTAAGATATTTCCCAGCATGTTGCAACAGCTATTGTGGCAAAATCAGTCTGAAATACTTCCATCTGATCCCCTGTAGAGACAAGCCATGTTTCCATGACCGGAAGAAGTGTTTTGCGGTGTTTACCTATAAGCTTTCCCTGGCGGTCAAAAATAACCGTGGTGTTGTATATCTTTTCCCCATCTGCTTCGTAAAGGGGAGCAACAATGTACATGCTGTGTTTAGCTGCTATGCCAGCCAGCTTGTCTGTCAGCTGGCAGGGAATGGGTACTGCAAGTGAATTGAAAAGCACTTTATTTGTCAGTGGATCGCGGGTATCAATATAAAGCCCGTATGATCCAATGTTTTGCATATCTTCCGGTCCGCACACCAGATCAGCGCCCATTTGACCTGCTTTTTCAAAAAGATCTGCTATATGGTTGAAATTAGCCTCCATGGCAGGTCGAACCTTTGAAAGATCGCAATCCGCCATAAAGGGATCCTGATTTCTCTCAGGGGTCGTTGCCTGAATGACAGCTATTTTAGCCAGGCCTTTGTCCTGGTTATATGATCTTAGCGGAAGCAGGAGAAAAAGGCTTAAAAGGAACGATAATATTTTCAGGTTATTCATGGAGACTTTTTTATTATGTGAATATCTATTTTTGGCAGGATTTGCTATCCTTAGATAGTAGTGTAATAGCGTAAATTTAATGGTTATTATTTTTCTTTGATTAAAAAGGGTATCTCAAAAACTCTGTTTCCGGCAAATACATGATCCGAATTGCCAATTTATGGGATCATGCGGCAAAAACAGCATTTCAGTTTCTGAGATACCCTGGTCTTTTTTGTCCTTATTCTACCTGGTTATTGCCAGGCAGTTGGCATTGACGGTGCTGTCCAGATATATTTATGTGGTGCATCCGGGTTCTTGTCCCACCACATTTTGGTGAGTCTGCTGTCTTTCCCGTACCTTGCCAGAGCCTCCTGAAAACTTGCACCGTTAATATTTTCTTCAGTGGTAGGCCATGGTTCCCTTCTTGGTACAGTACCTGCAAGTGCTGCCTGATCGGGTCCGATAGGCACCTTGGGATATCCGGTTCTCCTGTATTCGCACCATCCCTGGAATTCATCCGGATAAAGAGCTACTATCTTCTGCCCGATGATCTTCTCAAGTTGTTCATCCTCAGATCCTGACAATGTGTACATTGCGGTAGCCTTGAAAGCTGCTATTTCATCATCCTTTATCCGTTTATATTCAAGGTATATATCCACATCCTCTTCCGTCCAAGCTTCACCCGGGGCAAAAGCTGCATTATGTATATACTTCAGCATCAGATCGGGGATCTGCGGTGCGGCCAGATTGTAGAACCATTTATACCATTCGATTGATGCATCGATCCCTTTCTGATAGTATTCCTCAACTGTGCCTGTGAACGATGCGGGGAGTAATCCTGCAAGCTTTGCTTCTGCAAGTGCAAAATACACTTCAGACGATCTCATAATAGCAGGGGCAACAACCGGTACGCGCCAGAAGTCGGTTATCTCGGATGTGGTATTGGACCCCCACGGATATTTATATTCCACAGGTACCATGCCCAGGGTTGGTGAGCCGCGGTACAGATAGTTTGGAAAGAAATATCCATTGGGAGACATGCCGCCCTTCCATTCAGCCATTACGGTATCAGCGTAAATTTTAATACGGGGATCAAGATTAATGGAATCATTCTGTAAGATCTTGATCATGACCAAATGTGTATTTACCTCTTCCGATATAGATGAATAGTTTACAATCCTGTAATATCTCGGATTCAGGTGATCAGGGTAATCCGTATTATTCAGTATGTATGCTTCATCGGCCAGTGTGGTCATCAGATCTGCCTCGGAAAGATCGGCAAGCTGCTCTCTGGCAAGTGCTTCATCAGCATATCTGACCCGCAAAGCCATTCGAAGTCTCAGGGAGTTGGCAAGCTTTTTCCATTTGACCACGTCACCGCCGTAAATCAGGTCTGCGTTACCATAACTTACCTTATCCGGATCCAACTGTGCCACAGCTTCCTTTAGTTCCTTGAACAGATCCTTGTAAATACTTTCCTGGGTATCATACTTCGGATTATAGATTGCCTGATCCTGTGGAAGACACGATTCCGAATATGGCACATCTCCATAAGTATCTGTCAGTTTGGAAAACGACCAGGCTTTCAGAATTCTTGCAATAGCCTGCTTATTTACCAGTTCATTTTTGTTCTCTTTACCCTCAATAAGCTGAATGATGTTTGACAGATTATTCAAGGCAACCTCATATTCAAAATTCCATTCACCGGGAGCGTCAGTTTCCAGGAAAGGAGCATCATCGCCTCTTTTATTCATCCCGCAGAAGCAACCATAGGTTCCGTTGCCATAAGATGCGTTGTCCACGACGGTTCTCCATTCGACATAAGTCAGCAAAAGACCCGGATCAATCAGATCACCGGTAATGATTTTTGGATCGGTATTCAGTTCCTCAAAGTTCTTCGTACATGAGTTTGTCAGAAGGAAGCCCAATGTTCCGAGGAACACTATTATTATTTTAGTTGATTTTTTCATGTTTCTCATTTTTAATCCTTTCAAATGATCTTAGCTAAAATGAAAGCTTAACATTGAATCCCCACGTACGAGTTGTAGGTATAGAAAACACTTCTGTACCTGCCGAGCCTGCCGATGTGTTAGGAGCCGATTCAGGTGATACTCCCATATCCTGCATATGTTCTTCAAGGTACATTAAGTTACGTCCCAAAGCGCTAAGGGTTATGCCGGCAAAAGGAGTATTGGACAGGATCTTTGGACTGAAGCTATATGATATCATTACCTCACGCAGACTGATATAACTCCCATCGAGGACAAACTCTTCGCTGATATCTCCCCAAGCCCTCTGTGCCCAGTAGGTCTGGCCATCAACAGCCTTTGTATTCTTTTCGTAGGTAATATTGCCGCTGCCGTCATCAATAGCGACTACACCGTCAAGAATTCCGACCAGGGGCAGCTGTTTACCTTCATCATCCATGTCCTGAAGCCTTCTGCCTTCCACGGTCCATTTCCCGTTTCCGCTGGCTTCACATCTGTATTTGGTTTCAGAGGTTATTTCATTTCCCTGGACAAAATCAAGGAGCACGTTCAGTGAAAAACCTTTAAAGGAGAAAGTATTATTCAATCCTCCAATCCAGTCGGGCGTAATATTGCCAAGAACCTGCTGTGTCGATGTAGGTATATAGTATCCGTCTGAAACAATTCTTTGCCCGTCGGGAGCTCTCTGGTAGGCATAGCCGACAATATTGCCATACGGTTGTCCCAGCCTTGCTTCAATTGTGCCTGCTGCGGCATCCCCTACGATAAGAGATTCAATACCCGGAGCAAGGTCGACTACTTTTGACCAGTTCCGTGAAAAGTTGGCGTTGATATCCCAGGAGAATCCGCTTCCGGTTCTCATGGGGGTGACATTAAGTGCGATCTCAATGCCACTGTTATCTATTTCACCTGCATTGATCACAACATTTGTGTAACCGCTAGCATTTGAAATATTCACCGGCAGGATCTGGTTGGTTGTCTTACCGTCATAATAGGTGAAGTCAAAGTCTATCCTGTTATTAAAGAACCTGAGATTTGTACCTAATTCCCATGATTCGGTAAGCTCATTCTTCAGATCAAAAAGCGGGATTGTTGAATTCATCCATGAGAGTCCCCTGCCTGCATATTTGGTTGTTGTTGAAGCATATCCGTTCATTGTAAGATACGGGTCGGAGTCATTCCCCACCTGGGCCCAGGAGGCCCTTATCTTTCCAAAAGACAGAACATTTGGCCAAAGATTCTTGAAGTAATCTGTGAATACAAAACTTGCACTCACAGAAGGGTAGAAGAAAGAATAATTTTCTCTCCCCAGCGCCGAAGACCAGTCATTCCGTCCTGTGACATCGAGGAAAAGGTAATTATTATAGCCTATCTGCCCTGTAAAATAAACTGACTGCATTTCCTTCCGCGACAGATAGGTGCTTGGCCTGATATCCTGGCAGTTGCTTATGTCAAAAACATCATTTGCCTTGAAATCCCTTCCATCAAGGTTCTGATTATCCCTTTGCTGGTACAGAATACTGGCACCAACTGATGCGTTTGTGGAAAAGTGAGTTGAAAGTTCCTTTGTTGCTGTAAGAATAAGGTCGGCATTTATATCTTTTACCAGACTGAATTCATTATAGACACGTCCCTTGTAGTTTTCACTTCTCTTTGCACCTACTGGCCATGTTCTGACCAGTTTCTGTGAATAGTAATCAGTTCCTGCTCTTCCCAGCAGGCTCAGCCATGGCGTGAACTTAAGATTTGCCGATACCTGCCCTATTATCCTGTCTTGAACATCATTGCTTTTTAGTTCATTTACAATGTAGTAGGGATTATAGCTTACACCCGGCCAGCTGCCGGCTTCCCCGGTCTTTTCATAGTACTCCTTTAGCCATTCCATTGGGACATATCTACCCATCGCTGAAAACACCCTGGATACATTGCCGCCCTGATGTGCCATTCCCAGCATTGGTCGGTTGTTGCCTTCGTCGCGGATATAGTTAACTTTTGCATCAAATGTGAGATAATCAGTGACCTTAGAGTTAACACTCAAGGCAATTGTCTGCTTGTTCAGCTTCGAGTTGGGGATGATTCCCTTGTTTGATGAATGGCCGAGTGACAACCTGGCTGTAGTTTTTTCAGAGCTGCCTGAAATAGCCAGTGTGTTTGATACATTGAGCCCTGTATCATAAAAATTTCTGACATTGTCTTCCGGCTGGGGAAGCAGAACCAGTGTTCTGGTAAACATCTCGTCAGGATAGCAGAAAGGGTCAACAATTGTCCTTCTGCCGTCAAGCGGTGGGCCATAGTTATCGCCATGCCAGGTATCCATCGTTTCATAAGTTTTACCGCTGCCTGGTGGTATCTCAACCCAGCTGCCGTAAAGGTTTGTTTCTTCATAGCCTGTTGCATAGTAATTCTGAAATGTCGGAACCAGGTTGATGGTCTCAACCGAAAGATTGGAATTGAACTCAACGCCAATGCCTTTTCTCTGCCTGCCTGATTTAGAGGTAATCAATACAACCCCGTTGCTTCCTCTGGCACCGTACAGTGCAGATGCGTTAGGGCCTTTAAGCACCTGTATTGACTCAATATCTTCCGGATTGAAATCGCCCATGCCGTCGCCGAGATCTATGTCGTCCCAGTCCCCGCCGGAAGAATGTCCGATGTTCGTAATGGGCACACCATCAAGAACAAACAGGGGCTGATTATTCCCGAGCAGCGATTTTGCACCTCTTATTGTTATAGAGGATGAACCGCCTGTCCCCGAAGAGGTCTTGGCCACCCTCACACCTGCAACCTTTGCGGTAAGGAAATTGGTAAGGTTCAATTCCCTGGCTGCGGTAAGCTGGTCAGTCTTCAATGTCTGCTGGGCAAATCCCACAGCTTTGGCCTGCTTTTGTATGCCAAATGCTGTAACGACTACCTCTTCCAGTCCGATTGCCGATTCAACCAAAGTAACGTCTAACTGAGGCGATGAACCTATCGACTGTTCCATCGACTGCATCCCTACAAAGGAAAAGGTAAGACTCTTTGCACCCTGAGGGACATCGATACTATATCTGCCATAAGTATCAGTAATTGTTCCCTGTGTAGTCCCCGTAATCACGACGTTTACCCCGGTAAGAGCAGCACCATTTGCGTCGGTAACAGTACCTGTAATGCGTCTTTGCTGCAAAAACTCCCTTGGAACAATAACTATGAGATCATTTTCATATGCTTTATAGGTTAGCGGAGAATCCAGGAAGATATCATTAAGGACTTCAGAAACATTACTGTTGTCTGCCTTTACATTAATGAGATTATCCATAACCAGAAGGTCGTCGCTGTAAAAGAAACGTATCTTACTTTGATCCTCGATCGTTTTCAGAACCTCGCGGATGGATTTGTCCTGAACATTCAGGCTGACAGTAGTCTGGGAGAAAATGTTTGCACTAACCTGCAAAACACACAGAAAAAAGATTGTAAGAATTAGTTTCATTTTTAGCAGAAATTTATTTATTCCCTCCTGGATCTGAGGGAATATGATCAGAATGATTTTTTTCATAACTTTGCTAAGTTTTTAGGATTTAATAAACCAATGTTCTCCTGAAAAAAGTCACATTGGGAAAATTTTTAAAAACCGGGCGTGGGATGTTACAGCATCCTGCGCTTTGTTTAGGGGTGTGTCATCATTTCATCATAGGCAAAATTGTTTAGGTTATTTTTAGGAGTTATTAATTGTGCTGGTTGAACAAACTTTTATTTAGTTCTTCAAAGTTCTTATTCTCATACAAGGTGACTATCCGGCCTTTAAGTTTGAAATTAATAGGAGCCGAAATGCTCATAACCTCAAGTACCTGTTCAATTGGTTCAGCAATAATGGTCCCCGTGAACCTGAATGATTTTAGTTTTTCCGATTCAAAATTTATCTGAACATCATATTTCCGTTCAAGTTCAACCACAATATCTGAAAGGCATTGCTTCTCAAAAATCCACCGGTTTTCCTTCCATGACACAACTGGTTCAACATCAACAGTTTCTTTAACCAACCTGCTGACTGATGGCTTCTGAACCTTGAGAGGATGAATCGGATCAGCAGTATTCTCATTAGTTCCAGCTAAAGATTCATCAACCAATGTAGAATCTTCCTTAAAGAAGGTGAGCTTCTGATTGGGCTTAAGGACAGTTGTTTTGCCTTTGTTAAGGCCTGCAGAAGGCTCAACCTTTATTAAACCTTCTACCAGAGTAGCTTCAATGGTCTTATCAACCGGATAGGCTCTGACATTGAATTCCGTGCCTAAAGCAATGATCTTTAAATAGGGGGTTTTTACAATAAAGGGTCTGGAGGCATCCTTTGCCACCTTAAAATATCCCTCCCCTTCAAGCTGTACTTCTCTTTCATCAGCCCCGTACAGGTTATTGTACTTCAAGGTGCTTCCGGCGTTAAGCGTCACTTCAGTCCCGTCTGACAGGGTGATGCGCGAATGTGAGCCCATCGGGACAACTAATTCGTTTACAGCATTATCGGATCTAACGGATTGCTGCCTGCCAAGGTAATAGAATAATAACCCGCTCAGTGAGAAAGCAACGATAAATACAGCTGCATACCTTATTATTGTTTGGATCAACCCTGTATGCTTAATTCTGATTTGCTTGTCTGTTTCAGTTCTGATTTTCTGTCTGAACATCCATAAACCTTTCTGAACATTATACCCCGGATTTTTGGAAGATGCTCTGGCCGTGATCCAGATTTCACAGCACTGATCAAAATATTGCTTGTTGGCCTTATCGAGTTTAATCCAGTCTAAAAGTTCCTTTAGTTCATCGGGTGATAACTCACCGGTCATATATCCGGAAATCAGTTTGTCCGGACACGGAGTTTTAGTTTCTTCGTGCATAGTTTTACATTCTAATATTAAAGACAGGAAAATACTGACAGAGGGTGAAAAGGAGCAGGAATTTTTTTACAGCCAGAAATAAAATAGAATTTAAAGGTAATCTTTAAGAGTTTCACGCAGGCGCGCCAAAGCAATTTTCATCTGGGTTTTAACAGTATTTACAGAGATCTCAAGTTTAGCTGCAATATCCATGTATTTCATTTCCCTGTCGCGGCAAAGGAGAAAGATCTCACGGCATTCATCGGGGAGCCTGCTTATGCCCTGACCAAGAATTTCCAGGATCTCGCTTTGATATAACCTGCCGATAGGATAATCAGAGTCCCATGACAGCAGTTTTTGATCTGAATCACTTAAGCTGGAAGTCAGTAAGTTCCTTTGTTTATTATGTTCAATGTGGTTTAAAGAGGTATTATGAACGGCTTTTGTGAGATATGATTTGATGGAAAACGTGATCTCAAGCTTTTCTCTCATATTCCATAACTTTACGAACACATCCGAGACAATTTCCTCCGCATCACATGGATTTCTGACTATATGCTCGGATATCAGGCACAGAAAAACATAATACCTCTTGTGAAGTTCCTCAAAAGCAGCAATGTTGCCCTGTCTCAGGCCATTAATTAGGTACTTGTCAGAATCGTCCATGTGATCACGGATTGCTTCTCAGGATCATCTTACGGTTTCCTCATAAAAAGATGAGTGCCGGTTATTTATCATTTGGCAGTATTTCAAGTTTGCCCAGTTCATACCAGCCATCACTCATCTTTCCTTCTATGGCAAGGTTCACCCGCGGTTCTTGTCCCGACTTGTCCACAATGGCAACTTGAACGTCGCAGATTCCTGCTGGGAAGTCCCATGGAACGTATATGGCGTTGTCAAAGACGATATCACCAGGAAGCCAGCTGTTGATATTTGCGTCGGTGATGAAAACATCTTTCCTGTCGCCGTTTTTCAGCCGGATTGCCAGCGCAAAATCCTTGTAACATGGTGCAACACCCATATTTTCCCACCATGAGGTGAAGGGAAGCTTTTCATTCACAGTCACAGATTCAGGATAGGTGAATCTTCTCAGAGCAAACCTGTATCCCATTTTTCTGAGCCAGTCGTCAACCAGGTCGGACCATTCAGGGGGTACGGGAGATGATTTTGCATTAAAGGAAGATATATGCCATTTCAGAGACTGGTCAAAAATGTATTTTACCTGTTCCCGGTTATATTTCTGCTTATCGCGCCAGCTGAGGAAAGTGCCGCAGATCTCGAAACTTACGGGAGATCTCATCCAGTCGTCCTGCATATCGCAGTTGATGATCTCCCTGGGATAGAAGTCGTACATGTGTGACCATCCGTTCTGTTCAGACGCCCAGAATCCAAGATCACCTATGCAGTCCACACGCCAGCCGACCGGTATTTGGGAGTTGGCGTACATATTCGTTTTCCTGTCCATCATCAACGCTATAAGAGGAGTTTTTTTGAAGGAATCGGTATACGAATTTATCAATGCTTCGCGTGCATCCTGGCTGAGCAGATCAGATCCGGCGCCCTCACCCCAGGCTCCCACAATGGAGATATCAACTGCTTCAAGATCGGGATGACCATCATACCGATCGCCCAGAGCCCTTATCATACCTCCGAAGTATTCAGCATACCTTGGATCTTCAGGATCAACCATCCATGCATTCACCGGATTGTTGTACTTCCAGTCTTTGTCCGATCCCACCATGTCTCTGTACCATTTGGGAACATCCCTTTCATCGCCTGTGCCATAAGGCGCAATTCGTAAAAGCAGGGTTTGCCCCCTGGTTCTGGCAACTTCGAGAGCCCTGTCTATCATATCCCAGCGATAGACCTTCTTTTCAGGTTCAAGAAATTTCCAGTAAATCCTCCAGTAAGCTATGGTTGTTGCAGGATGGTCCTTATTTGTAAGATCACCATCAAATGACTGATATTCTATTGGATAACCTTCCGTCCATCCTGATCCCGGATTTAAATCGTCACCATTGAAACGCTGAAAAGTCATAAAACCCATTCCGGGGTTGATGAGAACATCATTGATAACTTTAGGTTTTATAACCTTCAACTTATCAGGATTTTGAGAGTACAAACTAAGTGGCAGCAGAAAATAGAGAAACAGTGTTGCCGGGAATTTAAGGATTAACAAGGTTCTTTTCATAGGTTCTCTTAATTGTCATGGTTTGGGAAAGATTGCTGTTAACAGGCTGAAGTATTGATAATCTTTTTTGAACAAAAATTGTAATTAACCTAACTATGTGGATGTTATAAACTAAATAATTTATTTACATTTATAAAATTAATAGAAAAAGCTATGAAAGCAAAACTTTTATGTCTACTGATAGTGGTCGCAATCACCGGATGCGGAAAGAAAACCTGGCAAAAGGTTGATACTGATAATCCTGCTTTCAATCCCAATGTAGTTTTTAGGGAATATGAAGACCTCAGGTCTCCTAAATTCAGGCATCTTGTAGAAAAATATCAGCTTGACACAATATTCCACGGTGAAACTGACGAATTCAGGAGAATACTCCTGCTGAGACACTGGATCAAATCGGTTATCACCATCAATGATTTCGGTGATCCTTATCCCGGTGACGGAGATGTAGAAGCTATTCTTGATGAAGCTCTGCAAGGGCAGGGCTATCACTGCGGCCATTTCATGATCGTGCAGAATGCAATAATGAATGCATATGGATATGTTACGAGAACTCTCGGGGCCGGTCCCGGAGTGAAAGGAGGCCCTGACGGGCACCATGGGATAAATGAGATCTGGCTGAACCAGTATAACAAATGGTTCCTCTCTGATGCAAAATACGATCATCACTTCGAGAAAAACGGGATCCCCCTCTCAGCTCTGGAAATAAGGGATGAATTCCTGAAAAACAAGGCTGCGGATATAATTAAGGTAAAGGGACCAGAGAGAAAGCCCTTCGACATTGACGAAGAAACCGGATACAGCAAGGAAAAGAATGCACAGACGTATACCTGGATCGAATGGCATGCGTACACCAATCCATTCACGCGATACCCCGAATCACGCGACCTTCTGATAATGTTCCAGGATGAATATTTCAGAAATAATACCTGGATATGGGGCGATAAGCCTCACTGGGCATATTCACAGACTGAATATCTTCAGCTGGTACAAGACAGGGATCAGTTATACTGGACACCCAATACTGTTAGTTCTGATGTGAAGATAGATGGTAAGCAGGCATTTATAGAACTGACCTCCGATACACCAAATCTTCAGGAATACCAGGTTCGGACACTGCCATCAGGTGAATGGACTGCAACACAAAACCCGTTTACACTGACGCTGAAAAAGAAAAAATATGAGTTGCTGTTCCGGGTAGTAAATATGGCAGGAGTACCAGGACCGGAACACAAGGTAATAATTGAAAGAAGATAATCAGGCTGTAAGCTTCAGGAAGACCTGCAAGCTTCATTTTGAGATAACCCTATAACCAATGAACAGGATCATGATCTTAATTGATTGTCATCCTTTACACGTATCATCATTTAAATATTTACATAATTAAATACATATTAAATTACATATTAAATTACATATTAAATTACATAATTAATTACGTAATGACATACTGATGTTATAAGCTGAAATCAATGACTACAAACATTAAAATCCTGAATAACATGAAGAAGGCTGGAGTACTGACACTGTTCGCACTTGTTGCAGTTGTCTTTATGTGTCCCATCTCACCCGGCCAGGCCGGGCAGGAGGGGCAGGTGATTAAGCAGGTAATAGAAGAAATGGATGTAAAGGTCCCCATGCGCGACGGGATCAGATTGTCCGCCAATATCTACCGGCCTGACGCCCCGGGCAAATACCCGGTTCTGCTTATGCGTTCGCCTTACGGGAACGGCGGACCCGGAAATATTGAAGCTGCCTATGCCGTTAAACGGGGTTATGTTGTCGTTCTGCAGGATACAAGAGGGAGATATGAGTCGGAAGGCATTTTTGATGCCATGCAGCCTGAAGCACTCGACGGATATGACACCCAGCAATGGATTGGGGCCCAGCCCTGGTGTAACGGCAGCATTGGGACATTCGGAGGCTCTTATGTGGGATTTACCCAGTGGATGCCTGCCCCTTTTAAAAGTCCATATCTTAAAACAATGTTCCCTGTTGTTACATTTTCCGATCTGCACGATGTTGTATTCCAGAACGGGGCTTTCAGGCTCGAACTGTTCGGCCCATGGAGTTTCGAGATGACTCTTCCATACAAGTTCAGGCTCGATTCAATTGTTAAGCAGGCTGATAAAATTCTAATGAGCCTCCCTTTAATAGACATGGATAAAATGCTGGGCTGGAGAATTCCTTTCCTGCGTGACTGGCTGATGCATCCTGAGCATGACAGGTATTGGGAAGGAACAAGCATCGGAGAGGATTACCGGGAGATTAGTGCATCGGTTTATGGCATAGGCGGATGGTATGACATCCTGCTTAAAGGAACAATAGATAACTATCTGAAGATGATCAGCCAGTGTATTGCCCCTGAGATCCGGGAAAAGCAAAGGCTTATGATTGGACCATGGGTGCATGACGCTGGAAAACGGAAAGTGGGTGAACTCGATTTCGGAGAGGAAGCCGTGATGAACCAAGCGGAACTGATGCTCAGGTGGTTCGACAACCAGCTCAAAGGAATCGATAATGGAATGAACGAGGAACCGCCTGTTAAGATATTTGTTATGGGTGATAATAAATGGCGGTTCGAAAATGAATGGCCGCTGGCACGAACTCAATACGTGAATTACTATCTCGACAGCAAGGGGCACGCAAATACTCTGTCGGGCGACGGGATCCTTGATGTCAGGCTTTCTGAAGAATCAGGCTTTGACATGTATGTTTACGATCCCGCCAATCCGGTACTGACTATCGGAAGCATGGGCCCGTATGATCAGCAGGAACTTGAGAAACGCAACGATGTGCTTGTGTATACAACTTCTCCGTTGAAAAAAGATACCGAGGTTACAGGACCTGTAACGGCGGTAATTTATGCATCGAGTTCGGCCAGAAATACCGATTTTACCGCCAAGCTGGTTGACGTTTACCCCGACGGAAGAGCGATAAGGATCTGTGAGGGTATCATCAGGGCCAGCCACAGGAATCCTTCTCTCCCCCCTTCAAATATCGAACCCGGAAGGATTTATAAATATAATATCGACCTGTGGGCTACAAGCAACGTTTTTAAAAAGGGACACAGCATCAGAGTTGAAATCTCAAGCAGTAATTTTCCGAGATTCGACAGGAACCTTAACACCGGTAATTACTTTGCCACTGATACATCCTGGATAAAAGCCGAACAATCAATATATCATGGTGTGGAATATCCCTCACACATAATTTTGCCGATAATTGAGTGAAAGCGGATAAAACTATAAAACAGCTATGAGATATTTTTTCAGGACAGGCATACTTGCAGGGTGTGCAATATTGTTACTTTTATATGCTTGTACCTCAGCAAGGAATACTGACATGATACTTAAAAACGGAAAGATCATAACGGTTAATGATTCTTTTGCTATAGCACAGGCTGTCGCAGTTGAAAATGACAGGATAATTGCCGTTGGAACAAACGCTGAAATTGACAGGCTGACACGAAAGAATACAAAAGTCATTGATCTTCAGGGAAGAAGTGTTATCCCGGGCCTTATAGATGCTCACCTTCATCCTGAGTCGGCTTCATTGAGTGAACTTGACGGCGAAATCCCAGACCTCCATTCAATAGCTGACCTGCTTGCCTGGATAAAAAGCCAGGCTGAGAAAATCAATGAAAACGAATGGATCATTCATCCCAAGCTTTTCTTTACCCGCCTGAACGACATGAGACAACCTTCCCTTGAAGAGCTTGATGATGCCGCTCCTGAAAATCCTGTTTTCCTGAACGGGTCATTTGGAGGAATGATAAATACCAGGGCTATGAAAATATCGGGAATTGATGAAAAGACAAATCATCCCGGTATTATCCGCGACAAGGATACCGGCGTTACTACCGGTTTTATAAGGGCTTCTGCATTTCGCATGCTTAAGCTTCCGGGAAAAAGAACGCTGACCTATGATCAGGAACTGGATGCCCTTGAGGAAATGCTTCATCGTTACAACAGCCTGGGCATAACCAGCCTGGGCGTAGGATCAGGCGATATGAGGACTATTGAAGTTTACCGCGACCTGCATGAGCAGAACAGGCTCACTGTCAGAATATTCCAAAATATTCTTTTTAGCCCGGGAAGAGAAAACAGCCTTAAAGAACTTCTTGATTCACTGCCGTCATCAGGTTGCTCAACTGGCTCGGGCGATGAGTGGGTAAGAACAGGAGCACTTAAATTAATACTCGACGGAGGCATACTGACAGGTACGGCGTACCTGAGTGAACCCTGGGGCGATAAAGCTGCCGGTATATTCGGGATTGAAGACAAAAATTACAGGGGAATACTCAATCTCTCGCGCGATGAGGTTAAAATGACAGTGCTTTCAGCTCTTAAAAATAACTGGAAGTTTACGGCGCATGCCACGGGAAGCGGAACTGTAGATATGCTTCTGGATATATTTGAGGAAGCGAATATGACGACTCCGGTTAAGGGTAAAAGGTTTTCAATAATACACGGTAACTTTTTTTCTGCTGATGCTATCAGCAAGATGGCTGAACTTGATATTTATGCCGATATGCAGGCGGCCTGGTTCTATAAGGATGCAGACGCAATGATACAGATACTGGGAGAGGAGCGGATAAGAACCTTTCATCCATATAATACAATGCTTAAGGCTGGTGTTAAAATAAACGGCGGTTCAGATCATATGGTTAAGTTGGATGCAAGCACATCCATCAATCCGTATAATCCATTCCTGGCTATGTGGTCGATGGTAACCCGGACAACAGAAAAAGGTACGGTAATACTTCCTGATGAAGCGATCTCAAGGGAAGATGCCCTGAGAATTTATACAATAAATAATGCTTTTGCTTCCTTCGAGGAAGATATAAAGGGATCCATTGAGCCGGGGAAACTTGCCGATATGGCTGTCCTGTCAGAGGATATCCTTACCTGTCCTGACAGCCGGATAAAAGATATAGTGTCGGAACTGACGATAACAGGAGGAAGGATTGTATATTCTTCAGGTAAGCTTGTTAATGAATAATGAAGAGCAGCCGGGGGAACTGAAAATAAAGTCCTGATGTGTGACGACCTGCAAAATCAGTGAGGTTTCATTTTATAACACTCAGAAAATGAATAATAAAAAATCAAAAAGTTGATTTTTACCGCACTAATTGTCATAAGTCAGGACGATAAATTGATCATAACCCCAAAAGCATAGTACCGGGCAGCGAAAAAGGTATTGAAACCATAGGCTTAAAGGCAAATAATGATCATTACCAAATATTATGATACCGTTAGTGATTAAGGTATTGTAGAAAATTGATAAACAAAAATTATTCTTTCCCGTTCGGGACATGGAAATAATTCCTGACTTTGTTCTTTGTGCCCTTTGTGTAATCCTTTGATTACTTTGTGGTAAGAAAACAATGACAGATTAACAATGCAGGATCTTCGCTTATCTGGATAATTGAAAAAATAAACGTTATGTGAAAATTATTATGTTTTTCTATTTCCTTGTGTCAAGGTGATTTACGAGATCACCACTTTTATTATACGCCTGGAAACCACTTTACAGCATTCTTAAGATAGATCTTTTCGATAACCTCCCTGGGCAGCTTCAGCCCTTTAAATTCTCCGTCGAGTTCCCATGAAGTCATTATTGAATCAGTTGTAAGGAATTTCCAGTCGCGCATCCAGGCTGCGTGGACATTTTCCTTAAGCTTTTCAGGATCCGGCTCAGCACCGGGCCAGTCTCCCAGATCGGTACCGTAAAGGATCCGGTCCTGATATTTGATAAAAAAGTTACGCACCTTTTCCCAATCGGTCTGTGCCTGCTTTTCGACATGGCACATGCGGGCAGCCAGGTCAGCTGTCATGTTTGGGAACATCTCAAAATGTCTGGCCAGCTCATCGACACTCCATTCAAGACTTGCAAGGTGAGCGCCCATGTAGTGTAGTTCGGGATGTTTTTTAAGCCGGTTGACAGTGGCCTGGATCTGTTCTTCATACGATGGGAAATCAGGATGAAGGTACATATGGTACTGGGGATTATCCCTGAAATACTGGCGGTCGTTGTTTACTGTCATTTCTTCAAGAGGCATCCAGCAGTTTTTTGGTTCACCAAGATGCCCGCACACCGGTATTTTATTGTCCTCAAGATAATTGAAGATTGCATCGAATCCCGGATTATCTATCATCACGAATTTTCCGTCCTTGTCTTTAACCACCATTCCGATATTCTTCCAGACCTTCATGCCAATAGCGCCTTTAGAGAATGATTCTTTAAGATACTCAAGGGTTTTCTCCTGCCATCCGGGCTCATCCCAACCGGCCATGGGGAATGAGGTCAGATACGAAAGACGTCCCGGAAAGGCTTTGCGCTGAAGCAGGGCTATATCCTGTTGTGCCATAACTGACTGGTTCAGAGCATCTGATGCATCGGTATTTATTGTCAGTATCCTGAAATTATCAGCTGTTGCCTGCTCCATGAATGCAGGCCTTTCAGCATCCACATGGCAGTGGATATCAACTTTTTCCATCTTAAAAAAATCCTGCTCCGTGCAGTATTCGGCCTGTACCTGTTTTTTCTGCCTGCACGACTGCTGAGTAATTGTGAGCGGAAGTAAAACAGTTAATACTAATGACAGCAGGAACCATTTTTTGTTTAACATAATCAATAAGTTTTAATGAAAATGAAATTTTTATAATGATACAAAATAAGTCATATGGAACTTTAGTCCGTTTAATTCATGAATTTCGATAATTTAGTGTATTCCTTTGTGTTACTTAGTGATTACCTTAGTGAACTTTGTGGTTTCACAATCGTTAACCCAAAAGAACTTAAAGGATTCCACATAGGATACACAAAATCTAAGAATTATTAAAATTAAATAATCGTCAAATAAATCCTGACACTCCAAGTTGTCCCGATATAAAGTAAAGACAACCAATACAAAATATTACTTAATTGTCATACTTATCTCACTGTTCTTTTTCAGATCCACTTCGGTTTTCTTTTTACCGGTTTTTAAGGTATAGGGCGAATGGTATGTTATTAATTGTCCGTCAGCCATAAATTCCGGAAGTTCAATTAGGAGCGTACCATCTTTGCTGCTTTCTTTACGAAAGACCTCTTTCCCGGATCTGTCTGTGATCAGTAGCTCAGCACCAGCCACCGGCATATTTTTCTTGTCGCGGAGATTGATTGTCAGCGTCCAGAAAACCGAATAGCTGTGATTCTGGTTTGTGGCGTCGATTGCAAACTCATTTCCGCTGAATGTATTGGAACGGAATTCGGTTCCGGCAGCAATACATTCCGATTGTTCCAGCGATCCCATTCTTATGGGAGCGAAAGCCGGGCAGGAGTTCGCTCCCACCTCAAAGGTGTTGTTCATGATCAGGGTATTTTCTGCTTTTCCATATGAAGAGCCTACCCAGACCGGAGTCGCATTTGATACTATTCTGTTGTTGAATATTCTGCCGCCTCTTGAATTACCAATGTAAAATGCGAAGGCTTCGGCATTGGTTTCAGGATCTTTCTGGTTTATGAAGATTTCATTCCCGAAAACTTCATTGTCTCCCGCGCTTGCACTGTAGAAAAATGCTGAGGCCATAGGTATATATTCCGGATAATCGCGGTATTTCATACCGGATATATAAAATCTGTTATTGTAGATCCTGTTACCGAAACAACCTTTCGATGCTCCGGCTTTTGCACCATAATCCGCTATCCTTATGGCATTGGTGCTCAGGTGAAGGTGGTACTCACAGCTTGGGGGTGAAGCTTTGATACGGAATTCATTGTTGAAGATCTCAATATTCCTGTGATTGTATATTTCAATACCTGATCCGGTTTCCGGTTCAAAGCGGTTTTCAAAGATCCTTGAACCGTCACCCATTGCCATAACACTATAATGGTTCGTGACCGTCTGGCGATTTGCAAAGAAATTATGGTGTACATCTGAAAAAATGCCTTTGAGGCACAAACATCCCTGACCGCCGTAAAAATCGGAGTAAGAGACTTCAGAAGCCTGGCTTCCCCTGAGATCAACCGCATAGAATTCCGATCCGTGGCGGTTTATAATGAAAGGATTGTTTATATCGAAAAAGCAACGGGTAATTGTTGCCTGTTCAACATCAACAGCCGTGGTATTTATCCCCGATGAACTGAACCTGACATTGTCAATTATTATTCTTGTATCTTCGGCAGTAGACTGGATGCCCCATGACAATACCGCATCTGTGGCATTAACGATCATCCCATTCCTTATGGTGATCGTTCCCTTCCCTTTTACAACAGGGATGCCCTCAACTGGCTTCCCGGTTTTTGGATCGGCTGTATAATCAAAAAATGCAGCATGTTCATTGTTGTACAGATGATCATAGTGTCCCAGGGGATGGGTTTCTTCCACAATACCGATACCCGTATCAAAAGAAGGCCTGATATCAATTTCATCGACAAGGCAGTCATTCTCTGCTTTGATCCTTATGCGGTATTTTCCAGCCGGCAGATTGTTGAGGTGGGCATATACAAATCCTCCTCCAAGCCGGGCTGACCGGTTTATTACAGGACAGCTTAACTTTGCAGAGTCGCGGTATTCAGTGATGCATTCAATCTCGTTTCCCTGCTCATCATCGACAAATATGCTCACTCTCATGTCATTTTTCAGGTCTCCATCCATGTCGGTGTAGTATCTGCCTGTAACCCCGCACATCGCAAAGTATGATCTTCGTCCGACAGGAAGGAATACATAACCCGAAGCTATTTCATCTCCGGTCAGCAGGCGCAATATCTTTTTCCCAATGAATGCATGGACATCGGCGGTACTTTCTATTTTAGCCCCCGGAGCTTTTGAAATATCCCATCCAACAAGACCATCTTCGAAACCATGGTTTGGAATGTGGCCGTAATTGCCATCGGCATAGGTTATTGTATATCCATTAAGATCAAGGGTGACATCTTTCCCGAGAAAAACTGCGCTCACAGGGGAAGAGATATCATTTGTCAGAATATATGTAGCCCCTGATATGCCGTAATTTCCGGCAATGCTTACAGGTATTTCTCCATCAGCAGGTTCCCTGTGCTGTACCGGAGAATACTGGCCTGACACAATCTGGGTTAAAAGTGCTAGTGCAATAAAGCTGGTCAGGGAGTTTGCGGATCTGGTTAATTTCATAGAAGCAAGGCTTAATTAAAAAACTACGTCCTCTGATACTAAATGAATCATTGGCTGGTGGCAGCAAAAGCCCCAGGCGGAAATCCGGCCGGCATAATATGGTTGCTTATGCCCTCTGATTTTCAGCAGGAATTTGTTGCATCCTGTTGGAAAATGCCGATCTTATTTGAGTTCACATTATCAGAGTCGGTCTGTCATTTTCCTGCATAGATCAGCAACCCAAGTCCGGCAATATATGCAAGGAACATCAGCAGGATCAGCAGTTCCACATTTTTTGAAGCTCCCCTGAATTCCTTCCAGATAAAAACACCCCACAAGGCAGCTATTAATGTAGCCCCTTGTCCCAACCCATATGAAATTGCAAATCCTGCCTTTTCTGATGCTATGATACTCATTGCCATACCTGTATTCCATATTATCCCTCCGAGTATCCCTGTAAGATGGGTGCTTATGCTGCCCTTTGAGTAGTCTTTGAATGACAGCGGCGCTCCCTCAAAAGGCTTTTTCATAATGAACCAGTTGAAAACAAGGTTGCTGATCAATACTCCCACCGAAAAAAAGAAAACAGCAGAATAAGGAGTCAGCATGCCTGGCTCAGGATTGACGAAGTCAGTTGCCATGGAGGCTGCCACAAAACGATAGAACAGGGCCATAAGTATTCCGGCTGATACTGAGAGCAGAATTCCCTTCTTCGATACCTTTTTCATCGCAGCACTATGTTTCTTATAGGCCACGGCATCAATTACTATCGCTGCAACTATCAGGGCAAGGCCGGTGAACAGCAGGAGGGGATCGCCTTTGGGAACAAAGATATAATTGATGATAACCCCCAGGGCAAGGGCTATGCCTACCCCGACGGGAAATGCTACCGCCATTCCGGCAATGGCCATTGCTGCAACGAGCAGAATGTTCGAGGCGTTAAAGACAACACCTCCCAGGAAGGCATTCATAATGCTGCCTGCTTTGGCCTGCGAGATATCATTTAAAAAACTGCGGCCGTTTTCCCCTATGCTGCCAAGGGTAAAGCCCAGGATAAGGGATAAAATCATTATGCCAATGGCATAGTCCCAGTAGAAAAGCTCGAATCTCCATGTTTTGCCAGCCAGTTTCTGGGTGTTGCCCCATGAACCCCAGCAAAGCATGGTGACAATGCAAAGGATTACTGCAAGAGAATAGGATTGTGGAATGAACATGATCTGTAAGTTATTTGATAAGAAAACAGTTGAAAGTCATATTGTTCTGTTAATAATTTCACAGAGGTACACAGAGGATACACAGAGGGACACAGAGTTGTTTCTTTGTGCAGGTCTGATTTTTCTCATTCTTCCCAACAATTTTTTCACAGAGGTACACAGAGGATATACAGAGGGACACAGAGTTGTTTCTTTGTGCAGGTCTGATTTTTCTCATTCTTCCAAAGCGGATATTAAATCCTTGAAGATATAAAAAAAAAGTCCATTCGTACTCAGGTCTCTCTATTCAAAAGAGAACCTGAAATTCTCATTCTTCTTCGCTTCGGTTCTGAAAACCGTTGCAGATGTGATGTAAACATTTGTGCCGGCTGATTCCGGTCTTTTTTCGCCTTTGACGACAAGCCTGGCTTTATGATTTCCCGGCTTAAGGTTCATGACATGCCATATGCTTGCCGTATGCTGTTGCCCGGAGAAATTATAATAGGTATCGATTGAACGGTGTAATACATCGTCAACATAAACATCGGCCTTCCCTCCATCCTTATACCAGTTACCTTCAAGGGAAATACCTGTTCCGTCAAATGTAATGGATAGTTCATCTCCTTTCTTACCGGAAAATACCGATTGCTTTATCTTCCGGTCATCAGCCGGGATCTCATAAGCCTGCCATCTGCCCTTGAACTCCCATTGACCCTGGTCAAATACAGAGATCTTCCTGTCGAAAACAACATCCGGGAATGACACTTCAAGGGGAGGAGCAACCGGCTCCTGCAATCTGACAATGATTTTATCACCCTTGATCCTGCCTCCGTTAGATACTATGAGGTCTGTGGAATACTTATATGTGGACTCTACGGCACTATTAAACGAGTATGTGGTAAAAATGAAAGTTGAATCGCCTATAGCCCTTACACCTTCCTGTATTTCCTCAGGCAATCCGCTTAAGCCTTTTATCACGCCAAGGACGGCCAGGGCATTGGATGGATTGCAGTCAGAATCCTGTCCGCACCGTGTGGAGATCTCCAGGGTTTTCATCGGGTCGCCTTCTCCATACAGCAATCCCATTACGATGTAGGCGCCATTGAGTTTCGCGTCAATGTTGAAAGGGTCGCCTGCCCCGCAGATATCAACATCTCCCCATTTGTTCTCAAGCTCCTGCCAGGCTGCCCTCCAGTCTGTTGGATAATTATCGTACAACCTGATAACGTCGCTGATGATCTTATAGTAATCGCTTTCCGCAGGAAGCGACATAAGCGCTTTTTCCACGATCTTGTGAATGTCCGTCTCAAAGTATGCTTCTGCATACAATGCTGCGACGAATACGCCTCCATAGACGCCATCTCCGTAATTCATTATATGGCCTGTTCTGAACGCTGTCCCGGTTGCTGTTGAAGGCATCCCAGGGCACATGAATCCTATATAGTCGGCTTCGATCTGGAAATCAATATCGTCGGCATGTATATTATACTCCGGGCTTCCTGATAAAGGTGCAAAAATGCTGTCGTAATAATTCTTACGTGCCTGCATGTTTGCATGCCAAAGATGATAACCGGCTTTTGCGAACATCTCCTGGTATTTTTTCACAGGGGCGTCGATGCCATATTTATCCATAGTCATAAGGAAGGTAAGCTGAACGTAAATGTCGTCCTGCCACAGGCTTCCCCTGATATCTGACGATTGCCAGTTTATTGGTTCATCGTAGGTTGTTCCCCTTGCCCGGAATTCAGTAGGTGCGCCGTAAGTTACTCCTGCCATTTTGCCGGCCCATCCGCCTGCAATTTTATCTTTAAGGACAGCGGTATCTATTTTTCTGAATTCACCTGATTTTTTAGAGCAGGAAACTGCAGCCAGCAATAATGCAGGCAGAATAATTATTAATGATAACTTCTTCATGGCGATAAGTCAGTTTGTGGTTAAATGGTCGTTTTATTGAATCCGTTTTTTGATCGTGGTGCAGAAGCATTTAAAGAAAACCTAAGGTATGCCTGGTAAGAGCCTGGCTGATTGAAATCTCAGAAATGATTGTCAGTCAAGCTCATTTCTGTAGGGAGCCGAAGCCTGGGCTCCAAGTCTTGTGACGGAGATTGAAGCAGCCCTGTTGGCAAAGCCGACAGCTTCCTCAAGATCCTTTCCTTCTGCGAGAGCCACTGCAAGTGCGCCATTAAATACATCCCCGGCAGCTGTAGTATCTACAGCTTTGACAGGAACTACCGGTATCATCTTCGACATTTCCGGCGTACAGAGATAGGCCCCTGCAGCTCCCATGGTTATTACTACATTTTTAACCCCTTTGTCCAGAAGTTTCATGGCCGATCTTTCTGCTGAAGAGGCATTTTCTACCTTAATGCCGGTAAGTATTTCAGCTTCAATTTCATTTGGTGTGAGAACATAGACTGAGTCGAGCAGTTCCTGGCTCAGCTGGCGGGCAGGAGCAGGGTTAAGTATGACTCTGTTTTCTTTGCTGAAAACTTTTTGTGCAACATAATCAACAGTTCCGACAGGTATTTCAAGCTGCATAAGGTAGACATCCTCCCTGTCGGTAACATATACTTCTTCATCGATATCGTACGCAGAAAGAGTGGCATTTGATCCGGAAGCCACAACGATGCAATTCTCGCCGTTCTCGTCAACTGCTATCAGGGCTACGCCCGAAGGATTCTTCTGGTCCCTGATGAGAAATCTTGTATCTATGCCTTCCTTTTCAAACAGCAGTTTCGACTGTTCTCCGAAAAGATCGTTGCCCGTCTTTGCAACAAATGTTACGTTCCCTTTCAGGCGGGCTGCCGCCACTGCCTGGTTAGCTCCCTTACCGCCGGGATTCATAAGGAATGCCCCGCCGAGGATTGTCTCCCCCGGCGAGGGCAGTTTTTTACATTTTACCACCATGTCGGTGTTAGAGCTCCCGATTACAATGATTCTTTTCATCAGAAGTTATACCTGATGGGTTGTAAAGAGAAAATTTTGATCTTACCAGTCAATTTTTACCTTGATGACTACTTTTTTTACCGGGCCGGGTATATTTTCCGGCGCCACTTTTGGTTGATGAGCATCCTCAGGGAAGAATATTCCATAGGAGCCTTCAGGCAGTGTCACATAATCACCTTTCCCGCCAAGGATCTCGATATCCTTTTCAGGATTGTATTCAATGACTACCTGCATCCTGTCAATATGATTATATCCTATCTGTTCAATTCCTTCAGCTATGTACTGAATATCAGCATAGTTGCGATGACACTCCCATTTTCCCTGTTCCCTTGGCAATGAATTATAAACCTGGACAAGAACAAAAAGGTTGGAACCGTCAAGTTCATACCTGCCGGGCTCCATTTTGCTGAAATCAGTATTTGCCAGGTATTCGAGACCTTTTTTTATTCTTGGGGATATTGCGGAATATATGTTTATGTTTTTAATTGTATCAGCTATCATTTCTTCTAAAAATTTTTAATGATTTTGTAAATATTCTTCAGATCAGATCTTTACTGGATATTGCTGTCTCAGTCTCCTTACCAGGTCAACTGCATTTTTTACGTCCTGTTCGATCTTTTTGAAATCCCTGGCCTTAACAAGGTCTGATTTAATAAGCTGAGACCCCATTCCAACGCATACTGCACCAGCCTTGAACCATTCGGTGAGGTTTGATTCAGTCGGTTCAACACCTCCGGTGGGCATTATCTGTGTCCAGGGCATAGGTCCTTTGACAGCAGCCACAAACTTCGGTCCGCCAACCTGTGAGCCGGGGAATATCTTAACAATTTCAGCGCCAAGCGCTTCAGCTCTGGAGATCTCTGATGCAGATCCGCAGCCGGGCGACCAGAGTATCTTTCGTCTGTTGAGCACACCAGCCATTTCCTCATTAAGTATTGGTGACACAATAAAGTTTGAGCCAAGCTGAACATAGAGAACTGCAGTGGGAGCGTCAATAACAGAACCGGTTCCCAGTATCATATCTGGAAATTCAGCAGCTGCGAACTTATTGATCTGTTCAAAAACAACATGAGCATAATCACCCCTGTTAGTGAACTCGAACAGTCTTATTCCTCCGTTGTAGCATGCCTCAAGCACTTTTTTGCATACTTCTGCATCACTGTTGAAAAAAACCGGGATCATTCCCTCTTCTGCCATTTTCAGTGCAACCTGTATTCTTGTAAATCTTGCCATAATAAAATTTGTTTTTCCGGATTAGATTGATAATAAGTTCTTTCAATTTATCTTGACACCCTGCCTGATGCATCTCCTCCCATGAGCGTCTCAACTTCTTTTACAGTGACCATGTTAAAATCGCCGTAGATTGTATGCTTAAGACATGATGCCGCAACAGCAAAGTTCAATGCACGCTGATCATCGCCCGGGAAGGATATAAGTCCGTATATCAGACCTCCCATGAAGCTGTCGCCTCCTCCAACCCTGTCAACTATATGGGTTATGTCGTACACCGGGGCTTCGAAGAGCTTTTTGCCGTCAAACAACACTCCCGACCAGGTGTTGTGATTGGCGTTTATGGAGCCGCGAAGGGTTATTATGACTTTTTTTGCTTTTGGGAACTTAGCCATAAGCTGACGGCAGACTGATTCGTATGCTGCAGCCTCAACATGTCCCTTAGTTACATCAACGCCTTCAGGATGAATCCCAAATACTTTCTCTGCGTCTTCTTCATTTCCGAGTATTATGTCGCATCCTGAAACAAGATCGGGCATGACTTCAGGAGCTTTTTTGCCCCATTTCCACAGGTTTTTCCTGAAATTAAGGTCAGTTGAAACGGTGATTCCCTTTTTGTTGGCGGCTTCTATAGCCTCTTTGCATACGAGGGCAGCACCCTCGGATATTGCAGGAGTTATTCCAGTCCAGTGAAACCAGGAAACCCCTTCAAAAACAGAGTCCCAGTCCACCATGCCGGGTTTTATTTCTGCTATGGCGGAATTGGCACGGTCGTAGATAACTTTGCTTCCACGAGCAATGGCACCGGTTTCAAGATAATATATGCCAACACGGTCTCCGCCAAAGATTATCTTTTCTGTTCCTACCTTGTACCTGCGCAGGTCCATGAGGCAGGCTTCGGCAATATCATTCTTCGGAAGCCGTGTTACATAGTCTACCTTCATCCCGAAGTTGGCCAGAGATACTGCTACATTAGCTTCACCGCCTCCAAATGAGGCATTAAACTGCTTTATCTGACTGAAGCGCTCAAAACCCGGGGTAGCCAGTCTCAGCATAATTTCCCCGAATGTCACGATTTTGGTTTCCATATATGTATATTTTTTGAGTTTATAATATTTAATATCATTCTTCCGAAACCTGCTATTTACTATCTGTTACGGTTTCAGCATCATCTTTTGCTTCTGGTAAAGGCTTGCTTCTCCACCAGCTTGCCAGGGTTGAGCCTGTAACATTCATCAAAGGACCGTATATGGCCGGGGCAAGTCCAATAGTAGCTATATTGCCCATTGTCATTGCCAGTCCTGATGCCAGTCCGCCATTTGACATGCTGACCTCAAATGCCAGGGTTCTGCAATCCCTCTTTGGCAAGCCGAAAAGCCTCCCTGCGTTATAGCCAAGAAAATAGCCGGCCAGGTTCTGAATGGTGACAACCAGGAGGAGCAGTGCGCCAACGGCCAACAGACTATCACGTCCGGCTGCGGTTATAACTGTAACGATAACTGCAATTCCCACCATTGAAATAAGCGAAAGGATCTTCTTCTGCAACTGATGATCACCTTTGAGGAAATGACGGAACAACATTGCAGCTACTATAGGCAGAACAAAGGCTATTGCCAGCGTCTTGACTGTTTGAATTAGGTATCCTGAGAATCCAGTGTCACTGACTTTCAGATATATCAGGTTGGCAAGCAGAATGGTTATTACGTATCCTGTCAATTCAATATTTCTTGCACGTGCACTCTTATTCCCGTTATTGATGAGGTTAAATATGAATCCTGCAATGATCGGGAAGATCATCATTTTAATGATATCCATCATCATGGCCCATATATCTATTGCAACATACTGGCCTCCGATTATTTTCATCAGGAAAGGAGTTACAAATGGTGCAACAATTGTAGTGACTGCGCTTACCGCAACAGCAAGGACAAGATTGGCATTGCAGATCAATGACATTACATTTGAAGCTAATCCGTTGGGAACGCAGCCGACAAGTATTATACCTGCAGCTATTTCGGGCGGGAATTTAAAAACCTTTACAATGAGCAGTGCTGTAAGCGGCATAATGATATAATGGCCAAAGCCTCCAACCAGAACACCTTTTGGTACTTTAATCACACCGGCGAAGTCGTCAAAACTCATCTGGGATCCCATGCCGAACATTATCAGCTGAAGAAGGGGTACTATCAGGACAGTTGTCTTGAAATTGCCATAGGAAACAAATAACTGTGGATAAAACAGTGCCGCGCATACGGCTGTAAACATCCACATAGTAAATGACAAGCCCTTGACCGCCTGGAATCCCTTGACGGCAAAGGAAAGAATTATAAACATAAGGATAAGCAGCGGTCCTGTGGCTGCACCCTTACCGGCCAGAGCCATGATAATGACAGTTACCAGCAACAGCAGGCATACGCCAAGCGCTGCTTTGTAAAGATTGATTTTCTTCATATTGGATCTTTTGTTAGTTAAATTAGACTAATCTTTTTTTGCTGATGAGATTGACAGATCAGATATAGAAAGTGATTTTATTCTTTTTGTTATGGTTCAGACAAATATAATCCTTGGATTTTTAATTGCCTAATTTAAGAGTCATCCACGTGAAGATTTTAAAGTTTTTTAAGACAAATTATATCAGGAAAAGAAAAAACAGGGTATATCAAAATATTGGGAAAATATTTATATCTCACTACCTCCAAAACAGGATACAGGGTCATTGTCAGAATGAAATATTCCGGTTGCATAGTAATATCCGGCTTGTACGGGCTGTCATCCCTCTGTTTCCCCATTAGCCTGGGCGCTGTGACCTGTTCTGATATATTGCTCCCCTGCGGGGCTGATAGACTATACCGAATCTGGAAATTACGGCCCTAAGCCGTTAATATATTAAGGATGAGCACCGCCCATCAGGATAAACCACAATGAAAAACAAGCCCCGCAGAGGCGTAACTATTCAGCCACGTGATCGAAGGGGAACTATATTCCTGTATTAGTATGAAAGGAGAAGATACTCCGGAAGGAATTCATCCTTCAGCAATTACCCTTTCAACAAGGGCTTTCATGTAGCCCACAGAGAAAGCAGTTCCGGTATAAGGTCCGTATACCATTGACGGGATATGATCTGCAATCAGAACACCGTCGAAATCGACTTCCTTCAGGGCTTTGATCACTCTGTACATATTTTCGTATCCGTCGTCGAGGAAAGTTTCTGTAAAATGCGGCAACTGCCGGTTTACATTCCGCAAATGCACCTTGAAGATCTTCTTCTGTTTGCCAAAGTAATTGATGGTCTCAAATACATCCTTGCCCATCTGCTGACCGCCTTCAAGCCAGCAGCCAACGCACAGGCAGATTCCAACATTCGGGCTACCGGCAATTTCAAGTGCACGCTTGTATCCGTCGAAACTGCTGAAGATGCACCTTGGAATGCCTCCAAGTTCAGGAACCGGAGGATCATCTGGGTGTATCCCTATCCTGACGTTCTCTGATTCAGCAACCGGAGCAACCTGTTTTATGAAGTATTCATAATTTGACCAGATTTCATCTTCTGAGTACTTCCGTCCATGGGTCAGAGGTGCTTCATATGTTACCTTGTTCCAGACACCTGCTTTTGCTGTTTCGAGGTTGAAGGCCCTAGCCGATGCTCCTCCCCGTGTTGTTTCACGTTCTGTGCTCCATATACCGTTGCCCATGTGGGCATATGTGGTATAATGAATACCGGCTTTGCCAAGGTTTCGGATATGATTCTTGTACTCTTCTATTTTTTCATCCCTGCCCGGAAGATTCAGAACTATTTTATCCTGGTTGTGGACATCATAGTTACCAAATCCGAATATCTTTATCCCGGCTGACTCATATATACTGCGGCGGCTTGCATAATATTCATAACCTGACTTGCTGGCATCAGTCCACAGAACTACTTGATTGATCCCCATTTGTCTGATGAAGCTAATGTCATTATCTGTAGGTTCTGCAGGAGCCTGCAGGGCTATTTCCATGGCATGTTCCTCCGGAAGCCCGCCGTGTTCTGATCCTTTCGGTCCGGTTTCATGCTTTTTCAGGTCAAGCAATCCTGATTTTACATGGCCTGTACCAATTACAGAAAGTGCCGCTAGCGCACTTCCCTTTCTGATGAATTCTCTCCGGTTATTCTTCATTCTGTTTCCTGTTGATTATGGGATCATTTTATGTTTTTAAGTGCGGTCATTCCGGTCATGACAAGAGTGTCGGGAATTGAAACGAGCTCTATACCCCTGTTGTATCCCAGGTTGCGTGAATACTGCTTTTTCTCAGGGTTGTTCCAGTGTTCATGAACGCCAAGGCTGGGAAGCGGTTTCCCGCTGTTATCGGGATCATAGACTATTCCCTCGGGCCAGTTTGATGAATCTGCAGCCTGGTGAAGGTAGTCATCCACGCCATTGAGGTTGGGTCTGTCTTCTGACGCATTATTTGCCGGATCGTGCCTGTTAATACCGTTCCATTCAGTCCTCAGAAAGTCAAAACACACTGATTCAAGGGCTACCTGGTCCTGCGACACAAAAAGCGAATTGCAGTAATCATTGTTGAACGGAGCCATAAAGTATTTGACCGGGACTTTTGTTTCGCTGGCACCGCCTCCGAATAAACCATCGACAAGGTACAGTACAGTATTTCGCCCAAGGTATTTGCTTCCCATAAGATCCACCAGATTGCGGTATCTATGGTAGCCGGTATTTGTAGGTCTACCTCCTATGGGCACAACCAGGGAGTTGTGCAGATGAATAGCATTTTCCCTTGCCTGTGAACCGAAATGATTCTTGGCAGTAAGACTTATTCCGGCTGACATATGAGGTTTCAGATTTGCTACATTGATAAGGTAGTCTGCATTTTCGATTACATCATAAAGCTTGTCAGTCTGTTTCTTGTCGGAATAATAAAGAAGATCCTCTTTTGTAGGATAAATAATAGTTCTTCCGTGGTTTGATGAGAACTTACCGGTATAGGTCACGTTTGGAAATTCTCCATGCCAGACTTCGTAATTATGTCCGCAGATGTCGGTCATGGGATCACCAACAGTAATGTCTGCCTGATCAATGTTAAGGTCATTAACAAGTTCGCGGAGGAGTTCCAGAACAATGTAAGGACCGGCTTCTGTTGCTCCAAAAATTGGCCTTCTCTTTTCTTGACCGGGTTTCAGAGTTGAGGGATAATAGAATCCTCTTTCCTTCTCCTCCTTTGTAAGTCCCAGTCTAGAAGTGCCCTGGTTTATTTTTATAAGGATCTTTTCCCCTTTTTTGTAACTGCTCTTTTTATTGTGCTTGTTAAGGTTATGATAGCGGAAAAGTAT
>JAVEVC010000079.1:0-10705 GCA_034005245.1 Bacteroidales bacterium
AAATGGCAGCTTCCCTGGGGCCGGCCTACTGAAGCCATTGTTTTGAAGCCTGAAAATTCCCAGGGGCGTTTACCTGGAATACTGGCATTTCACGACCATGGAGGAAACAAGTATTTCGGGACCAGAAAAATCACACGGACATCCGTCAGCCAGCATCCGCTGATGGTTAGTCACCAGAAAGATTACTATGAGGGCTTTGCCTGGGCTAATGAAATTGCAAAAAGGGGTTACGTTGTACTTGTGTCTGATGCATTCCCCTTTGCCAGCAGAAGGGTGATGATGCAGGATATTCCCCCTGAACACAGGCAGGGGCTCAGCGATGATGATCCTGAAGATCCCGGGAACATAGAAGCTTACAACCGTTGGGCTTCAGATCATGAGCACATAATGGCCAAATCGCTCTTCTGTGCAGGTACAACATGGCCCGGGGTCTTCCTGGCAGAAGACCTGAAAGCTCTCGATGTCCTGTGCTCAAGAAAGGATGTTGATAGCGAACGTATAGGCTGTGCCGGTTTATCTGGCGGTGGCATGAGAACCGTCTTCACAGGCGGCCTCGACAACAGGATCAAGTGTGCCGTATGCGTTGGATTCATGACAACCTGGAAAGATTTCCTGCTAAACAAATCGTTCACACATACATGGATGACATATGTACCCGTCCTGCCTAACGAGCTTGATTTTCCCGAGATACTCGGACTGAGGGTCCCCCTTCCGACAATGGTCCTGAACGATACCGAGGACGACCTTTACACTCTTCCGGAAATGCAACGGGCCGACAGGATGCTTAAGGAGATCTATGATAAGGCAGACGCACCGGAGATGTACAGGTGCTCATACTATCCAGGGCCTCATAAATTTGATGCTGCCATGCAGAAAGAAGCATTTGACTGGTTCGACAAATGGCTGAAAACCCCTTCATTCCCGCTGGTGCTGTGAAATACCAATAAATGTTCCCGGAAGGTTACAGTTAATAAGGCTGGCTGGCAACGACCTGGTAATAACAAAAAGACATCAATGCTATCTTTCACGCCTTCCTTTCTAACCGCATAAAAGAGACCGAAGATCCTTTCAACAATCTTCGGGAAATCTTTGATCCCTGAAATGGTGTATCCTTATTAGGCTTGCTTTCCCCGCAGCAAGCAGCGGAAAATCAACACCCCAGGATTCAAGTTATCGGTCAGGATATTTTTTCCACACCTATTCCCGGTCTTTCAGGCAGTGTAACCTTTCCCTCAACAATCTTCACTCCGTCGAAGACATCATTGCTAATCAGCAGATTGCCATCCAGATCGCACCAGTCGGTCAACGGAGAAAGCTGTGCTGCAGCGGTAACAGCGCAGGATGTTTCAGTCATGCATCCGATCATTGTCTTCATGCCGAAAGCCCTGGCCATGTCGAACATCTTCCGAGCTGCATTAAGTCCTCCGCATTTCATAAGCTTAATATTAATTCCTGAATAGACATCCCTGTACTTAACGATATCGGCAGAATTTTGAATTGCCTCATCCCCGATGACCGGAATCGGGCTGTTCATGGTAAGCCAGGCCAGGTCGTCACTCATCTCTTTTGGCATGGGCTGTTCAAGGAATATAATTCCTTTCTCCTTAAGCCAGTGTGCCATTTCGAGGGCATAGTTCCTGTCTTTCCAGCCCTGGTTTACATCAACGCACAGAGGCTTGTCAGTCATTGAACGTATTACTTCGATCATCTCCCTGTCGTTGTCCCTTCCGAGCTTCACCTTCAGCACCTTATAAGGCCCGGTTTCCTCGACCTTTTGCCTTACAACCTCAGGTGTATCGAGGCCGATGGTAAAGCTGGTAAGAGGAGTATCGGCCGGATTAAGGCCGAAAAGCTTGTAGCATGGCTGGCCGGTCAGCTTGCCAATGAGGTCGTGCAGTGCTATATCAACGGATGCCTTTGCTGCATAGTTGCCTGGCATCAGCTTGTCGACATATTCCAGTATATCTTCTGTCAGGAAGGGATCTGTGAACTGAGCCAGGTCGACTCCGGAAAGGAATTTCAATACCGACTCGTGGCTTTCACCAAGGTATGGGGGCATAGAAGCTTCCCCATAACCCGTTATCCCCTCATAATCTATCTCTGTCAGCACCACAGGGGTTGTTGTCCTTGAACTTGTTGCAAGGGTGAATGCATGCCTTAGCTGAAGCGTGTATGGTTCGAACCTGAGTGTCATCTTTCCTGTGCTTTTGGTTTTAACTGATTTATCTCCCGAACGTCCTGAGCACGACAGGAATGAACCTCCTGAGATGACCCCACCCAGAATTGCGCTGCTGCACTTTAAAAACCTTCTTTTATCCATTTATTGATCTTTATCTGTACCAACTATGTTCTGAAATCCTTTGTGCGCCCTTTCCGGATTCTGCCCCCGCTATCCTCCTTACCCCCAGGAAAGTGTCGCGTCTGCCCCTGCTGAAATTGCTGCGGGTAGAATCGAGACTGTTTACCCTAACCATGCCGGCGCAATGTATGAACTCTGAATTACCAATATACATTCCGACATGTGTGGCCCTGGGGTTACCGTTAACAGTTCTTCCGAAGAACAACAGGTCTCCGGTTATAAGCGAATCAGGCCAGGCATCTGCTGTCATCATTATCCCGTGCCTGTACTGAAGGGAAGCATCGCGTGCCAGGATGATCCCGTTAAGGAAGTAAACCGTCTTTACAAAACCGCTGCAGTCGAACCCCTTGACCGACGTTCCGCCCCACCAGTAAGGAATTCCCATGAATGATTCTGCAGTTTTCCTCAGATTTTCCGGAACCGGAACTGTGCTGTCAAGCCATTCATCAAGACTCACGGCTTCATTGACAGGAAGATATCCTTCTCTCCCGTCAGGCATGAGTATCTTATAAAACCCTCCCTTCCGTTCTTTGACTTCAACTATACAGCCTGCTACAATATCTGATACTACCTTTCCTGATGAAGGATCCCTGAAGATCTCGCCTGTTTTCTTAAGATAGAATAACCTGGAAGAACTTGTCCATGAGCTGTATTCTTCGTTGTTCAATAGTTGAACAGCATCATTGTCGGTCCACCCGAGATAGAAGTCGGGAGTCTGTATCAGGAACCAGCCCCCTTTGCTTTTGAGAATTCTTACGGGTGTACCCATAAGTGTTTGCGACACCTGTTCTGAAGAATACGACGGAGAGGAGCGCATGATGCTCACACTGACGTTGATGATACCCCATGGTTTAGTAACCAGATCAGGATCAGGAAGAAGTTTCATACTGTCAATGAAGGATATCTTCCTCTCATCAAGCATTCTGATCACAGCCTCCCGGGCCTGAGGCAAATCTGTTTCTCCCTTCAGGATCATATTCTTTCCCATACTGTACAGGCTTGCTTCGAAGACAGCCTCTCGTTTGTCAGGAGCATAGACTGCAGCCAGAGAATCAATTGCATCCTTCAGATGTCCTGTTACAGGTTTTTTGCATCCAGGAATCATTAAAAGCGGGAAGGAACATATAAAAACCAATAAAACAATAAATGTTCTCCTGTCCGATCTTACCATAATCTTTTAATTAAAAATAAAGTTACCGGCATTATCTTGAAATCAATCCTGGCCTGCCATCTGGTATTCAGGCCTGGGTGATTTTTCTTTTCCGCCGGAAATATATTCTATTTGCATCTCATAATCCCATTTATCAAAGTAGAGGTTCCCTCCTTCCCATTCCACTTCACCACGCTGAAAATCGAGGGGTTCGCTCCTGAGAAATCTTTTCTCAGGCCACAGTGAACCAGCAACGCCCTCATTTACGATCAGCCTGTAGGAATCAATGCCGGAAATATAAAACTCACGGTGTTTCCTGTCGGTAGAGATTTGCAGTCCATATGACATATCCACGGGAATCCAGCCTGGACCTTCAAAATAAACCTCGCACCAGTCGTGGAGGTTTTTGTTGCCGGGAGGCATCATCCATCCGCTTTGCCATTTTACTGGGACACCCTTGTATCTGAGCATCGACATCAGAAGGAAAGTCTGCATGCCGCAATCTCCCCTTCTGTTTCTGATAACATACTCCGGGATATTTGGCATGGTTGAGTATTCAAGCGCTCCTGCCCATGGAATATTCTCTGCCATCCACATATACAGCTTCCTGAGTATCTCCAGAGGCTCGTCCTCTGTGCCTGTAATAGAATCGGCAAGCTTTCTTACGTTTTCCGTGAAGCAGATATGAGGAAGCTTTTCTGAGGTGTACTCACGGTAAAGATTACTGCTCTTATCATATGGGTCTATCCTCAGCATGTCGGGATCAAAGTATTGTCCTGATGACTGATAACTGAACGATGCATTGAATATGACCGGCAATCCTTTTTCTGCCCTGGCTTCCATATAAATGCTACGGTGGGTTACTGTATCGGGAGCTATTTTGTAGTCTTTCTGTGAAGCTGAAATGAACTTCACCTTCCCCTGTCTTGGATGGTTCTCCTTAGGCCATGGCAGCCAGCATCGTACAATCTCTCCTTCAGGAACTACGTCGGGATTGACCATCAGTGTGTAATCGACTTTCATATCAACCGGTATTACAGGTTCAGCCATTCCGCCAGAGGTCTCCATCACTGCCCTGGTGTGCTTCCTGCGAAAGGCTAAATCCTGATCCGCGTAATCAAGGGAATCGCAATAGGACCTGTTGAGGTTAAAGTTCTTTATCAGCAAAAGATTTGAAGGAGCCCTGTTAAAGTATCTTTTTTCCCCGTCGATGATCCTGTATTCAAGCCAGCCCAGTTTTTCCCACAACATTTTTTCCTTTTCACGATAATCCCCGATTCTTTTTTTAATCTGCTCTTCGGCTTCTGTTTCTGAAAGGCTGAAATCAAGGGCTATCCTTTCAGCAATCTGTGAAAGCGAATCAGCCTTCGCTGCCAGCCGTACATCATCCGGACAGGCTTTTTTCAGCGAATCTGCAAAAGCAGTGACATTTTTAAGGTTACCGTTATATAATTCTTCTTCAATTTGTTTCAGAAGAACCGGGCAATTGGTTTTCCGGTTACAGGCATTGACCGCCAGCATAAGAAACCCTATGAGCATCAATACACTGAATCTCATTAAATTATTTTTAAAAACCATTATCAAGGCATTTAAACCAGTGAATTCCTGTTCTGGTAGATCTTTGTTATAGCGTTAACAATATCATCCATATCGGTTCTGGATCCCAGCAGGATACTCTGGTAGAAAGCTACAGCCTGGTCGCAAAGCTGGTCATTGCCTGGAAGATTGTTCTGCTCCCTGTATTGTTTCAATCTGGCTTCAGGGAAAAGTCTCCTGAATCCTTTTGAACTCAGGGCTTCCTCAATCAAACCATCTTTATTCTGCTTTCCATAGCCGCCACTCGCGGGAATGCCTTCTGCATTAAGGGCTTCAATAAATTTCTGCTTTGGAATATTGTTGAATTGCTCCTTAATGTAGCGGAATGGATAAAGATGATAAACCGCCCTGGTGGCACCGTTAGCAGGTTTATACGGAATGATCCCCGGTATTTCCTTCAGTTTCTTGTCAAGATAAAGAGCATTGGCAAGCCTGACATCGTTATCCTTCTCAATCCTTTTCATCTGCGACATGAGTATCAGGGCCTGAGATTGCTGCATCCTGTAGTTCATCCCCCTGTAAGGATATCCCGAAGCAGCTTTCATATTACCGTAGGGACGTCCGCAGTTGTGGTACGCATTGCATCTGTCCATGATGTCATCGTCATTACCAATTATTGCGCCGCCTTCGCCGGAAGGAAGGTGTTTTGAATTCTGGAAGCTGAAACATCCCAGGTCGCCCAGTGTGCCGGTTTTTTTGCCCCTGTATTCTGCCAGCCATGCCTGGCAGGCGTCTTCGATGACTTTCAGGTTGTGCTTCCGGGCTATTGTGTTTATACTGTCCATATCTGCGGGAAGACCGTAAATGTGAACCGGAACAATGGCAACAGTCCTGTCGGTTATCCGCTCCTCTATCTTTGCCGGATTTATAAGGAAAGTCTCGGGATCGCTGTCTACGAACACCGGAAGAGCCTTATGGGCAAATATAGCGTTGTAAGTGGCAATGAAGGTGTACGGAGAGACCAGTACTTCATCTCCAGCATCGACTCCAAGCACATCCAGAGCTATCATCAGGGCTGTGGTACCACATGAAGTGGCAAGGCATCTCCTGGTTCCCATCAGAGCAGCATAACGCTTTTCGAATTCCACAACATGTTCGCCATTACCCCTCCACCATCGGCCTGTTCTCAGCATTTCAATAATTCCAGATTCAGCCGACTGATCCCAGACAGGCCAGTCAGGCCAGGATCCTTTGTGAACTTTTTCTCCCCCATTAATAGCCAGTTTCTTAAGCTGACTATTACTATTAATTTCAAAAGGGCGGAATGAAAGGTTTAGCATCGATCCAATGAAACCTGCTGAAGTGGCTGCAATAACCTGACGTCTTGTTAATTTTCCTGTTTTCATTTTGTCTATCTTACTCTTAATAATGTAACATATGTGAAAAATATTCAGCTTATGAAGTTATAGAGAAAAAAATCAAAATGCAATTAATTAACCAGGGTTGGATTTTGTCTGCTCATTCAGTTTGTTTTTCGTGATCGCTGCAATTTATTTTTTTAGGTGCATACACCAGTCAAAATGTCACAGGCAAACAATAAAACAGTATTTTTATATTATGTATAAAAGTTAAACTTAAAAATAACAGGAATGAAATACAGAAAGCTTGGCAGAACGAACTTTGAGGTAAGTGAAATAGGCTATGGAATGTGGGGAATGGCAGGGTGGACCGGTTCCGATGACGAGGAATCGTTCCGCTCGCTTCAGCTGGCAGTTGACCTGGGATGTACTTTCTTTGACACAGCCTGGGGTTACGGCGCCGGGAAGAGCGAAAGACTGCTTGGAGAACTTGTCAGGGAAAACGTGGGAAAAAAGCTGTATACTGCAACCAAGATGCCGCCGAAGAATTTCAAGTGGCCCAGCAGGAGGGAATATTCCCTCGATGATTGTTTCCCGCCTGAGCATATAGCTGAATATGTGGAAAGAAGCCTTAAGAATGCAGGGCTTGATTCCTTTGACCTCATGCAGTTTCATACATGGGAAGATCATTGGCTTGATGATGACAGGGCAATGGGTAAAATGCTAAACCTTAAAGACCAGGGATTGTTTCATTCCATAGGGATAAGCATAAACAGATGGGAACCATGGAACGGCGTAAGGGCTGTAAAAAGCGGAGTTATAGATTCGGTGCAGGTAATATATAACATCTTCGACCAGAATCCCAAAGATGAACTCTTTCCAGCCTGCCAGGCGATGAATGTGGGAGTAATTGCGAGAGTCCCGTTCGATGAGGGATCGCTCACCGGCACCCTGACAAAGGAAAGCAGATGGCCCGAAGGAGACTGGAGAAATACCTATTTCGTACCTGAAAATCTTATCTCCAGTGTGGAGCATGCTGACGCGCTTAAGCCGCTCCTTCCGGAAGGCGTGACTATGCCCGAAATGGCTTTGAGGTTCATTCTCGGTGAACCAACAGTGAGCACTATCATACCAGGCATGCGGAAAACAACCCACGTACGATCCAACATGGCTGCCAGTGATGTCGGGCTGCTTAACCCGCATCTGATGAAGGAGCTTGAAAAGCACCGGTGGGACCGCACTCCTCAGAAATGGTCGCAATAATTAAATGGCATTCATACCACGACCCTTGCTAAAGCCATGATAAAAGCCACCGGCTTCCCTGGAAACAAATCTGTATTCGAATCCGATGAACTGCAATCAATAGGTTCCGGAAAAACATAGAATCTGCCCCATTTTTTAACCTGTTTTCTTAAGAATTTATCCCTGATCTGACGTCCGACAGCATTTATTTTATCATTATAGGGCCTGAAAAAGGCCTTTTTTGACGATTTTAATCCAAGGAATTTCTCTCTTCGTCAAAATCGGGCTTCCCCCGGCAAAAAAGCAATTAATTTCACATATACAATTGATTATGTGTGGATTAAAGTCTTAGCAAACCTGAGAATCCAGCAATATTTATGAATTTAAGTAAATATAAGCCCGATTTTGACGAAAGGCTGATTATTTGTTATAAGCTGTAACTACCAGTAAACGAGATGCCGGATTTCGTCCACCAAACGTTTTAGAAACATGCGCATTTGCCCACTATATGGGCCTCTGCGTCTTGACACGACCATCTTACAGCATTACTTTTAACACATAATCTAAAACTTATTGTGATGGAAAACGTGTCAGCAATTAACAGACCCCTTGATTTGCTCAACAACATTGCCGAGACAGCCCCGGTCAGGCAGAAAGCTTCCGGCATTAATAATTTAAGTCCGGCATTGGCAAATCTTATTGCCACAGTTGGCGGTAACTTCTATACCTACCTCAAGAGTAATGGTTTCCCGGAGGACTCTGAATTCATCGTTATTTCTCCAAACCAGCACTATTACTATGACGAGAGCGACATGAGAAGCGTAAAATCGCTTGTTAACCTCAATAAGCTTAATAACATAAAGCATCTCGACAAGTTCCTGCACAACCTTTATCGTGTCATTCAGCCAGGATCAAATTTCATAGGATGTTTTTCAGACAGCAGAAAACTAAGCAGGAATAATAAAATCCATTTCTACCAGCCGTCAGTCTTGCTCAACAGGTTCAGGAATTTCCTTGACTCAAAAACTGATCACTACATCAACAGGGATGAGGTCTTCGAACTGCTTAGCCTGAATGGTTTCAAAGTCATCAACATGACTGAGATAAACGGGCTGACATATTTTTATGCCCAAACACGCGGAGAAAAGGAAGAACTCAGAGCATGAAAAAATTCTAAGCACTGGTATTAACCCAACAGCTAACAATCAATAATAATAAAATCATGAAAACATTATATCAGATAACATCATCAGAGACAGGTACTGTATTGCTCAGGAGAAGAAAGATAGCCAAGGCTTTGCGCTGGTGGCTGCGGGAGAAGGGGCTCCCTTACCATAATATATTCTATATCAGTTAGCATACCCCTAACCTGAAGTTACAGTCCTGACAGGGGCTGTCTTAAAAGTCTAATCCTCAGGATTATGACTTTCAGACAGCCCCTTTTCATAAAAGCCTCAGATTTGTTTTCCCAGAGTCCTTTCATCAGGCATGAGGGAAAAGCTGTTAAAATTCATTACATTCACAGGGGAAAATTAATTTCTCAGATATGGAACCTTTGTCCTGCTTTATGCATGACAATAAGCTTATAAAATAATGAAGGTTCCATGTGAACCACTTAATTTACATCATATAATAATATTATTTTAGTATGAAAAGCAACCAACTACTCTTAATGATTTTCTTCTTCAGCATTGTTTGTGCAGATGTGAAGGCCCAGAGCGTTGACAAGTCAGTTTTCAGGGAACCAAAACCAGGCTTTTTCCAGAATTATATTCTAAAGGACATCAGGGAAGTCAATGAAAGGCTAAAGCCGGCACAGCCGGCAAAAAGCTTTGCGGTGGACCTGTCGTCAGTCGCGCTGCCCAACAAGATTGATCTTTACAAAAACCGTCAGTGGCATAATCCTCCTGTTTCACAGGGAAATACAAACACATGCTGGAGTTTCAGCACCACATCCTTCCTGGAATCCGAGGTTTACCGTATCAGCGGGATTAAGGTCAGGTTATCGGAAATGTACACTGTTTACTGGGAATATGTAGAAAAGACCAGGCGCTTTATCCAGGAGCGGGGAAATTCCCTGTTTGAAGAAGGTTCTGAGGCAAATGCCGTTACCAGGATGTGGTCGAAGTATGGAGCGGTACCCTGGGAAGCATATACCGGACTGATTGATGGCAGGAAGCATCACACTCATGCAGAGATGATCAGGGAGATGCAGGATTTCCTCACTTCTGTCAGGGAAAACTCAGCCTGGGATGAAGATGCAGCTGTAGCAACGATCAGGGCGATAATGCACCATCATATGGGTGCTCCTCCTGAGAAGGTCAATACTGGCGGCAGGGAAATGACCCCTGCGGAATATGTCAGGGATTACCTGAAAATAAATCCGGACGATTATGTTGATATACTGTCGTATACCCAGGAGCCTTTCTACAGGAAGGTAAAGTACGCCGTTCCCGACAACTGGTGGTACAACTCAGATTATCATAATGTCCCTCTCGATGTGTTTATCGCGACCCTGAAGGATGTTGTGAGAAAAGGATACACTGTCAGCATCGGAGGTGATGTTTCTGAGCCGGGTTTCGACAGGGTGACTCAATGTGCTGTCATTCCCGATTTTGATATCCCTTCAGCATACATAAACGACAATGCCCGTCAGTTGAGGTTTTCAAACCGCACCACCACTGATGATCACGGGATGCATCTTGTTGGTTACCTTGAGAAAGACGGGAAGGACTGGTACCTGATAAAGGATTCAGGATCAGGATCGCGTAACAATGATCCTGAAGCTGGTGAGTTTGGTTATTATTTCTTCTCTGAGGATTACGTGAAGCTTAAGATGATGGATTTCATGGTTCACAGGGATGCTGTGAAGGATTTGCTGAAGAAATTCTGAATCATCAGCCTGCTCAGTATTAAAAGCCGTGTTTTTTGTATTTTTCAGGCTTTCTTGGATAATATAAATTTTTGTTATTTTTGCAGACCTGTAATGGTCGGTTTGCCGAGCGGTTAGGCACTGGTCTGCAAAACCAGGTACAGCGGTTCGAATCCGCTACCGACCTC
>JAVEVC010000021.1:0-40961 GCA_034005245.1 Bacteroidales bacterium
GCTATTTTCAGCCATACTCACTCAGAAACAAAACCATCGACAGGCAGAAAACAAACATTCAGATTCTGTCAGATGCCGGCGATACTGTTAATATATATGAGAACATTTTCCAGCTCCATCCGTCAGGTGCTTTCGATTTCGAAACAGAAGGAGAAGTTGTCTTTGCAGGCTATGGGATAAAAGCAGAAAAATACAATTATAACGACTTTGAGAATATTGATGCTGAAGGGAGGATGTTACTTATCATGGACAGGGCTCCGACGACGGAGGATGGTTCAGAATTCAGATTCGATGAGTCTGTATGGTCATCATTCAGAAATATTCAGATGAAGACGGCAAATCTTCTGTTCTCTAAAGCTAAAGTCATTCTTTTTGTTGCTGATCCCAAATCGGGTTGCTTTTCCCTGGATGAGCAGTATCCTGAGATCGCAAACCAGATTGAATCAACAAAGTATCTTAACGACTCCGGACCCCTGGTAATAGATCTGCCCGGAATGCCCAGGATAATTTTCATCCACAGGAGAGTTGCCGACGAATTGTTGAAGGATTCAGGCCATACCCTGGAAGAATTACAGGACAGGATTGACAGCAGTCTCAAACCGTTTTCATTTGTCATCAAAGGGAAAAAACTCAGGATAAAAGAAGTTTCAAAAACCGAGGAAATAATTATGCATAATGTCGCAGGATATGTTGAAGGTAGTGATCCTGATCTGAAAAATGAAATCGTAATATTCTCGGCCCATGCCGATCATGTTGGAACCTCTGGGGAAATGGTTTATGCAGGTGCCGACGACAATGCTTCGGGATGCGCTGCACTTCTTGAAGTTGCTGATGCCTTTATGAGCCTGGGGAAAAAACCTCTAAGATCAGTTCTCTTCCTCTGGATTACCGGCGAAGAAATAGGACTGCTGGGATCACAGGCCTATACGGCCAAACCACTTTTCCCTATTGAGAACACAGTGGTGAATCTTAATCTTGATATGATAGGACGGACCAGGGGCATTGCCGATTCAACCTCAGAAAATCCCGTGACGGGACCAATGGAGGTCTTTGTGATAACAGGGGATCAGAGTCGTGAATTAAGGAAGATTGCAAAAGAATCAGATAAAAGATCCGACATTGATTTTGATTATAGCCTCAGCGGAAGGGGCAGTCCGCTGCAACTTTTTGCAAGAAGCGACCACTATAATTTCGTAAAGAGAGATATCCCCGTTCTTTTTTTCACAACAGGGCTCCACACTGACTATCACACTCCCGGCGATACTGCTGAAAAATTAAACTTCATCAAAATGGAACTTATCGCAAGAACTGTATTTGATATAGGATATACTGTGGCAAACAGTAAAAACCGCCTTTCCGTTGACAATCCTTTCAGCACATGGTAGATGATCAGGGAGTTGCTTCAATAAATGACCTGACAGGCTGAGCATATTTCCTGTCTATATCGGGAACGGCATTTCCGTTTGTATCTTTCATTGAACCAAAATATTCCATTAGAGCCAGCCATTCCTTCCCCTCCTGTACTCCCGGCGATCTTTCATCAAAGTCAATTATAAAATCCTTCATTCCTGATACGGGATTACCTGAGCCATCCCTGGGTACCACATTAATCAGGCCGAAACTCATCTTCTTTATAATACCTATGAATTCCAGCATATATGAATTCGCAGTTACAGAATAAAGAGCCTTGTTATGCTTTGAAAAGTCAACAGGGCGTAAAGTGCCGTCCCTTTTTATGATTTCAATGCTTTTTATCTTTCTCAGAAGTCCTTTCCCCGGATCATAAACAACTTTGATCCCTGAATAGTAACAATAGTTTGAAGGTGATGACTTGTATGCTACCTGTAGAATTTCAAGAATGCTTTTTAATTCTTTCCCGGTTACATACAGCCTTGAAAGAGGATATCCGGGGACCTGGTCCTCACCTGAACCCAGAGACATGACCCTGAATATGTCAGGAGCTGTCTGGATGCCCGGAACGATCCTGTCGCGTATAACACCCACGGCAACCATGCTCAAATCGGTTCCCTGCCTGGTGTTCTGGTTGACATAGTAATGAATTGCATCGGCAACCAGTGGACCCAGGTTGCTCGATTTAAAATCACCCTGCTCATTACATTCCAAAAGAAAATCATTTTCAGCCACAGGTGAGGTGTAACTGAATCCGAGTGGAGCAAGAATTTCTTCTGACACTTGTGCCTTTTGTTGTTCAATAAGCTGAAAAATATCGGTATCTCCCTGCAGATCATCGTTTACAGGGATCAGCTTATAACCGTCAATTCTTATCTCTTTCCCGGAAAGAGTAAGTTCCATGCGTCCTGCATATTTTCCATACTCACCTGTTTGCACAATATTTACACCATTAACAATCAAAGGCTTATCCAGACGTGTATGGGTATGCCCGCTAATGATAATATTGATCCCCCTGACGCTTTTAGCAAGCTTTACATCCTCTCCTCCCCATCCCTTTTTATCGCTGTAAGAAAGTCCGGAATGTGATACGCAGATTATCAGGTCACATTTCTCTGCCTTGAGTTCCTTTACCATCTTCTTCGCTGCCGGTATCTGTTTTGAGAATTTCACCGGTTCGGCAAGCGGAGCCACCTCAGCAGCATCTTTCCCCAGAAGTGAGAACAGACCTATTTTGATGCCGTTCTTTTCGATAATATGTTTCCTCTTAATCATACCTGAAGAAAAAAGCTCAGCAAGGGAATCATCCTCTGGTTTCCTGTCATCGAATACAGCATTGCCCAGGAGGATTGACGGCACCTGCCCCGATGCATTAGATGATCTTATGATTTCCGTAAGCTTGCCGGGGCCAAAATCAAATTCATGGTTGCCGAGACATACAATATCATACCCCATTTCCCTCATCAGTGGAAGCTGGAACCCGTCAGAAGTCTCAAGACCATGAAAAAGAGTCCCCATAAGGAAATCACCACCATCAATTACCAGAGTGCCCTCCCTGTTCAGCATAATATCTTTCTTCAACAAAGCTGCCAATCTGCTGAAACCTCCCATAGTGTTGTCATTTCCCGTAACAAGAGGCGAGTATGATGATTCAGGCGCAAAGCCTGTAAGGCGCGAATGAAGATCATTCGTATGCAGAATAACCAGCTTCCTCTCCTGCTGGCCGGATAAGCGGAGCGCAAACAGGAGGGCAACAAGGAACAGGACTGATCTGATTTTTTTCATAATGTGCATTAATGTCTTTCCAAAGTTATAATACTTCAGCAACTACAAAAGTGCTTCCTCCTATAAAAATAAGGTCAGATTCCCCGGCATTCTCTTTTGCAGCCCTGAGCGCGGATCCGACATCCGGGTAACTTCTGCCTGAGAGCCCTGCCTCAACAGCTTTCCGGAGGAGTAAATTTTCGTCAAGGGCCCGCGGAACTGATGCTTTCGTGAAATAATAATCAGCATCCCGGGGCATGAGTGATAGAAGAGAAGAGACGTCCTTATCTGCAACAAAACCGAGAACCATATGAAGCTTCTTTTTGGGCACATTGCCGAGCTGCCTAAGAACGTACTCAAGTCCTTCCTTGTTATGGCCTGTGTCGCAAATAGTCAGGGGATTTCTCCCGAGAACCTGCCAACGGCCCATAAGTCCTGTATTTCTAATGACCCTGCGTGCTCCCCTGACGATATCCGCCTCGGAGACTTTGAATCCGGGAAGTGATCTGAATATCTGGAATAATGCCTGAAGGTTTTTCGCCTGATAATCACCTGCAAGAGGCATTCTCACCCTGACTGATTTTCCCGAGGATAGTTCTGATATTAAGTATCTTCTTGAATTGCCAAGAGCATTATACCCTTCCGGCATGCACGAAAATCGGCTATCGGCAAAGCTTATTTCCGAGCCGGTCTCCGATGCCTTCTCAAGGAATATTCTTTCCGTTTCAACCTGTGTTTCACTAATTACTACCGGAGTATTATTCTTAATTATCCCGGCCTTTTCTGCAGCAACCTTTTCAAGGGTCCCCCCCAGCAGGTCCATGTGGTCATGACCAATATTCGTTATAACCGATAAGACAGGCCTGATTATGTTGGTTGAATCGAGCCGGCCTCCCAGCCCGGTCTCAATAACTGCAACATCCACCTCAGCAGCTGCAAAATAACTAAAAGCCATAGCAGCTGTCATCTCGAAAAAAGAAGGTTTAAGAGAATCAATGACTCCGGCATGTTCCCTGACATACTTTACAACAGCATTCCTGGGCATCATCCTTCCATTTACTTTTATTCTTTCCCTGAAATCCCTGAGATGAGGCGAAGTATAAAGACCTGTCCTGAAGCCCGCCTCCATAAGCACCGATACGGTCAGATGGGAAAGTGACCCTTTCCCGTTAGTGCCCGCTATATGTATTGTTTTATATTTCCTGTGGGGATGGTTATCAAACCTGTCGAGGGCAAGGGTGGTTTCCAGATCATTCTTATATGCGGCTTTCCCAACACGATGATAGGCAGGCAACTGACTGAAAAGAAATTCAACTGTTTCGTTATAACCCATTGCTGCAATATTTTTCATGCAATTTCCTGAATTATTGAAATCCCCCGGAGAATCACAGGGAGATTTTATCCTTAAGTCTTTTAACAGCTTTCCTTATTACAAATTAACATACTTTCAACACACTAACAAAGATATTGGTTAATATTAGTACCTTTGCTGGGCTTTAACAAGAAATTAGCTGACTGCGCAGTTAATTGATTATAAAATACTTGATAATGATAAAGAAAAAAAACAAGAAACTTTTTATCCTGGACACGAACGTACCTCTGCATGATTATAAATGCATCTACAACTTTGAAGAGAATGATGTCATAATTCCGATTGTAGTTCTTGAAGAACTTGACAAATTCAAAAGAGGAAATGATATAATAAATTTCCATGCAAGGGAATTTACACGTGAGCTTGACAAATTATCCGGTGACATGTTGCTTACAGCCAATATCCCGCTAGGTGATAATCTTGGCAATCTGCACATTGAAACGGGAAGGGAGTTTTCCGATAAGGTCAATCAGTCATTCCCCGAAAGAACTCCCGATCACAGGATCCTGGCAATTGCCGAGTACGTATGCAATACCAACAAGGACAAAGCCGTGGTCCTGATAACAAAAGATATAAACCTCCGGATGAAAGCCAAGTCTCTTGGCATTATGGCACAGGACTACAAGAACGACAAGGTTGCAAATATTGACGACCTTTACAAGGGTATTCAGATTCTGGAAGGGGTTGACCAGGCTGTTATAAACAAGCTTTATGAATCGCCTGACGGAGTAAATGCATCAGAACTGAAACTCAATGAAGACCTTAAGGGACATCAGTTTTTCATCCTTAAAAACAATGGTTCAAGTGCACTGGCACATTACAGCCCGGTTAATAAAATGCTGAACAGGGTGGTCAAGCAGACAACTTTCGGAATTGATCCAAGGAACGCCGAACAGACATTTGCAATTGATGCACTGATAAATCCTGATATCCAGCTTGTTTCCCTGACCGGGAAAGCCGGTACGGGCAAAACACTCCTGGCGCTTGCAGCAGCTCTGCAGCAGCATAAGAAATACAAACAGATATTCCTTGCCAGGCCTATTGTCCCATTGGCAAACCGTGATCTCGGATTCCTTCCCGGCGATATTAAGGAAAAAATGGATCCGTACATGCAGCCTCTTTATGATAACCTTACTGTCATAAAGCATAAATTCAGCCATCAGAGCCCGGAATTTCTCAGGATTAATGATATGATGAAAGAAGAGAAGCTGGTCATTACCCCTCTTGCCTACATAAGAGGACGCAGTCTTTCAAGTATATTCTTTATCGTTGACGAGGCTCAGAACCTGACCCCTCATGAAATAAAAACCATTATAACCAGGGCTGGCGAGGGAACTAAAATGATTTTCACAGGCGATATTGAACAGATAGATTCTCCATACCTTGATACAGGATCAAACGGACTGAGCTATCTTTCCGACAAAATGAAATATCAGGATGTCTTCGCACATGTGAATCTGGTGAAGGGAGAAAGAAGTTTTCTCGCCGAACTTGCCAGCAAGCTTCTTTAACAGGTTATTGAATACGTAAATACTAATAATCGTTTTTAAACTGCAAACTATGAAAACTATCCTGAATCATCTTTACACGGTTGCATTGATCCTCGCCCTTTTGTTCACCTGTGATGCTGACGCTCATGCAGGCCAGAAAAACAAAAAAAGCAAAAAAGGCGGGAAAACTGAAGTAATAAAACTCTTCAACGGCAAAGATCTTGGCGGCTGGATTTTCTTCCTTAAGGACCCATCAGTTGATCCGGCTTCAGTATTCACAGTTAAAGAAGGAGTTATAAATATCAAGGGAGATCCTTTCGGTTACATGAGGACTGTTGGAAGCTTTTCCGACTATAGGCTTAATGTTGAATGGAGGTGGCCGGTGGAACCTACCAACAGCGGCGTCTTTGTCCATGCCCTGACCCCGGATAATATCTGGATTAAATGCATTGAATGCCAGCTTGCTGCTGGTAACGCGGGAGATTTCATCTGCATGAACGGCACTGACATGAATGAGAGGACCGATAAGTCATCAATAGTTGTAAAAAAGAAAGCCCTATCGTCTGAAAAACCTGCAGGAGAATGGAATATCATGGAAATTGCATGTTCCGGAAATACAATTGAAGTCTATGTCAATGGTGTTCTTCAGAACAAAGGCTCAGGTGTGAACGTAAATGAGGGACACATTTGCCTTCAGAGTGAAGGCAAAGAGATACAGTTCAGGAATGTCTGGCTTTCACGTGCTAAGAAAAAGAATAAGTAGAAACCCGTATCCGCCGGGAAGCTGACAACTGCTGCCAGCATATAAAATCATGAACAGAAGCAGAATAAAGATCGCTTTTCATACACTTGGTTGCAAGCTTAACTATACCGAAACTTCAACTATGTCAAGGCTATTCCCTGATAATGAATTTGAAGTAGTTTCATCTGAGAGCAGGGCTGACATTTATGTTATCAACACATGCTCAGTAACAGGTATAGCAGAAAGGAAGTGCCGCCAGGCGATAAAGAAATTCATAAACCGGTCTCCGGATGCCTATATTGCTGCTGTTGGCTGTTATGCCCAGCTCAGGCCGCACGCTATTGCAGCCATTCCGGGCGTGGACCTGGTACTGGGGAATAATGAAAAGTTTGATATTGCTGCATATATCAGGGAGAAACCCGGCAAGGGAATCCCTGCAATTCACTCAGCCATGCTGCCGGAAAAAGAACCTTACTTCCCGGCATGGTCATTTGGCGGAAGAACACGTTCATTTCTGAAGGTACAGGACGGATGTGATTATAATTGCTCTTATTGCACGGTTCCGCTCGCAAGGGGCAAAAGCAGGAATCAGGATATAGGGTCCGTTGTAAGGGAAGCGGAATTAATTGCGGAAAAAGGAATAAAAGAAATAGTGATTACCGGAGTGAATACCGGCGACTTTGGCAGGTCAACCGGAGAGACCCTTGCAGGATTGTTAAAGAAGCTCGTAAACATCAAAGACATTGAAAGATACAGGATCTCGTCCATAGAACCCAATTTGCTTACCGACGAGATTATTGACATCATCGCCGGAAATGATAAGCTGATGCCCCATTTCCATATCCCCCTTCAAAGCGGATCAGACAGAATGCTAGGCCTCATGAGAAGACGTTACAGGAGGGAGCTGTTCGAGCAAAAGGTAACCTTCATAAAGAAACTTCTCCCACTGGCTGGTATTGGTGCAGATTTAATCGCAGGCTTCCCAGGAGAATCGGATAGTGATTTCAATGACACCTTCAGGTTTGTCAGCGATATGCCAATTTCGTACCTTCACGTGTTTAGATATAGTGACCGGCCGGGTACCGCGTCAGAAAAAATGACCGGAAAAATAAAGCCTTCGGTGAAAGAGACCCGAACCAGAAGGTTGTCAGAACTTTCAGATCAGAAACACCTCAGCTTTTGCCTTCTTAATAAAGGCGTGGTATCAGAGGTGCTTTTTGAAGGCCGTAATGGAAGGAACCTGATCACGGGATTAACAGGTAATTACATCAGGGCAGAACATCCATGGGACGAACAGCTGACAGGACAGGTCAGAAAGGTATTATTAAAGGAAACTGTACCTTCCGGGAACATAAAAGCAGAATTAATTGACTGAAACATGATACTTAAAAATGTCTGTGCAATAGCAGAAAGAGCAATAAAAGAAACCGGGGAGTTCATTGAGAAGGAATCGCCAGGTTTTGATATAAGGAACACAGAAGTCAAAGGCCTCAATAATTTCGTCAGCTACGTTGACAGGGAGGCAGAAAGGATGCTTATTGAGAAACTCACTGACGTCATACCGGGTGCCGGATTCATTGCAGAAGAGGGAACAACCTACAAAAGAGGAAAGCTATATAACTGGGTAATCGATCCCCTTGACGGGACTACCAACTTTCTCCATGGTGCACATCCGTACGCTATTAGCGTCGGACTCACATATAACGACGAGATTATAGCCGGGATCGTTCATGAACCGGGTGAAAATGAAACATTTATTGCCTGGAAAGACGGAGGTGCCCGGCTTAATGGCAGAAAGATAAAAGTCTCCGACGTACCTTCCCTTTCGGATGCACTTGTAGCAACCGGATTCCCATACAGTCAGTTTAACAGGCTTGCACCCTATATGGATCTTCTTACTTATCTTGTAAAGAACACCCATGGGATAAGAAGACTGGGTTCAGCATCGATTGACCTCGCATATGTAGCCTGCGGCAGGTTTGACGTCTTCTTTGAGTACGACCTTAAACCGTGGGACATTACCGCAGGAGCAATAATCCTGAGGGAGGCAGGAGGAAAAGTGTCTGATTTCAGGGGTAACATGAAAGGGCTTACCGGCGATGAAATTATTGCAGCAAACTCCCTTGTTTTCCCTGAAATACTCGGGATTATTGGCAGATTTATGAATGACATTCCCGAGTGATCCATGGGCGCCGTTGCATTCTATATGTTCTATTGCATTAACTGGGTTGTCACACTTCTTCCACTGAGAGTCCTCTATTTCTTTTCCGACATATTGTTTCTGTTATTGTATTATTTCCCCGGCTATCGCAGAAAAGTCACTGCCATGAATCTCAGGAATTCCTTCCCCGATAAAACTGAAGATGAAATTAAGGAGATAGAACGCAGATTCTACAGACATTTTGCCGACCTCCTCATAGAAACGCTTAAGCTTGCTCATTTAAGCAATAACCAGCTGAAAAAACGCGTAACCGTTACAAATCCCGATCTGATAAACATCCCATTACAAACAGGACGTGACCTTCTTTTAATAAACAGCCATTACAACAACTGGGAATGGGTAACCTGCCTGCTTCCCTCTTATACTAAAATAAACTCCGTCGGGGTATATAAGCCTCTCCAAAACAAATATTTTGACAGCTTCCTTAACCGATTCAGGACAAGGAACGGGGGCAGTCTTGTCCCAATGGCAGGCATCCTGAGAACTGTAATTGAGAACTATGACAACAACCAAAGAACAGCCTATGGTTTCATTGCTGATCAGACTCCCGCCAAACCTTTTATTAAATACCGGACAACATTCCTGAACCAGTTAACGCCAGTGCATCTTGGACCGGAGAAGATAGCTGAGAAATACGATATGTCGGTTGCATTCATGAATGTCAGGAAAGTAAGGCGCGGATATTACAGCCTCACCATTGAAATGCTGTTCGAAAATACCAGGAGCCTTCCTGAACACATAATTACGGATACTCATGTCAGAAGGCTTGAAGAAATAATCAGGGAGAATCCCGAATACTGGATATGGACGCACAGAAGATGGAAATACAGCCGCATCGATGATTAAAACCTCTGTTGTCATATTGAACTGGAACGGATTATCATATCTGAAAAAATTCCTGGGTGATGTAATGAAATATTCCAAGGACCAAAATACTGCAGTGTACATTGCCGATAACGGGTCAAATGACGGATCAGCCGAGTGGCTGTCAGACAATTTCAGCGATGCAGGGTTGATCAGCACAGGACAGAACCTTGGCTTCGCAGGCGGATATAATTATGCGCTGAAGCAAATAGATTCTGAATATTATGTACTCCTCAACACAGATATACAGGTTACTGAGGGATGGCTGTCCCCTCTTGTCAGGTTCATGGATGAAAATCCTGATGTAGCGTCATGCCAGCCTAAAATAAGATCTTTCCATAGCCAGGATCACTTTGAATATGCAGGTGCTGCCGGAGGATTTATTGACAAATATGGATTCACATTCTGTCGTGGCCGCATTTTCGGGAATGTTGAAAAAGACTCTGGCCAGTATGACGATATTGCCGATATTTTCTGGTCAACCGGAGCCTGTATGATTGTCAGGGCGAAAGCCTGGAAAGAATGCAACGGCTTTGATGAAGATTTTTTCGCCCATATGGAGGAAGTGGACCTGTGCTGGAGGTTTCATAACGCCGGTTACAGGGTTTGCTGCCTGCCCCAATCCATAGTATATCATGTTGGAGGCGGTACACTTGCCTATGATTCTTACCTGAAAACATACCTCAACTTTCGCAATAATCTTTTCCTTATATACAAAAATCTGCCGGAAAGGGATTTGCACAACATCCTACCTGTCAGAAAAAACCTTGACAGATTGGCAGCCCTCCTCTTCCTCCTTAAGGGGAAGACCAGCAATGTTAAAGCTGTATTCAGAGCTCATGCAGACTTCTCGGAAAGCCTTGATAAACTCCGCGACAAAAGAAAACTACTCAGGCAGAAAGAAGAAAGAGATTTCGAGAAGCTTATTTTGAACAAAAGCATTGTTTTTGAGTATTATCTGAAAGGACACAGGACCTACCAGCCATGGTAACATCAATAAAAACCCGGATACGAAATGAAGAATCAACAGATGATAATATTTTTCACCATAGTTCTGTTAATCTATTCACTCGTTAACATTTACATCTATACAAAAGGATTTAATGCCATTTCTTTCTTCAGGAGTCACAGGTTATTGTACCTGGTAACCTTCGCCGGTCTGGCCGGCACCTTCATTGCTGGCAAGATCCTTGAATCGAGGCACTCATCTGTGTTTTCGGATATCCTGAATATTGCTGGAGGATTCTGGATGGCTTTCATGCTGTACGGATTTATTTTTCTTTTAGCCTCTGATCTGCTGTATCTGATACTTAGGATCTCAGGGATTTTAGGTCATGAAAATGTACAATTATACAGGAAGTTGTCGTATCTGGTCACCCTGTCGGTCTCGATAATCCTTATCACTGCAGGGTTTGTCAATGCCCTTACTCCTCATGTGATAAGATATGACGTTGCCATTGGAAAGAAAGCCGATGGGATAAGCAGCATGCGTGTTGTTGCGGTATCAGACGTTCACCTTGGGAGTATTATCAGGAAGCGGAGTGTTAAAAAACTCTCCATGATACTTGAAAAGCTGCAGCCTGACCTTGTTCTCCTCCTTGGTGACATTGTTGACGGGGAGATCGGGCCGGTTCTAAGGGGCGATCTGCTTAAGTATTTTGCCTGTCCGCATTGCAAAAATGGCATGTATGCAATCACCGGGAATCACGAGTTTATTGGCGGAGCGGAACGGACCATCCCGTATATTGAAAGCAAGGGGATAAAAATATTAAAGGATGAAGTTGCAACTATAGAAGGAGGCATACAGCTCATAGGAAGGCTTGACAGGGATTCACGGAGATTCTACGCTAAAGAAAGGGCAAGCCTTGAAGAACTTATAAAAGATGCAGACAAAACCAAACCGTTGATCTTACTTGATCATCAGCCATTCAACCTGGAAGAAGCTGAAAACAATGGCATTGACCTTCAGCTTTCGGGACATACACATAACGGACAGATCTGGCCTCTCAACTGGCTGACAGGAAAGATGTACGAATTAAGTCACGGTTATTTAAAGAAAGGCAACACCCACTACATTGTGTCTTCGGGTTATGGAATATGGGGTCCGCGGATAAGGCTGGGAAGCCGGCCGGAAGTCCTTTTGATCAATCTGGTGTTTAACGGGGCACTGCCCTCGCCCGGAAGATAGACTAAGGCATTACAGCCTTCTTTCAGAGCAGCTTGAATATCTGTTCCAGCTTCATTCCTCTTGATCCTTTTATGAGTATGTGATTGCCTTTTATCTTTTCTCTTTCAAGATAATCGGCAAGTGCAGCTGTGTCGGGAAAGGAAGTGATTCCGAAATCAGAAGACAGCTTACTGAATATCTGACCTGCAAGCAGAACATTATCAAATTCATATCCGGAAATCAGCTTCAGTATATTGAGATGTTCCTCTTCGGTTTTATCACCCAGTTCCAGCATATCGCCAAGAATAAGCATCTTGGGCACCGTACTAAGAGAAGCAAAAGACTCAATAGCCAGCTTCATACTTGCAGGATTTGCATTATATGCATCACATATCAGAGTGTTCAGTCCGGTTGATCTTACCTGCGACCTGTTGTCTTGCGGTCGGTATTCCCTGATTGCATCAACTATATCAGGCATGGGAACCCCGAAGAATAATCCCGTTGCAATGGCAGCCCTTACGTTATCCAGATTAAACCTGCCAAAAAGGTTTGTCTCCAGATCATAGGTATTTTGTTTGTATACTGCCTGAAGGCAGAGGCTTGAATCAGACGGTAGCTCCTGTATTTCAAGCTTAAAACCGCAGGGATCGGAATAAGGAACTGCCCTGTTAACAAGTTTAAATATCTTTTCTGTAAGCATATTATCCTTTTCGTTAAAGATAGCTATGCCATTTACTTTCCTTAGGTGCTCGAATAGTTCCGACTTTGCCTTAAGCACACCCTCAAGCGATCCGAATCCTTCGAGATGTGCGGGTCCTACATTTGTTATGATCCCGTAATCAGGCTTTGCTATAAGGCACAAAGTGCGAATCTCTCCGATATGGTTTGCACCCATCTCCAGGACCATAAGTTCAGTGCCTTCGGGCGCCATCAATATTGTCAGGGGCACACCTATAGCATTATTGAGGTTGCCCGGGGTTGCATGAACCCTGTACTTCCTTGCCAGTACCGCGGCAATCAGGTTCTTTGTTGTAGTTTTTCCGTTTGTTCCGGTTATTGCGATCACGGGGATTTGCAGTTCCTTCCTGTGAAAAGCTGCCAGGGCCTGCAATTCGTTAAGACAGTCATCAACAAGAATGGTCTTGTCGGTTTCATATGCCGGATCGTCAATTACAGCATAGAGGGCGCCTTTTTCAACAGCCTCAGCAGCAAATTTATTCCCGTTATAGTTATCTCCCCACAGGGCAAAAAAGATCTCTCCCTTATTTAGTGTCCTGGTATCGGTTGAAACACCTTTTGATTCCTCTCTGAATATTCTGTAGATCTGATCTGTTTTCATACTCAATAAACGCTTCAAGTATGGATGAAATAAAATTAACCGCAAAGAACTCCGCCGGATTGCGATTGATGCAAAGTTAGAATAATGTCAGGAAATACTTTGCTATCTTTCTATTATCCTCCGCGTTCTTTGCGGTTAATTTTTATACTAGAGCTTTTTGTACCAGTATTTTTGTTCTTTTTATAATCCGGAAGGACTTCCAACTCTTATCATCGCACATCGGAAACCTATATCATCGCGTGAGCTTTCCTGGTCGAGGAATCTTCTGGTTGACGGATTGAGCCAGTAAGCCCTGTCTTTCCATGATCCTCCCTTATAGACTCTTGCCTTATCATTTATAAGTGAGAAGTAATCACCTGTTTCCTGGGCGTACATTCTGACGGAACCCTGCTTATTGTCTTCAGTGACCCAGTCTCCTCCTCCGGGGATTGCAGATTGCAGGTCACCGTCGCGGTAATTTCTGTAGTCACCCTTTTGATAATTGTATCTGTTGGCAACATCCGAATCCTTAACGGTATCCACTGCCAGCCGGCCCAGGTTATCCTTTACAACTATCTGTCCGTTTGCATCTCTCTTGAGTTCGGTGTAGACATTACCCCTGAACGGGTTGAAACCGTCAACATCCATTGAGGTAAGCGGTCGGTAAACATCCTGGACCCATTCATTAACGTTACCTGCCATGCAGTATAGTCCATAATCGTTCGGCCAGTAGGAATGAACATCAGCAGTGATACTTCCGTTATCGTTAAGGCTACCTGCAACACCCATCATATCGCCCCTTCCGCGGACAAAATTGGCCATCATTTCCCCCCGGTTCTTCTTCGCTGCGTTTCTTACGTTATGACCATCCCATGGATATATTCTTCGTTCATAGATCCTTTCTTCGAAAGTGTTTCCTCTCAGGCCGTATGCGGCAAATTCCCATTCTGCTTCAGTTGGAAGTCTGTAAGCCGGCAGAAGTATTCCGTCCTCAAAACTTGTCCGGCGCTCTGTCTGATTCGGGTTAAGACTTTGACGAAGCTGGTTTACGACACCTTCGTACTGACCGGCAAGATATGCCTCTGTATTGAAGTTCTTTTCATTAAGCTGATTCGGGTCAGGATTAAGTTCTCCCTCATCAATTAGTATCTGTTCGTTGACCCTGTCGGTTCTCCACAGGCAGTAATCATTTGCCTGAATCCAGGAAACTCCGACAACCGGGTATTCATTATATGAGGGATGACGGAAATAATACTGCACATAGGGATCGTTAAAACCCATCGGGCTTCTCCATACGAGAGTATCGGGCAGTGCTCTCCTGAAAACTTCAGGATAGTCTTTGTAAACCCTTCTGAGCCAGTACAGGTATTCACGGTAGTCAACATTCCGGATTTCTGTTTCATCCATGTAGAATGATGACACGGTGACAGTTCGCGGCTCATTGTTCCAGTCAAACATAACGTCCTGCTGAACACGGCCCATGGTGAACCTGCCACCTTCAATAAGTACCAGACCAGGGCCTGTTACCTGTTCTGCCCCGATAGTAACCTCAAATCCACCATTGTCAGGATCATTATACTGCCACCCGGTGGTGGCAGAGACACCGGCGTTTCTTTTGCCTCCCTTGCAGGAAAAGAGTACCAGCGTACCCAACATTATCAATATAACCGGTAAGGTTCTGAATCTGTACATAACTCCTTTATTTTTATCGTTATTACGATTTGTTATTCCTTTGGTTTATAACCCGATTTCAATAATCAACAAAGATAACTACATACGGGGTATTTTTATTGTTTCTGACCCCAATCTTTTTTCAACATTGTTTAAAATCAGTGATATGCCTGTCTGATGCATCAATGAGAAAGGCAGGATATCATTCCCTGACTTCAGATTAAACCTGTAATTATAGAAAAACATAATTTTACCTGTTTTTATTGTGAAGCCCGGCTGAATATCCAGATCGCCATTGTTATCAGCAAGCGCAACAACGCTTGCTGATATATTTGTACTCTCAAGAACAGCTCCTGCTCCGCCGTAAGCATATTTATCCTGAAGATCCATCATGCCGACCGGCCGTAATTTCATTTCATGATCAGGACTCAGATCTATATCCCCGGCAACCTGTATATGGAAGCTTCTTTCAAGCCTGCTTTCCGGCTGGCCCTGCCTCCCCAGATCAGGACCAGTAAGATGCGAGACCGACACACCTGCAATCCATTTCTTCCATAGGAAAAGGAAGCCTGTGGAAATATCAAAAAGTGTACGGTTTAAATTTTCAAAAGGCTCTGATGTAAAGCCGGTAATTGCTCCCAATCTGTCAATTTCATCGGGGAAGACTGCATTGCCCATACTGAACCCCCTGTGATGGAATCCTGCCGAAAGCCCTGCATTGATATAAAAATCCCTGTCAGCCTGCAGGAAATAGGCATATGATATATATCCTCTCATATCGTTCACAATCCCTCCCATGTGGTCGTTTGCCAGGCAGAAACCAGCACCTCCGTGAAGAACCGGGAAATATGAATCGTATGAAACGTAAAAAGAGTGCAGATTATAATTGTTCCCGGGATAAAAATTCATGTAAGAAACCCTCAGTATACCATCTCCGGCAGTGCCTGAAAATGACGGATTCCGCATGATCATAGTCTGATATCCGGCACCATAATCAGTATCCTGGGCGGTCGTCTCACCCAGAAAAACCAGAACGGCAGTCACCAGAATCATTGACCGGAATCTCATATTATTCGATGGTATATCAACGTATTGAAATAGTCAGTATTTTAGTTCAGATTACAAATTAACTCAAAAACAGGTACTATTTTATATTAATTTGCGATTATGTCACGAAGCCTCAAAATGATTTTTCTGCTCATGCTTTTCTGCCCGCCATTGCTGAAGAGCCAGGAGATCAGGGGAGGCTATGCCGAAAGTTCCGTACTTTCTTCCGGTAAATGGTTCCGGATGGCAGTAACAACTGATGCCGTATACAGGATTGATTACAGCACGATCAGGAGCATTGGACTTGATAATCCGACAAACCCCAGGATCTATGGTAATAATTGCGGCCAGTTGTCGTATTATAATGACGATGCCAGCCCTGATGATCTAAGGGAAATAGCATCTTACCTTCATACAGGTGCAGACGGCGTTTTCAACGAAGGAGATCACCTTCTTTTCTACGCCAGGGGAACAGGAAGATGGAAATATGATCCGGAAAAAGAGGAATACGGATATCTAAGACATAACTATTCTGACACAGCGTACTACTTTATAACCTCTTCAGCACAACCCGGCCAAAGAACTGGATCATCTGAAATGCCTTCATCAAGCCCAGGCTATTTCTCAGATACTTCGGATGCCCTCTGGATACACGAGGAGGAAAATGACAACCTTCTTAAATCAGGAAGGGAATGGTACCAACCCGTATCCCAACTGGCACCGGCGGCCTTCATTCCCGGCTTCAGCCCAATTCTTGCCTCAGAACCAGTAAAGTACCAAATAAGAGCTCTGGCACGGGCTTCAGGGATTTCTGTCTTCAGGTTCTATGAAGAAGATGAAAAACTGGCCGACATTTATGCAGAAGGTGTTGAATTATCATCCACAACCGGAACATATGCCAGGATCGTTGAGGCAACAGGAAGTTCAATACCGGGATCCACTTCCCCATCCTACGAATTAAGATTTTACAACAATGGGGATGTCTCAGCAAAAGGCTGGGTTGACTATATCGTCCTTCAGGGCAGAAAGTCAAATATTTTTACAGGCTCAGCTTTCTTTATAACTGATTCCAGAAGTGTTGCTCATCAACAAATAACAGAATTCACTATTAATAGTGCTGTTGAAGAGACGGTTATATGGGATGTTACCAATCCCATTAAACCCTCGGTCATTAACTTTACCAGAAATGGCAATAATCTGTCTTTCATCGCATCAACGGATACACTGAGAACATTCATCGTATTCACTCCTGGCAGGGCATTAGTACCCCTGATCAACAACTTGCCGGTCAGTAACCAGGATCTTCATTCTTCAGGACCTGCTGAGATGATCATCCTTGCACATCCCGATTTCAAGAATCATGCAAGCAAGCTTTCAGAGTTGCATTCCAGAAATAGCGGCCTTGTTTCACTGGTTGTTACACCAGAGCAGATCTACAATGAGTTCTCAGGCGGAATACCTGATATTTCTGCAATCAGGAATTTCGTCAGGATGAAATATCTGAAGCAGGCGGGAAGTTCAAAACCTATAAGATATCTACTTCTTTTCGGCGACGGTTCCTATGATAACAGGACAAAGCCACCGCTTAATCCCTGTTTTATACCCACTTACCAGTCAAAAAACTCAAACGTGATAATATCTTCATTCACATCCGACGATTTCTATGGCCTGCTTGAGGAGGGTGAAGGCGAGGATGAGGGTACGCTTGATATCGGTATCGGGCGCCTTCCTGTATCAGACACAACTGAAGCCGGGATCATTTTGCGAAAAATTGAAAGATACATGTCACCTGCCGTTATCGGTGCATGGAAAAATACCGTTACCCTTGTTGCCGACGATGAGGATGGCAACACTCATATGAATGATGCCGAAGGTCTGGCCAGGCTTCTTAACGACAGCGTACCTGAAATTAATGTCAAAAAGATATATTTTGACGCCTTCAGGCAGCTGACCATGGCCGGGGGGCAGTCATATCCCGACGCCACAAGAGCTTTGAACGAGGTGATACAGAAAGGGTCCCTTATCGTCAATTACACAGGACACGGCAATGAATTGAGCCTTGGCCATGAGCAGGTGCTTACCACACAAACAATAAGGCAATGGAAGAACAGCCCCAGGCTTCCGCTATTTATTACAGCAACATGCGAGTTCAGCCGATTTGACGACGCTGAGATTAATCCCCTGACAAATGAAAGAAAGGAGAAGAATTCGGCTGGAGAAATTATCCTGCTGAGCAAAGAGGGAGGCGGAATAGCGCTGATGTCAACAACAAGGCTGGTCTATTCGGCTCCCAATTATTCCCTGAACTATAATATCCTGGATGTTGCTTTCGACCGTGACAGGGACGGGAATCCTTTAAGGTTGGGCGATATTATAAGAACAGCAAAAAACAAAACAGAAAGCGGTGTCAACAGAAGGAACTTCGTTCTTCTGGGCGACCCTGCAATGAAGCCTGCCTGGCCTTTTACCGGCAAAATAGTAACAGACTCAATAAACGGCAAGCCGGCTTCAGAAACAAATGACACTCTAAGGGCGTTAAGCCTTGTCACAATAGCGGGTCATGTTGAGAAAATGCCGGGCATTACCGCTGACGATTTCAACGGAATCATAGAACCGCTTGTCTTTGACAAACCTCTAAGAACGAACACTCTTGCCAATGACGGAGGTCCTCCGATGGAATTCTATCTTCCGGGCAACATTCTTTTCAGCGGTGAAACAAAAGTGTCAAACGGCAGATTCAGCTTCAGGTTCATGGTCCCAAGGGATATAGACTATAATATGGGCAGGGGAAAAATAAGCTATTATGCATACAATGAGATCACCGACATCAACGGATTTTATGACAGAATAATTGCAGGAGGATTCAGTGTAATGGCAGCTGCTGATACCAGCGGCCCTGTTATAAGGCTTTTCCTGAATGACACACTGTTCAGAAACGGAGGCATGACAGACCCTGATCCTGTCCTGCTTGCCATGATAAGCGACCCCGGAGGCATAAATACGGCTGGCAGCGGGATAGGCCATGACATAACATGCTGGATTGACAATGACCGTTCATCTTCCTTTACCCTGAACCACCTGTTCGAAAACGATTTTGACAGCTACAGTAACGGCAGAATCTCATACAGGATTTCAGGCCTGAGCGCCGGCCATCATACAATTACCCTGAAAGCATGGGACAATTTCAATAACTCATCTGAAACGTCTGTCAGTTTTGTTGTTGAATCCCAGGTCGGATTCGTATTAAAGAATGCCATGAATTATCCCAATCCTTTTACTGACAATACTTACTTTACGGCTGAACACAACAGGCCCGGAAAGGAGGCTGATGTTACAGTAACAATATACAACCTGACCGGAGCAGTTATTAAAACCTTAAAGGCTCACGTTTGCCCCGAGGGTTTTATGTTACCTCCGCTGGAATGGAATGGAAGAGATTCGGGGAACCGCGAAACAGCAAAAGGGATCTATCTGTACAGGATAATTGTTAATAACCAGGATGGAGAAACTAACAGTATTTCAGGAAGATTGATCATTTATTAACAACCACGCAATAAGCGGGAGAAAAATTTGTTTTATATTTGCAAAATTATAATCAGACCAGAAAAAGCATGAAGAAAAAAATTACTACCATTATTTCCTTCTTATTTATAATCGCCTCCTTTACTAAATTACATGGTCAGGATCTGAATGCCATTCAGACAGTGGTGCCATTCCTTTCCATTGCTCCTGATTCGAGAGCGGGAGGTATGGGTGATGCCGGCGTGGCAACCTCACCCGACGTTTACAGCATGCACTGGAATCCGGCAAAGCTTGCATTTATTGACGGCAACGGGGGTGTCGGCATATCGTATTCACCCTGGTTAAGGAACCTGGTCCCGGACATAAACATTGCCTACCTTACCGGTTACTACAGGATTGATAAAAAACAGGTAGCCAGCGCCAGTCTTCTGTATTCATCACTCGGAGATGTCCCGTTTACCGATGAGTTCGGAAATCTGGAACGCAATTTCAAGCCAAATGAGCTGGCTTTCGACCTGGGGTATTCCAGGATGTTCTCGGAAAACTTTTCAGGAGGAATCGCTTTCAGGTTCATTTATTCAAACCTCACAGGAGGGACCTATTCGGGTGGTGCAGCAACCAAGCCGGGAACCTCATTTGCTGCAGATATTTCGGGATACTACCATAAGGATGTCAGGATGTTCAGCAAGGACGGGCTGGTCGGACTTGGTTTCAACCTTTCAAATATAGGCTCAAAAATGAGTTATTCCGATGGCCAGACTTCTGTTTTTATCCCAATGAATATGCGCCTCGGAGCATCAGGAACAATAGAACTGGACAATTATAATACCCTTACGCTGACAATTGATCTCAACAAACTCCTTGTACCCACTCCGCCGATCTATAATGCAGATATGGAGATTGTGGACGGGATGGATCCCAATGTATCTGTTCCTGTGGCTATTATTCATTCTTTCTACGATGCCCCCGGGGGATTTAAGGAAGAAATGCGAGAAATAACATATTCATTCGGGACCGAATACTGGTATAATGACCAGTTTGCAATAAGAGCCGGTTATTTCCATGAAAATGAAACAAAGGGCAACAGGAAATATTTCACGGCAGGAGCAGGTTTCAGGCTCAAGGGATTCACTCTCGACTTCTCATACCTTATGCCGCAGGCTCAGAATCATCCTCTTGCAAGAACCCTTCGCTTCTCCCTCTCATTCGACAGCAACACCCTGAGGAACGTTATTTCTTCTGAGTAAAATGGACATCAGGGCAGGCCAGGGTATTGATTTTCATCGCCTGGAAAAAGGCATTGACCTCCGGCTCGGAGGCGTTCTGATCCCGTATGAAAAAGGCTGCGTTGCTCACTCTGACGGAGATGTACTTCTCCATGCAATATGTGATGCACTGCTTGGTGCAGCCGGATTAAGAGATATCGGCATGCATTTTCCCGACAGCGATCCGGAATACAGGAATATAGACAGCAGGATCCTTCTGAAAAGGACATTTGATCTCATCAGCAGAGAAGGATACTCAGTAATAAATGTCGATAGCACCATATGCCTTGAAAAGCCCAGGATCTCAGCCCGTATACCGGAAATGAAGGAAGTTATTGCAGGTATTCTTAAAACCCAGCCGGGAAATATTTCAGTAAAAGCAACAACCACCGAAGGGATGGGGTTCACAGGCAGAGGCGAGGGCGTCATGGCCACGGCAATGGTGCTACTCAGGGGTGATGATGGTAAAATATCGTAAAAATGTTGCATGCAACATTTCAAAACTGTTGCTTGCAATATGACAGAACTGTTGCTTGCAATATGGTAGAACTGTTGCATGCAATATGGTAGTAGAACTGTTGCATGCAACAGTTCTACGGTATTATCCTAATGCATCTTCAATCAGTAAATCATCTGCAATATATGGAACGGTTATGTTAAGGCCGGGGATTCGCTTCATTTCCCGTTGCAGGGTGAATATTGCTCCCTTGTTCCTGGCCCAGCTTCTTCGTGCTATGCCATTGTTAACATCCCAGTTCAGCATCATCCGCAGCTTTGCCGCAACTTCTGCAGACCCGTCAAGAACCATCCCGAAACCGCCGTTTATGACCTCTCCCCAACCCACGCCTCCGCCGTTATGAAGCGAGACCCAGGTGGCTCCCCGGAAGGCATCACCAATCACGTTTTGCACTGCCATATCGGCAGTGAATTTTGAACCGTCATAAATATTGCTTGTTTCCCTGAAGGGAGAGTCGGTTCCTGATACATCATGATGATCCCTTCCGATGACTATGGGTGCCGAAATTATCCCTTCACCTATGGCTGTGTTGAATGCTGATGCGATTGTGGTTCTTCCTTCTGCATCTGCATACAGAATCCTTGCCTGCGATCCAACAACCAGGTTGTTTTTACCTGCTTCCCTGATCCATCGTATATTATCAGACATCTGCTGCCGGATCTCACCGGGAGATTCTGCCATAAGTTCTTCAAGTTTTTCCGCAGCTATCCTGTCAGTAACCTCAAGGTCAGCAGGATCATTGGAACAGCATACCCATCTGAAAGGGCCAAAACCATAGTCAAAGCAGACCGGGCCCATTATGTCCTGAACATAGGAAGGGTATCTGAATTCGCCGCTAGTGTCGAGTATGTCTGCACCAGCCCTTGACGCCTCAAGCAGGAAGGCATTACCATAGTCAAAAAAACAGGTCCCCTTTTCCGTGTGGAAGTTAATAGCCTTTACCTGCCTGCGGAGCGATTTTCTGACAAGGTCCCTGAACTTCTCACTATCAGCCGACATCATGTCATTGGCTTCATCGAAAGTTATCCCGGCCGGATAATACCCTCCTGACCATGGATTATGGAGCGAAGTCTGATCAGAACCAATATCAACATGGATCCCCTCTTTAGCAAGTATTTCCCACAGATCCACTATATTGCCATGAAAAGCTATCGATACCGGCTCATTCAGTCTTCGGACTTCTGATAACCTTCTGACCAGAGGCAGGGGATCGGATATTATTTCATCAACCCATCCCTGTGAATATCTCTTTTCAATGGCTTTCGGATTGACCTCGGCGATCACCGAGGTTATCCCTGCGATCCTGGCTGCTTTAGGCTGTGCGCCAGACATTCCGCCAAGTCCCGATGAAACATAAAGCAAAGGACGTGACTGCCGGCTCACGTCAGGTAGTCTTCTTGCAGCGTTCATCAGGGTTATGGTTGTCCCGTGCACAATACCCTGGGGACCTATGTACATATATGATCCGGCAGTCATCTGGCCGTATTGTGAAACACCAAGGGCATTGAATCTATCCCAGTCATCCTGAGAAGAATAGTTGGGGATTACCATGCCATTTGTAACAACCACCCTTGGAGCATCCTTATGCGAAGGGAAAAGGCCCAGGGGATGCCCTGAATACACAACAAGTGTCTGATCTTCGGTCATCTCCGATAGATACTTCATTGTAATGCGGTACTGGGCCCAGTTCTGGAATACCGCGCCATTGCCTCCGTATGTTATCAGCTCATGAGGATGTTGAGCCACCTTCGGGTCGAGATTGTTTGAGATCATCAGCATAATGGCACCGGCTTCCCGAGACCTGAAAGGGAACTCGTTGATATGCCGTGCTCTTATCTCATATGCGGGCATAAAACGGTACATGTAGATTCGCCCGTATTCCTTTAATTCCTCAGCAAATTCCCCTGCCAGTGTTTTATGAAAGTGTTCAGGGAAATACCTCAGGGCGTTCTTCAGTGCGAGCTTTTTCTCATTGAGGGTAAGAATGTCCCTACGCCGGGGTGCATGGTTAAGACTTTTGTCAAAAGGCTTCGGGTTAGGCAGGTTCTCAGGGATGCCTTCAGCTACAAGTTTCCTGAATAAAGATGTTTCCACTGCAGAGTGGTTCTGGTGCTTACATAAAGTTAAAATAAAAATAGGGAGTATCAGATCTGAGCCTCGTTTACTATCTCATCATCAACCAGAATACGTCCGCAATATTCGCAAACGATGATCTTCTTCCTCGATTTAATATCTAGCTGGCGCTGAGGAGGGATCTGGTTAAAGCATCCTCCGCACGCATCGCGCTGCACAGGCACTACAGCAAGCCCGTTCCTTGCATTTGTACGGATCCTCTTATATGCAGTCAGGAGCCTTTCCTCAATTACCTCCTGTATTTTTTCTGATTTGTTGAATAATGTCTCCTCTTCCTTTTGTGTATCAGAAATAATCTCTGAAAGTTCCGACTTCTTGTTATCCAGATCAGCTTGCCGTTCAGAAAGCAGAGATTCCGATTCAGCTATGAGTTGCTTTTTTTCCTCTATCTGAACAAGGAACTCCTTTATCTTCTTGTTAAAAAGTTCAATTTCAAGATTTTGATACTCAATCTCCTTGGATAATGAATCAAATTCCCGGTTGTTTCTAACATTCTTCTGCTGTTCTTCATACTTCTTGATAAGGGATTCCGACTCGCTTATCTCTATATTCTTCTTTGAAGATGCCTTTTCAAGGTTCATAACTTCCTCGCGGAGGTTTCCCAGCCTTGTCTCAAGACCGGCAATATCATCTTCCAGATCCTGTACTTCAAGAGGGAGCTCACCCCTCAGCGTTCTAATCTTGTCTATCTCCGAATCAACAAGTTGCAAACTGTACAGAGCCCTGAGTCTTTCCTCAACAGAAATTTCGGTTTCGTATGTTTTGGCTTTTTCCATTATCTGAAATATTTAATAGGATTGGTATTTACCTTTGAAAAACGGAGGGCAAATTTAGGGAATTTTTTAATAATAATTTCGTATAAAATCTCTGCAGAGAATTTTTCACTTTCATAGTGTCCGATATCCGCAAGCAGAATTCGTTTATCAGCATCAAACCAGTCGTGATATTTAACATCTGCTGTTACAAAGGCATCAGCCCCGAGACTGAGGGCCTCATTCAGAAGGAAAGCGCCTGAGCCTCCGCAAAGCGCCACCCTGGATATCATCCTGCCTGATGTTGACGAGTGGCGGATACCCTGAGCGTCAAAGACGTCAGCAATTTGTTTAATGAAGTCAAACTGGCCGGCAGGTTCAATAAGATCACCTATGCATCCCATGCCGGCACCGGAAATTTCATTGTCAAGCTTAATGATGTCGTAAGCTACTTCTTCATAAGGATGGTTATTGATGAGTGCTGCTATCACCTTATTTTTCAAGTGAGAGAAAAGTATTGTCTCAAACCTGATCTCATTCTCAAAGTGAACAATGCCTTTTTCTCCAGTAAAGGGTTGTGCGTTGTTCCCAGCCCTGAAGCTACCCCTGCCCGTGGCAGAAAAACCACATCTGTCGTAGTTGCCTGTCACTCCAGCACCTGCTTCAAATATTGCGTCCGATACTTTTTCAAAATGAGCTTCCGGAATAAAGGTTATCAGCTTAAGCAGTTTGTCTTTCAGGGGAACGAGGACTCTTATGTTCCTGAGTCCAAGTTTCTCAGCCATCTTCATGCTGACACCGTTCTGAACAGCATCGAGGTTGGTATGGGAAGAATATATTGCGAGGTTTTGCCTTACAGCCTTCAGTATTATCTTCTCCGTGATGGTTTTACCTGTTATGCTTTTCAGATTTTTGAAAATAAGGGGATGGTGTGAAATGATCAGCTCACATCCATTATTGAGAGCCTCTTCAACCACTTCTTCAGTTATGTCGGTTGTAAGGAGAGCAGAGGTTATCTCCTGATCAGGGCTGCCTACCTGGAGGCCTGAATTATCGTAGCTTTCCTGGAAAGAAAGGGGCACAGCTGAATCGAGGAATGAACTTAGTTCTTTTAGTTTCATGAAACAGATATTTTCAGTTATTCCTTTAAGGGATCCGGTTTTTCACCCTGTTTTCACTGAACCGGGTTACATGGAGAAAAAACTTAAATGCTATCTCTTATCTCTATAAGGAAAGATCTTATTTTCATAAGAGACTCATTAATATCATACTTATAATTCGTTTCTTCCCACTTGCCGTCCAGTTTCATTTTAACTCCGCTGATAGTCATCTTTTCTTCTTTGAGAAGATGATGTATCACTTTGAGGTTTCGGAGGTCTCTTGGTGTAAACATGCGGTTCCCCTTTTTGTTCTTCATGGGTTTCAGAATATCAAATTCATTTTCCCAGAACCTTACCGTTGAAACCGGTACACCGAGGATCCCTGACACTTCTCCTATGGAATAGTAGAGCTTTTCGACAGATTTTTCCTTATATGGCATGATCTATTTTTGTAAACGGTATTTTGCAGGCATGAGTTATGGCGCTACTTCTTACAGGTCATCAATCAAATGACTGTCCTGTTTTTGAGGCTATTTCAACCATCAGTTCATATTCATGGGGTGACAGATCGTTAAAATAGTAGTTTACCGGGTCGACGTTTGTTCCGTTAAGTTTTATTTCATAATGAAGATGAGGTGCAATCGACATCCCGGTATTGCCGACAAATCCTATAACATCTCCCCTGTTCACCTTCTGTCCGGCTCTGACGTTAAATGAGTCAAGATGCGCATAAATGGATGTATAGCCAAATCCATGATCGATTATTATATGATTTCCCATTCCTCTTTTCGATGAAGAAACTGATGCCACTGTTCCATCACCGGAGGCGTATATTTCTGTTCCTGAGGGAGCCGTGAAATCCATGCCGGCATGGAATTTTGTGATTTTGTAAAGAGGGTGAATTCTCAGCCCGAATCCTGAGGCAACCCTTGTCAGGTCCCTGGTTGATATGGGCATTATTGCGGGTATTGATCTGAGCATATCTTCCTTTTCTGCCGCCAGATTGATCAGGTCATCAAAGGATTTTGACTGGATATACACTTTTTTTCTCAGTTTATCGAGTCTTGAGGTTGTTTCGATAACAATCCTTGAATTCTCAAATCCTTCCATCTGGTCATATCTGTTTATTCCGCCCACTCCTCCTTCCCGGAGGGTAGCAGGGATAGGTTCAGCTTCAAAGATGGTCCTGTAAAGGTTGTCATCCGTCTCCTCGAGATGCTCTATGACCTTCTCAAGGTTACCCATCTCCCTGTCTATCATTTCGTACTGAAGCGTAAGCTGCGCTATTTCCCTCTTCAGGGCTTTTTCCTTTGGCGAGTCTATAAACAGGGCAAAAATAAATCCGTATACCACAGCTATAAGGAGAGATCCGATTAAGTAAGCCAGTGCCCTGAGAAACAAGTCTTTTGCACCGAGTCTTATCTTATCGAAGCTCAGGGAATCAGGATTGAACTTATATTTTGTTCTTGGCATTGCAGGACAAAGATAAATAAACCGGCAGAAAAACTAAACAAATATTGACCGGAAGTTATGGCAGATGGAGGCAAAAATTATCAGAATTAATGATGAAGTGAAGAATCTCGTAACCAGTTACGGTGCATGCTATCGCAGGGATTCAATGGAAGATGGTGCGTGCACTCAGGGTTTTTATCATTTCGAAGTACTCGTCTTCCGTAAGGTCATCGTTGAAATAGTAAAGAGGATTCTTGTGCTGTCCGAAAAGGTCGATCTGGTAGTGCAGGTGCGGTCCGGAAGAAGTTCCTGAACTGCCTGTCAGGCCAATCAAGTCTCCCCTTTTCACATTCTGGCCGACGGCAACATTGATACCGCTGAGATGCCCGTATGTAGACCGGTAGCCATATCCATGGTCAATGACTATGCAGTTCCCGAATCCTCCCGAATTCCAGCCCGCATCGATCACGGTTCCTGAACCGGTAGCATGTACCTCTGTCCCGTAGGGTGTGCTGAAATCCTGTCCGTGATGCCATTGGGGCGTTCCGAGAACCGGATGCACCTCCCTGAACTTCAAACCATCACCCCTCCTGAAATTCACGTTCACCGGACATATCATCGGCAGATATTCCATCTCGCGCTTCCATTCATTTTTCCTTTCCTCTATGGCTTTAAAAGACTCGAACTGAACGTTGGTCTTGTTCCTTATATCCTGAACCTTTCTCCTGAACATCAACATCATTCCGGTATTCATGTATCCCTCAATGTCCTCATATCTGTTGACGCCTCCGTAGCCCGGATTCCGCAGGGACGAGGGTATGGAGTCCATATCGAGGACAGGTCTGTACCGGCTGGCATCAGAACGCTCAAGATCCCTGAGTACCTTTAGAGAATTATCTAATTTCCTGCCCATAAGGGCATAATCGAGTTTCAGGTTCTCAATTTCCTGATTAAGTATCTTTTCTTCAGGGGAACCGAAATACGCTGTAAATATTTTTCCGTAAATTACACTGACTGTCACCGAAACAACAAAGAATAAAAGGGTTCGAAGAAGCTTGTGCTTCCATGCTAATCTTACCCGTTTAAACTGCAAATCAGACAGATCAAGAAAATACTTTCGGTTTGGCATCCGTTGACTTCTGTTTTTCTAATTATTTTACGGCAATGAAGCAAACGTAAAACATTTAAATTAATTTTACAAGCCTTCAATAAAGGTTTATTTTTTATCATGATTTCAACACCTACTGCAAATGAACTGAGAAATCTGTTTTTTGATTTTTTCCGGACAAAAGGCCATTTAATCGTTCCTTCTGCTTCCATGGTCATCAGGAACGACCCCAGTCTGATGTTCACTAATGCAGGTATGAACCAGTTCAAGGACATATTTCTTGGAAACAGGCAGGCTGAAGCCCGTCGTGTGGCAAATTCCCAGAAATGCCTGAGAGTGTCGGGCAAGCACAACGACCTTGAAGAAGTAGGCCTCGACACATATCACCATACCATGTTCGAAATGCTGGGGAACTGGTCATTCGGTGATTATTTTAAGAAAGAGGCTATTGAATGGGCTTGGGAATTTCTTACCCGTACCCTTGACCTTCCTGAGGATAGGCTTTATGCAACGGTTTTCGAAGGCAACAGAGAAGACAGCGTCCCTCCCGATAACGAATCATTGGAACACTGGAAGGGATGTTTCTCTCAACCTGACAACAGGATACTTCAAGGTTCCAAAAAGGACAATTTCTGGGAAATGGGCGATACAGGGCCATGCGGTCCATGTTCCGAGATTCATGTCGACATACGCGATGATGACGAAAGGAAGAGAATCCCCGGCCACGAACTTGTAAACAGGGGCGATCCGGGGGTTATAGAAATATGGAACCTTGTCTTTATCCAGTATAATCGCCGTATAGACGGACAGCTAGACCTTCTGCCCTCTAAGCATGTTGACACGGGGATGGGATTTGAAAGGCTATGCATGGTGGTTCAGGGCAGGAAATCCAATTATGACACTGATGTTTTTCAGTCGCTCATAGGCGAAATATCTTCACTTACCGGTAAAAAATACGGCTTTGATAACAGCATTGATGTAGCGCTCAGGGTCATTGCCGACCATGTGAGAGCCGTGTCATTCGCAATAGCCGACGGTCAGCTTCCGTCAAACAACAGGGCAGGCTACGTGATCAGGCGGATTCTGCGCCGTGCTGTCCGTTATGGCTACAACTACCTTGGTATGGAAGAACCTTTCATCTACCGTCTGGTCCCGGTGTTGTCAGGATCGATGGGAGACCAGTACCCTGAACTCAGGAAAGAACAGGATAACATAGCTAAAATCATTCTCGAAGAGGAGAACACCTTTCTGAAAACACTTGGAAGAGGTCTGAAAATGATCGAAAAGCTCACACATGAGCTTAAAATGCAGAACATGGAGATACTTCCCGGAAAAGCTGCCTTTGAACTTTACGATACATTTGGATTCCCTGTCGACCTCACCCGTCTCATCCTTAAAGAACAGGGTCTGGATCTCGACAACAAGGGCTTTGAGAATGAGATGAAGGAGCAGAAGGAGAGATCGCGGTCGGATGCATCGGTAGAAGCTGCAGAATGGGTAGTAATAAGGGATGTTGAGGGAACAGTGTTCACGGGTTATGAAAAAACTGAAGAGGAAGTCCTCGTAACCAGGTATCGCAAAGTAAGACAAAAAGGCAGATACCTGTATCACATCATCTTCGACAAAACCCCTTTCTATGCTGAAAGCGGAGGCCAGGTTGGTGATTCGGGCATACTTAAGTCAGGATCCGAAACAATCATGATAACTGATACTGTAAAGGAGAACAACCTTATAATACATATTGCGGAAAAGCTTATGTCTGAACCGTCAGCAACATTCACCGCAACAGTCGATACAGTCAAAAGGACGGCAACTGCATGCAACCACACGGCTACCCACCTCCTTCACCATGCACTCCGCAAGGTTCTTGGCAATCACGTCGAACAGAAGGGCTCACTTGTCAATTCGGAAAGGCTGAGGTTTGATTTCAGCCACTTCAGCAAAATGACCAGGGATGAGATAGCACAGGTGGAAAATATCGTCAACACTATGGTACGGGAAAGCTTTCACCAGAAGGTTACCGATGGTATCCCGATGGAAAAAGCAAGGGAGATGGGAGCAATGGCTCTGTTCGGAGAAAAATACGGAGATACTGTTCGTGTAGTTGAATTCGGAGATTCAGTTGAACTTTGCGGAGGAACTCACGTTACAAATACCGGCAGTATTGGTATTGTGAAAATAATAACAGAAGGGGCGATTGCTGCAGGGATAAGAAGAATTGAGGCTGTAACCGCTGCCAGGGCTGAGGAATACATAAATGAGAAACTGAGAGATCTTGATGACATATCTTCTTTGCTGAAAGTCACCGGAAATGCAAGGGAGGGAGTGGAGAAGCTGATTGACGAAAATGCAGCCCTTAAAAAGAGTGTTGAAAAGTACCAGACAGCTTCAGCTGCTGCTGTTGCAAAATCGCTTGAGGAAGGTGCCAGGCTGATCGACAGTATAAGGTTCATATCGGGAATCATCCCGGCTGACAATCCCGAATTCCTTAAAACCATAGCTTACCGAATACGGACCTCTTCAGACAATACAGTACTGGTAACAGGCTCAGAAATAGGAGGTAAAGCACATATCCTTGTGATGGTTTCCGACAAGCTGATTGACACTCTGGATCTGAATGCAGTTAATATAATAAGAGAAATTGCGCCTGTTATTAAGGGAGGCGGTGGCGGTCAGCCATTTCTGGCAGCTGCAGGCGGGAAAGATCCCGGAGGACTGCAGGAGGCTGTTGATAAGGCAGCGGAAGTAATAGCCAGGAGCATCCGGTCAAAAAAAACCTGATAAGACAATGAGACGGATGGGCTCACGGATAAAAATAATAGTTGTTATTGCACTGTTGATAGTGGCAGCAGCCTGCACGCCTGAGGCATGCTTCGAAGAAACAAATGCATTCCTTAAAGCTACTTTTTATGATAAAGCTTCAGATAAAGCTACACCACCTGACAGCCTGACGCTTTATGGGATGAACATGGACTCGCTGAAGTTATATGACAGGAAAGCAGGCGTAAAACCGGCACTGTTCCCTCTTGACGCATCGTCAGATATATGTTCCTTCGTTTTAATGATAAACGGCATAGCAGACACAATACAGTTCCGGTATACGACTTATCCGCATCTTCTATCAGTTGAATGCGGGTATACATTCTATCATAACATTGATACCCTCTATTACACAAAAAACAACATTGATCATATATATATCAGCAAAAAGAACATCACAACAGCTAATGAGGAGAATATTCGCATATTTTACTAGCCTGCTTGTTCTTTTACCTGCCACGGTTGTGAAAGCTCAGGATACCATTGACTTCCCTCTGAAGATAAGGGCAGGTATTGATATTGCAGGGCCGATAACATATATCTCCGACAAAAACAACTTTAACCTTGAAGGATTTGTCTCTGTTGACAGAAATGAAAAAATGGCATACGTGATTGAGGGAGGATATCTTGATTACAGGTATTCACAATACAATTATGAATACCTGAGCAAGGGAATCTTCCTCAGGGCGGGAACAGATTTTAACCTTCTGAAGGCCAATGTATCCGAAGGCAGGTATTATGCAGGTATAGGACTGCGTTACGGATTCAGCCTGTTCAATACCGAAACTCCGTTTTTTGAGCATGAAAATTATTGGGGACCAGTTACCTCTTCCATTGATAAGCGCACCCGCACAGGTCATTTCATCGAAGTGGCTCCCGGGGTGAGAACCGAGCTTTTCAGGAATGTAACCATCGGCTGGACATTAAGAATGAGACTGCTAATATCGGGAGGAGGAGGAAAGGACCTGAAGCCAATATATTTTCCAGGATTCGGGCAGGGAGGCAGAAGCGTAAACGCCGGGATCAATTACTATGTAACCTGGAATATCCCTTTCAGGAGGATCAAAGCGGTTCTAAAACCGGAAAAACCCGAAGAACCTGAAGAAGAGGAATTGCCTGATGAAGAAGGGCTGCCTTCTGATGCAAGACAGCCGATGAATTACTGATCCCGATCCGTTAATGTTAAGTCTTTGCGGCTGAAAATCAGCAATCCCATAAATGTCAAAAATCCGTTAACAAGAAGCATTTCAAATCCGAACTTATAGCCGCTTAACAACTCCTCGGAATAGATATTAAGAATATAGCAGATAACCGGTGAGATCACTGCTATTACGGGAGTCATTTTGTCATTTACCTTTCTTGTTGTATAAAGGCCGAATGTGTAAAGGCCGAGAAGCGGACCATAAGTATAGCCCGCTATTGTATAGATCTTGTCAATCACCGCTCTGTCGTTCAAAGCCTTGAATATCAGTATGCAGACAAAAAAGATCAGAGCTATTGTTATGTGTACCCAATACCTGATCCTCGTCTTTGCAGCTTCAGACAAATGGTCTTTCTTGTTAAGTCCCAGGAAATCTATACTGACTACTGTAGTGAGCGACGTAAGGGCACCATCAGCGCTCGGAAATGCTGCAGATATCAGACCAATGAAAAAGACCACCCCGGCAACAGGTCCGAGATATCTTAGTGCAATGGTAGGGAAAAGTTCATCGGTCATTTCAACAGTAATGCCTTTGTTTCTTGCATACATTAGGAGAAGCGCACCCAGGAACAGGAAAAGAAGATTTACGAAAACAAGTATGAAGCTGAACGTGAACATATTTTTTTGAGCTTCCTTGATATTCTTGCAGCTCAGGTTCTTTTGCATCATCTCCTGGTCGAGACCGGTCATGACAATGGTTATGAACATTCCGCTGAAAAACTGTTTGATAAAGTGCCTCTCATTATGCCAGTCAGTAATAAAAATCCTTGAATCGGGAGACTTGCTGACCTGTTTTATCAGATCGCTGATGGAAAATCCGAGCTCCTTGCTTATGAAAATCACCGTTATTATGACCGCAAGCAACATAAAAGTGGTCTGGAAGGTGTCGGTCCAGATAATTGTCCTTACTCCGCCCTTGAGAGTGTAAAGTATTATTAGTACGATAAATATAAGAACGTTCACCCAGAAGGGCACATTCCAGGCATCAAAAACAAATAATTGCAGAACGTATATAACAAGGAACATGCGCAGTGAAGCCCCCAGAATACGGGAAATGATAAAGAATCCTGAACCTGTTTTATAGGAATAGTAACCGAACCTCTGTTCAAGATATGTATAGATCGAGGTCAGCTTAAGCCTGTAATAAAGGGGCAGCAGGATGAGCGCGATGATCATGTATCCGAAGAAGAAACCTAAGACTACAGCCATATAGCTGAACTGTGTATCGGCAACCCATCCCGGTGTTGACATAAATGTGACGCCCGAAAGCGACGCCCCAATCATACCGTAGGCTACGACATACCAGGGCGAGATCTTGTTGCCCAGATAAAACGACTGATTGTTTGCCTTGCGGGCAGTTATCCATGTAACAAGAAACAATAATGCTGTATAGAGCAGGAACAGTCCCAGTATCAGTGATGGTGTCATTCTTCAGGAATTTAATCTGCAAGGTTAATAAAAAGTATCCAGTAGAAAAAATCCCGAGAAGATTATGTTTAAGTGATAATTGACTTATTTTTGTCCAAAAGTTACTTCCCGGAATGAGTTTTACAGAATATCCCTCCAGAACACTGGAAAATGCAGTGAATGAATTTGCTTCACTTCCCGGCATTGGAAGAAAAACAGCCTTCAGGCTGGTAATGAGCCTTCTGAAAAGGGATCCCGATGAAGTCAGGAAATTTGGTGAAAGCATAATGAAACTGAGGGAAGAGATCCGCTACTGCAGGAACTGCCACAACATCTCCGATACAGATATATGTAACATCTGTGCCGACGAGCGGAGAGACAGGTCATTGATATGTGTCGTCGAGAATATCCAGGATGTGATGGCAATAGAGAACACCCGGCAGTACAAAGGGCTTTACCATGTTCTTGGAGGAATAATCTCCCCGATAGATGGCATAGGTCCTGCTGATCTGAATATAGACTCTCTTGAGGAAAAGGCTGGAAGCGGCGGAATAGCCGAGATCATTCTTGCACTCAGCACTACCATGGAGGGCGACACAACAAATTTCTATCTGTTCAAGAGACTCAGCAAATACGGTATCCCTTTAACAACCCTCGCCAGAGGGGTTGCTGTGGGGGATGAGCTCGAGTATACCGACGAGCTGACTCTCGGCCGGGCCATAAACAACAGGAGCCCTTACCAGCAGTGCTGAAAACAGAAAAACTGACAGGCAGACTTTCCAGACAACCTTTCCCGGGAATAAAATATATTCTTTCCCAAACATATTTGTTCCTGATTTGTTTATAGAATAGTTAAACAAAATTCTGAAATTATGGCAAAGGTAAATATTGTCCTGCCGGCAATGGGAGAAGGAGTTATTGAGGCTACCGTTATAAAATGGCTCATCAGTCCTGGTGCGGTTGTCAGAGAAGATGATCCTCTTGTGGAAGTGGCCACCGATAAAGTCGACAGTGAAGTCCCTGCTCCTATATCGGGAACTGTTATTGAAACAAAAGTGAAAGAAGGCGATGTGGTTAAAGTGGGGGAGGTTATTGCCGTTATGGAAAATGAAGCCGTTTCAGATCCTGAAGACTCAGTTAAAATTGAAAAAGAGATAGAAAGAATCCGTGAGACCATAAACGAAGTGAAGCAGGAAAAAGATGAAGTGGCTGAGGTTTCGGATTCTATGAAAAGCAGGACTCCTGCAGGCAAGTTCCTTTCACCTCTCGTCAGAAGCATCGCCGCCAGAGAAGGAATAAGCTATTCTGACCTTGACTCCCTCAACGGGACAGGAATGGATGGCAGAATAACCAGGGATGATATGCTTAAACTGATTGAAGGAAAGAAGTCCAGGGAGGAACAGCTTCAGGCAAAAGCTGTGGCAGCAGCCCTCAGGGCCGATAAACCTCACGAAAAAAAGAAAACCCATATATCTGCCTCTCCGGATGATGAAATAATAGAGATGGACAGGGTCAGGAAACTCATTGCCGACCATATGGTAATGTCAAAGAAGACATCCCCCCATGTCACATCTTTCATCGATGCTGATGTGACACGCCTTGTTAACTGGAGAAACGGGATCAAGGAAAAATTCCTTGCTGCCAACGGACAAAAGCTGACCCTCACCCCCATCTTCATCGATGCAGCCGCAAGAGCATTGCAGGACTATCCCATGATCAACATTTCCGTCGACGGCGATAAAATAATCAGGAGGAAGAACATAAACATAGGCATGGCTACAGCTCTCCCCGATGGCAACCTGATAGTACCTGTAATCAGGAATGCAAATGAAAAGAACCTGACTGGCCTGGCCAGAGCGGTGAACGACCTGGCTGAAAGAGCACGAAACAATAACCTCAAGCCTGACGAAATAACCGGAGGAACATTCACTATAACAAACTTCGGTACTTATAATAATCTTTCCGGGACGCCTATCATCAATCAGCCACAGGCAGCAATATTAGGCACGGGTGCAGTCAGGAAGATGCCGGCTGTGATAGAAACACCCGATGGGGACGTGATCGCAATAAGGAATATAATGATCCTGTCGCTGAGCTACGACCACAGGGTCATTGACGGCGCCCTGGCTGGCAAGTTCCTCGGAAGGATGAAGGAAATACTTGAAAACTATTCTCCTGACCTGGTATAAACCCTGATCTGAAATCATTATTCATAAATTATTTAGGGAAAGGCTGAAATAGAAGTTATATTATTTAACTTTATAACCAGCCTTCCGGACAATCTATGAAAGGCGTCCGGTGAAAAATGGAGAACAGACCGACACTGTTTTCTAAAATTATTATATTTGTTATTATGAATAATTTCAGAGCCGGGCTAATTGCCACCCCGTTGCAGCTTATAACTCTGGTTTTATTTACTTGCGCTGCTGCTTCAGCTCAATCAGGAATTGAGAGGAAAAAGATCTTTACACAAGCTGAATCATACTTCCTTTATGAAGATTATGACCTCGCCAGCCAGCTTTATCTTCAGCTTGAATCTCCTGACAATCATAATATTAATTATAAGATAGGGGCTTGCTATGTCAATATTCCCGATGAGAAGCAGAAAGCAATACCTTACCTTGAGAATGCGGTCAGGAACATAGACTACGATGCAAAAAACAATTCATATAAAGAGAAGAGAGCACCCCTTGATGCATATTTCTTCCTTGCCAAAGCATACCTGGTAAACGATGAGTTTGACAAAGCCCTTTCAACACTTGAAAAATTCAGTGACCTGGCCAAAAAGACAAAGGACAGGGGCGGAATGAGAAATCCCGACTTTATTGATCAGCAGATCAAGGCTTGTAAAAATGCCATCGAATTGCGTAAGACGCCCATTGATTTTACAAAAACGTCGCCCGGACCTGATTTCAGCCAGAGTCCAATGAATGACAATGCGGCCGAAAGTTTCGACGGCAGTACGATAATTTACACTGAAAAAAGAGGCGTATCCAATAAAATAATGTTCTCCCGAAAAGAAGGAAGCAAGTGGACAAAACCCCGCCAGTTCCTTCCCGTTCCCGATCCCGGCGGAGATATGTCATCCTGCTCCCTTAACAAGAACGGTTCCATGCTCTTTCTTTATAAAACCGACAACTATGACGGGAATATTTATTCGTCGGAATATTCCGGCGGGAACTGGACTCCCATAAAAAAGCTTAACGGGAATATCAATACCAGGTTCTATGAATCACATGCTTCAGTCTCATCAGACGGTAAAAGACTCTATTTCACCAGCAACAGGGACGGAGGATATGGCGGCCTTGATATTTACATGTCGGAATTAGATTCCTCGGGAGAATGGGGGCCCGCAGTCAACCTGGGCAGTACCGTAAATACACGTTTCAACGAGGATACTCCCTTCATAACATCAAATGATTCACTCCTCTATTTCAGCTCGGAAGGTCACAGCTCAATGGGCGGCTATGACATCTTCAGGTCACGCAGCAATGGCAGCGCGTGGAGTTCTCCAGAAAACCTTGGCTTCCCGCTGAACACAACTGATGATGATCTTTTTTTCCAGCCTGTCAACTGCGGCAGGAACGGATATTATTCCATGTCAACCGGTTACAAAAAGAAAGATATATTCTATATCTCCTTCGGCTCCCCAATGATGGCTGAAAAAAGGATCTTCGACATAAGAGGAATCTACCAACTCGATGACATTCTGGTCCCCTTCGACGACAATTACTCCATACATCTTATCAACAGGGCCAGCGGAGATACAATCGATGTCGGTTATCCCAACAGACATACCGGGCAATACAATATTACCGCAGGTCCCGGGCAATACAGGCTCGTCTATTCCGGAACTGGGCGACTGACACAGATAGTAGATACTACTATTTTACCCTCCAGCCTCTCAGACAGGGTGGTAATCGATGTAACACTGCGCAAGGATCCCAATTATGTTTTCACAAAAACAGAGACCTCTCCTCCCCTGCCTGCAAAATATGAAAGAATAAACCTTGACAATATTCCCCGGGTGGCCTCAATAGACTCAAGCATCCTCTTCAGGAACCTTAGGGTTACCGATGTTACAGATACCAACATACCCGATTCAGATGTGCTCTATTATACCGTACAGGTTATGGCCCTGTACAACCCTGTTGATGTCAGGTATTTCAAGTATGTCAATGATATTAAGGTGATGTATGACACCAATGACAAATTCTACAGGTACACAACAGGCATATTTGCCACCAAGGATGCTGCCTATGCATACAGGGACGAACTTGTAAGCAAAGGATATGAGAATGATCTGTTCATTAAGAAAATATCAAAATATTAATAAACCCCCCGGTTCCATGAAAAAATTCATACTTCTGTCAATCCTGTTCTCCGGTTTTTTTGTCCTGGAGTCCCAGGAATCTGCTGACAAGGAATTCCAAAGAGCTTTCCGGAATGCAGATATGTTTTTTTACTATGACGAGAACTATATACATGCGGCTTCCCTGTATGAACCTTTGCTTAGGACAAACCCCAGCCACCATAACCTTGCTGCCAAACTTGGCATATGCTACCTTAATATGGAGGAAAGAAAGGAAGAGGCTCTGAATCTGTTGGAAAAAGCCGCCGAAAACGTTGTCGCAAGCGAAAAAGAATACAAGCAGACAGGAGAAAAGGCTCCTTTTGACACACCTCTTTACCTGGCGCTTGCCTACCTGAAAAACGACAACCTTGAAAAAGCCAATGAAGTATTCAGCGACCTGAAGAAGAAACTTACCGGTGATGAATCAATTCAATCTGATTATGTTGACCTGCAGATGCGCAACATCAGATACGCAACTGAAATGAAAAAGAGGCCGCTCCGGATAATTTCCGATCTGTTTGCACCATGGCTTGTCAATTATCCGGGTGCATGCAATCCGGTTCTTGCAAAGAATGATTCCGTATTCATATTCACAGTTAAAAACCAGGGAAAGACACAAATATACTGCTCGTATAAGAACGGAACATGGCGGGAACCCTCAAATATCACGCCTCAACTGGGCGGATTTGACAGACTGTATTCAAATTCAATAACAGGCGACGGTAAGCATCTTGTGCTGTTCATGGATGACGGTGATGACGGAAACCTGTATTTCAGCCACAGAACCGATACTTCATGGTCAAAAATAAAAAGCGTCGGCAGGTTTGTCAATTCCGTATACTGGGAAGGCCACGGATTTATAACACCTGATGGAAATACCATGTACTTTTCAAGCAACAGGAACGGAGGAGAAGGAGGTCTCGACATCTGGACTTCTCAAAGAACAGGAGAGTATTCATGGGAACGGCCTGTAAACCTCGGGAATGAAATCAACACCGTTTACGATGAAAACACTCCTTTCTACGATGAGGAAGATGAAGCCTTGCTTTTCAGTTCAACAGGCCACATAAGCATGGGAGACTATGACGTCCACAGGTCTACAAAACGAGGCGACAGATGGACCCAGGCTGTAGGTATGCCGTTTGCCTTCAATGACGCCCTGGAAAATATGAGCTTCATACTTAATAACAATGCTCCCGGTTTCGTGGCAAGCCGCTTCGACAACTCAATAAACAACAGAAATATCTTCGCAATTGTTGCTGTTGATCCTGCCGATGAAATAACAAGAGCATCAGGTACAATAAAACTCGACGACGGTCTTAACGTTGACCCGTCACTGGCAAATGTTTCCGTGAATAATCTCAGAACCGGAGAGACAATGAAAGATATCCGGATCAACCCCGACGGAACATACAACTTCGATATCAAACCCGGAGAATACCAGGTCATAATCAGCCACGACGGTTATGAAACCGATACCATGGATCTGAGCCTGCCTCTGTTCTTCGCCGGGAATTACCTTCCCGTCAATTCAACACTGATCCCCGATAAGGTTGTGTCAGGCGATTTCCTTGCTATCAGGAACATCCTGTTCAATTTCGACAAGTACAATATCACTGACGAAGCCATACCAAACCTTGAGATACTGAAGAAGATCCTTACAGATTATCCGGCTCTCAGAATAGAAGTTGCCGGATATACCGATGCAATAGGAACAACGGGATACAATAGATGGCTGTCCGACCAAAGGGCACAGGCTGTCATTGATTACTTCACCTCGGCCGGGCTTGATGCTTCAAGGTTCGTTAAGAAAGCTTTCGGAGAATCGAACTTTGTTGCAGTCAACAGAAATCTCGACGGGACAGACAACCCCGAAGGAAGAAGATACAACCGCCGCGTGGCATTCGGTATAGTCGATCCCAAAACAGGTGTTACCATCAGGCATGAAGCCTATACACCCGAACATCTCAGGCAGCCTCATGCCTTGAAATACAGCATTATACTCACCAAAACAAAGCAGAGGTTCAGGCCCGATCATTTCAGCAGCCTGATAGACAATGATATGTTGTTTGTGAGGGCAATACCGACCGATTCCCTGACCATTTATGCCCTGGGAACATTCTTTAACAGAACCGATGCCCAGAAATATCTGGGTTATGCCAGGGAAAAAGGACTCGATGATGCCTATATTGTGAACCAGTATGATCTTGATAATGAAACGGAAGCCCTTGCAGCCCCAATGCCGGAGGATGTCCTTATGGTAGCCAGAAGAATATACACCATCCAGCTTAAAGCGACCAGAAATCCGCTTGACATCAGCAGAATATTCGCCAATTATGATGGGGTGAAAGAGATCAGGTCCGAGGACGGATTCTATAAATACGTTTTCGGTGAATATAAAACATATGCCGAAGCCAAGGAAGCTATTAAACCAGTGCTGGAGGAATTTGAAGACGCTTTTGTCAGGGAGATTAACATATTCAGGGAAAAATAAGCCTGAAGTCAAAACCTATCTTAAATGAAATACAAAGATATCCGCCTGAGGGCGCTTGAACCGGAGGACCTTGAATTATTGTATGAGTGGGAAAATAACCGGGCTTACTGGGCAGTCAGCAACACAATAACCCCATATTCAAAATATACACTCAAAAGGTTCCTGGAAAACTCCCATAAGACAATCTACGAAACCGGTCAGATAAGGCTGATGATAGACCATATTGCCGATAAGAAGGCAATTGGAACAATTGACATCTTTGACTTTGATCCTTTCCACAGCAGGGCAGGAGTAGGAATACTTATAGCCAATGAAGCGTACAGGAGGAAAGGCTATGCCTCCATGTCGCTGATATGTCTCACCGAGTATTGTTTCAAAACCCTGCATCTCCATCAACTCTATTGCCATATCCTGGCCAATAACTGCGAAAGCATGGAACTTTTCAAGAAGGTGGGATTCGTGCAGGCAGGCATCAAGAAGGACTGGGTGAAAACGACAGAAGAATATGTTGACGAGTATTTCTTCCAGCTGATTAACTCGTAAGGAGAGGTTGAAAGGGTTTAAAGGGTTGAAAGGGTAAGGCGCTGGGCGCCGGGCTCTGGGCACCAGGGTAACTTCAAATACGTCAGTAACTAATAGAAAGATTGCAGAATCGCATAATTGCAGAATCGCATAATTGCAGAATCGCAAAATAAAATAATTCTAAATCATCTCCTGAAGCAGAATTTATTTATTACCCTTCAATCCGGAAGCCAATAGTCCGCAGGCTG
>JAVEVC010000021.1:41061-46479 GCA_034005245.1 Bacteroidales bacterium
ATTGCAGAATCGCATAATTGCAGAATCGCATAATTGCAGAATCGCAAAATAAAATAATTCTAAATCATCTCCTGAAGCAGAATTTATTTATTACCCTTCAATCCGGAAGCCAATAGTCCGCAGGCTGCAGAGATATCCGCTCCCCTCGATTTGCGGATCGATGCGGAAATACCTGATATCACGAGTTCGTGCTTGAAATGCATCATCCTCTCGTGCGATGAAGGCCTGAGCGGATCATCCCCTGCAAAATGGTAAGGAAGCAGGTTGATCCTTATCCGGGATCCGCTGAAAAGTGACTTCAGCGCTTCAAGATGAGCATCCGTATCATTTTTGCCTTCAATCATAACATAGGCCACGCTCAAGCGTCTTTTTTTCCCCAGAGGGAAATCCCGCATCATGCTTATTAGCTCACTTGCAGGATACCTTGTTTCGGCCGGGACGTACTCCAGCCGCTCTCCTTCAAAGGGGGAGTGAAGGCTAAGCGCAAGATTGCAATCTGACTCCTCAAGAAACCTTCTCACTGCCGGTGTGATCCCCACAGTTGACACGGTAACGTTCCTGTGACTTAATGCAAGCCCCCACTCAGCTGTGATTATCCTGCACGCCTTAAGTACTTCTTCAAGATTGTCCATGGGTTCTCCCATCCCCATGAATACGACATGAGTAACCTCACGTGTCCCCGGTAAGCTGATTATCTGGTTCACCATCTCCCCTGCCGTCAGGTTTCCATGAAAGCCATACTTCCCTGTCAGGCAAAAAGAGCAGCCCATCCTGCAGCCCGACTGTGAAGAAACACAAACGGTGTTTCGCCGGCTGTCAGGAATAAATACAGTCTCATACCTTAATACCCCGTCATTTTCAAACAGATATTTTATGGTGCCGTCAGAGGATATCTGCGACCCGATAGGCTTGAAGAGCCCGGTGACAGAAACTCCTGATAGTTTTTCTTTCAGCTTTGAGGGAATCCTGATGAACCGGGAAATATCATCTTCATGCTTCCTGTAAATATTATATGCAACTGATACGACGTGTTCACGGGTGTGATTATCCGGGCCGGCGAGCTGCATAATCTCTTCAGGATCCAAACCGCAAAGACTAATTCTTTTCATGAATGCTGATAATAAATTTATACTAGATACCCGAAATTACCAGGATCGCTGACGGTTATGCTATCATTTCTGCACTTCCTTTCAGGGGAAGTTAAAAATATTTGAAAAACAAAGATAATTTTATTAACTCTGCCTTGAAGAAAAACCTTCCGGCAAAATATACCCTTATGAAAGAGCTTAAGACTTTACTAATGATTGCGCTTGTCCTGGTCTCATGTGCAGGCAGGGAACAGGGCAAAAAAAACAACCAAAAAACCGAAGACATGTTAAAAGACAGTACAGAACTATACGGGTGGAACAGAGATTTCCTGAAAAAACACATTGAAGTTGTTGAACTTAAGAACGGTAACTCAGTTATCGCTATTGTCCCGGCATGGCAGGGAAGGGTGATGACCAGCAGTTCCGACGGCGACAATGGTTATAGCTGCGGTTGGATAAACCATAAAGCCGTTGAGATGGAAGAACTCCAGCCGCATATGAATGCCTTCGGCGGAGAAGAACGGCTATGGCTTGGACCCGAGGGTGGCCAGTACTCGATTTATTTCAAAAAGGGCGATGAATTTATATATGACAACTGGCAAACCCCTGCTTTCATCGATTCTGAACCCTTTGAGACAGTTGCCATAACTGACACCTCAGCATCTTTTGTCCGGGAAACAGGATTTGAAAATTACTCCGGAGCAAAATTCAAAATAAGGATTGAGAGACAGGTGGTACTGCTTGGAGAAGATGAGATCAGAAAACATACGGGAATAAATACCGAAGGGCTGAAATGCGTTGCATACAGGTCAGATAATATATTATTCAATAAAGGAGATATTGAATGGAATAAAGAGACCGGATTACTGTCGGTATGGATGCTTGGGATGTTCACCCCTTCACCTTCGGTGGTCATAGTGATACCCTTCAGGCAGGGTGACGAGAAGGAGCTTGGAGTGCCGGTCAATGATAATTATTTCGGCAGTATCCCGCCCGACAGACTGAAAGTCTCGGGAGGTACGATATTCTTCAGGGCCGACGGGAAAAGCAGGGGCAAGATAGGATTGCCTCCCCTTAGAGTTACCGGAGTTATGGGGAGCTACGACTCAGAAAATAATCTGCTCACCCTTCTGTTATGCAAACTTCCGGAGGGAAAGACCGAATATGTCAATTCGGCCTGGGAACTCCAGGAGCATCCCTATTCCGGCGATGCTTTCAATTCCTACAATGACGGTCCGCTGGCCGACGGTTCGCAGATGGGGCCTTTCTACGAACTCGAAACCTCTTCACCTGCCCTGTCCCTTAAACCAGGCGAAAGCTATAATCATAAGCAGGTCACCATTCACCTCACGGGTGACAAAGCTCTTCTCGATAAGGTATCAAAGGAGGTGCTTGGAGTGGGGCTGGAGGAAATCGAGGCTGCTTTTAACTGATATATTTGGTTCCGGGTTCAAGGTTCCGGGTTTCAGGGTTCATAACTTTGAACTTTGAACCCGGAACCTTGAACAGCTTATCACCTGGTGCCTTCAACCCAAACTCATTCAACCCATTCAACCCTTTTCCCATTCAACCCTTCTTCCTCAGATAAGTCCCCTGTTTTTTAGTAGTGGATCGATCACAGGCTCCCGTCCGCGGAAGTTAACATACATCTGCATAGCATCCATGGTGCCGTCTTTCTCGAGGATATTCCTGCGGAATGATTCTGCAGTCGTCCTGTCGAAAACTCCTTTTTCCTTAAATGCCTCAAAGGCATCGTTATCAAGAACGGCAGCCCAGGTATAACTGTAGTATCCGGAGTCATAGCCTTCAATAATATGCAGGAAATATGTACTTCTGTAGCGCGATACTATTTCGGGAATGAGTCCTATCTTCTGGAAATATTCCTTTTCAAAACTCTGTATATCGACGACAGCCGGAGCTTCAAGAGTGTAATAAGCCATGTCGATAAGGGATGCAGCAAGCAGTTCGACATTAACGAATCCCTGGTTGAAATAACTGCTGTTATGTATTTTTTTGATCAGGGAAGCAGGCATAGGTTCATTTGTCTGGTAATGTCTTGCATATATGTTCAGCAATTCCTGTTCAGTGGCCCAGTGTTCCATTATCTGGGAGGGGAGTTCAACAAAGTCCCAGGCTATATACGACATGTTGTACCTGTTCTTGCAGAAGAGTCCCTCGAGTGCGTGACCAAACTCGTGGAATAGGGTTTCAACCTCTTCAAGGTTAAGAAGGGCAGGGAGTTCAGCTGTCGGGCGCGTAAAGTTGCAGACTACAGTGACCACAGGTGGTACAGGCTTGCCGTCAATAACATGGTAATTACGATAACCACCGCACCAGGCACCCTGGCGTTTGCTTTCGCGTGGATGGAAATCCATGAACAGCACCCCTATATGTGATCCGTCTTCTTCTTTTACCTCATAAGCCTGGGCTTCCGGATGCGGCAGTGGGCAGTTTGGTATAGGCTCAAAAGTAATTCCGTACAGCTTACCGGCACATGTAAAGACTCCATCCCTTACATTTTCGAGTTTAAAATAAGGCCTGAGTTCGTTGTCATCAAGATCATACTTCTGTTTTCTGAGCTTTTCAGCATAATACCACCAGTCAGATGGTTCAAGCTTGAAATTGCCTCCCTCCCTGTCGATGATCTTCTGCATCTCTTTAACCTCGTTCTTTGCAACAGGTATGGCCTTTTCCCACAGGTTATTAAGAAGGTTGAACACATTTTCAGGCTTTTTGGCCATCCTGGGTTCGAGCACAAGGTCGGAGTGAGTCTTATAGCCGAGTAGTTTAGCCCGTTTTGCTCTGAGCTTTATTATCTCAGCAAGTATTTTGTTATTGTCATTTTCGTTGCCGTTATTGCCGCGGTTTGTATAGGCATTAAAGAGCTGGCGGCGGAGATCTCTGTTAGGAGAATACTGAAGGAACGGAAATATGCTTGGCCTCTGGGTAGTGAATGCCCACTCCCCTTCCCTGCCGGCTGACTTAGCTGTTTCTGCCGCAGCATCGACTAGTGACGCAGTCAATCCGGCAAGACCATCCTTGCCAACAAAAAGCTTGTAGTTGTTTGTCTCTTCAAGAACATTCTGGCTAAAGCTAACTGTGAGCACGGAAAGCCGCTGGTTAATTTTCCTGAGAGTATCCTGGTCCTCTTCACTGAGGTTTGCGCCATTCCTTACAAATTCCTTGTAAAGATTCTCAAGCAGGAACTTTTGCTCCGGATCAAGATTAAACTTATCCTGGTTATCGTAAACACTTTTTACTCTTTTGAAGAGGTCGGGATTAAGTCGTATTTCATCGGAGTAGGCTGAAAGCTTCGGAGAGATCTCCATCTCAATGTTCTGAAGGGAGTCGTTGGTGTTTGCAGAAGCCTGGGAAAAGAATACAGCGGATACTTTTGTAAGAAGTTCTCCGGACTTATCGAGGGCGTCGATGGTGTTTTCAAATGTTGGTTCCTCCCGGCTCTTGATAAGAGTCTGGATATCTTTCCTGCCTTCAATCATTCCCTGTTCAAAGGCAGGCATGTAATCTTTTGCCATTATTTGTTCAAAGGGAGGTACTTTGAAAGGAGTGTCCCACTCCGAGAAGAAAGGATTGCCGGGGTCGGCAACAGGCTTGTTTTTGCATGAAGTAAGTGCCAATCCGGTAAATCCTATGATCATTAGCATTTTGTAAAGATTTTTCACGTTTCTTGTTTTTATGGTTATATATTAATTCTCAAGATGATCTGCAAAATAAATGGATTAATTTCTCGAATCAAAGAAACATATGGTTTTTTTGTTCCTGATTCCTGGTTACTAACATCACAACAATCCCCATTCTTCATACCTGCCGTCGCTTTTCTCCTCCGGCGATGCCGGAGGCCAATATATATACCCGCTGACCGGTTGATTGTATAGATCAATCCTTGAACCCGGAACCTTGAACCTGTAACCCTGAACAGCCCGGTTCCGTTAATCCTTACCTCCTCTCCATTCCCTCCCCCCCTCTCCCAATTCTCCCCTTCCCCCATTCTCCCCCTCCCCCATTCTTTTTTCTACGTTCCTGTGATCAGCTTTTCAGATCACCGCCTCTCAACATTCTGACAATTTTGCGGCCAAATAATTGTTGTCAACCTGAGTTATTTATTATTTTTGCCAGCCCTGCTCATGAAGTTTTGGAGAGATGGTCCCGCCTCAGGCGGGATAAACATCGTGGCGATGCGGCATGTATTATTAAGGAGAGATGGCAGAGTGGTCGAATGCGGCGGTCTCGAAAACCGTTGTCCCGCGTAAGTGGGACCGGGGGTTCGAATCCCCCTCTCTCCGCAGCTCCAAATTACTCCCGGCAGCCG
>JAVEVC010000022.1:0-46329 GCA_034005245.1 Bacteroidales bacterium
TAGCCTGCAAAGACAACTTCTCCTTCTGTTTCGAAATCGAAAGCACCTGACGGATGGAGCTGGAAAATGTTCTCATATATATTAACAGTATCGCCGGCATCTGACAGAATCTGAATGATTGTTTTCTGCCTGTCGATGGTTTTGTTTCTGATTGAGTATGGCTGAAAATAGCTGTTTCCATTTGCTGGTTTTAGACCAAGAAGCTTCGCCTGCGATGCTATGTAGTTCAAAGCTATTTCCAGTCCGGTTTCCCCGTTTTCCCTTCCTTCAAGGCAGGGGGAAGCAAGGAATGAAACATGGGCTTCAAGGTCAGACGAACTGATTTCTGAACTACCGGGAATCGATTTTTGGGAGTACGTTAGAGTGGATGAGGCAATGAATATAAATAGAATAGAACCCGCGATTAATTTCGACATTGGCAACAGCCGTTAAGTGAATAAAAATTTTAAAGGTAGAAATATTTTCCTAATCCGGTAATCCCCATACTTATTCGATAATTTTTGTATGTTTGCGACTTATTTTACTACATGGAGGTAAGCTTACTGTTTTGGATAGGGTTTCATGTGCTGATTTTTATAGTCCTTGCACTCGACCTTGGGTTATTAAACAGGAAAACCCATACTATAGCAGTGAAGGAAGCCATTATCTGGAGCGCAGCCTGGATAACACTCGCCCTTCTGTTCAACTTGTTTGTCCTGTTTGAGTTCGGAAAGACCAAAGCGCTTGAATTTCTGACAGGATATGTCATTGAATACTCTCTGAGTGTCGACAATATTTTCGTTTTCATACTAATATTCACCTATTTCTCGGTAAAACCCCAATACCAGCACAAAATACTGTTTTGGGGTATTTTAGGTGCCCTTGTGATGAGGGGTATCTTCATCTTTGCGGGAGTGAGCCTTATTAACAGATTTCATTGGATCGTACTTATTTTCGGAGCTTTCCTTGTCATCACAGGTGTTAAGATGTTGCTCCAGACCGATGTTTCAGTTGATCCTGAGAAAAACAAGCTGGTAAGGATTTTCAGAAGATTTCTTCCTGTGTCTGAAACCCTTCATGGCGACAGGCTTTTTATCAGGCAGAACGGAAGACTGTTCGCAACTCCCCTTTTTCTTGTCCTTCTTGTAATAGAATCATCAGACGTGATTTTTGCTGTCGATAGCATTCCTGCCGTGCTCGCCATCAGTCATGATACCTTTATTGTTTATACATCAAACATTTTTGCAATCCTCGGGCTTCGTTCCCTTTATTTTGCAGTATCAGGCATAATGGGATATTTCAGATTCCTTAAGATAGGGCTTGCCCTTGTCCTTACCTTCGTGGGGCTCAAGATGCTTGCCTCGTTTTTTGATTTTGAAATACCTGTCCTATTCTCTTTGCTTATTATAGTTTCAATTCTTGTACTCTCAATAATTGCTTCAATAATTATCAAAAAGAACAAATAATTACTTGTCTGATTCCGTTATAATTAATTATCATTTAAATCTAACTTGCTAATTTAGGCACATAAGCCGTGAAAGTAGTTTTCATATCTGATCTTCAAAACTGAGAGCCGCAATGAATTCGCACAGGCAGAAACCTTTTATCCCCTGGCTGCTGATAGTTCTCTTTATGGTAATCTCTGTCAGCAGTATAATTCTCGGTTATCTTTACTATAAAAGCCAGAAGAAGCAGCTTCTCAGTGACATGCAGATTGAATTGTCAGCTATTGCTGACCTGAAGGTCCGTCAGATCATTCAGTGGAAGAATGAGAGGATCGCTGATGCTCTTCTGCTGGGTGACAATTCTCCTTTTGCAGGAGTGGTTACCCGCTATCTGAAAGACCGGGATGACAACATCATTCGGACAGCAGTTGCCGATAACCTTAAGACTCTTGCCAGGAGCAACGATTACAAAGCTGCCTTCATCACTGACACTGCCGGAAACATCCTTCTTACAGTACCTAACCAGGACCTGAAGGAATACCTTTACTTAAGGGAATTGATACCCGGACTGATAAGCGAGGGCAGCACGACACTTACTGATATATACGGAACTGACAAAACAAACCAGGTTCATCTTCATCTGATTGTTCCTGTAAGGGATACTCAGGACAAGATTAATTCAATTATCGGATTCCTGGCATTGAAGATTGATCCGCGTGTAACTTTTTTCCCTCTTGTTCAAACATGGCCGGTTCCGGGCAGGACCGCAGAATCGATGCTGATCCGTGAGGACAATGGCCAGATTATTTTCCTTAATGAAACCAGGTACTGGAAAAACCAGGAGGAGCTCCTGCGCAGGCCGGCAGGGGATGAAATGCTTCCGTCAGCTATGGCAGTACGCGGTGTTACAGCAACAACAGAAGGAATTGACTACAGGGGAAATGATGTGGTAGCCGCTATGAAAAGAGTACCGGACTCAAACTGGTATCTTGTTTCAAAAATTGACCATAAAGAGGTCTTTTCAGTCCTCGACAGGCAAATGACAATGATCATCATTATCATAACCCTTTTCATACTGGCAACAGGACTTATCCTTGGAATTATTGAATGGAATGAAAACGTAAGGTTTTATCGTGAAAAATATGAGGCGGAGCTTGATCGCCTTGCCTTACGAAAACATTTCGACTACATTCTGAAATATGCAAATGATATTATTTTCCTTACCGACAACGATTCTGTCATAATTGAAGTGAATGATACAGCTGTTGAGATGTATAAATATTCCCGCGATGAACTTATAGGGATGAATCTTTCAAAACTTCTGGCTGCCGGGTCGCTGAAGAAAATGTCGGAGGAAAAGAAGATAATGGATAGCAGGGGACAGGCTACCTTTGAAATATCCCACAGGAGGAAGGATGGCACCTTCGTTCCCCTTGAGGTAAGTTCGAGGAAGGTTGAAATTGAAGGGACCAGCTATTATCAGTCTATATGCAGGGACATAACCGAGCGGAAGCTCGCTGAGGCAACACTCCGCCAAAGTGAGGAAAGGTTCAGGAAAATTTTTGAAGAGAGCCCTTTAAGCATTGTAATGACAGGCAGGGATATGGAGATCATCAGGGTAAATCCGGCATTCTGCAGAATGACTGGTTATCTTGAAGAAGAACTTAAAACATTGTCATTCACTAGTTTTATTCTTCCTGATCATTCCGTTGAGGATAAGGTGTCGCTGAAACAACTTATCGACGGAGAAATTCCTGTTTTTCACAGCGAAAAAAGATACCTCTGCAAAGACAGGTCAGTTATCTGGGGATCCACCACCATGAGCGTCATAAGGGACAACATCGATGATATAAAATATTTCATCGCGATGGTTGAAGATATCACGATGAGAAAGCAGGCTGAAGCCGAGCTTGAAAAGTCCTTTTCTCTCATTAAGGCAACACTCGAATCCACCGCCGATGGCATCCTTGTGGTAAGCAATGATGGCAGGATTGTTCAGTACAACCACAAGTTTCTGGAGATGTGGAGAATACCGTCCGGGCTTATGGAATCAGGAGACGATGAAAAGGTTATCGGGTTTGTAAAGGATCAGCTCGTTGCCCCGGAAGAGTTTGTAAGTCTTGTCAGGCAGCATTACAGCAACCATGAAGAAGCCGCATCAGAACTCCTCCTCTTCAAGGACGGAAGGGTATTTGAACGCTATTCCCAGCCTCAGAAGATTGCCGGTAAGAGTGTCGGTCGTGTTTGGAGCTTCCGTGATATCACCGAAATGAAAAAAGCCGAAGCTGATATAATAGCGGCAAAAGAAAAAGCTGAGGAGAGCGACAGGCTGAAAACGGCATTTCTGCATAATGTGTCGCATGAGATAAGGACCCCGATGAACGCGATAATCGGATTTTCAGCTCTCCTTAATGAACCGGATATTACTGATGATGAACGCAGGCAGTTCATTGATATTATTTTCAATAGCGGAAGCCAGCTTCTTTCCATAATTAACGATATCGTCGATATTGCCAATATCGAAAGCGGCCAGGTGAAGTTTAATATGCGAGAGATGAACCTCAACGTTACCCTGCGCAATCTGGGTGAACAGTTCAGCTATAAAGAACAGGATGAGGGATTGTCAATAAAACTCACAACAGGACTTTCTGATGAAGAATCAGTAATAGTCACTGACAGTACGAAACTGATTCAGGTTCTTTCGAACCTAATCAGTAATGCCATAAAATTCACAAAAGAAGGTCATATTGATTTTGGCTATCAGTTAAAAAACGGATCCCTTGAATTCTTTGTAAGAGATACCGGCATTGGTATTCCTCAGGAACATCACGACAGAATATTTGAAAGGTTCTTCCAGGTCGACAATGTAGTGTCACGGAAATTTGGAGGGACCGGACTTGGACTGTCAATTTGCAAAGCATACGTTGAGATCCTTGGAGGGAAAATCTGGCTGCATTCCCGCCCCGGGGAAGGAACGGTGTTTTATTTCACAATCCCTTACAAAACAAAAGCACCGACTGCAGGTTAAGCATCCTGCATCGCACAGGCTTTGACGTGAAGATCTCCTTTTTCTGCCAGTAGGAATCATTATCTGATATTATTCACCTTATATTTTACTTCCTTTTAAATAGCTGTTTTACAAGCTTTCGTGATTCTTTTGCATGTTAATGTATTAACACAGGGTTTTTCTGAACAATTATGCAATAAGATATGTTTAATTACTCTAATTTAAATTTATTACAGTCATGAAAAAAATCTTATTGTTGTCAATTTTCATGTTTTCCCTGACCCTGATATGGGCACAGGAAGAAAGCAGAAATTACAGGATTCCGCTCATAGGTGAAGTTGCTCCATCCTTCACCGCTGAATCCACAACAGGTGTATTGAATTTTCCAGAGGACTTTGGGCGTAAATGGAAAATACTTCTAAGTCATCCCCAGGATTTTACAGCTGTGTGTTCCTCGGAGATACTTGAGCTTGCCCATCTTCAGGAAGAGTTTGACAAGATCGACACTCGCCTGGCAGTATTATCCACCGATCCTCTTGATCTTCATTTCCAGTGGAAAAAGGCACTTGAGGAAGTTGAATTCAAAGGGAAGTCTCCTGTTAAGATAGAATTCCCTTTGATTGACGATGAAAATCTGTCCGTATCAAAGAAATACGGGATGATAAATTACGGATCAAACAGTACAAGGGATGTCAGAGGTGTATATATACTGGATCCTGATAATACCATTCAGGCAATATACTTTTATCCCGAAAATGTCGGTCGCAGCACAACGGAACTTCTGAGAGCAGTAACTGCGTTGCAGACTGCAGTGAAGTATTCGGTCAGAACCCCGGCCGACTGGCAAAGGGGTGATGATGTGTTCCTGCCATATATGCCGGATAAGAGTGATAGTAAAGCCGCCGGGGATGCTGAAAATGTGAATGCGCTGACATGGTTCATGCTTTACAGGAAGCTCGACCAGTGATGCACCATGGAAATCCGCCGGTTTTACCTCGTAAAGTGCTGATGTGAGAATCATTATGTAAAGAGGCTGACTGAAGATCCTTTTTTATTTTTCAGTCAGCCTCTTTCATTTTCCCGTCACTGCCTGTCTTCCGGAATTAATTTTAACAAATGATACCTTCCCCGCACAAGAATTTTAGTAATTTTAAGTTTTATAATAAGAGGTCGAGGTCAGAACAGTCATTTTTAAATGAATATATTGTGAAAGCATCACATTTCTTTAAAACGGTTTTTAAAATAGCCATTATTATCCCGTTGCTTTTTGCAGGCTGCGAAAGGCAAAAGCTTCCCAAGCTAACAACTACCGAGGTTACCGAGATAGAGCCAACATGTGCGGTTACAGGAGGTAATATTACACATGACGGCAACTCCGACATCATTGTCAGGGGTGTTGTATGGGGCACAGGCAAATCGCCTGAAATTGACGGGCCGAGGACTACTGATGGTTACGGGACTGGTTCATTTGTAACAAAGCTTTGCGGTCTTGAACCAAATACCTTGTATTACGTAAGAGCATATGCAATAAACAATGTGGGCACAGCATACGGAAACGAGCTGTCGTTCACTACAATCGAAAATTCTGTCCCGATCCTTACCACTGATGCTGTCTCATCAATTACCCAAACATCGGCTGTTGCCGGTGGAACAATCACTTCTGACGGAGGTTCTGCGATTGAGCAAAGGGGTGTTTGCTGGAGTACCTCGCCAATGCCTGATACAGAGGACAATGTTGTAAATGCTGCTTCCGGCGGGACCGGAAAGTTTACCTGCCCTATAACAGGACTTACGGGCAACAGTAAATATTATGTCAGGGCATTTGCCACAAACTATGAAGGTACTGCCTATGGCCAGGAGACATCATTTACAACAAGTCCTGTACTTCCGTCAGTAACAACTACTGCGCCACGCCCTGCGTCTACTTCAACAGGAACTTCCGGGGGTAATGTTACGGATAATGGAGGATCTCCCGTTACTGTGAGGGGAGTATGCTGGTCAACCTCTCAGAATCCAACGGTGGAAGATCACTTTACAGAAAACGGAGAAGGTAACGGCTCTTTTACAAGCAGTATAACAGAGCTTGCCCCAAATACTACTTACCATGTCAGAGCTTATGCCACCAATGATGTTGGAACCGCCTATGGATCTGACAGGACATTCACGACCGACCCGCTAACGGTGACTGACCGTGACGGGAATGTTTACCATGTTATCCGTATCGGTTCCCAGTTATGGTTTAAGGAAAACCTTAAAACCACAACTTTCTCCAACGGGAATTCAATACCTCATGTTTCCAATGGATCAGCCTGGTCAACACTTACTGATCCAGGGTATTGCTGGTATAATAATAACGATGGCAATAAGGATGTTTATGGAGCATTGTATAACTGGTATGCTGTTGAAACAGGCAATCTGTGCCCGACCGGCTGGAGGGTTCCCAGTGACGATGATTGCCTTGCCCTTGAGAAATACGATGGCAATAACGAATCGACAATAGGAGGAAAACTGAAGGAAGAAGGGACAGAACACTGGACATCACCAAATACGGGTGCTACTGATGAATGGGGTTTCACGGCACTTCCCGGCGGTCACCGTACAGCCTCAGGGCTTTTTGATAATATAAGGGATCACGGTCAATGGTGGACTTCGACGGTTTACTCTGAAACTGATGCATGGGGCAGAAGGCTTCAGTATAACGAAGTAAAAACATTCCGCTTCTTTGTTAATAAAAAGACGGGTAAATCAATACGGTGCATGAAGGATTGAGCCTTCACGGATACATAAAATGTTCATTTAACGCAATAATCTGGTTACCATGCCGTTTTCAGTGACCAGATTATTTTTATTTTATTCAGATAAGTTATTGAGCTTCATGCAAAGACTCCTGCCGGATTAGCAATCAACATTTTTTTCCCCGTTATACAATTATTTCCCCTTAAATGAGTTTTGAATATTAGTAAATAAATGTCGTATGAAACCTTCATCCTGCTTAAAGCGTTACAATGAGCTTATAAAATAATGAAGGTTCCATGTGAACCACTTAATTATCTTTAATATAATTTTATTTTCATATGAAAATTAAGAATCAACTTAACCTTTTTCTGGTAGCTTTCGTTATAGGAGGACTCCTTGTTCTACTAAAATCATGTAAGAAGGATGACCCTGTTGTCCCGGTTGTTTCAACCGCCCAGGTCACTGAAGTAACAGCCTCAACAGCCAAGGCTGGAGGTACAATTGTTTCCAACGGCGGTGCTGACATCATTCAGATGGGCGTTTGCTGGGCTACAGCCACCCAGCCAACAATTGATAATTTTACCACGTCAGACGGGATTCTTTCCGGGGCATCTGATTTTACAAGCAATATTGCCGGCTTGCAGCCAGGGATAAAATATTATGTGCGGGCTTATGCCAAGAACAGTGTTGGAGTGGCTTATGGAGATGAACTGTCATTTACAACCCCTGCCCTTACCCCCTCAGTTACCACTGCAGCAATTACCGACATTACCCTTAATTCAGCAAAATCAGGAGGAAACATTACGAACGACGGAGGAGCTCCTGTTACCGAATACGGTGTGTGCTGGTCAAAGTCACCCAATCCGACTGCTTCAGGCGATTGTACATCCGATGGTCAGGGAACCGGATCTTTTACAAGCAATATAACCGACCTTGATTCGGGCACTAAATACTATGTAAGGGCTTATGCAGAAAATGAATCAGGAATTGGCTATGGTGAAGAGCTTTCATTTACTACTGACCAGGTTCTTTTTCCTTCAGTTACAACCTCACAGATTTCCTCTGTGGGAGTGACAACAGCCGTAGCCGGAGGCAATGTGACCTCCGACGGAGGCGGAACGATACTTGCAAGAGGGCTTTGCTGGAATACCTCGGGTGATCCTGATATAACAGTTGATGAATTTACCAACACCGGAGGGACAACCGGAACATTTTCCAGTACAATGAATTCATTGTCGGCCGGAACCATTTACTATGTAAGGGCTTATGTCAGGAACTCAGCCGGAACTGCTTACGGCAGCGAGATAAGATTTTCAACATCAGCGGCTGATATAGACGGAAATGTTTATCCGACAGTTATAATAGGCACCCAGCTTTGGATGGAAAAAGACCTCAAAACTTCACGACTTAATAGCGGGGCCAGTATCCCAAATGTGATTGACGACACTACCTGGGTCCACCTTACTACGCCTGCCTACTGCTGGTACGATGATGATCCAGATTACGGAGCCACCTACGGAATGATCTATAACTGGCATGCAGTAGGGACAGGTAGGTTATGCCCTGATGGCTGGAAAGTCCCGACCGATAATGATTTCAAAGTATTGGAAATGTATATTGGAATGTCGCAGGCAAGTGCAGATTCCACTCTGTATAGAGGAACTGATGAGGGAACTAAGCTGAAGAACCAGTCAGCCTGGGAGAATGATTACCCGAACTCAAATTCAAGTGGATGGAATGCTCTTCCTGGCGGTTACAGATATGGCCGTGATGGAGGATACGTAGGTCTCGGATACAATACCTACTGGTGGAGCTCGACAGAGCACTGGAGCATCCCTGGTAATGCCCTGTACCGTCGTTTAAGAAGCGGGGAAAGAGGTGTTTCCCGAGAGGGAGTAACAAAGGTTGGAGGCAAAATGGTCAGATGCCTGAAAGGCAGTTGAACTGATCGCTGAAATTTGTTGGATTTATGTCATTAGGCTATTTGAAGTATGCCATATTTATAATGAATGTTCTGATAAAAATGATTAAGATAAATTGTTTTAACCTAAAATTCAATTAATTATGAAAAGAGTATTTAATGTTTTTGTTATAGCAGGTCTTGTTGCCGGTCTTACAGCTTTAAACGGTTGTAAGGAAAAGGAGGAGATCCCAACGGTGACCACAACTGCTGTTACGGCTGTAACCACAACGGGAGCATCAACCGGAGGTGATGTTACTTCCGATGGCGGAGCTGAGGTTACTGCCCGGGGAGTCTGCTATGGGACCACTGCCAATCCTGACATAACAGGTCCCCATACGACAGATGCATCCGGTACCGGACCCTTCACAAGCACCCTGACAGGGCTTACGCCGGGCACCACCTATCATGTGAGGGCATATGCCACCAACAGTGAAGGTACTGCATATGGCAATGACGTTACTTTTCCCACTACAGCAATAGTGGGTGCCACAGTGACAACAACCGCTGTTACGGATATCACTTCAGGAACAGCTGTATCAGGTGGTAACGTTACTGCCGACGGAGGAGATGCCGTTACAGAAAAAGGTATTTGCTGGGGCCCTGACCCGGATCCTGACCAGACCGATAATGTTATCCCTGGAGGAGCAGGACTCGGTGCCTTTACAAGTAATATAACAGGACTGGAACCCGGGCATACATATCATGTCAGGGCATATGCTGAAAACAGTGCCGGAGTAACATACGGAGCCGATGTGGAATTCAGCACCCCTGGAGCAATCGCTACGGTTACAACTGCCGCTGTCACCAACAATACCACCGGAACATCGGTTACCGCAGGAGGTAATGTGACTGCCGACGGAGGCGCAACGGTTACTGTACGCGGAATATGCTGGAGTACAGCTCCTATGCCTGATCTCAACGACAATGTCGTTAATGCAACAGCTGGGGGAACAGGCGCGTTTACAGTTCAGATAACTGATTTGGATCCCTACACCACTTATTATGTACGGGCTTTTGCCACTAACACCGCAGGTGATACTTTTGGCGACCAGGTTACTTTCCTGACACCTCTTGCCGATATTGATGGTAATATTTATACAGCGGTAACTATTGGCACCCAGGTATGGATGGGTGAAAACCTCAGGGTAACTCATTTTAATGATGGCACACAGATCCCATATGTACCGGAAGAGAATGATTGGATAAATTCGGCTATTGCTGGTTACTGTTATTTTGACAATGACTCTGTGACCAATAAACCAAAATATGGTGCACTGTATAACTGGTATGCTGCTGGTGCTGACAACCTTTGCCCGTCAGGATGGCACGTGCCTGCCGATGCTGATTTCATGGAGCTGGAAGCAACACTTGGAATGGATGAGTCTCTTCTTGACGACATAAATTTCAGGGGAACAGATCAGGGTGCGCAAATGAAAAGCATAACGGGATGGCTTAACAACGGTATTGGATCAAATGCCAGCGGATTTAATGCCGTTCCTGCAGGTCTGCGTTATTATCAGGAAGGAACATATTTACATGAAGGGACCCGTACCTATTTCTGGTCTTCTGATGATGCTAATCCTGAAAGAGCGTACTATCGGCAACTTAATGCCACAATAGACAGTGATCCTGCCAACGATCCGGAAGATCGCATCGGTAGAAACGAAGCTGTTAAAACTGCAGGTAAATCTGTCAGATGCGTAAAAGATAATTAAACTGATCTGGTGATCATACAAGGAGGCTGTCACAAAAGTGACAGCCTCTTTTTTTGGGAAAACATTTGCCTTTTTTCCAAAATATACTGTATCAGCAATGAGGACACAAATAATTTACTAAATTAGTTCAGCATTAGGTCACTAATACTGATTTATGCATTGCCATCATGATTTAAAAGATCAACTTGTAGAAATTAAAGAAAAATCTGTGACATCCCAATCTCAGCGAATAGCCTCAATTGACATACTCAGAGCGTTGACTATGATGCTGATGATCTTTGTGAATGACCAGTGGACTCTGAAAGACATACCATCCTGGCTGGGACATGTGGAAAGGGGAGTGGATGGGATCGGCCTGGCTGATGTCGTTTTTCCTGCCTTCCTCTTTATTGTCGGAATGTCATTGCCCTTTGCAATAAATAACAGGAGAAAAAAGGGAGAAACTGACTGGCAGCTCATAAAACATGTTCTGCAAAGGTCACTGGCCCTGATCATCATGGGCGTTTTCCTGGTAAACGGCGAAACCTATAACGCCGATGCAACAGGCATGCCAAGGGCTTTCTGGAATCCTCTCTGCTGCCTGGCTTTCATTATGATATGGAACAGTTACCCGTCTTCAGCCAACAAGTATTTAGTAATTACCTCACGTATTGTTGGTATAACTGCGCTCATAATCCTGAGTCTTATATACAGGGGCGGACAGGAAGGCGATATTCAGCGTTTCTCTACTCAGTGGTGGGGAATACTGGGTCTTATAGGCTGGTCATACCTGGCAGGCGGTCTTATTACAGTGTTGGCAAAGGGCAGGTTCTCCGTGATTCTGGTCGGATGGCTTTTTTTCTGTTTGCTGAGCATTGTGAACAAAGCCGGATTATTACCGCATAGCCATGTTCTGAATGCTATCCCGGGTGCTATACGCGGGGGCACTTTAGCCGGACTTACAATGGGGGGAGTGCTTACTTCCTTTATTTTCATGCATTATGCCAGGAAAAAGGACAACATGGGATTAACAATGGTCCTGATCTTGTTTGTTGCCATACTCACGGGCCTTTATCTGATAACCAGACCTTATTGGGGTCTGGCCAAACTGGGTGCAACCCCTGCCTGGTTATTCCTCAGCAGTGCATTAACCATAACAGCTTTTATCATTATTTACTGGATTGCAGATGTTTATGACAAAGCCCGATGGTTTTCTGTCATAAAACCTGCAGGTACAGCTACATTACTGTGTTATCTTGTGCCCTATTTTGCATATTCAGTCAGGACACTGATGAAAATCCGCCTTCCGGAAGTCTTTATAACAGACGGGATAGGGCTGATTAAGTCCTTCCTGTTTGCTCTCCTGTGCGTTTTTATTACAGGAGCGCTGATTAAGCTGGGAGTAAAACTTAAGCTTTGATCAGTCACTTTTTAACTATAATGTGGTACCCTTATGATTGGGAAAGTTTAATACCTTTATTATAAATAAATCAAAAACATTAGTATAAAACAGCTTTTAAAATGAGAAATAAAATTACTGTGCTTTTAATAGCACTTATCCTCTCTGTTATCCGGCTATCAGCTCAAAATTCTGAAAACCTTTTCAGGATCGTCGGTTATTACTCCATTCGTTCAGCCATGGATGACTATGGGAATTTTCCATTTAAAAAATTGACACATGTAAATCTGTACTTTCTGAATCCCGATTCACTCGGCAATTTCACTCGCGATCTTTCAGGACTGGAAGGTTTTATAGACAAGGCTCACAGGAAAAATGTTAAAGTGCTGTTCTCAATTGCAGGAGGCGGGTCACATCCATACTATCACGATCTTCTGAAGGAAGATAAGAGGGCTTCATTTATAGGAAACCTGATAAATCAGGTCCTGAAATACAATACTGACGGGATTGATGTGGATATTGAAGGAAGTGATATTGATGATTACTATGAGGCTTTTGTAACTGAACTTGCCATTGCCCTGAAACAGCATAACAAATTGATCACATCGGCAGTTGCAGTTTATTATAAGGACCAGCTGTCGGATCGTGCCCTCACCACTTATGATTTTCTGAACATAATGGTATATGACCGTACAGGGCCTTGGCGTCCCGACAAGCCTGGCCATCATTCCACTTATGATAATGCGGTGGAAGACCTTGAATATTTCGGTAATGAAAGGAATATTCCAAAAGAAAAACTTGTACTGGGTGTGCCATTTTATGGCTATGGTTTTGGCAGAGATACTTCAATACCAGTTAAGACAATGAATTACAGGCAAATAGTCACATCCTATCCTGGTTCTGCCACCGCCGATCAGTGGGAAATTGAAAATGGAATGACAATGTATTATAATGGTCTGCCAACCATAGTTAGCAAAACCAGGCTTGCAAAAGAAAAAGCATCAGGCATTATGATATGGCAGCTTGGTGGAGATGCAAAGGGTTCAAAATCATTACTTAAGGCTATCTGGAAATCTTCCCGCAAAAACTAAACCCGGATTACAGGATTATATTAATCTTCTTAAATCTATTCAAATATGGAATCAGAAAAATTGAAAGGAAAAGAAATACTGGCAATAGCCATGTTCCTGGCATTTATTTTAATAGTCCCTTGCCTAAGCGGACAGGTAACAGGGCTGGTTGATGTAAGGAAAACCGGACAGGTGATTACGGTAGGAGGCCCTGAGGCTGATATTCAAAGTTTTACCTCGGAAGCTATACAGTTGGCCCTCGATGCCCTGAAAACAAGAGGAGGCGGGACCGTCAGCCTGAATCCGGGAGTTTACAGTATAACAGGCCCCGTCAGACTGTCCGATAACATTACGCTTAAAGGTTCCGGACCATCAACGATCCTGAAGAAATGCGACGGGTTTAAAACAAGCTTTGTTATTGATGCAGATTGGGGTATGCTCAAGGCTGTTGTGCAGGATGTCAGCGGATTTAAAATTGGCATGGGCATCCAGCTGTTCGACGACAAGCACAGTGGAGGATGGGATGTAACAACAGCTGTCATTACCGACATCCAGGATAATATTATTTATTTTGATAACAATACCATTCACGATTACCTTGCTTCTCTTAACGGGACAATAACCAACAGCTTCCCTGTTGTGGAAGCTGTTGGTGCTGAAAATGTAAAAATATCTGATCTGGTAGTCGAAGGCAATAAAGGTACAAATGCTTACATTAACGGATGCCGCGCAGGAGGTATCTACTTTCACAAGTCAAGGAACTGCCTTGTTGAAAATGTCAGGGTCAATGAATTCAACGGGGATTCTTTCAGCTGGCAGGTAACAGAGAATATAACATTAAGAGGCTGTGAGGCTTCATATGGCGATGGTCTGGGATATCATCCGGGCACAGGATCCGATGGATCTGTTATAGAGAATTGCTTAAGCCATCATAATAAGGGTGACGGGATATTCCTGTGCTGGAGGGTGCAGAATGGAATCATACGAAATAATAAAATATATGCCAACGAAGATAACGGTATATCAATAGGTCATAAGGACACAGATAACATTTTCGAAGGAAATCATGTTTTTGAAAATGCACATCATGGAGTATTCTTCAGGGATGAAAATGAACAAAACAGCGGTCATAGAAACATCTTCAGGAACAATCTTATTGAGAACAACGGAATTAAGAGGGAATCAGCCGGTTTTTACATCGGGGGCGAAACTCATAACATAACTATTGAAAATAACATAATACGCTCAACAGGTAAAGGGAACCAGAAAATAGCGATTCTCGTCGGTCCTAAATCCTCGGATATTGGTTATAAGGATAACAAGATATCAGGATCAGAGCAGATAAAATTTGAAAAATAAAACCAATATCAAACAATCTGTTAATATAAAAGACAGTCTGATGAAATTTTCTTAAAGAAAGCACGTTCTATGAGTTGTCTGATGCAAGGTTTGATGTAAATAAGCCTGACCTATTTCAGATTTTTGTGGAGTCCAGAGACCACTTAATAAAACGGGGTGTCACCGAAAAGCCTTACGAGTAGGATTAAAAAAAAAATCTATTACCTATGAAAATTTGCATGAAATTTTTGGTTGTGTTTGCTTTGTTGGCATTTGCAACAGAATCCTTTGCTCAGACATACGGAGTGAAGGCTGGCCTGAATTTTTCAAATATGCTCATGAAAGATGATGACCATACCTATAGTGATGACTATGAGATGAAACCGGGTTTTCATCTGGGGCCTGTAGCTGAAATTCCCATAAATGACCTCCTCTCGTTTGAAACAGGTTTGATATTTTCAGCAAAAGGCTTCAAGTATTCGGAAGACAGCTATGATATGAAGCTCAATCTTTTTTACCTCGATATTCCTCTTACAGCTAAGGCAAGGTACGATGCAGGCTTTGGAAACATCTACGGTCTTATCGGTCCTTACCTGGGAATTGGACTTACCGGAAAATCTGTATACGAAGATGAAGATGAACCGGTAGACTGGGGTTCCGATTCAGATGATGACGATCTTAAAAGGCTTGATTTTGGCCTGACAGTGGGTGCAGGCGTGGAAATAAACTCGATAGTAGTGGGATTATCATATGGGCTTGGACTGGCAAACATTTCACCTGACACTGACGGAGGTTTTAAAATCAATAACCGGGTACTGGGATTATCTGTAGGCTATTGGTTCGGTGCAGAATAAAATGACCTTCTTTAAGGAATTATAAGTTAATTCCAGGTATTATTTTTGTCCTGGGGACTGTTGGAAAAATAAATATAATCTTTTCCGGCAGTCCCCTTTCTTATTTAAGATTTCCAATACATGCCCCTTCAAATTACATGGAAGCTGAAAATAGTTAACGGGCTCCTGTCTTTACTTAATGCCCTGAATTTACTAACTTGCAGTTAGTAAAACCTTCTGTGCGGAAATAATAAATGAACAAGAGGATCATGGGAAAGATCTTGTATTTGATCTCGTTACTTTCTGCCTGCGCAGGTGTGGTAGCACAGACAGCCAGCAAAGAAGCACTGGAATACTTCAACAGTGGTACTAATAAGGTTTCCAGGAAAGATTACTATGGAGCAGTTGCTGACTTTTCTGAAGCAGTTAAGCTCGACTCAGCATTTCTTCAGGCGTATGAGAACAGGGGAGTCGCGAAATATTACCATAAGAATTATAAGGGAGCAGTTTCTGACTATAACAAAGCCCTTGAGATCAATCCTGATGATTATAATACCTTCGGCAGAAGAGGATATGCAAAGTTTTCTCTTCAGGACTGCATGGGAGCAATTGATGATTTTACAAAAGCCATTGAAGGGAACCGCGATGATCCCCGTTACTATGTTGCCAGGGGGCGGGCAAAACACCAGATACAAGACTATCAGGGAGCTATCGATGATTTTAATTGGGTAATCAAATACTGGGCGAGCGGGAAATATGAAAAAAGCAGGGCATTATACTGGAGAGCGCTTGTGAAAATCGATCTAGGGCAAAAGGAGAGTGCCTGCACCGACCTGGAAAGGTCAGTCAGGCTGGGTTATGCGATGGCTAATGAAATAAAGGAAATGATTTTCTGCCCCTGACCGGATGAATTTTTTTGAATCCGGGTGTGTTTACCATTGCTATAGTATTTCAGACTAAACTGAATAAATATAACGGTTGCCAGGAAATCATCCCGCTTGATATCTGACAGAATCAAACTAAACAAAACAGAATGATCAGTGCTGTTTTATATCTGAGGTTATGTTTGTGCATGCTTATTCTTTTGATGGTTCTTCCGGCTGGTTATGCGTCAGGCTATCAGCTCATGCAATCAGAGAATGATAAATTAAATCTTGAAGACACCGGCATTGAAATTGAAAATTACATAAGCTTGCATATCTCTGAGTCAGATTATTATAATATGAGGGCAACCTCCGGTCAGAAAATCATGGTTGATGCAGAATTGCTGATAATAAACGGAGACACTTTAAAGCCTGAAATTATTGAAACAAGAGGACAGACTACACTAAATTTTATAAGGAAGAGCTTAAGCGTTAAACTCGAATCAAAAGCCTCTTTCAAACATGGTGAAAGAAGTGAAAAGTTAAAAAGATTTTTTCTGCTGAGCCTGAGCATGGACCGATACTACACTCATAACAGGCTGGCCTTCGGAATGATGGAAGAATGCAGACTTTTCGGGCTTTTTTATTCATTTTGTGAACTAAAAATAAACAGGAAGAGCGAGGGGATTTACATGGTTGTTGAACGACCGGATGACTGGGCATTGGGTAAAATGAATTCACCGTTGGTTATACGAAGGGGATATAATAATAGAATGGAAAAAATAATTGCCGGAAAAGAGACTGACCGGACTGGCATAAAGAAGTATTCAGAATATTACAAACAGATTTACAATTGTCTCAATAAGCAGCGGGGAGAGGAACTGTATAAAAATCTTTCCGGGTTACTCGATGTAAACCTCTATATGAAATGGATGGCCTTCAATTTCATCATAAGGAACGGGGATTATACTGATGAGGTTTATTTTTATGTTGATCCTGTAGTTAATAAATTCAGAATTATACCCTGGGATTATGATGATTTGTTTGCCGTCACTCCGCATGAAGGAGCGGGCAGATCAGGTAAACCTGACAGTTACAGCCTGATCTTCTCGACAGAAGATCTGCTTGATAAAAAAATTGCCAGCGATAAGTATCTTTACCAGGTCTATCTCGGTGAGCTGAGAACACTCCTCAAAGAGCTTTCTACGGATGTCCTGAAAAGAGTGTTTCAGAGCACCTATTCAGAACTTTGTCCCTTTTATTCACGTTCTGAAATAATAGGAAATACAAAATCCGACCTGTATAAGGATGCGAACAGGGAAAAACTTAAGGAAGATCTGTCGCGCATGTATGAACAGCTAATAATCTCGAGGGATCTTTATCTGAATTATCTCAAGGCCAAAACTGAAGATTGACAATCATCTGTCTTATTTTGCATTACAGTTTGTGGAAAAATGAAAACAACTAATCCCGGAAGTGATTTATTTGCTAAATTTATGATTTTAGATCAATTGTGTATCAAACAAATGATAATAGAAAGATGAAAAAGCTCATTATTGCCCTGTTTGTTCTGACACTCATGCAATTATCATTGCTCCAGACTAAATCCTATTCCCAGGATAAGGTTCTTAAGGCTGGTATTGCAAGGCTTGACATTACTCCGACGGAGAATCTCTTCATGGGAGGTTATGATGAATCATGCCGTAGTGGACCATCAAACGGTGTATTTGGAAGTATATATATCCGGGCTTTGGTGTTCGATGATAATACCAGCAGGGTGGTCTTTGTCGAAACGGATATTGTTTCACTGCCGCCTGCTGAATATTTAACGGTCAGAAATCTTATCTCTGCAGAAACAGGAATACCTTCTGACAATATAATGCTGGGATGTGTGCACAATCATGCAGCACCCTATCCCGGTGAAAAAAACAAAAACTCTGATTGGTCAAGGCAGCTTCACGAAAGATTTGCAACTGTGGTTAAAAGTGCAGTTGCTGATCTTGAGCCTGTTAGAATAGGAGGGGGAACAGGCAGATCGAATATAGCCATGAACCGGAGAAAAGTGTTAACAGACACTGTTTCCTATCTGACATTTGATGAGAATAACTCCAGTCAGTCGTATGGCAAGCACAAAACAAACAAGCCTGTCATGATCAGAGAGATGGCTGGAGTTTCGCGGCTTGGTAACAATCCTATGGGGCCGATCGATGATGAAGTGGGTATCCTTAGGATTGACAGGATATCGGGTCAGCCAAAGGCAATATTGATAAATTATGCATGTCACGGAACATCCCTTGGATGTCGTAATAACAAAATAAGCCCTGAATGGAACGGACATATGCTTGAATATCTTGAGAAGGAAATCCCGGGTGTTATTGGAATATTTGTCCAGGGAGCTTCCGGAGACATCAATCCCAGATTTGTCGGAGGCCTTGACGGGTACAGGGATGACCTGGAAAAAACACGCGAATTGGGTTATGAGATCGGACAGGAAGTATTCAGGGTATTTTCAGGAATCAAAACATATGAGCCTTCGGATCCTGTGATAAAGACCATCCACACAAATATTACATGCCCAAGAAAATATGCTTCAGTAGTTGCGGATTTCAGGAACACCACTATCGATATACCAGTAACAGCAATAAAGATTGACCAGTTCATCTGGGTCACATTCCCGGGAGAATTATTTCATGAGATTGGTCAGAATATCAAAGCAATGACTCATTCCCGGTTCCCTTTTATTGCAGGTTACTGTAACGGCTCCATTGGGTACCTGCCCACACAGAAAGCACATAGTGAAGGTGGTTATGAGCCATGGTCTACACCATTTGATCCTGTTACAGAAAAGATATTCCTTAAAGGAGTTGAAGAAATGCTCCCGGCTTTATATTGAAATAACCCCGATATATCATTTTTATTTTTATCAGGTGTTTGTCGCTGCATTGCTTTAATCTTGATTGAGAGCCAGGAAAGACTTTCAAAACCGGAAATCCTGTAGTATTCTTGTTCAGTTGTCTGTTTCTTTTAGCCTATAAGAGAATTAAGCCTGAGATGCGCTGCGATGTCCCGGAGTCATACGGAATATTGCCTGTTGGCGCAATTTTCAGTATATCTTACCGTTATCCCTTCGGATAGGCCTAACCGGATACGGCGTGATCGCATGTCGGAATTCCGGGTTAATCAGAGATGTTGAATCAGGCTTTTTAAGGATGTTTATTATAAACTGGCGATTGAAAAATTAAGTCTTAACTGAATGTGAAACTAAAAAGATAAGAACATGAAAAGGATTCTGGTAATATTTGCTGCATTTTTACTCGTGTTCCCAACGGGATGCGAAAAAGAACAGAAGCTGTCTGAATTTGTAATCGGAGAATGGGTGTCACAGGAAATTAATATGGATGAAACGACTAAAGTTACTTTTATGGTCAGCATAGAAGAAAGTCAGTACACTTTGTCATTAACTGACGGTTTACAGACACTGACACTTGATCCTCTGACCTATACTGTTGACAATGAACTTAACGAGATAACCATAGAAGAGCCGGTATTCGCAGGAAAGGGAGCAAAGTCGGGAGATCCGATAATGATCACCTTTTCTGTAACATGGATAAAAAAAGGAAATTCCATGACATGGACTCCTAAATCAGAGCAAATGGGTGCTCCGATAATCATCTGGACGAGGAATACAGATATGTAAACAAGCCGGAAGTCCGCTCATCAGGATTCATAATACTGCATCAAATTGGAGGAACTGCATCAGAAGTCCTTTTTGCACTTCTGTGAAGTGCTTCATGTCTTTTTGGTTCAATCTAATGCAATTAACGGCCAGGAATAATTGCGGCTATACCAGGATCACAAAAGAAAAAACTGACAAGTTAGCTTCTGATACAGCCCTTGAGTATTTGTAATCAGGAGATCTTCGAAGCTCCCTGTTCCGGGGAATATTTTCACATGAATAATTCATTGGGGCTCTCCCATTTTTGCTTAATGTTTAATTTTAATTATTCATAACATCCATTTTTTATGTAATTTAAATGACAAATAATTCATTTATCATGAAGAAGAAATCACTAGTTGTTATGTTTCTTGCGCTGGCAGCATATTCGTCTTTCTGTCAAAAAGCTCCAACGGGCAATCCGGAGGATTTCACCGTAAAAACGTGTTTGCATTCCATTGGATACTCCGGACTATGGCGAGGACAGGCTTTCCTGACAGTCGATGAATTCCTCTTGAAAGCAAAAGAGCTTGGTTATGATGGTGTTATGTTAATGGCAAAGCGGCCTCATCTTTCGCCTCTTGATTATGACAAGGAGGCCAGGGCAAGGCTAAGGAAAAGAATAGAAGATCTCGGTCTGAAACTTGTTGGGCTGGCGGGATATTCGGATTTTACCGCGGGAATGGATAAGCCTGGAATCCCGCATACGGAAATGCAGGCAGCCTACCTGGGCCAGGTTGCCGAACTTGCTTCGGATCTGGGAACGAATATGGTACGGATATTTACGGGTTATGAACGTTCGGGCATTCCCTTTGACAGGCAATATGCCACTGTTGTGGAAGGAATTGCCCTTGCTGCAAAAGAAGCTCAGAAATATGGCATAACCCTGGTTGTGCAAAATCACCACGATATTGCAATTCATCACGATGCGATGTTCTGGATGCTTAAGGAAATAGGGCTGCCTAATGTGATGGCAGGGTGGGATGCCTGGTCCCCCACACTTGAAGGTCTTTCACCGGAAGAGATAAGACAGGGAGTACTGAAAATGAAACCATTCATTGTCAATACTATTCTTGCAGATTATGTTCCATTGCCCAGATATAATTATGATAATACTATTACAAATTATTCGCCTGCCAGGCCGGTTATGAGAGCGGTGCCTGTCGGTGAAGGCATGATCGATTACAGAACTTTCATAGAAGCTTTAAAGGATATAGGCTATCAGGGCTACCTTGTCTATGAAATGTGCGAGGTTCTCGAAGGCGGTGGCTCAATAGAAAATCTGGATGCAGCTGCCAAAAAGTTCCTCGAATATGTCAGGAAATTTGAATGATTCTATTACTGATGTTCCAGCTGAGTATCAACCTTAACTATTATAATTGCAATTAATAAATTAAAGATGATTTGATTCCGGCCAGGTATAAATCTTATATGAATATAAAGTCTAAGTATATGAATACAATCAGAGCTAAAATGTTGAGATTCTTCGCTTCAGTAGGCTTAACTCTATATTGCTGTGCGGCCTTCTCTCAGTCAGGCCCGCAGGAATTTAAAATAGCTCTTGTGCAGATGTATGTTGAACCTGGAAGCATAGATAAGAATCTTGGCCATGCAGAACAGCTGATACATGAAGCAGCAATAAACGGGGCTGATGTGATTCTGCTCCCTGAAGTTATGGATCTTGGCTGGACTCATCCTTCTGCAAGATATCTGGCGGATGCCATATCTGATGGTGAAACCTGCAGGCGAATATGCAAAATGGCAAAGGAGAATGAAGTCTATGTCTGCTGCGGCATCGTTGAAAAAGACGGTGATGCTGTTTACAATTCAGCTGTGATAATTAACGATAAAGGCAGGGTGATATGCAGGCACAGGAAGCTCAATGAACTTGACATTGCTCATGATCTCTACAGTCAGGGTGATCATCTGGAGGTCTGCAGCACGCCATGGGGCACTTTCGGGCTTATGATCTGTGCTGATGCCACGGCCAAAGATCATGTGTTGACCCGCTCACTCTGCTACATGGGTGCTGATGTTATCCTCTCGCCTTCAAGCTGGGCAGTGCCACCGGATCATGATAACCTGAAGGATACGTATGGAAACACCTGGCGCAATGCATACGGGCCTGTGGCAAGGGAATTTTCTGTCTGGATCATCTCTTCAAGTAATGTTGGTCTGGTAACGGAAGGGCCCTGGAAAGACTGGAAATGCATCGGATGCTCGCTGGTTTTCGGTCCCGATGGAAAGGAAAAGCTTATGGGTCCATATGGCGAAAAGGCCGAAACAATCTTGTATTATCCAATAGTCCCGGTACCACGTCCTGCAAGGGGAACAGGATGGACTCAATACAAACCTCAGGAACAAAATTAAACCGGCCCCGCTGTCGCGGGAACGGTTTCCTTGTTGTGGGCGATGACGGATTAACTTCGTTGATTCGGTTTGGGGTGCCCTTACAAGGCTTCGGAAACCGTTGCTCTGCCTTCGGCATCGCTTGCCGGCTTAATTTTTTCTTCCCTTATGAAAACAAGTTTTCAACGGTCATAAAAAATCAAACCGGCCCCGCTGTCACGGGAACGGTTTCCTTGTTGTGGGCGATGACGGATTCGAACCGCCGACCCTCTGCTTGTAAGGCAGATGCTCTGAACCAGCTGAGCTAATCGCCCGAAAAACGTGCAAATATAACTACATTTTCCTTTCTGCAAAAAAATACATCATGTTTATTACAGAAACCCAGAACCAGGAACCAGGAACCCGGAACCAGGAACCCGGAACCTTGAATCCTTCCAGCCTAATTACTTGCCCCTGATCTTAATAAACCCCCAGGTTTTACGTTATATTAATGCTTGATCTTAAAAAGTATTTCCAATATGTTGAAAACACTTGAAAAAAGCAATGTTCTGGTGCATTCTGATTTCATACATTCGCTTCACGACATCAAAATATTATTCGAATAAAAGGGAAGAAGAGTGTCTGAACCAACATGTCCTTTACTGTTTTTACAAGTGAAAGATCAACAAAAGATACATCAGAGCATGAAACCTATGAGCATCATACCTCTTTCAGTGGCCTGTACTGACCATGGGAACGCTAAGTGCCGTAAACTTAAACAGCTGGATCACAACACAAAAAACGAATCCCTTTCATTCAAGGTATTCAGACTGAGATTCATATTCCTGATAACATTTATCATTACTATGGAGCTGGTTCTGACAGCCCAGACAACAGGTGACTTCAGGACAAATGGTGACGTGACCTTCATCTCGGCAACAAACTGGGAAAGATACAACGGATCATCCTGGGTTCCGGCTGCCGCTGCTCCGGTGCGAACTGATGGAGTTATTACCGTAAGAGCGGGGAACACAGCTACACTCACTGCAAACATAAACCTCGATCAGATCATCGTTGCTTCAGGAGGAGTCTTTACCATAGAGACAGGACGGCAGCTTAACCTGATGAATGAACCGGGCATTGATCTCGATGTCTCAGGTATTCTTAACAATTCAGGTACCATAAGTCCTGCCGGTGGAACATCCATAAGCTTCAATTCAAATTCGGTATATAATCATGCACGCAATGGAAGCAGTATACCTGTCGCTGCCTGGGCACCTGCGTCAACATGCCTTATCAGCGGAGTTGTGGGAAACGCTCCGGGTGGACTGAACCAGTCATTTGGCAATTTCTCATGGGACTGTCCCTCTCAGACTCTGAATGATGCCTCGCTCCTGAATATGGATAACAGGACTCTCACAGGCGATTTTAATCTTATTTCTACCGGGACGGGTTCAATAAGGCTTGCAACGGCGACATCAGTTTCTCTGACAGTAAACGGGAAAATGAATATCACCGGAGGAACCATGAATATGTCGAATGGCGCAGGCACCGGTACCATAAACCTGAAAGGAGATTTCAGCATGTCGGGCGGCACACTGACAGAAACTTCAACAGGATCAGGTGCGGTAGTTTTCAGCGGAAATTCAAGTCAAACCTTCTTCAAATCAGGCGGAAACATAACTAATATTATTAATTTCTCGGTCAGCAGCAATGCAATTCTCGACATGGGTGACCAGGTCCTGAACGGAACAGCGGGTGCCTTCACGCTTAATGCAGGAGGCACATTAATCACTGCCAATGTTCAGGGAATAACCCAGAATCCTTCAGTGATGTCGGGTAGCATCCAGAATACCGGGGCCAGGAATTTCAATACAGCGGCAAACTATGTTTATGACGGGTCATCTGCCCAGGTAACGGGCACAGGCTTGCCTTCAACTGTTTTCAATTTAACGGTTAACAATCCGGCAGGGGTCACTCTTACCGGAAGCGTTACCGCATCAAACAGCCTTACTCTCCTGTCGGGGAATGTAACAACAGGAACCAATATCCTGGCATTGTCAAACGGAATTGTCGGTTCTCTTAACTATACCGGCGGAATGATAATAGGAAAATTAAGGAGGTCGGTAAATACTTTTACCGGAACAGATTACTTATTTCCTATTGGTATTGCAGGAAACTACAGACCAGCATCATTTAATTTTTCCTCACTGTCATCACCCACCGACATAACTTCTGAATTTATTGGAACAGCTCCCGCGGGATTTGCATCATACGATGACGATATTGTGACGCTGACCAACGCTTTTTCGGAAGGATACTGGCGATTCAGCAGCTGGGGTATGCCGGATGCCGAATATAGCCTGTCATTAACAGGAACCGGATTTACGAGTTATGATATTAATGAAGTTGCCCGGATAACGGGGAGGGATAACAGTAACACTACATGGAGAGCCCTTGGCTCACACGCTGGCCTAGACGGTACAACCATCACACGACAGGGTATTACTAACCTTAATACGGTCTCCTTTGATTTTGCTTTAGCAACGGGTTGTGCATCAGCATCAATAGGGTATGCCTTTGAACGCATTCTGGAGGTCGATTATACGAAGGTTGAAGGGGGGGAGGATCTGTATAACTTCCCGATGCTTGTCAGCATAACGGGTGAAAATTACCTACAGTCATTTCCTTCGGGCAGAATTATCAGCAGGAAAGGTTATGATATCATATTCACCGATGAGGAATACAATAAGCTTGATCATCAGATTGAATTTTACGACGGTGTTAACGGTGATTTTATTGCATGGGTGAGAGTGCCGGTCCTGTCTTCATCTGAGAATACGCTTATAAGAATGCTTTACTCCAATCCGAAAGCAGATACTGATCCTTCGGTAACCTCTGTCTGGGACAGTGATTATAAAGGAGTCTGGCATATGGATGATAACGGCCTGGCTGATTTCACCTCCTTTAACCGGCCGGCATCTTCCTATAATTCTCCATCCTTCCCGATCGGTCCCGTGTATAATTCTATGGGACTGAACGGAGGTAATCAATATGCAGAGATTATAAATGCCCCGCATCTCAATATTAATGGCAACCTTACAGTTTCAGCATGGATATATCTGAATTCAGGAGGCCTGGATCAGAAAATTGCAGGGAACCAGGATGGAGTACTTGGAGGCTACAAGTTTGGTGTCTACACCAACAACAAGGTTGAATTCGAGATAAGAAACTCGTCAAATACTCCATTCCTTAACAGGGATGTTCCTGGCGGAACCACTTTGAATACAGGTCAGTGGTATTATGTTGCAGGAGTCAGTTCTGATATAATTGATTCCATAAAGACATTCGTTAATGGCCTGCCTGAAAGGCCATTTCAGAAAACAGGCACCCTTGTCCCGTCATCAAATATCATGACAATAGGAAGGGAGCCCTGGACCGGCAGCTATTATTTCAATGGAAGAATTGATGAACTGAGGATTTCAGGAAGGGTCAGGTCTGACGGATGGCTGAGGACTGAATATAATAACCAGTCAGATCCAGGTTCATTCTATTCAATAGCAGGGACAGAGGTGTCTGCTGCTTATCTTCCCGCCGGAACCATGTGCGGTGTTCCCGTTACTCTTAATTACGGCTTCCCTTCAGGGGGGGCTTATTCAGGCAATCCATATGTTGCGGGGAATGTTTTTACCCCTCCCGGTCCGGGTACATATACTCTTACATATACTTTTACCGGTGCATGCGGAACAACAAGCGATACAAAAAACATAATCATCACTGCCATTCCCGGATCACCGGTGGCTGAAGACAGGGAGTATTGCATCGGAACAATTACTTATCTTCAGGCGGAATCAGGCGCCAATCACCGCTGGTATGAAGATGGAGTTCTGGTAAGCACTGCAAATCCGTTTTCAACCGGTCAGACAGCTCCGGGAATATACAACTATACCGTAACGCAGTCGTTGAATGGGTGCGAAAGCCCACCGACACCTGTTGCTCTTTCCATATTTGCCGCCACAACCATTATTTCCCAGCCTGGAAATATTACTTCATGCGTTAACAACAGCGCAGGCTTCGGTATCAGTGTAAGCGGGCCAAATCTCAGCTACCAGTGGAGAAAAGGATCAGTGAACCTTGCCGATGGAGGAAACATTTCCGGTGCAACAACCGATACCCTTGTCATATCAAATCTCCAGGCTTCGGACGCGGGAGTTTATTCCTGTGTTGTCTCATCATCATGCGGATCTCCGATTACAAGCAACGATGCAACACTTATTGTTGAGCCTTTGCCCTCACCGGTAATAACCGGTGACAATGAAGCCTGTCCGTATACAGGCGGATTCATATACAGTGTTACGGATATTCCCGGACACACCTATTCCTGGATTGTATCGGGCGGTACCCTTCAGGGTCCCTCAAGCGGAAGCAGTATCACAGTTTCATGGGATTCCCCCGGTACGGGAGTTGTCTCAGTTACTGAATCAGTTTCAGCAGGATGCTCTGTAACAAGCCCTGATTTTACAGTCCAGATTATAGATACGGAAATCCCGGTGATTGTTAACTGCCCTTCAGATATAGTTGTTTCAAATAATGCTGGTACATGTACAGCAACCGTCAGCTGGATTGAACCAGAGGCACTTGATAACTGTACTCTCCCTGCAAACATCTTGTGGACAAAATCGCATCTCCCCGGTACACTTTTTGATGCAGGAACCACTACAGTAACTTATACGGCACAGGATGAATCAGGCAACGAAAGTGCCATTTGTACATTCACAATAACCGTTAATGACACTGAAACTCCTTCAATCACAGCTCCCGGAGTTGTAACAGTAAATACAGACCCCGGATCGTGCTCGGCAACCGGAGTCAGCCTGGGCATTCCGGTAACTGCCGATAACTGCCTTATCGATGATCTGACAAATAATGCACCTGCATCTTTTCCGGTCGGAACAACCACGGTTACATGGACAGTTACGGACAATTCCGGAAATTCGTCAACTGCCACGCAGGATGTTATTGTTTCGGATGATGAAGATCCTGTAGCTTTATGCAGATCATTCAATGCTTTTCTCGATGCTTCAGGCTTTGTTTCTATAACGCCGGCGGATATCGATAACGGTTCTTCAGACAACTGCACAATTGCTTCATTTACAGTCTTTCCTGACGTCTTTAGTGCTTCAGATATCGGCCCAAATGTTGTTACTCTCACGGTGACTGATGAAAATGGAAATACCGGCACCTGTCAGGCAATAGTGACTGTTATGGATGACCTGCCTCCCCAGGCCTACTGCAGGGATATTACCGTGCAGCTCGATGGTTCAGGTGTTGTAAATATTGACGCTTCTGATATTGATAACGGTTCATCCGACAATAATACAATAGCCTCTATGTTTGTCACACCCGGCACCTTTGATTGTTCTGATATCGGGCCCAACACCGTTACACTTACCGTGACCGATACCAGCGGCAACAGCTCATCCTGTACTTCGGTAGTTACTGTTGAGGATAATATCCCGCCGTCGGCATTTTGCAAAAATGTGACTCTCTACCTCGATTCAGGAGGCAATGCAAATCTTACGCCGGATGATGTTGACAATGGTTCATCAGATAATTGCCCCGGAGGACTGGTACTTTCGCTTGACAGGACAAACTTCGGCTGTGCCGATACCGGAGCTCCGGTCACCGTTGATCTTACGGCAACAGACGCCTCGGGAAATGCCGTTACATGTTCTGCCCTGATAACTGTTATGGACACAATAACTCCAATAGTAAATACTAAAGCTTTTGATCTTGTTCTTGATGCTGCAGGCACGGGAACCCTCCTCCCTTCAGACGTGGATGACGGCACATCGGATAATTGCAGCATCGTTTCACTTTCGGTTGCTCCCAATTCATTTAACTGCGGAGACCAGGGAATACAGACCGTAACGCTTACTGCTGTCGATGCCAGCGGCAACACTACCTCACGAAATGTGGATATCACTGTTACTTCGTCTCTGGCGATTACAGACATGTCGTTGAACACTTGCGATCCACAGATCCCGGGTGCGGTATTTTCAGCTTTGGTTCAGGGAGGAAGCGGCACATACACTTATTTCTGGGATGGTATTGAGGATGGAACAAGTCCGTTCCTTATTCCGTCAGCATCATGGCCATATTTCCAGTTCAGCAATACAAGCACTGCGGAAACGCCATTCTTTAACAACCTCCTTCCTGACGGGATTTACAATATAAGACTCGTTGTTACCGACTCCAATGGATGTTCTGATACTTCACAGATGGTTCTCAACAGAGCCGGAGTGACTTTCAATAATATCATTCTCAGGAACAGCCAGGCCTGTGAGGGTGAAACAAGGAATTATTCAGTAGGCCTGCAGGCAGGAACAACCTACAACTGGGCTGTAGAGAACGGGACAATACTGACACCGGAACCCTATACGAATAATGTGGATATCAGGTGGGACTCAGGCGTTTTACAGGGTGTAGTGGTAACCACATTATCAAAAACAAATACGGAAGGTATAAATTGTGTCTCTTCCGTTGTCGACTCTGTTGCGATAAACGGCGTGCCTGTACCTTCATTCACGGGAGCAGCTACGGACGCATGCGCTGATTCTGAAGTTACATATACCCTTTCTGGAACTTACAATTCCTACTCATGGAATGTTTCAGGAGGTACGGTTACAGGAGGAGGAACTGCAGCAACCAATTACATTTCGGTGCGTTGGGGTAATGGTCCGGCAGGATTGATATCAGTTGAGGTAGCAAGTGTTTCATCATGCAGCGGAACAGCAATTCTTGACATATCAATTTATAACCTTGAAGGAGCAATAACCTCGCAATCCGATATTACCTGCAACGGGAGCAACAACGGTACAGTTACTGCTGCAGCTGTTCCCGGAACAGGATTTCCCCCTTATGAATATTCTGTTGACGGAGGTACATATCAGCAAGGCGGTTCATTCACAGGTCTGGCTCCAGGCAGCCATACTATCAGGATACGTGACGGGCTGTTATGCACTGTTGATCTGCCGTTTAATTTAGGTCAGCCTCCCGCGCTCACTGGCGTGATTTCTTCACAGATCAATGTGGAATGCTATGGAGAAGCAACAGGCAGCGTTACAATTGCCGCCTCTGGAGGAACTCCTCCTTACGAATACAGTCTTAACGGAGGAGCTACCCAGTCATCCGGTACCTTTAACGATCTCTCAGCAGGATCAGCTACTATTACTATCCATGATGATAATGACTGCACGGCGTTTGTGCCGGTAACAATTACTCAGCCTTCTGCGCCTTTACAGGGTGTTGCCGTGTTGGGAAATATCAGCTGCCTGGGAGGAAGCAACGGATCAGTAAACCTTTCAGTTACAGGAGGAATTCCTCCGTATTCATATTTATGGAGCACAGGTGCAGTTACGGAAGATATTACAGGCCTTCAGGCTGGTAATTATTCAGTCCTGATAAGCGATGCCAACAGTTGCACAGAAACTGTTTCAGTAGAGCTCACTGAACCATCTGCAGCTCTTACAGGAGATATAACAGGCAAAACTGATGTGTCAGTCCCGGGAGGCAGCGATGGCTCTGTTACTGTCACGGCATCAGGGGGGAATGTCCCATACCTGTACAGGCTGAATTCAGGAGCATTCCAGCCATCAGGCACATTCGGATCACTGGCAGCCGGTACATATACTGTTACCATACAGGACAACGGTCTGTGCACCTTTGTTGTTACTGTTATCATAGCAGAACCGTCGTCAGTTCTTTCAGTCAGTCTTGTTGAACAGGTTGATGTCCTGTGTGCAGGTACAAATACAGGAAGCTTGACCGTTTCAGCCGGGGGAGGAACCCCGCCATATCAGTACAGCATTGACGGAGGTCCGTATCAGGCTTTGGGAGTATTTGGTTCACTTAGCCCGGGCACTCATCAGGTAACGGTCCGGGATGCAGTTATGAGCACGGAATCAATCACCACTTCAATAACTGAACCTCTGCCCCTGAATGTGGCGCTGGCAGAAACCGGCAATATATGTTTCGGAGGAGCTGAAGGGACGATCACTGCACTGGTTAACGGCGGAACAGGAACCTATTCATATTTATGGAGTACTGTTCCTGCACAGACCTCACCGATTGCCACAGGTCTGAAAGCCGGTACATATAATGTTATTGTAACGGATGCCAACGGATGCATCGCTTCAGCGGAAGCAACAATAGACCAGCCCGCTGATGCCATGGTGGTTACTGTAACAGGCACGGATAATTTATGTGCCGGGGCTTCTTCAGGAACAGCGGCTGCTACGGTGTCGGGAGGCTCACCTCCGTATATCTGGTCGTGGAACACTTCCCCCGTCCGGAATGACCCGGAAATATCCGGTCTGCCTGCAGGTAATTATATTATTACCGTAACTGACAGCAAAGGTTGCACAGGCACAGCATCCATAGAGATTCATGAAACACCGGCACTGTCAATTGAAGCTGAAGTAGTTCAATCTTCCTGTCCCGACACACCCGATGGATCAGTTATTCTGACTGTGACAGGCGGAATGCAGCCCTACAATGTGATCTGGTCAGATAATGTCACTGCTCAGAACAGGAATAGCATACTTCCCGGTACATATGAAGTTGTTGTCACAGATCATAACGGCTGCTCCGGATCGCTTACTGTTGAGGTGGATTTCATGGGTACTTTTAATTGCCTTGTCATACCTGATATTATCACCCCCAACAATGACGGCTATAATGATGAATGGATCATAAGGAACATTGATCTTTATCCCAATGCTGAGGTCAGAGTATTCAACAGATGGGGGAAGATGGTATTCCATACAAAGAATATTTCAGCCAATCCCTGGGATGGCCGCACTGACGGGAAGCTGGTTCCCACTGATTCATACCAGTATATCCTTTACCTGAACGATGGATCAGCTCCGAGGTCAGGGGTTATCAGTGTAATAAGATAATGAGTAAGATATTGAATGTTAAAGATATGAACCATCTGAGATTAGTAACGCTGTTATTTGCTGCATGCATCATCTCTGTTAACTCATCTGCACAGCAGGTTCCCATGTACAGCCAGTATATAATGAACGGATTCCTTGTGAATCCTTCACTTGCCGGACGCGACGGACTTACAACAGTGAACCTGACGGTAAGGGAGCAGTGGGTGGGGCTGGCCAATGCACCAAGCACCTATGCTGCAAGCTTCCAGACAAGGATCCTGAAGAACAGTTACATTTCAAGATCTACTTCTGTGAAAAGAAAGATTGTGAGGCCGACAAAAAGTGGCCGGGTTGGCATTGGAGGTTATCTTTTTAATGATAACAACGGTATTATGAGAAGAACCGGAGTGCAGGCAACCTATGCCTACCATATACCCCTGGGAGAGAAGAACGGATATGTCAATGACCTGGCATTTGGCCTGGCAGTTACAGCATACCAGTTTGCAATCGATACAAAAGGGCTTACTTATGATCCCGATGACCAGTATCTGAACAATTATGACAGATCGGTATTCATCCCTGACTTTAATTTTGGAGTAAGTTACTCCACGTCAAGCTATTACCTTGGATTTGCAATGACAAACCTGTTGCGCGGTTCAGTTGTTTTTGGAAACACATCAAAAGATGGCAGATCACCTGAACTTGGACATTATTTTCTGACAGGCGGAATAAAAATACCATTGAATGCTGACTGGGTCCTCGAACCCTCAGCTTTCATAAAATCATCCGATTTATTGATGTCCTCCATCCAGCTGGACCTGACATCAAGAGTCTATTATAAGGAGAACTACTGGGCGGGCATCTCATGGAGGACAGAAGATGCAATAATCCCGATGATTGGATTTAAATTCGACAGGTTTTATTTTGCCTATGCTTTTGACTTTACCCTTACCGATATACGAAAACAGAGCCAGGGCTCGCATGAAGTTACTCTCGCTGTTAAATTTGGCGAAAGCGCCAGGAGGTATCGCTGGATAAATGCATATTAAAATATTCATTTCGGTCCTGGCTTTTATCGTGACAGGACTGTGTCAGTTTTCCCTTGAGGTCATCGGACAGAAGGCCGGATTTCCTGTTAGGTTTATGTTTTATAATGTTGAAAACCTGTTCGACATTTATGATGATCCGCTCATTGAAGATGATGATTTTCTTCCGGCAGGCTTAATGAGATGGAATTCTGCCAGGTATTATGATAAAATCAATTCCATCTATAAAACCATAACTGCTGCAGGGGAATGGGATCCTCCGGCAATTGTTGCATTCTGTGAAGTTGAAAACAGGAAAGTACTGGAAGACCTGATACGGAAGACCAGCCTGTCAGGGTATGATTATGATATCATCCATGAAGATTCACCCGATGAACGGGGAATTGATGTATGTCTGATATACAGGAAAAACCTGGTGAGCGTTTCAGGTTACAGGTATCTTGTTCCCGGAGGAGTGGAAGATTTTTCATCGAGAAGCGTTCTCTATTCCCGGCTTGTTATCCTGAGCGACACAATCCACTTGTTTGTAAACCATTGGCCTTCAAGAAGGGGAGGGGTTCTGGCCGGAGAAAACCTGAGGCATGAAATATCGGAAATGGTAGCAAATGCTTCTGATTCCGTTAACTGCAGAAGCAGGGGTTTGTCGAAGATAATTATACTGGGCGATTTTAACTGTCTCCCTGATGATGGTGCAGTTGATTCCGTTCTCAGGGTGCGGTATCATGACGGGAATAACCATTGTGAGGGGGGCCTGATTAACCTTTCCCGCAAGGCGTATCATAAAGGTGAAGGAACTTACCGCTACAGGGGAATTTGGGAAATGCTCGACCAGGTAATTGTTTCCCGGCGGCTAATACGTTGTGATGAAGGTTTGTATACAGATGAAAACAGTCTCAGGATATTCCGGCCTGATTTTCTGTTAAAGCCCGATCCATCCTACCCGGGGATGACAACCTTTTCCACCTACAGGGGATACAGATATCAGGGCGGATTCAGTGATCATCTTCCGGTTCTGGTTGATCTGCATCATCACTAACTGAATCAGCAGGTTTCAACCCGAGCTCAGATCCCTTTGCAAGCATGAATCTCCTGGCAGCATCATGCTCATTTGGAATCAAGCCGTCAAGGATAGCTTCTCGGATGGCGTTTTTTATGAATCCCACTACCTTTCCCGGGCTTATCCCAAATGTTCTTATTATTTCTTTACCGTCAACAGGTGGCTGGAAACACCTCAGGGCGTCTTTCTCTTCTATCTCTTTAAGCTTCTTCCTTACCAGACTGAAATTCTCAAGATGCTTTATTTTTTTCTCTTCATTCCCGGATGTTATATCGGCTTCGCAAAGCATCATAAGATCATCAATATCCTCGCCAGCCTCAAAGAGGAGCCTCCTGACAGCAGAATCTGTTACTATATCCTGCGAAAGTGCAATAGGACGAAGATGAAGATCCACAAGTTTCCTTACATATTTCATCCTGTCATTTAATGGAAGCTTAAGCCTTCTGAAAATATCGGGGATCATTTTGCCCCCGAGGTATTCATGACCGTGAAAAGACCATCCCGCCCCGGGAGTGTATTTCTTTGTCAGGGGTTTTGCAATGTCGTGGAGTAGGGCTGCCCAGCGGAGCCATATGTTATCGCTTCTTTTGCTTATATTATCAAGGACCTTGACTGAATGCAGGAAATTATCCTTATGCGCTTTGCCTTCTTTTCTGTCAATACCCCTCAGGTTATAAAGCTCAGGGAAGATATATTCAAGCAGGCCCGATTTCTCAAGAAGAATGAATCCGCGTGAAGGGGTATCGGACATTATTATCTTATTGAGTTCAGTAATTATCCTTTCAGGCGATACTATGGAAATCCTTTCAACATTACGCGATATGGAATTGAATGTGCCGTCATCAATCGTGAAATCAAGCTGCGTTGCGAACCTTATGGCCCTCAGCATTCTTAGAGGATCGTCGGAAAATGTTAAATCAGGGTCAAGAGGGGTTCTTATTATCTTTTTTCTGAGGTCCTCCTGACCGTTAAACGGATCAAGCAGTTCGCCGAAAGTATCAGTGTTTATGCTGATAGCGAGTGCATTAATGGTGAAATCTCTTCTTTTCTGGTCATCTTCCAGAGTCCCTTCCTCAACTGATGGCTTCCGTGACATGCGGTCATAAGATTCCTTTCTTGCTCCCACGAATTCAATTTCATGATCATCAGCCCTGAACATTGCCGTTCCGAAATTCCTGAAAACAGTCACTTTGATGCCCGGCGCAATTTTTTTTGCTGCTTTCCTGGCAATATCAATGCCACTGCCAAGAACCACAATGTCAATATCTTTACCGGCATGCTCCCTCTTCAGGAGGCAATCCCTTACATAGCCGCCAATAACCCATGCCCTGACATTCTCTGAGCTGACAACCTGCGACAGTATATCAAAAATCCTTTCATTGAGGCATTTTACCATAAAAAGGCAGTTGTTTTGCAATTGACAAAGTTAAAATAAAAGGCAATTACTTGTGAATCGGGGTAACCTCATTTACTTCAGACTGACCCAATGTCAAAAGCATGAAAACAGATTTCGTTTCGGAATGGGCAAATTCCAATGGCAATCTGCGGGTATTTTCTATATTCTGACCTGTGGGTTTTTATCATATTTATGCTGGCTTCTCATCGGGACAGACGGAACATTTAAAATCATTTCTTCTGATATCATTTTAACTTCCCCTGCATTGAAATATATTTGATAAAAAAATGAAATATGTTTAAAAATAATCCTTATAAAATGAAACAATTCATATCTCTATGCGTTTAATAAATGTACACATTGAAGCCCATCAGTTACATTTATTTTTTCATGGATTTAGGTTTAGGGTAGTAAGAAGTTAATCAGGACTCAGGTCCTGATTAATTTTTATCCCAAATCCTTAAAAATACTGTTGATTTCTTCTTCTGTCACCCTTAGTTTTTTCTGGCATTGTTTAATGAGTTCTGAAGCACGCTTGACTTCAGCAGCCAGCCTGTCAACATCCAGGGCTCCGTTCTCGATCACCTGAAGTATCTTTTCTATCTCACTGACAGCCTCATTGAATGAAAATTCCTTTTTTGCCATTTTTTTGTATTTGACTTTTATTATTAATATACGTCGTGTCCTTTATATAAACCTTTGATTCCTCATGGTTAACAGATTCAGGGTTACCCCGGCACCCAACGCCCTGCTCCTTCAACCCATTTAACCCTTTAAATGCCTTCAACCCTGCTTTTAACCGATCCATCAACGAAATGTGTATCAATTTCATCCTCACTTTTCAGGGCTTCTTTTGATTTAACAATTACCCCGTTAAGGCTGGTTATAGTAAATCCCCTTTTAAGCACATTTACAGGATCCAGTATTTTCAGAGATCCTGTCAGTCCTTCAATGTGCATACCTGATTTTCTTAGAAGACCTGATGTTTCATTTACCAGGCCGTTCCTCAGGCCCGCAAGTTTATTATTACTGGCAGATAGCAGGGATTTTGATGAAGATGCAAGTCTCGATTTGTGGTTGGCCGGGATTAGCCCGGCTTTCATGACTGATTCCTTTCCGCTGTTTATTGTTTCAATTATAAGTGATGAAAGTTTTTCTTTCATCCCCGAGATCATTATCCTTGCAAGTGGATTGATCTTCATACTGAAGGTTTCCACTTTGTGCTTATGATCGAGAATAATGTTCCGTGTAAGGGAAATGATCCCCGAAACAGTTTCTGTAAGGTTGTTTTCAGCTTCATTGGCACAGTTGATAAGGAAATCAGCAACTGCAGTAGGGGTCTTTAAAGCTTTGTATGCCACGATGTCGGTCACAGAGAGATCCTTCTCATGACCTATGCCAGTAAGGACAGGCAGTGGAAACTGCGTGATATAGTAAGCTATATTGTAATTATCAAACCAGCTCAGATCTGTCTGTGATCCTCCCCCCCTTATTATAACAATCACATCAAAAAATCCGATCTTTTCAGCTATCCTGTCAAGTGCCCCAATTATGGATGTTTCCGTCTCATTTCCCTGCATTGCAGCCTCGAACAGGGCTGTATAGAATACATAGCCATAACTGTTTTCACTAATATGCTTAATGAAATCTGTGTAGCCTGCAGCATTTCTAGACGATATTACAGCGATACGCTGTGGGAAAAGCGGAAACTCGAGCTCCCTGTTCATGCTCAGAACTCCATCCTCCTCAAGTCTCTTAAGGATCATCTGCCTTTTAACCGCCAGATCGCCCATGGTAAATGAAGGGTCGATATCAGAGATCACCAGGCTCAATCCGTATATCTCATGATATTCCACCTTTACTTTTACCAGTACTTTCAGTCCTTCCCTCAATGATTCCCCTGCTACATTTTCGAAGAATGACTTCAGAAATCTGTACCTGCTGCTCCAGATAACAGCTCTTGCCCTTGCTCTTATGTTCCTGTCATCAGGTTGCTTCTCAATAAGTTCAAGATAGCAGTGACCATTGTAGTTCTCCTTCATCTCCGATATTTCGGCTATTACCCAGTACATTTCCGGCAAAGCCAGGTAGATTGAATCCCTGATGATCAGCTGAAGTTCTGCGAGTGTCAGTTTGTCAATATTGATCATCGTTCAGCTTTTATTACTTTGTGAACGAACAGTCCTCTGTCTGTTGTCAGACGGAGTATGTACACTCCCTGCTTAAGATCAGGCAGGTCATCTATCAGCAACGACCTGCCATAATGTTCCTTAAATTCCCTTCTGAGGATCAGTAAGCCTGATATTGTATGTAACTCTGCGGTCAGCCTCAGGGGACTTTCCTTAAAGAAAACCGTCAGCCTGTCGTAGAATGGATTTGGGCCGACGGCAGATCCATCTTTCCGGATAGGGATATACTTATCTTTCAGATAATTCACCGCTGTCAGCATATCGGGTATCCCGTATCCGTAAAGGGAATCCGGGCGGCTGAACCTGTTTCCTGAATAATGAAGTGCTGTGATCAGGTCGAAATTTGTTGCTTCAGGCACGGCCTGCATCATACATGCACACATTCCGCTTATAACCGGACAGGAAAAGGAGGTGCCGCTGGCCCTTATAAAATCATTTGGAGATATCTGCACCGGTACACTGACTCCCTGGGCGGTTACATCAGGTTTTATCCTTTTGTCAGATGAGGGTCCTGCTGATGAAAAATAGGAAATGGCACCATCGCTATCGACAGCACCTACGCAAAGCACGCTGTCTCCGTCAGCAGGAGCTATAATACTCAGCCATTCATTATCCCTTTCATTCCCAGCGCTGTTCACCACAAGGATGCCTCTGGAAGCTGCAATATCAGCAGCCTTTGTTATATAGGTCATGTTGCCGTCAAGATCGGATTGCTTGTAGTTATGCACAGGATCATCAAACCAGAAATAACCTATTGAGGAATTGATTATATCAGCACCGGCACTGTCGGCATATTCTGCGGCAGCTATCCAATGGTCCTCTTCAGAAGGAGACTCTGTATCAGAGTCTTCTGTTCTCAGGAGAAGATAGTCTGCACCTGTGGCTGATCCCTCGATCATCCCTTCCGATTTTCCTGCAAGGATTGAAAGAACAGCTGTCCCGTGTGAATCGTAACTGTAAACCTCCGGACTGTTTGTTATAAAATCATAGGTCGCCTTTATTCCTTGTCTGTTCCTCAAATCATTGAGTGAAGAAATTAGTCTGGTGTTAAAAAAACCTGCATCGAGAACAGCGATCAGTATTCCTTTGCCGTTGAGTCCTGAATCGTGAAGAACGTCGCCCTGCAACATTACAATGGGATTGTTGTAAGGTGGCATCTCAGCCTGCTCTTCAAATGGTCCAAACTTATCATGATAAATTTTTTTATCCGATACGGTTCTTACGATACGGGCATCAATCACAAAGGGCAGAGAAAGCAACATGTCGGATGGCACCAGGTTTTCAGACCTGAAAAGAGCGCTGTTCATCCATTTCGATGAAGAATGAAGCCTGAGTCCCAGAGAGGTTATCCCATCGATATATTCTTTCCATACAGGCATATCGTGGTAGTCAGGAAACATAATTCCGGCTTTTCTTCGACGATCCACGGCCCTTTCTGACATCAGCTCTTCAGCTTTAAATGAACTTACAGTATTGTTTCCTTTGTCTCTGAAGGTTATCCGGTAATAGTAGTCACCCGGTTGTGTAAATATGTAATTGTATTGAGCAGGTAATATAAGAATTATGAGGGTCAGCAAAGTCCTTTGAAAAGCTTGGTTACGGCCCTGTCTTACCATATTTGCTGTGTTTTTTCCGGGTCAGGTATTTTGACGATGTTTTTCTCGAGTGAATCTATGCGTTCGGTCTCATAAATATCCAGAGCACGGTTTTTAGGCATTCCTGCCTCATATTCAATCTCAAATCTGAGTTCTCCGTCTTCCCTGAATATTTTCCAGGTTCCGGCCTTGAGGCTGTTTTTGTATTGACCGATAAACTCTGCATTCCCGTTCTCGTAATAAGCTTCAAAACTGCCATCGAGTTGTCCGTTCACATAGGAAGCTCTGAGGTTCAATGCTCCTGATTCATGATATTTCAGGCATTCTCCATGTCTTATTCCGTTCACATAGTAAAGCTTCTCAGCAATTATACCGTTCAGATAATAGTTGACTGACAGCCCGTTCTTTTTACCTTTTGAATAGTACTCTTCACTGATCAGGGTATCTTTCGAGGAGAATGAAAAGAACTGCCATTTGCCCTCTTTTGCCTGGTTAACATACAAACCCTTTGAGGCAATATATCCGTTGGGGTAATATATTTCCGCAAATGCTTCATTTTTCTTATCTGAATACACCAGGAACGACTGAAGGGTCCCATCCTCGTAATATCTTTTAAACTCACCAACAGGTTTGTCATCCCTGAATGATCCTTCATAAAGAGTCTGCCCGTCCGGATATTTCTTTATCCAGAAACCCTGCTTTTTCCCATTGGCATCCACCTGGTTTATGTCATTGGAAGTCTGACAGTTTAAGGTTACAGCTATTCCCAGCAGCAAAATGGCGGTTATGAATTTAATATACATTACGATGTATGCGAATTTACGGTATAAAACTACAAAAAAATGGGATAAATCGTAGAGGCGTTGCATGCAACGCCTCTACGACATAATTATAACGTTACACACAACGCAATAAAAAAGGGCGTTGCTTGCAACGCCCCAACCATTTTATGAAATTAATTACAGAATTGTTATTTAACTTCTTCGAAATCAACATCAGTTACTTCATCGTTGCCTGATTGTGATTTCTGCTGGTCCTGGCCTGGTTCTGACTGTGAGGTTGTTTGACCGGTATTCTGTGCTGTCTTGTACATCTCCTCAGAAGCAGACTGCCATATTGTGTTCAATTCCGCCATAGCTTTATCTATTTCCACGACATCCTGGGTTTTATGGGCTTCCTTAAGTTTTGCCAGGGCGTTTTCGATAGAAGACTTCTTGTCAGAAGGCAGCTTGTCTCCGAATTCCCTAAGCTGTTTCTCAGTTGAAAATATCATGCTGTCAGCAGAATTTACCTTGTCAGCTTTTTCACGTGCTTTTAGATCTGTTTCGGCATAAACTTTAGCTTCCTCCCTCATTCGTTTTATTTCATCATCGCTAAGACCTGATGATGCTTCTATCCTTATTCTCTGCTCTTTGCCGGTCCCTTTGTCCTTCGCAGTAACGTTAAGGATTCCATTGGCATCAATATCGAAAGTTACCTCTATCTGGGGTATGCCCCTTGGGGCGGGCGGAATTCCATCGAGATGGAAACGGCCGATAGTTTTGTTACCTGATGCTATGGGCCTTTCTCCCTGGAGGACATGGATCTCAACAGATGGCTGATTGTCAGAAGCGGTTGTGAAGACCTCAGCTTTTTTGGTAGGTATTGTCGTATTTGATTCTATAAGTTTAGTCATCACGCCTCCAAGGGTTTCGATGCCAAGCGAAAGAGGGGTTACATCAAGAAGGAGCACGTCCTTTACTTCACCTGTCAGTACACCGCCCTGTATTGCTGCTCCCACAGCCACAACCTCATCAGGATTGACTCCTTTTGACGGCGCCTTGCCAAAGAATTTCTCAACAAGCTGTTGTATGGCAGGAATACGTGTTGATCCACCAACCAGAAGGACCTCGTCAATGTCCGATGCCTTGAGCCCTGAATCGGAAAGAGCTTTCCTGCAGGGCTCTATGCATGACTGTATCAGCTTGTCGCAGAGTTTTTCGAACTGGGCTCTTGTAAGGGTTTTAACCAGGTGCTTGGGAATACCGTCCACAGGCATTATGTACGGCAGGTTTATTTCTGTTGTTGTTGAGCTTGACAGTTCTATTTTTGCCTTTTCTGCAGCTTCCTTAAGTCTCTGGAGTGCCATCGGATCCTTCCTCAGGTCAACACCTTCATCCTTTAAGAACTCTTCAGCCAGCCAGTCGATTATCATATGATCGAAATCATCACCACCGAGGTGGGTGTCGCCGTTTGTCGATTTCACCTCAAATACTCCGTCTCCAAGTTCGAGGATGGAGATGTCGAAAGTACCACCTCCAAGGTCGAAAACGGCAATTTTAAGATCCTGGGATTTTTTGTCGAGTCCGTATGCAAGCGAAGCGGCAGTTGGTTCGTTTATTATCCTCCTGACGTTAAGGCCGGCTATTTCCCCTGCCTCTTTTGTAGCCTGGCGCTGAGAGTCGCTGAAATATGCAGGTACTGTTATTACAGCATCAGTAACCTCCTGTCCGAGGTAATCTTCGGCTGTCTTCTTCATCTTCTGCAGTATCATTGCTGATATTTCCTGAGGAGAATACAGACGGTCATCAATTTTTACCCGCGGGGTATTATTGTCACCCCTTACAACATTGAACGTAACCCTTTTAATCTCTTTATTCAGCTTGTCGTAGGTTTCGCCCATGAATCTTTTTATTGAATAGACAGTTTTAAGGGCATTTGTTATTGCCTGACGTTTTGCCGGGTCACCTACTTTACGCTCGCCATTCTCCACAAAGGCGACTATGGAAGGGGTTGTCCTTTTCCCTTCGCTGTTGGGGATTACAACTGGCTCATTTCCTTCCATTACTGAAACACATGAGTTTGTTGTTCCCAGATCGATTCCGATTATTTTTCCCATATTTTATTTATTTGTTGTTTTCGATATATGCCTGACTTATATGCAATGATTATGCCATCGGATCTTAAAATGATATTTATGCAAATATGGCATTAGTTAAAATCGCCAGATTTGTAAATGTGACAAAACGGCATGGCTGGCGAATGCCGTTGGCAGAATATAAAGATAGGAGGAAGGACCTTTGACATCCGGTACAATTTTGTAGCTTTGTATACTCTAAAATTACTCAACTAATGGCAATACATAAAACCGTAAGGAAGATAACAACTCATGTTCTGGGTGAAATGAAGCTTCAGGGAGAAAAGATCGCCATGCTTACCGGCTACGATTATTCATTGGCAAAGATCCTTGATGAAGCCGAAATAGACGTTGTTCTTGTCGGAGATTCAGCTTCGAATGTGATGGCAGGGTTTGACACAACACTGCCAATCACACTCGATAATATGATATACCATGCAGCATCGGTTGTCAGGGCGGTCAGGAGAGCCCTGGTGGTTGTTGATCTTCCATTCGGAACATATCAGGGAAACTCCAAGGAGGCACTTGTTTCAGCCATAAGGATAATGAAGGAAACAGGCGCCAGCGCTGTGAAACTTGAAGGAGGCCAGCAGATCATTGAATCAATAGAACGTATTTTATCAGCTGGCATTCCGGTAATGGGACATCTCGGACTTACTCCGCAGTCAATCCATAAATTCGGAACCTATGTGGTAAGAGCAAAAGAGGAGGAAGAAGCGAGAAGACTTCTTGAAGATGCCCGCCTTCTTGAGAAAACAGGATGTTTTGCCCTGGTTCTTGAAAAGATTCCTGCAAAACTTGCCGGGGAGGTGACCAAAACTCTTAAGATACCTGTCATCGGAATTGGCGCTGGCGGAATGACTGACGGACAGGTACTGGTTCTTCATGATATGCTTGGTATAAACAGGGAATTCTCACCGCGCTTCCTCAGAAGATATCATAACCTGTATGAGGAGGTAAAGGGAGCAGTGAAGAATTACATAGAAGATGTCAGATCCGGTGACTTCCCTAATGAGAGCGAGCAGTATTAAGAACATTCTGAAATGTTAGATATTCTCTACGAGGATAATCACCTTATCGCAGTCTCCAAAAAGCCCTCCGATCTTGCTCAGGGCGATTCTACCGGCGATTTCTCCCTGGATGATGAGATTAAAAAATACCTTGCCGTTAAGTATAATAAACCTGGCGAGGCCTTTCTGGGAGTGGTCCATCGCCTCGACCGGCCTGTTTCAGGAGTAATCCTTTATGCACGCACTTCAAAAGCTCTCGTGCGTCTTAACAAGATGTTCAGCTCAAGACAGGTCAGGAAAATCTACCTGGCAGTTGTAGGGGAGAGACCACCTGCTGATGAAGCCACGCTTACCCACTTTCTTAAAAAGAACGAGAAACAGAACAAAACCTACGTATACGATAAAGAGGTCAGGGGATCAAAATCAGCCAGTTTGTCATACAGGCTGACAGGAAGATCAGACAGGTATTTTTTGCTTGAGATAGAGCTCCAGACAGGCCGGCATCACCAGATCAGGGCTCAGCTCGCCAGGATAGGCTGTCCCATAAGAGGTGACCTTAAGTACGGTTACCCCCGGTCAAATAACGACGGAAGCATAAGTCTGCATGCATGGAAGCTGGAGCTGACACATCCTGTTCGAGGCAATAATCTTACAATATCAGCGCCTCTTCCCGATAATGACGTATGGAAATATTTTAAAAATGTAAATCCCTGGTAAGTCAGCTAACCTAAATGCTGATCCATTATTGGATTTTCATTCAGTTAAAATCAGGTTAATTAGCGTTAATGAAACGTTAAAACCTGCCTTTGTGACTTTTAATGATTTATTTTTGCACCATGAGCAGGCAGAAATTTGCAGGTCTTATTCTTATGATGCTGATATCTTTAACAGGTATCATCTGGGTGCAGGTAGTATGGATTAAGAATGCGATCAGCATCAGGAATGAGAATTTTAACAATGCAGTGATTGCAGGGCTCAATGATGCGGCCGATATTATTGAATCAACCCGCAGGATGAGTTTTTTCAATGACTTCATGTTCGATGATCCTCTTTCCCTGAATAATATGCCTGGAGATGTCACAGGCTATTTAAGAATAGGGACCTATTCATCAAGTAACGGGGGGAGCTTTAGCTACAGGATCACAAATCAGTCTTTTGCACAAATAATTGACACCGCAGGAGGATTGCAGGGCACTGATTCTTTGCTTCAGTGGAATGACACCTCTTTTTATTCCGATACCGGAACGTACGTAATTTCTCCATCTTCGGCAAAGGAGGACCTGATAGGCATAAGCGGAAAACAGCAGGCGGGAGAAGCTCCCGGGACAGTATATGTCAGCAGGCAGAAATTCCTGGAATGGGTCAGGAGAAGAGCCAGTGAGTTTCAGAATATGAGCAGCCAGATGATCTCCGATGTCTTTGAATGGGAAACAAAACTGCAGCTCGATCCTGATGAGGTTGATTACGCTCTTAAAAGATCTTTCATGTTTGCAGGGATAGAGACTCCCTTCGAGTTTGCGATCATCAGGAACGGAAAGGTACAGGATAGCCACTTCAGAAAGTCACAAACCAATGACTTCGTCAAAAGCAGGTACAGGGTGAGGCTGTTCCCTGACAACATCATAAGGCAGGATCTGAACCTGTCGGTTATTTTCCCCGAAAGAACGAATTATGTATTGGGCTCGATGGCATGGATCCTTGGAGGATCATTCCTGTTTTCAATGATCATTCTGGCAACATTTGCCCTGAGCCTCTTCTTCCTTATCAGACAGAAAAAGATTTCCGAGATGAAATCGGACTTTCTGAACAACATGACTCATGAGTTCAAAACACCAATAGCTACTATCTCACTGGCCGCAGATACAATAACCAATCCCAAGGTGATCAAGGATGAGTCGAGCATACGTCATTTCATCAGCCTGATCAAAAAGGAAAACAACAGGATGAACAAGAAAGTAGAAACTATCCTTCAGATAGCTTCTCTCGATAAAAAAGAAATAGACTTCAGTTTTGAAACAGTATCACTGCATTCTGTTATCGAAAAGGCAGTGGATATTGTCGATATACAGGTACAGCAGAAGAATGGAACCATTAAGCTTAAGCTTGACGCGGATAAGCATGAAGTATTCGGAGACAGCGAGCATCTTCTCAACCTTGTTAACAATCTCCTTGATAACGCGATAAAGTATTCTCTTGCTTCTCCAGAGATCACAATATCAACTGCCAGCCATGAAACCGGGATATTAATGTCGGTTGAAGATAAGGGAATAGGCATGAGCAGGAGCGTGCAGAGCAGGATATTTGAAAGATTCTACAGGCAGAGCTCCGGCAACATCCATGATGTAAAAGGATTCGGGCTTGGATTGAACTATGTCAGGGCAATAATTGATGCTCATCACGGTAATATAGTGGTTACAAGTGAACCTGGAAAAGGAAGCCGCTTTGAGATCTACCTGCCCTATAACCTGGAAAACTGATTAGTATGATGAAAGCCACAAAGATATTTCTCGTCGAAGACGACCTTAGTTTCGGATCGGTTCTGAAATCATACCTTGAATTGAACGATTTCTCCGTCGACTGGATCGATGACGGGAAATTTGCGGTGGATCATTTCAGGAAGGGCGTTTTTGACATATGCATCCTCGATGTCATGCTCCCTCATGTTGACGGATTCACAATAGCTACGGAAATAAGAAAGATCAACAATAATGTGCCGATAATTTTCCTTACGGCAAAAAAGCTGAAGGAGGATGTTCTCAGGGGATATGGCGCGGGTGGTGACGACTATGTGACGAAGCCTTTTGATACCGACATTCTTCTGGCCAAGATAAGAGCTATTATTGCCCGGCGCGAATCTCAGTCAGGTATCCGTGATATTTTCGAAATAGGCAAGTTTGTGTTCAACGCCCGCCTTCGAACACTCACAAGCGGTGATGAAGAGAAGAAACTGTCGCCAAAGGAAGCCCAGTTGCTTGAACTTCTTGCTCTTAATCCGAATTCTCTTATAAGCAGGGAGATGGCTCTGAAAAAAATATGGGGAGCCGATGATTATTTCACTGCGAGGAGCATGGATGTATATATTACGAAGCTCAGGAAATTCCTTTCAGAGGATCCCCGGCTGAATATCAAGAACATTCACGGTGCAGGCTTCCAGCTTATTATCAGGGATGAAACCGGGTAAGAAGGTTCTTGTTGAACTGAAGGGGAAGAAGTGCTCCGGCATTTTCAACAACTACGATCTTCTTTTCACCGTAAAGGATCAGTCTTATTGGCATCCCATTCCTTAACTCTTCTTCGGCCATAACCTGCCTGCAGTTCCCGCATGGCGTCACAGGATATTCAGTATAACCGGCTTCAGTTCTGGCAGCAACGGCGAGATCCACAGCCTTTTTCCCCGGGTAAACAGAATTGACCGAAGACAAAACAGCTCTTTCAGCACAAATGCCTGAAGGGAATGCCGCATTTTCTACATTTGATCCCAAAACAATCTCGCCGCTTTCAAGACGCACTGCAGCTCCTACATGGAATCCGGAATAAGGTGCATAAGCATTCCGTGAAGCTTCTTTAGCCGAGTTAATGATCTCCCTGTCATCTGCTGACAGCTCCCCGGGAGTGCCGTATTCTTTAAAGATCACTGTGATATTTCTTTCAACTGCCATAACATTCTTATTCAGTTTGGGTTACAAATGTAATAAATATCGGGGAACATGGTATATAAACAATCTGTGTATAAATATATGTTGCCGGGGCAGTCAATTTTAATATTTTTGCCGGAAACAGAACACAGGTGGCAGGCAGAACAATAATATTATTGCAGATTACCATAATTTT
>JAVEVC010000023.1:0-46137 GCA_034005245.1 Bacteroidales bacterium
CAGTTGTCCTGCCTGTAGCAGCCTGAGCCTGGCTTTGAGTCCGTTCAGTGGATACAATTGCTGTTGTTGGCATCCTGTCAGCAACAGGAGGTGTCTGAACAGCTGTTCTCACGGAGGAAGGTATTGTCCTGGGTGATGCAGATCCCGCCCCCGGTCTTGTCCTGCTACTGGCAGCGACTGCACTGGTTGCCGGGGCTGAATAAACAAAAAACACCTTTTCAAACTTTTTTGTATCACTGCCTGAACTTGTTTTGTATTCAATGATAAGTCTGTATCTGCCCTCAACATCAAGGCGGGGAATAAGTATCCTTGACAATTCATTAGTAGTCCAGTCAGACCATTCAGTGAGGTTTTCACTGATTACCAACCCGCTTCCCTGGGGAGTTTCCAGCCTGTACCTGTAAGACTTGATCAGTGAACTTTTGTAAAAACTGAGATCAATCCTTTCAAGCATGGCAATTTTCGAAGGTACCGGATACAGAAAGTAAATTGGCCCCAGCTGAGTTCCAGTGAATTCCACAACTCCTGCTTTGCAGGGTTCACTGGCAAAACAGACCTTCCCGGAACAAATCAGGTTAATTATAATGACTATATTCACTAAATGCCTCATTACCCTTGCAGTAAATTCTTCTGTATAACAAACATCTTCCGGACTTCCTTCCAGGAACTTTCAAGGTAATAAGTTACTAGATCTTCAACAGAAATAAAAATTATTTTGACATATCATTTATTATAAAAATCAGAAAAATGCCATTCATCATATCTAATTAACTCTGCATCTATACGTTAACACATGCTAATCCGTTAAAGATATTCAGGGCAGGCTGAGGGGGGGCCGATTTTATGAGCCTCGTGAAGCCGATGCATTCGCCGGGATTAAATAAATGAAATGATACTAAGTCCAAATATCCGGATCAGAAAATCCAAAGAGGTTTTTCTGAAAGGATCAGGGAAGAACCAGACCTTTACATCAAAATAACCTTTCGGTCAGCTAATCGATCTTGAAACTGTAAGAATACTAAATGAGAATGCAATGGTAGTTTCCTGAGCAAAACTGTGGCGAAAAAAGTCATTTCTGAAGCAAAACATCAATCACCATGTATGCTCAAAGTATAAAAACGGAATGACTATGATGTTAAAAAATACGTCATTGAGGTTTTGACAGAGCCTCTTTTTATATGAATTCTTGCAGTTTTTTAACCCAGATAACCCTTTAGAAGCTTGCTTCTGGAAGTATGCCTGAGTCTCCTGATGGCTTTTTCCTTAATCTGTCTTACCCGTTCGCGTGTCAGACCGAATTTCTCGCCTATTTCTTCAAGTGTCATCTCCTGGCAGCCTATTCCGAAGAAGAACCTTATTATGTCGCGCTCTCTTTCAGTAAGAGTTGCAAGAGCCCTGTAAATCTCCCTCGACAGGGATTCATCCATCAGCAGTTTATCCGCTACCGGGGAATCAATGTTGGTAAGGACATCAAGAAGGCTGTTATCTTCTCCTTCAATAAAAGGTGCGTCGACTGAAACGTGTCTGCCAGAGACCTTCAGGGTATCTGATACTTTCTCCTTGGGAAGTTCAAGAACATCAGCAAGCTCCTCTGGAGAAGGAGTACGTTCGTTTTCCTGCTCGAATTTCGAAAAAGCCTTGTTTATTTTATTCAGGGAACCAACCTGGTTGAGAGGGAGCCTGACTATCCTCGACTGTTCAGCCAATGCCTGCAGAATGGACTGACGTATCCACCACACTGCGTATGAAATGAATTTAAATCCTCTTGTTTCATCAAATTTCTCAGCAGCTTTAATAAGCCCGAGATTGCCTTCATTAATAAGATCGGGAAGGCTTAATCCCTGATTCTGATATTGTTTTGCCACGGATACAACGAAACGAAGATTTGCTTTTGTCAACTTTTCAAGAGCTGCTCTGTCGCCCTTCTTAATTCTCTGTGCAAGTTCAACCTCTTCTTCAACCGATATCAACTCTTCTTTACCAATTTCCTGCAGATACTTATCAAGTGATGCACTTTCCCTGTTTGTTATGGATTTGGTAATCTTTAGTTGTCTCATTATGCCTCTGAAAAAATTTTCGCAAAGATATTGCTTTATAAACTAATAACAAAATTAAAATGATAATGTTGACAGCAGGGAAGTCATTTTATTTTAACTCCCTGCTGTTCATTTGTTTATGCAGGGATGTTTAATTCCTGAAAGAGTAGCTGAAGAATGTTCCATTGGATTGTATGCCCTCAATCGACCTCAGATCACTCTCGTTGCTGGTGGCGTCACGGACATCTTCCGCATTTTTTACCTTCTTGCCGTTTATACTGAGGATAATATATCCTTTTTTGATTCCCAGGTCCTTGAATCGTCCGTCATTAAGCTCTGCCACCTTAACACCATAATCTACATTAAAGGTTCTTTTATCTGTTGACCCCAGGGCTTCAAGTTTTGCACCATAGACGATGCCGCTTCCCATATCCCGGGTAACCACGGCTGTATTGCCTGCAACGTTCTTCATAACAATCGGTACAGTGGTCTGCTTGCCGTTCCTGATATAGGTTATGTTGGCCTTATCGCCCGGCCGGAGTTTTCCAACCTGAACCTGAAGTTCCGAAGGAGTGGCAACATCGACGCTATTGAATTTGATAATAATGTCATTTTCCTTAAGACCTGCATCAGCTGCCGATCCATTGGGTATAACGCTTGCAATAAGCACTCCCCTGACTTCGTCAAGTTTCTGCTTGTCTGCATCCTCCTGGGTAACTTCCCTTATGTTGACCCCGATTATTGCTCTCTGTACTTCGCCATATTGCTTCAGATCTTCAACTACTTTCTTTACAATACTTACAGGTATGGCAAATGAATTACCGGCATAAGCACCGCTTGGCGATACTATTGCGGATGTAATTCCCACTAGCAATCCTTTTGTATTTACAAGGGCTCCACCGCTGTTACCCATGTTCAGCGCCGCATCGGTCTGTATGAAGGATTCTATCCTCAAATCATTGTCAAGTATTCCCAGACTGCGGCCTTTTGCACTGACAATTCCTGCCGTCACAGTGGAAGTAAGATTGAAAGGATTTCCCACTGCAAGCACCCATTCCCCAAGCTTTAACTGCTCCGAGTCCCCATATCTCACAAAAGGAAGGTTATTTGCCTTGATCTTAAGAAGTGCTATATCGGTGCTTGGATCGCGGCCGATAATTGCGGCCGGGAAAGTGCGGTTGTCATTTAACTTCACCTCTACATTTTCAGCGTCATCTATAACATGGTTATTCGTAATGATATAGCCGTCTTCCGAGATAATCACGCCTGATCCGTATCCACTGACTTCCCTTGGCCTGGAGTAGCTGTCGCCATAGAACCATTCCATAATCGGGTTACTTGCCTGTGCTCCAACTGTGGTTTTGGTCCTGACATGCACAACCGCGTGAACTGTCATTTCGGCGGCATACGTAAAATCCACCTGGCCTTCCTGCATGGCAAGCGCTGTCAGTATTGCCTTCCCATCCTTGATTTCAACCTGTGAGGTATCTTTCACAGACTGGCCTGAACGCTTGTCAATTATCTTTGTATATGCAAACAATGTTACGGCTCCTCCAAGAAGAGCCATCAAGAATGCACCTATTAAATACTTTGCTTTCATATTTTTTTATTTTAATGATTATTCAATTTTTTCTGCCGGGTTATTATTAACAAAAATTATACCTTAAAAAGAATATATTTACTGCCATTTTCCGTATTGCAGATTGCAAAGTTCATTCATTTTTTGATTGCTTTACAGAATCCATTTATATTTAACAACACTTTAACACACATGGATATCCCATTTAACAAATATCATGGTACAGGTAATGACTTCATTATCATTGATAACAGGACAGGCATCTTTGCTCCCTCCGGACCAGGTTTTATAAAAACGTTATGTGACCGTAGGTTTGGTATAGGGGCCGATGGCCTGATCGTGATAGGTCCGTCGGTTTATGGTGATTTCCGGATGACCTACTACAATTCTGATGGTTATGAAGGCACCATGTGCGGCAATGGAGGGCGCTGCGCTGCCCATTTTGCCTTAAGGTCGGGGATAGCACGCGAAAAAATGTCCTTCTCAGCCACTGATGGATTCCATAGGGCAGAATACATCAACGAACTGATCAGACTGAGCATGAATGACATTCCGGATCCGGTCATGATTAAAGGCAGTTACTTTATCAATACCGGTTCGCCTCACTATGTCGTTTTCACCGAAGATCCCGATACCATCGATGTATTCCAAGAGGGTAAAAAACTCAGATGGTCATCCGATTTCCCTGAGGGTGGAACGAATGTCAACTTTGTTAAAGCAGACAGCAAAGGATTATATGTCAGAACTTTTGAACGCGGTGTTGAAGACGAAACCCTTTCGTGTGGAACAGGAGTTACAGCATCTGCCATTGCTGCAGTATTATCCGGACATTTTGTCAGCAGCCCTCCGGTTAATGTCAGAACCAGGGGAGGTGACCTTAGTGTCGACTTCAGGCTTGCCGATGGCAGGATAACGGATGTCTGGCTTACGGGCCCTGCTACTTTCGTGTTTGAAGGGTATTTTAAGCTGGATTGAGAGATTGAAGGATTAAAAGGCCGGGTTATTGCGGATATACAATTCCGATGCTGCCAGCCACCCCGGATGAGCATTAAAAAGAAGCCCTGCTCATTTCCCGAATCCGGGATCAGGCAAACACCCTCAGTAATCTGATGACTGGAAATAAAATTATAACAGGTACTGGATGCAGAAAGAGACACTATACGGAAAGACGCTTGATGAGCTCATAGCCGTGACAAAGCGATTGGGAATGCCCGGATTTTCAGCAAGACAGATAGCTGACTGGCTATATAAAAAAGAAATAGCATCAATTGACGAAATGTCAAATCTGTCGAAAAAAATGAGAACCATGCTTTCGGCAGGATATGAGCTGGGCCTTAGCAATCCGGAAGCCTCACAGGAGAGCGGTGATGGTACAAAGAAGTATCTTTATAAAGTGCTTGATGATAAATATATTGAAACAGCCTACATCCCCGGCAAAACACATTCAACAATTTGCGTCTCTTCTCAGTCGGGATGCAAAATGGGATGTAAATTCTGCATGACGGGAAAGCAGGGTTTTCAGGGAAACCTGTCGTCAGGCGAAATACTGAACCAGTTAAGGAGTCTTCCTGAATTCAGGAAGGTTACGAATATTGTCTACATGGGCATGGGAGAGCCTCTTGACAACCTTGAACAGGTACTGAAGAGCACAGAAATCATTACATCTGAATGGGGCTTCGGCTGGAGTCCCTCAAGAATTACCGTGAGCACGGTAGGCCTTATTAAAACCTTAAGGGAATTCCTCGAAAAAAGCAAATGTCATCTGGCAATCAGCCTTCATTCTCCTTTTGATGAGGAAAGAAGAAATCTTATGCCTGTCCAGGGAACAAACAGCCTTGCCGAAATTCTGGGGATCATTAAGGACTTTCATTTAAGCAGGCAAAGAAGAATATCCTTTGAATACATACTGTTCAAAGGCCTGAACGATACACCTGCACACGTCAGGGAACTGGCCAGGATTTTAAACGGTATAAGATGCCGCATTAATTTAATCAGATTTCATTCATTCCCCGGATCACCTTTCATAAGTCCAGGCGATAATGAGATCGAAGAATTCAAAAATGCCCTCAACAAAAAAGGCATTCTGACAACTGTAAGGGCAAGTCGCGGGGTTGATATCCATGCGGCTTGCGGACTGCTATCAACAATGACACAGAATAAATCATGAAAGGGATCCGGACACTGGTTTTATTTATATTAATTTTAACCACAACGGTGGTCTCTCCCGGCCAGGGAAATTCATTTGACATATTCCTGGCGGATTCTTCAATGTCGCACGCTTCGGTTTCATTATGCATAATTAACTCAGAAACAGGTGAAAGGATCCTGGAACACAATCCTTCCGGAAGCCTGACTCCTGCTTCAATACTTAAACTTGTAACCACCGCGGCAGCACTGGAAATTCTTGGCCCGGAATACGCCTTCAGGACACAGATCGGATATACCGGATCGCTGAACAACCTTACAGGAAGACTGTCAGGTAATTTGGTGATCATGGGCGGCGGAGATCCGGCCCTTGGATCAGACTATTTTCCGGAACATTACGGAAATTTTATCAATAGCTGGATCGGGGATATAATTAAGTCGGGCATTAAGGAAATCAACGGAAGAATTATCTGCGACGATTCAAGATATGATTATCAGCCTGTACCCGGAAAATGGCAATGGGAAGATGCAGGCAACTATTACGGTGCCGGAGCCTATGGGCTGTCGGTATTTGATAATGAGTGCAGGATTCACTTCAGTACATCTCTTCCGGGTTCAGTACCTGAAATAACTAAAGTGGAACCTGCACAATACAGATACCGGTTCACAAACAGACTTACAGCACTGGGGAATTCCGATAAAGGCTATATATTCAGTGCTCCATACAGTAATTCCGGATGGATAGCCGGAACAATTCCCGCTAACGCCGATGATTTTATCCTTAGGGGATCCATTGCTGATCCTCCGATGCTTCTTGCACAAATGATACACGCAGGTCTTGACTCAGCAGGAATAGTGATCACAGGGGAACCCTCCACAACCAGACTGGAAGGTAGGTCGTCAGGTACACATTTTATAACGATTGCTGAAAAATTATCGCCTCCCCTTAAGGAAATAATAAGGATACTGAATTACGAAAGCGTGAATCTGTATGCCGAACATCTTCTGAAGGAAATGGGTTTGGTCATGACTGATGAAGGATCAACAGAGTCAGGAATAAAGGCAATAGACCGGTTCTTTAAAAAATCAGGTATCGACACCGGGGGCTTCTTTATAGAAGATGGAAGCGGACTGTCAAGGTTAAATGCTGTTACCTCTTCGGGGATGGTAAATCTTCTGAGATATATGAAAAAAGACAGCCGGTATTTTGCAGATTTCTTCAACTCCCTGCCCGATGCAGGCAAAACAGGCACGCTAACAAGCTATTTCAGGGATCCTGTTTTTGACGGGAGGATGAAGGCAAAAAGCGGATCAATGGAAAGAGTAAGGTGCTATGCCGGGTATCTTGATTCAATGACAGGTAATGAACTGATTTTCTGTATTATGATCAACAATTTCTCCGGAACCTCAGCTGAGGTGATTAAAAGCATAGAAAATATTCTGAAGGAGGCGATCCTTTCAAACTAGTATTAAAATCAGAACAGAAGGTATCTTTTAATCACGTGTGCTGCATGAAGCACGATCAAAAGTACAGCCCGGGATGTTTCAGACGTCGATTCTGGCATATTTGGCATGTGTTTCGATAAATTCCCTGCGGGGCGGCACTTCATCACCCATAAGCATGGAGAATATGCGGTCAGCTTCGGCTGCACTCTCTATTGTAACCTGACGCAATGTACGCGATTCAGGATTCATTGTAGTTATCCACAGCTGTTCGGCGTTCATTTCACCCAGACCCTTGTACCTCTGGACTCCAACGGAAGCATCCTTACCCTGGCCCAGTTCTGCCACAGCAGCTTCTCTTTCTTCCTCCGACCAACAATAGCGCTCGGTCTTGCCTTTTTTCACGAGGTACAACGGAGGAGTGGCGATGTAGATATTCCCTCCCTTTATTAGATCCTGCATATACCTGAAAAAGAATGTCATGATGAGGGTGGTGATATGAGATCCATCCACATCGGCATCGGTCATTATAATTATCTTGTGGTATCTCAGCCCCGCGAGGTTAAGGGCTTTGCTGTCCTCTTCGGTGCCTATGTTTACACCGAGTGCAGTAAAAATATTCTTTATCTCTTCACTTTCATATATCCTGTGATGCATTGCTTTTTCAACGTTAAGGATCTTGCCTCTCAGCGGAAGAATGGCCTGAAATTTCCGGTCACGTCCCTGTTTGGCAGTTCCGCCTGCTGAGTCTCCCTCAACCAGGAATACCTCACAGTTGGCCGGATCCCTGTCTGCACAGTCAGCGAGTTTTCCCGGCAAACCGGACCCGGAAAACTCATTTTTGCGCTGCACCATTTCCCTTGCTTTACGGGCCGCATGGCGTGCTGTTGCAGCAAGGATGACCTTCTGAACAATTATTTTTGCATCTTTTGGATTCTCTTCAAGGTAATTGGTAAGCATGGTGCTTACAGCCTGATCCACAGCGCCCATTACTTCAGAATTTCCCAGCTTTGTCTTTGTCTGACCTTCAAACTGAGGCTCAGCTACCTTGACAGAAATAATTGCTGTAAGACCTTCCCTGAAATCGTCTCCGTTGATATCAAATTTCAGCTTTGCTGTTGCCCCGGATTCTTCTGCATATTTTTTCAGAGTTCGTGTTAATCCCCGCCTGAAACCTGCCAGATGGGTGCCTCCCTCTATGGTATTGATATTATTTACATAAGAGTGGACATTCTCGGAAAATGAATTATTATACTGAAGAGCGATTTCCACAGGAACTTCGGTTTTTTCGAATGTGATATGCACAGGAGTTTCAATAAGTCTTTCCCTGTTAGAGTCAAGGTATTCAACGAATTCCTTTAGGCCAAGCTCTGACCTGAATTCCTCATGGCGTTCCTTGCCTCCGTTTCCATTCTCGATAAGCTCTCTCATATCGGTAATTGTCAGCAGAATGCCCTTGTTCAGGTATGCCAGCTCTCGCAATCTTGCTGACAGGATTTCAAAATTAAAATCGGTGGTCTGGAAAATTGAATTATCAGGCTTGAATGTGATGATTGTACCCGATTTGCTTGTCTGGCCAACGGTTTCTACTCCTGTAACCGGCTTGCCCATCCTGTATTCCTGCCTGAATATCTTACCTTCTCTCATAACTTCAGCGACGAGCTTTTCCGAAAGCGCATTCACGCATGACACTCCAACACCATGAAGACCTCCTGATACCTTATATGAACCCTTATCAAATTTTCCGCCTGCATGAAGGACAGTCATTACAACCTCAAGCGCAGATTTCTTTTCTTTCTCATGAAGACCTGTAGGTATCCCACGACCGTCATCAGTCACTGTAAGGGATCCGTCTTTATTTATCACTACATCGATACGGGAGCAAAAACCCGCCAGAGCCTCATCAATTGAGTTGTCAATAACTTCATAAACAAGATGATGCAATCCTTTTACTCCAATATCGCCAATGTACATGGCTGGTCTCTTCCTTACAGCTTCCAGCCCTTCAAGCACCTGAATACTTTCTGCTGAATATTCAACACCTTCCTGCAGTTTCTTTTCACTATCACTCATCATAAATCGTTCTTTTAGATGTGTTTCCCGTAACGGGTCATACTATCGAAATGAATAAACCTATCATACAAAAAGTATGGGAGAAAGTCTCTTACTTTATTGCCGACACTCAGGTATGTTTTCCGGGGAAAAATTTGATAAAAACACTTTGCTGTTTATCCTTTCCGACCTCACTTTTCCTTCTGTAAACAACTGATAATATGTATATTAATTTCAGTCACAAATATAGTGATTTTTCATGTCTCAAGTGTTAAGGAATCATTAAAAGTAATGCACAATTTCATAAAGAAATTAACACTTAATCCCTGATTAAGTGAAGGGAAAAAGAAGAAAAGTCCGTTTGTGTCAAAAATCAGAGGCTGTACGTAAATCCAATAAGAAAATTGAACATCTGGGATGGGTAAAAGGCCCATTCATAATAACGCTGATAAGACATATTATTGATTCTGGCCCAGAAGGAAAGGATCTTTGTATAGCGGTATTCTGCGCTTATGCCGAGATTAACGTGTACCGGCTCTTCAGTCTCGGAAATGCTGGTAGTAGTCCATCCGGTAAGGCTTTTGCTGATCAGCATTTTCCTGCTCCCGAGAGCATTCAGTTCCAGGCCGGCAATGATCTTGTCTCTCAGGTTATATTTCAGCCCAAGCCTGCCATCCCAGTCGGGCCGCGTCCAGGCATAGTCAATATCATTTTGCAGAAGAGTGTATTTGTAGAAATTACCGGCAGCGTTAAAGCTGAGCCTTGGAGTTATTGATCCTGTAAATTCGCCATGGATGTTAATAACATTCCCTTCATCCGTAAGCGGCACAAAGCGATTCCCTCTCTCTGCAGCCCTCGATGCTGTATCGGGGTAAATTATGTTTGATAAGAACAGCATATCCTCAAACTGCGAATATGAGACTGAAGCTAGGTAATTGCCTCCGATCCCGTTATTGCCCTTTAAGCCGGCTGTCAATGTTATGTTCTGGCTGGTATTTGGGATATTGAAAATGGTCCCATAGCCGAGTATGAATGGATTCTGCCTGATAATGCTGAGCGGATCATTCCTTTCAAGACCGCCGCCCAGTTCAGCAAAAAAATTCATATAGTCCTGAACTACTGTAAACCCAAACTTAAGGTCAGGATAAAAATGGAAGGCAGGGGATGATTTGAGGTTTTTATCCAGGAGCAGTTCAACTCCCAGGTCAAAAGTCCACTGGCCGGTACTTCTCCTGAAAAAGGGAGATACGGAAAACACGTATTTTGGCTCAATATTCAAGGTATCGGAGAAGGTATAGCTGTCAAGGTCTATATCGGATCCAAGATAGAATCCTTCGAATTCAGTTGCCAGATAACCGTCGAAGGCAATATGGTTCATGGCACTCTTTGGCTCATTGCGGAAATAATCATAGGAGATCCCGAAATCGTAAGCAAAATCCGAAGAATCAAGGTTCACCGACGAGAATGAAGCGCCGCCGCCAATATCGTAATAATCGAGTCTTATATCTTTCCTGTCAGGCTCGTACAGAGGACCCTGTGTTTCGTATCCGTAGGCATATCTTGTTTTCTGCATGAAATCGAGTGATACATCCAGGGTGCTTTTCCTGAAGAATTTCTTTCCGAACAACGTTGCATCGTTATCCATAAAACCTGCAAACACTTTCTGGTCATTTTCAAGAGGCACTTTCCCGTTTGATGAGTAATGCTTCGCGTAAAGTCCGATTGCTCCTCTTTTCGAACGGCCGTTAGTAATGCTAAGTTCTGCAAGTGGGGTGTTGTTATTGCCAAGTCCGAGTTTGACATAGCTCTTGTACAACTTCGGAAGAGGATCGGGAAGAAGGGAGGCTGGCCTAATTGAGCTTATTGAGTAGGTTGGGGTATATGGCGTTGTTTTGACATCATAGCTGAATGACGGACTAACCGACAGAGTATCTACTATATCAGGCAGAAAGCTTTTCTTCCTGAAATCAGGCAGTGACGGCTTATACGGGTTATAAAGGGTAACCTCCCTTTTCAGGGGTATCTCCCCTTCTCTTTCCTGCGCCGATAATGAAAACAAAAAAGATGCGGTTGATATTATGAGAATTATTTTTCTGATCATTTCAATCCTGTTTTTGCTTTTAACATTTACGCCATAAGTCACTTATAACATTATGATCTCAGGTCTCACTGTCAAGAGAGGCCAGCTTGGCATTAACTTCGTCGATTATTCCATCGTCTTTAATGGTATAATATTCCTTCAGGCTTTGAAGTGTTGCTCTTGCCTGCAGCAAATCGCCCTTTGATATACTTATGTCGGCAAGCAGTAGAAAGATTTTTGCCATCCAGAACTGATGCGGAGAATTCTGGTCAATAAACTGTGTAACAACCTTTTCTGATTCAGCAATATCGCCCTTCCTGTATAAAAGTTCCGCGACCCTGTATTTTGACTCTGCTCCTTCAGCGCTGCTCACCTCAGTAGCAACTTTCCTGAATTCATCAAGTGCCGTGTCATATTCGTTCAGGCTGTAATGAGCTTTACCCTTCATATAAGTCGCTTCCCTCTTTAATTCATCGGGAATATCACGGGTACTACTTATCTTTACTGAAGCATTAATTGTTCGGGTTGCATCACCTGACTGATATGCAGACCTAAGCAGTCCCCTTAATGCGACAATCTTTACCCTGGAAGTAGAAGCAATTTTTTCTAGCTTTTCATAATAATCAGTTGCAGAGGCGTAATTCTCATTATTAAATTCAATTGCTGAAGCTGATATCAGGGCTTGTTCCATGAATTGATTGTTTGGCACCTTTATTACTTCTGCATAGTAGTTCAGGGCCTCATCTGGCTTGCCTGAGGAATTTAGGCATTCAGCAAGATAGAACTGGGCATTCAGTCTGAAGACTCCGGTCCGGAATTCGCTGAGATAATTTCTAAACACTTCTGAGGCTTTGTTGCAGTTTCCTTCTATATACAGGTTCTCTCCCGATATGTACAGCAGTGAATCCTTTTCTGACAGGTTAACATCTCCCTGTCCAATGGTCCTGACATATGCAAAATATCCTTCCACATCGTTCATGTCAACATAGGCATTCTTTAGCCCTGTAAGCGCATATCTTGCTTCCTGGGTGGAGCTGTAATTCTCTATTACTTTCTTGAACTGCTCTATTGATTTCTGGTTGTCCCCCTGATTGTAGTACAGGAGCCCAAGCTGGACAATAGCCCTGGGGACAAAGGTGCTGGTGTTATAATTTGCAATGACATTTATGAAATCAGCCTCCCCTCTCATGTAATTCTCCAGCACCAGGAATGCCCTTCCCCTTTCAAACAAGGCATCAGGCACATAAGATGAGGAAGGGAACCTTGCGATCAGGGATGAAAGTACATCTATCTTCCCCTGCTGGTTGTTTGAGAGTCCCAGGCAAAAACCTTTCTGATACATGGCATAATCTGCTTCGGCCTGTCCATATTCAATGACTTTGTCGTAATAGCTTATTGCCTGGGGGTAATTTGTTGTAATATAATAGCAATCAGCAATCCTGAGTTTAGTATCAGGAAGAAGCTCGGGTTTTACAGCTGCTGCAGTTACCTCAAAGGTTCTGAAGTTATTCAGTGCACCCTGATAATCATTCAGATTAAACAATGCATAACCCAGATTATATTTCAGCAGGCCATTTTCTTCGAGTAATGAAGAACCCGGTATTGTCTGGAATAATTCATAATCGTCCCTTGCTTCTGCAAATCTTCCGAGCCTGTATTTGGCTTCGCCCCTCCAGTAGACAGCCCGGGCTCTGATCTCTCGGTTGTATTTCTCAAATTGCAGAGACTTGTCAAACATATCCACGGAGGCTGCAATTTCCATATTGTTAAGGAGTTCAAGTCCCCTGAAGAAGGTTACCCGCTGGGATGCTTCCTCCAGCCGGCTGTCTTTATTCCTTATCTTATCAAGTGCTGAGAGGGCAGCATTGTAGTTTTTTATTTCGAGGAGGGTGGAGACCAGGTAGTTATATGCTTCATCAATTTTGTCGGAGCCGGGATAAAGGTTGATGTATTCCTGGAAAGCTGATATAGCTTCCCCGAAAGGAGAATATGAGGTCTCATAGGTCAGTTTCGCATAATTGAACAGTGCCTCCTCCCTGATCTTTTGATCGAAGTCCATTTTAGAGGCCTGCCCGAAGGCCAGCTGCGCCCGCTTCTTGTCGTTCTTCTGCAAATAGCAGTCGCCAAGTACGAACCATATATTTTGGCTTATCAGGTCTGACCGGGCACCTGCTTGCAGCAAAACCTTTATTGCATTGTCAAAATCTCCGGTCATGTAATAGCAATATCCGAGCTGGTATTTATCCTCCCTGGCGCTTTCCCTGGCACTGGCAGCATATTTTTCAAGGTAGGGAAGCGCTGTCTTGTAGTCCTTATTGTTATAGTATGCATCACCTATGAACCTGTAGAGTTCAACCGCCCTGTCCTTGGGAGCGGATTCAAGAAGACCGGGCCCCATTTCGAGAATGGCATCATAATCTTTCTGAAGATATAGTATCTGAATTATATAAAACGGTACTATAGGGCCAAATGTCTCATCCTCCCTTAGGCGAAGGAAGCCATCCATGGCTGTCTGATACATCTTCCCTTCATAAGCAATCTGAGAGAAATAGTACAGTGCAGGAGGAGTGTATTCGGTATCAATATCCTTAATTTCCAAGAACATGACCTGGGCTTTTTCCTTGTCACCCCTTGTATATAATGAATAACCGTATCTGAAAAAATATTCCGGCAATTTGTCACTGGCAAGTTCCTGCCTGTCAACATCCTGGTAATAGGTCGCAGCCTTCCTGTAATTCTTGTTCTGATAAAAAAAATCGGCAAGGGCAACAGTTGCCTCATTTATCCTGGGGCTTTCGGGGTGGCTTTTCATGTATACTGTCATCCTGTATTCAGCATCAGGATTAAACACGCGGATAGCAGACAGTGCTGAGTAATACTCGGCTTCAGCAAGCATTATCCTGTCTTTGCCGTCGCTGTTTCTGATATAGGAATCAAAAAGACGGATTGCTGCAGGATATTTTTCCTTGTTGAAAAGATCCAGCCCCCTGTTATACTCGGAATCAATCTCCTGTCCCGAAAAAGAGGATTGAGCAAGAAGATTAACCGATAAGAGGAGACTTGAAATAAAGACTGGTATCTTTTTATTCATAATTTATTTTTTTTGATCCGGATTCTTCGTCCCTGTATGTGACAGGAAAATCAACTGCATTCATAACATACTAGTAACTAATAATATCCGCTTGATCCAGCATCTTTTGTCAAGGGCAAAATTACAATTATTAAACGGCGGGTACCGGCCTTTATTACGCATTTTATCAACATCCAAATGTTAATTATCAATTCTTTCGTTAATTTGCGGAGCAAACAAATCTGAGATGCCTGAAGACATTTTATCCGGAAAGATTATTGATCTGAAAAACTGCAACATATGGCAGCAGGATCACCTGGTCCTGAGCGACATTAACCTTGAGATCGAAAGCGGAGAATTCCTGTACCTTGTCGGCAGGGTTGGAAGCGGCAAAACAAGTCTTATCAAGACTCTTAATGCCCAGCTGCCTCTCCGTGAAGGAAAGGGTATTGTTGCAGGGTACGATCTTACAAGCATTAAACCGCGGGAGATCCCCTTGCTCAGGAGAAAAACGGGAATAGTTTTCCAGGATTTCCAACTGCTTATTGACAGGTCGGTAAATGAAAATCTTGAATTTGTCCTCAGGGCAACAGGATGGAAGAACAAAAATGAAATCGACGCCAGGATTGAGGATGTCCTCGGCAAGGTCGGGCTCAACCTGAAGGGATATAAGCTGCCGCATCAGCTGTCAGGAGGCGAACAGCAGAGAGTTGTTATAGGCCGTGCGCTTTTGAATGACCCGGAAATAATACTTGCCGATGAGCCTACCGGAAATCTTGATCCGGAGACATCAGAAGGAATTGTGAAACTGTTGAGGGAAATTAGCATGTCGGGCAAAGCGGTAATGGTAGCAACACATAATTATACAATACTCAAGAAATTTCCCGCCAGAACCCTGAAGTGTGAAAATGGCAGAATATACGAAGTGAACAACGACGAAGAAATTGAGCTCGAAGAACTCTGATTGATGCAGTGCAGAAGGGTATTACTGATCCTGTATCCCAAGCGTAAATTCAAAAATCTCCTTTATGAGATCAGTGGCAGATTCATGAAAAAATGAATCATCATTCCAGACACTGACAAAGATCCCTCCTGCCCTTCTTACTTCCCTGATTATCCCTTTAATAACCGACTTTGCATTTTGAACGCCTTGTCCCATTGAATCTCTGAGAGCATGATCAGTCAGCTGGAACGGGTAAATCTGCAACCTGGTAATTTGTTCTTCATAAAGATCATAAAACAGGAATGGTCTTGATATGCCGGCTCTGAATCCGGGATGGTCGTCATATCCCATACTGTGATCTTCCCTGATACCAAGAGCTGAGATCTGCCTGTACGATGCCGGCATAATAAGATGTGAAGGATTGAACCTGTTGATAATTACGTCCTTGCCGGTGATTTTCTTCATCCTGAATATTTCCTTTGCTGCAGAGCCAGGTGACAGAGAAGCATCGGCTGAAGAATATATGCCGGCAGGATGATTGTGGTGCAAGTTGCAGATAACCTTCCTGTAGTCAGCGTTTTTCCATGAAGGCCCTTTATCATGTTTTGACTGATTACCAACAGGGAAGAAAAACATGGAATCTGTTCCATATTTTTCAGTAATGCTGGTAAAATAGTCCACCACGCCCGATATGGCGCCGTGCTCTTCAACTGTTACATTTTCCTGCGCTTTTCTTCCGGCAATGTCTCTGAACAATCCCGCAATGTTTCCCAGAATGTTTCTGCCATGTCCTGAAAAAGGGTCATTTATATTAAATGACGCTATTGTTCTGAAATCACCGGGTTTGAAAGTCATGCTGTAAAACCTGGCAGCAAGCGCTTTTGCCAGCATTTTTGACCATATTTCAACAATTGAGATTTCAAGAAAGCCACACCTGCAGGCAACCGAATCTGAAGCTTTGAATTGCCCTGCAGAGCTGTTCCTGCATTCCCGGTATTCCTCATAGCGGGAAACAAGATAAAAGGAAGCAGCAAAAATATCGAACGGCAAATCTGAATCCGGTGAGCTTTTGAAGAAAAACGGAACACCCATGAATTCACTTGCCTCAATATCAACCGGCCTGATGCCATGTTCAAACAGAAGGGCATCAGGACTTATTTTAATCGAGTCAGGGATATTGCCGTCAGTGTAGTTTATCACAGGATTTTTGCCTATTTTTCTTTTATCAGTGATTATCTCCCACGAAAGTCCAAGTATATCATGAAGAATTATTTCAGCGATATACGCCAGGCGTGGTGTTTTACCTGAAGAAAAGATCTTTACAGGCTTCTGTTCCATTACTCAAATTTAAAAAATATAATGATTCATCTGTTGCAGGCAGCAACTTAAGTCCCGGTAATTTTAACCGTAGCCCGTTTAAAAGCTGAAAACTGTTTTATTGTTCAGGTAATGAGTCTCTTTCTGTTCCCATACTATCTTTGAAGATAGTCATCATAAACAACCTGCAGAAAAGCCTTTCCCGCTTTCTCTGCAAATTCCGGATAATTTCCCTCCTTAAGAACAGGCTGTCCCAGCTTATGATCATAAATAACCGCAGATGTATCGGTAATGAAAGCGAAACCTTCATTAAATGTATAGAAAGCAAATGAATTGGATTCCTCGGAAAGCAGGTCCTTTCCGAAATAGTAGTTTCCATCCAGGCCAAGCTGCCCGAGCAGGGTAACCGGAATATCCACCTGGCTGCCCAGTTTATCAACAGAAATACCCTTTTCCTCTACTGCACCTCCAAGCCAGAGCATGGGGATCCTGAATATTTCCTGAGAATAAGCCAGCACATCAATCGAGTTTCTCCTGCAATGATCAGCAACAAGTATCACCAGCGTGTTGTCCCACCATAATGTCCCTTTTGCCCAGTCAAGAAAGGAGCCCACTGTCTGGTCTGTGTAGTGAATGGAATTCCTGAATTTTGTCATGTCGTCCTTGCCTTTGAAGACAGGTTCAACGGGCACTTCAAAAGGCTCATGGCTCGACAGGGTAAGGATCATTCTGAAGAATGGCTCTTTCATCATTTTCATTGAATCTTTTAAAGTTTCAAAAAGGATATGATCGTGAACTCCCCACTTGGAGTTGTAATGCACGGGATCAAAATCGTTCATTGTAATTATATGCCTGAAACCTGAAGATATTAGGAATGAATTGAAATTTGCAAAATTTATGTCTCCGCCATACCAGAAGGAGCTCTCATAACCAAGGCTGTTAAAAGCCTTTATTAGTCCGTCGAGAGACTGGGTTTTCCGGGGATCCTTGATAATCGAAACAGAAGGCTGAGCAGGATAACCACTCAGGATTGCAGGAAGAGCCTTGTCGGTACGGTTGCCTGATGCGTAAAAGTTGGTGAAAAGAATACCCTCATCAATGTATTTGTTCAACCGGGGCGTTGTAAAAGGATCTCCTCCCAGAGGACCAACAAGAGCGTTGCCAAAACTTTCCAGAACAATCAGCAGGATGTTTGGTCTGGGATTATTAAGAACACTGCGGGTATTGCTCTTTTTTACGGTTAGCGAATCAGTAATAATCCTTGCTTCTGCAATATCTCCGTAAGTATATGGATTACCTGCCGGTTTCATGTTAAATGCCGTACTTCCAACATTCCAGAAAACATTGATAGCTGCATGATTGGGGAACATGTCCCGGCTGAAATAGACGGCACCGGCATTTATGGGTGCCACTCCGGTACCACCCCTGATCGGGATAATGAGAGATCCACATAGAACAAGCAGTATCAACGCTGAAAGTATCCTTAATCTGACACGCTCGTATTGGTCAAATAACCTGTCAGGTAATTTATTATAAAGGACAATAAAAACTGTGGCTATGATAATAACAGTGATCAGCACTCCAAGGATCTGCATGTTGCTTACCGAAGCGGCAGCCTCTTCAGGGGTGCTGAGATAGAGAAAGGGAGTATAATCCATTCTGAAGCCCCAGTACTTGTACAGAACAGTATCTCCGACAGTAATTGCAGCTGCCGCGATAATGAAGAGATAAGTGTACCACTTCATAAAAATACGGTACCAGTTGCCGCCAAGCCATAATCGAGGAACCATTAAAAGAGATGGCAGAACCAGGATATACCCGGTGGCAGAGATGTCGAGTTTCAAACCATGCAAGAATGACAAAGAAATGGTACCTAAACTGAACCTGGAGGCCTCAGCAAAATGTGTCAGAATAAAAAAGAACCTGGCGAAGAAGAAAAAGAATAACCAGAAGAATGCATAAGCCAGAAGAGTTAACAGTCTTTTTTTCATTTTTCGGGATTTTTGCTTGTTTCTGCCTCACCTTTTCTGTTGCTAATATAGAATAAAAGAAGAGATACTGATATTATTACCATTCCTGAAACAGTTAGCCACTCCGGACTTTCTCCAGGCACTATTATCCAGCTTAAGATAGCCCCGACTACCGGAATGATGAATTTCCACAGATTAAGCTCCGATACCTTTACTCCTGGTCTTTGAAGAAGTTTGAACCATAAGGAGAATGCAAATGCCGACATGAAGCTAAGCCATAACAGGTCAAGCCAGTATATTAAGGGCTGGGGACCCCTGTGGATCCCTTCCACGGGAAGAGAAACCATGAAAATAATGAGCCCTCCGACACCGAGTGAAGATGAGCTTAGTACCAGCGGATTCATTCCTTTACTTCTAAGGGATACCAATACGTTGCTTGTTGCGGTTGCAACATTTGCTCCCAGGATGAGCGCAACACCTAACAGTTCAACAACACCTCCCAGCCTCAGAGCCTGCCGTCCGGCGCTTATAAGGATAACGCCTGATATACCGAATATTATGGTTACAACTTTCCCCAGGGTAAGCTTGTCATCCTCATGCAATAATGACGCAACCACAGCTGTGACCAGAGGTTGAGACCCCACTATCACTGCACCGAGGGATCCTGGCACAAGATCCATTCCCAGATAGAACAAAGAGTAATTAATAAGTGTCTGAAGCAGGGTCACAGACAGAAATATCTGCCGGTTATCCCTTAGCATCCTGATGTAAATTGCGGGTTTTACCGTGAAAGGAAGAATCATAAGCCCGGATATCATGAACCTTAAACCTGCAAAATGCAAGGGTGTGTCATATTCAAGCCCGAGCTTTATTCCGGCATATGCCGTTGACCAGAGCAAACATGCAATGATCGCCCAGAATACCGTATTCCCCCTGGTGTTCAAGAAAAAATATTTGGGCGCAAATATCAAAAAAATTTGCTATTAATCAGCTATACGGAACCTAAATTGCAATATAGTTCAGGCACGAATATTTCAAGCGTTTTGATGCTTGTCCCGATAATGATGGGAAAAAGACCCCGGATTATTTTATAGATTTGTATGCAAAAAGAGTCAGACTGATGACAGTTGCGGAATACCTTGCACGCAAGCTTTCTGAATGCGGAATCAGACATGTTTTCGGCATACCCGGGGGGCCTTCAATACCGTATATTGAAGCATTCAGGTCGGCAGGCATCGAATTTATAATTACTTCCCATGAAGCATCTGCGGGGATCATGGCTGATGTTAGCGCAAGGCTGTCAGGTATACCAGGAGTCTGTCATTCGACAACAGGGCCCGGGGCAACAAATCTGACAACCGGCTGCGGAGGAGCCTTTCTCGACAGGTCGCCGGTAATTGTGACTACCAGCGAAGCAGAATCGGACATGCTTGACCGGACTGCACAGATGAACATTGATCATCAGCAGCTTTTCAGACCGATAACCAAAGCAACATTCAGGATTAGCTGCCATAACATAGGCCCCAACTTTGACAGAGCCTTAAAACTTTGCCAGCAGGAGTATCCCGGTCCAGTTCATCTTGGCTTCCCGTCTGACATAGCCCTTGCTGAAGCAAAAGCGGCACATGAATCCTGTCCTGAAAAGGATCCTGATCCAGAGACATTTTGTAATGACCTGGAAAAAGTCGTCAGTCTTCTCAGGAAGTCAAAAAGACCACTGATAGCAGCCGGACTGACACTGGCCCGTTTCTCTGCAAAAGCCAGCCTGCTTTCATTGCTTGACAGATGCCGGATACCTGTTGTGCTTACCCCCATGGCAAAAGGTCTTATCAGTGAAGACCACCCCTGCTATTTAGGCGTTTTATCCCATGCTCTCAGCAATTATCTTGATGAAATTATCCGGGATTGTGACCTTATAATAGGTCTGGGCTATGATCCCGTGGAATATAACTATGAATCATGGATGCCCTGTGTACCAGTTTTGCACTTTAATACTATCCCTGCAGACCTACCCTTAAAATGCTCAAGTGTGCAATATATTGGAAATCCCGATGAATGGTTTACTGTTCTGGGACAGGCGGATGATTTTTCTTCCCTGAAATTACCTCCCGGGTTAACGACTTTAAGGACAGAAATGGCATCTTCGTTCCAAAGGCTCACAGGCCATTTCGGACCGGTATCCGCCATGAAGGCATTGCAGGAGGCAATACCGGCAGAAACCGACATCACAATTGATGTCGGATCGCATCTTCATCTTTTCGGGCAATACTGGAAAACAAACGGTTCCCGGAGAATACTGATGACCAATGGCTGGTCGGGTATGGGATTTGGAGTGCCTGCGGCTCTTGCTGCCTCGCTAACTGGTTCGCATTCAAAAGTTGTGTGCATCACTGGCGACGGAGGCTTCTTAATGACTGCTGGGGAATTACTAACAGCCAGAAGATATAACCTTCCTGTTATCATTGTCGTTTTATCTGACGGCGAACTGAACCTGATAAGACTTAAAAAATCATGGCAGGAAAAAAGTCCTTATGGGACGATCCTTTATGACGGCGACCTTTTTGGATCAGGAATTTTTCTGGGAGTTAAAGTGATCTCGGCAGATTCAGAAAAGGATATGCATAAAGCGCTGAATCTTGCCCTGTCAGCAAACGGACCCGTGATCATCAATGCAAGGATCGACCCTGGTGATTATGACCACCTTATAGTCAGGAGATAAAATCAATCTTTCTTTTCCTTCCGGATCTTTGTTCCTTTTGGGCTTTTCTTCTCAGCGGCCGCTTTACCATCAGATGCTGCCTTTTTAGCCTTAGGAGACTTCTCCACAGGGAGATCGGCGCTTTCGTCAAGCGTTTTCTTTTCCTTTACAGTTTTCTTTTCTTTTACAGCCTTTGCAGGTACGGATCCGGCAATATCCTCAGCCTTAACGGCTTCTGCTGTGGCTTTTGGTTCCGATGAGACTAATGCTTCCTGCACTTCTGCCTTTACTTCTGCCTTTACTTCTGCTTCCCTGGTCTCATGCCTTATTTTTGCGGGCCTCGTATCCTTTTCTCCCTTTTCCTTCAGTTTATCTGCACTTTTGTTCACATGCACGACGGTTTTTTTCCGCGGACGCCTAACACCATAGGAACCAATAAAGATTTTTCCTCTTCTTGATTTTTTATCTCCTTTTCCCATAATATTGTGTTTAGATTACTTGATGATTTTCCTCAAATCACGCAAAGTTAATAATATTCTTTATTTCCCATTCCAGTTTTCCTGTGTTATAACATGTCATTTAACAGGGCTGGTTTCTGTGCCTGGCCTGCGGGTTAAACCGGCAGGCTGTGAACCAAATTCTGAATTAACTGTTATTTGATTGTATTAAAACAGAGACATGGTGGTTAACCAGGTTAAAACGGTAATGGTTTATTGCCAAAAAGCTGTAAAATACAATATATTATGGCGATTTATTTTTAGTTCTCAAAAAATAATATGACCTTTGTCATTGAATTAATTTTAACACTTGAATTATGAACATTTATGTAGGAAGCATTCATTTTAAAATGAATGAATCAGAACTTAGGGAATTATTTGAAGAGTATGGCGAGGTAACATCCGCAAAGATCATTTTTGACAAATACTCCGGGAAAAGCAAAGGATTCGGTTTCGTTGAGATGCCTGACGAAACTCAAGCAAAAAAGGCTATTGAGGTACTCAATGGTTCTGAAGTACAGGGCAGAAAAATTATTGTTAATGAATCAATTGAAAGGACAGAAAGAAGAAGTAATTTCAGGAGTGGAGATCACGACCGCAGGGGCGGTGGTGGCAACAGAAGGGATAATTACAGATAAAGAACCGATTAAAACAACAACTATGAAAGGTACTGTTAAATGGTATGACAGAGTTAAGGGTTACGGATTCCTTCAAACTGAAGATCAAAAGGATATATTTATCCACAGATCAGGGCTTGAGGTACCACATACCGTACTTGAGGCAGGCCAGGCAGTTGAGTTTGAGATTGAAATGCGTGATAAAGGCCCTGTAGCAATCAGAGTCAGAAAAGAAGACTAGCATTACATCTGTTATAACCAAAAGAGGCTGCCTGATGCAGCCTCTTTTTTATTTAATCCGTGAGGATTTAGTTTTTATACCAGCTTCCAGGGACTCCGGTACTCATAGTGCAATTGCCGTGTTGCTGCACCGTCGGTGTCGTTTATGAAGGTCTCTGTTACCGGATCCCACTGGATTGTTCTCTTCAGGTCGCACGCAATATTTCCAAGAGTACAGACTGTACAGCTGCTGTGGCCTATCTCAACAGGAACAACCGGATCCTTTCTCGACTTAACTGCTTCAATGAAGTTCACCTGGTGAGGTATCTTGGTTTCATAAGGCCCGCTGCTGTCGGTTTCAGATGAAGCAGGCGGAAGGAACTTAGGATCCGAAGCATTGAATATTTCGCGCGATACTTCAATCCAACCCCCCTCACCCCAGAATTTAACGCCCTTGGTCAGCTTTTCATCAAAAGGTTCAGAGGTCATTATCACGCCGTTTGAATATTTAAATGTCATATATTCGGTTCCGTCTCCAATCGGAGAGATTTCAACAGGCCCGTTCCTGTCCATACCCAGTCCCCATTGGGCAATGTCGAACATATGTGCGCCCCAGTCAGTTGTAAATCCTCCTCCCATTTCCTTGTACCAGCGCCATCCTCCCCAGAATTGCTCATCTTCTTCCGGATCAAGGGATATGGGCGGATTAAGTTCATTGTTGAAATGTATGTTTCCCGGAAGCGGGCCAAGCCACAAATCCCAGTTAAGTCCTTCAGGCATAGGCTCTTCAGGCAGATCATATGGTTTAGGCGGAGCGCCCACATGAGCATTGACCGTGGTTATCTTGCCCAGAGCCCCGGTCTGTACAAGGTTGACAGCATGCTGGAAATTGGGATCCGAACGCTGCTGGCTGCCAACAGCCAGAATCCTGTTGTTGTCACGAACAGCTTTTTTCAACTCCTGCCCTTCCCTGATAGTAAAGGTCATTGGTTTCTCAAGGTAGACATCCTTGCCGGCCCTGCATGCAGCAACAGCAATAATCGCATGATAATGGTCGGGAACTGCTATTACTACTGCATCTATGTCAGGCCTGGCCAGAAGATCCTGGAATCTCTCGTATGTTTCTACCTTGACCTTTTTGCCAGCTTCAGCATAGAATTTGCCGACCCTTCTTTCAAATCGAGACCGCTTAATGGCATATACATCAGATCCGGCTACTGCTTTTACGCCGGGGATCTGCAAGAAACCGTTCAGAAGGAACATCGACTGACGACCCAGCCCGATAAATCCAAGCTTAAGATCTGTATCGGCTGCACTTTTGCATGATGTTACCAAACGAGTGCCTACTGCCATTCCTGCTATCCCGATAGCAGCTGAACCAAGGAACCGGCGCCTTGACCATAGATTCTTTTGATCTTTCATAAGTAGAGTTGTGTTTTTGGTTAGTTCAATCAATTAACAGGTTAAAAGGATTATAAATATGATATAAAAATATGCTTTTTCCAATCAATTATAAGAATATTATTCTCAGAACCTTCCAAATATTGAGTATTTTCCGGTATTGCAGTAAATTGACGAATACAGGAACAAACCATCTACATTTGTTTCCATCTTTCGTTCAAGATGAAGCACCGCCTGTCCTTTTGCCAGACTGAGGTAGCGGCTGGTTTTGCCTGATGCTTTAATTGCCCTGATCCTCTGCTCGCCTCCCTTTATCTCAACCTGGTAATGGTCCCTTAAGATAGCGAAAAGCGACCTGTCTTCAAATTTCCTTGAGGTGAACCGCGGAAGGTTTATGCTGGCTATGTAACTGATGTCATAGAACACCGGGTCTTGCTCAACAAGCCGCAGCCTTTCCATATGGATGCAACCCGATTCCTTTTCCAGCAATGTCAGCGGAAACATGAAATCCTCCGGCCATGGCATCAGGTGAGGCTTTACGATTATTCTGGTCCTCAGGTTCCGCTCCCCTACGGCAGATGTTGTTCCAGATACTGACAGTATTCCTATCTCCCTTGAGAAACGGTGTACAAGGCTCCCCTTCCCCTGCCTCTTCTTTATGAATCCGTCATTGGCCAGGTTAGCAAGAGCCTGCCTTACAGTAGGCCTGGTCATCCCATAAAGCCTGCATAACTCGTTCTCCGATGGAAGCATATCACCTTCACTGTAGATATTATCCAGAATATGCCTCCGGAGTATCTCATAAAGCTTTCTGTATTGCGGGACAGACCTTTCCGGACTCATTCAATGAAATAATTTCTGTAAATATATAAATTTATACTTGTAAATACAAGTTGTTTAAATTATTTTTGTACCTGCTGAATAACAATATAATGAAATGACGGAACCCAAAAGTTCCATATACATATGATTACAAGTTAAACGCTATCTTAAGATCTTGGAATTACTTAAAACAAATCATCACTGATATGGCAATCCCGGTAATAATGCCTAAGCAGGGACAATCGGTAGAGACCTGCATAATAACCAGATGGTATGTAAAGCAAGGCGACCCTGTGGCTAAAGGGGACATCCTTTTGTCATACGAAACCGACAAGGCTGCTTTTGATCTTGAATCTCCGGCTGATGGAGTACTTCTTGACATCTTCTGCCCTGAAGGTTCAGAAGTCCCTGTATTGACAAACATAGCCGTAATAGGTTCAGCTGGGGAAGATACCGCCGGATTCAGCCCCGGCGGCGCTGAAAGAAATGCCGAAAACCCTCCCCCTGTGCTGTCTGTCGAGGATCAAAAATACTCCCGGGCTGACAGTGAACTGCTGCCTCAGGGTATACAGACTCAATCGAGGATAAGGATTTCACCGAGGGCAAAAAAACTTGCTGCAGAAAAGGAGCTGGATTATTCATCAGTTAAAGGATCCGGCCCTAACGGCAGAATAATCCTGCGCGATATTGAAGCTACACTGGCATATGGAGCTGTCTCTCATGCAACTGTTTCTTCGGAGGAAGGGTTCACCGAACGTCCTCTCTCAAATGTAAGGAAACTCATAGCAGGCGCCATGCACTCATCTCTTCAGAATTCTGCGCAGCTCACCCACCATTTAAGCGCTGACGCACGCAAGATTCTGGAAGCCAGGGTGAAAATCAAAGAAAGCTTAAACAATAATACAGCAAATCAGGATATTACTCTTAACGACATGATATGTTTTTGTGTTGTAAGAGCTCTAAGAAAACACCCCGAAGCAAACAGTCATTTTCTTGCCGACAGGATAAGAATATTCAACTCCGTAAACCTCGGCATTGCTGTTGATACTGACAGGGGACTAATGGTTCCTGTTGTAAAAAATGCCGACAGCATGGACATTGAAAAGCTCTCACTTGAGCTTAAAAGTATGGTAGCGGCATGCAGAAAGGGCAATATCAGTCCTGAACTGCTCCAGAGCACGTCTGCTTCCTTTACAGTATCGAACCTTGGAAATTATGGTGTTGAAATGTTTACTCCTGTTATTAATCTGCCTCAGACAGCTATTCTCGGCGTATGCACGATAATATACCGGCCGGCCGACATGGGAAATAATGTAATGGGATTGGTGCCATTCATCGGCCTGTCTCTTACATACGATCACCGCGCCATTGACGGAGGCCCCGCCACCCTCTTCCTCCGCGACATAAAGCGTGAAATTGAAAAGTTCATTTATAAATAAGTTATACGCTATAGGTTATAAGTTAAAAACTAAATATATATGCCTAAGAATCTGAATATTGATCCGAAAGTTGTTCGCCAGCCACAGTTCATTGAGTTTGACAGGATCCCTGTGAACCAATACAACAAAACTTTTGAGGAAGAAAAGAAGAATTTCACCACAGAGGAGTTTGTTACTATCTATCACGATATGGTTGTGGTAAGGGAATTTGAAACCATGCTTAACCTTATTAAAACGACCAATGAATACCGTGGTATCAGGTACAATCATCCCGGTCCGGCACATCTTTCCATTGGCCAGGAAGCATCCGCCGTTGGAATGGCCTATACCCTCGACAGGGATGACTTTATTTTCGGATCTCACAGAAGCCATGGGGAAATACTTGCTAAAGGCCTCTCGGCAATAAATAAACTTGATGAAGAGACACTCTGGTCAATCATGAGCTCATATTTCGGCGGCAATGCGCTGAAAGTGGTTGAAAAAGGATTCAACGGCAGTATCAGGAAGCTGTCAGTTCATTTTCTTCTTTACGGCGCACTGGCCGAGATATTTGCCCGCGCAAACGGATTCAATAAAGGACTGGGAGGATCCATGCATGCCTTTTTCACACCCTTTGGAATTTATCCCAACAATGCTATTGTGGGAGGCTCCGGTGATATCTCCGTGGGGGCTGCTTTATACAAGAAAATAAACAGGAAACCCGGAATTGTCGTATGCAACATAGGAGATGCATCCATGGGATGCGGCCCCGTCTGGGAAGGCATAGCCTTTGCAACAATGGACCAGTACAGGACGCTGTGGGAAGGTGATTTCAAAGGAGGGCTCCCGCTTATCTTCAACTTCATGAACAACCAGTATGGCATGGGAGGCCAGACAGCCGGTGAAACAATGGGTTATGGCATTCTGGCACGAATCGGCGCAGGTATCAATCCGGAAATGATGCATGCCGAAAGAATCGATGGATACAATCCCCTGGCAGTTATTGATGCTTTCAGGAGAAAAAGGGAAATAATCAGGGATAAAAGAGGACCGGTGCTTCTTGATACGTTAACATACCGTATAAGCGGGCACTCCCCTTCCGATGCTTCATCGTACAGGTCGAAGGAGGAAATTGAGGCATGGATGAATGAAGACTCTATTGAATCATACAGGAAAGGTCTTATTGAGTCAGGCATTGCATCAGCGGAACTTCTTGATGAAATCAATGAAGAAACTGCCGGCCTTATAACACATATACTTGAATTGAGTGTGGATGACAGGATATCTCCGCACCTCGATCTCGGAAATGATCCCGACATGATCGGTAAAATGATGTTCTCAAACGGATCGTTTGACAGCATGGAACCTGGAGAGCCTGAGGTAATGATGCCTGCCGGTGAAAACCAGCGCATTAAATCCATCAGGAACAAGGAACGCTATTTTAAGGACAAGGATGGCAATGCAGTTTCCAAGGCAAGACTTTATCAGTTACGAGACGGTATCTTTGAGGCAGTGTTTGACAGGTTCTATAAGGATCCCACTCTGGCAGCCTGGGGTGAGGAAAACCGTGACTGGGGAGGCGCTTTTGCAGTATACAGGGGGCTGACGGAAGCTTTGCCCTACCACAGGCTGTTTAATTCGCCCATCTCGGAAGGGGCCATAGTGGGCACTGCAATAGGTTATGGAATGTGCGGAGGAAGAGTAATCGCCGAAATAATGTATTGTGATTTTCTTGGCAGGTCGGGTGATGAAGTCTTCAACCAGCTTCCCAAGTGGCAGGCAATGAGCGGTAATTTAATCAGGATGCCGGTTGTGATAAGAGTCTCCGTAGGATCTAAATACGGTGCACAGCATTCACAGGACTGGTCTTCATTGGTTGCCCATATCCCGGGATTGAAAGTCGTGTTTCCCGCAACACCCTATGACGCAAAGGGATTGATGAACAGTGCACTGCAGGGAACAGATCCCGTTATCTTCTTCGAAAGCCAGCGGATATACGATATTGGTGAGATGTTTCACTCATCCGGAGTGCCCGAAGGATATTATGAAATACCAATAGGAGAGCCTGATGTAAAAATGACCGGCAGCGATATAACAATCCTATCTATAGGTGCAACTTTGTACCAGGTGGTAAAAGCTGCAGAAATCCTCAAACAGAAATACGGAGTCAGTGCTGAGATTATTGACGCACGGACCCTGGTTCCCTTCAATTATGAACCTGTAATCGATTCAGTAAAAAAGACCGGAAGGCTTTTGCTTGCCAGTGATGCTTCCTCAAGGGGTTCATACCTTAAGGAATTATCACAGACAATAACTGAGCTTGCCTTCGATTACCTGGATGCACCTCCTGTGGTGATTGGTTCAAGAAACTGGATTATTCCTGCATATGAAATGGAGAAATTCTTCTTTCCCCAGCCCGAATGGATCATTGACGCAATTCACCAGAAGATATTCCCACTTAAAGGCCACCGGCTTCAGAATGATTTTTCCGACGAAAAAACAATCAGGCTTAACAGGGAGGGTGTCTGAAAGACCCTGTTACCAAATAAAGTATCATACCGAAAGAACTTTTCAGTCTCAATTGATATCTTTGCAGCACAACTGACACAAAATGGAAAATATTATCGGGCAGATAAGGGCCAAGTCAGGCTTCATAATTGACATGGATGGAGTTATCTATCATGGAAATAAGCTCCTGCCCGGAGTGAATGAATTTCTTGGCTGGCTTGAACGGGCGGAAAAAAAGTATCTGTTCCTTACCAACTCAAGTGAAAGAACTCCCAGGGAGCTTCAGGAAAAGCTCAAAAGGCTGGGAATAAATGTCGGGGAAGACCATTTCTACACCAGCGCTCTCGCCACCGCCGGCTTCCTGGCAAGCCAGAAACCCGATGGAAGTGCCTATATAATAGGCGATGCAGGGTTGATACACGCTTTGTACAGCATTGGTTATACCATAAACAATGTAAATCCCGATTATGTGGTAGTGGGTGACACTCACGGGTACAATTTCGAGAGTATCCAGCTTGCTGTCAATCTTGTACTTAAGGGAGCCAGGTTGATCGGAACCAATCCCGATGTAAGCGGACCTGTTGAGAACGGGATCGCCCCATCGACTAAAGCCCTTATAGCCCCGATAGAGATAGCAACAGGGAAAAAAGCCTATTTCGTGGGGAAACCCAATCCCCTGATGATGCGGATAGCCCTGAAAAAACTGGGAGTCAAAAGAGAAGAAGCCATAGTGATTGGAGACAGGATGGATACTGACGTGCGGTGCGGGCTTGAATCTGAGATCGATACTCTTCTGGTGCTGAGCGGCATTACCGACAGGAATGAAATCGATAACTTCCCCTACAAACCCAGGTATGTTCTTGATGGTATTGTAAGTCTCATCACTGACCAGGAATCATGATCAGCACAGATACCTATAAAAACCAGCGCAGGGATGTAGCAGGGTTCATGCGGCGGCTTTACCGTCAAGGGCTGACAACCACTTCCGGCGGTAATATAAGCTGCAGGCTTCCTGACAACATGATAATAATAACCCCTTCCGCTACTGATAAGGGAAGAATGAGGTGGAAGGAAACAGGCATAATGACACTCGACGGCGAAAATCTCACCCCTGAGCTTAAGCCGTCAATTGAACACCAGATGCATCTCTCCATATACAGGGTGAGGAAAAACATCTCAGCAATAGTTCACGCCCATCCTGTATTTGCATCAGCATTCACTGCCATGAATCTTGGAATTGATACCAGTCTCACTGCTGAAGCAAGGGCAATATGCGGAGATCCGCTGCTTGTTCCGTATGCATTGATGGGAACAAAAGAACTTGCATCTCTGGCTGCCGAAAGCATTTTAAAGTCTGAGATCCTGCTACTGGAGAATCATGGCGTCCTGACTGCGGGAAAATCTCTTCTGGAGGCATTCGACAAGCTTGAAGTACTTGAAAATGCTGCCAGGATGACACTGATAACAATGGTTGCGGGCAGGAGAAAACCTCTCACTAAATCAAGAATTGATGAAATTAATAACCTGTTCAGAAAATGAGGGCAATATGTTATGTCTTGATCTGAACTTGTCAGGGCAGTTTATTAAATTAACAAGCTATTTATAAATATAAATAACAAGCTAGAAATAAATAAATATGAACTATTTCCTGCGGGATTTCCCCGGACCGGAAGATCTGAAAAAAAAGCTGGCCGGCATGAGTTTTCCGGAATACAGGGAGGCAAATGGTCATATCCATACACCATTTTCGTTCTCCGCATTCACTGATCTCGATTCTGTGTTCAGGTCGGCCGTAAACGAAAACATTGCTGCGCTTGGTATAAATGACTTTTTTGTTACCGACGGTTATGAGTCATTCTGCCAGGGGGCATTGGAAAACAGAATCTTTCCCCTGTTCAACATTGAATTTATCGGACTAATAAAGGACAGCCAGAAGAACGGCGTCAGGATAAATGATCCCAACAATCCGGGAAGAATATATTTCAGCGGCAAAGGACTGGATTACCCATTCAATCCCGGATTCTTCAATAGGATCATAATCAATAGGATAAAGAGGGAGAGCCAGGTCCAGATAAAAGCGATGACAGCCCGCCTTAACCGCTTAATCAGGACATATGATCCCAGCCTTTCAATCACTTACGAAAATATTAAAGCAAGATATGCCCGTGAGCTCGTCAGGGAAAGGCATCTGGCAAAAGCAATCAGGCATCTTGCAGAAGATACTTATCCTGATCAGGACAAACAGCTTCAGTTTATTGAATCACTTTACGGCGGGAAAAAATCCCGGGCGGGCAGTGGAAATCTGGCAGCACTCGAGAATGAAATAAGGTCCAATCTTCTTAAGAAAGGCGGACCTGCCTTTGTCGAAGAAAATGAAAGTTCATTTCTTCCTGTCACCTCGCTGATAAAGATCATTCTAAGATCGGGAGGCATCCCATGCTATCCTGTACTGCTCGATGATACTGCTGGAAACCGCACCGAATTTGAAAGGGATCCGGAAAAGCTTCACATATCGCTCGCATCACTTAAGGTAGGATGTATTGAGCTTATACCCGGAAGAAATGACCAGGCGGTCCTCAGGGAATTTGTGGAATACTTCGATTCAAAGGATTATATTATAACATTCGGCACAGAACACAACACTCCTGAAATGGCACCTCTCACTGTTTCATCAAGGAATCTTGTACCCCTTGATCAGGAGCTTAAGGAAATCGGCTGGGAAGGAGTGTGTATAATTGCAGCCCATCAGTACCTTAGGGCAAAGGGCAGGCAGGGGTATGTACTGAATGATGGCAATCCCAGCAAGTCTCAGAAGAAACAACTCGCTTCACTTGGTCAGATGGTAATAGAGTATTATTTACAAAATCATTCCGTCAATGAAAAAGGAAATCAGTGATCTTGTTGATATATCTAGATATTACGGCAGCAACAAGGATTTTGTGGTATCAGGAGGCGGCAACACCTCATTCAAGGATGAGAATACTGTCTGGATAAAAGCAAGCGGCCAGTCCCTTTCTGAACTTACCGGGGAAGGGCTTGTAGCTCTCGACAGGAAAAAACTGCAACAGATAGCAGAGAAGGATTATCCTGAAGATCCGGTCATAAGGGAAGAACATGTAAAAAACGACCTCATGGCCAGCATTACTGACAGTGACAGTAACAAAAGGCCTTCTGTTGAAACTTCCCTGCACGAGATAATAAATTACAGGTTCGTGGTTCACCTTCACCCTGCTGCCATAAACGGCGTTTTGTGCAGCTGGCAGGCCAAAACCATCATCCACGAGCTCTTCGGCGACAAAGCCATATTCGTGCCATATACAGATCCCGGGTACACTCTGTTCAAAAGTCTTAAATCAGAAATTGCCAGGTATCGTGAGAAACACATTTCCGATCCAAAGATGATTTTCCTCGAAAACCATGGATCATTTGTGAGTGCAGATACAACTGAGGAGATTAGGGATATCTACAATAACGTAATGTCCGCTGTCATGAAAAAGGTTCGACCCCTTCCTGAAACAGAGGCTTTACCATACAATCCCGTCCTTGGCAAAGCCCTGCCTGTCATCAGAATGCTTCTGTCGGAAGAAAAGGCGAAAGTCGTACGTTTCAGACATAATTCACTCATTGCCAAATTTTACCGGAACCAGCAGGAATATCACAGAATCTCATTGCCTCTAACCCCGGATATAATTGTATACTGCAAGTCAAGGTATCTTTTCATTGAACAATCATCAACGGCTGAGAAGATAGTTGAATCATTCAGGCATCAGCTTCCCCGTTTTCTCAATGAATACGGGTATCTCCCAAAGGTGATCCTGATAAAGGACCATGGCTTGCTGGCTGTTGAGCAATCTGTATCGGCAGCTGAGTCGGTGCTTGATGTTTATGAGGACCTGTTAAGGATAAGCCATTATTCCTCTTCTTGCGGAGGCCCTAAATTCATGTCACCGGAACAATCATCCTTTATTGACAAGTGGGAAGTTGAAAACTACAGAAGGAAAGTAGGACTGAAAGCCGGGGAAGAAAACAGGCTGGCAGGTAAGGTTGCGGTTGTAACGGGAGGTGCTCGAGGATTCGGAGCCGGCATTGCAGAAGAACTCTTCAGGAAGGCTGTTAATGTGGTTGTGGCTGATCTTAATGAAGAAGAGGGTGTGAACCTTGTAAATAAGCTTAATTCGGGAAAGTCAACTGCCCTGGCTGCTTATGTAAAGACCGATGTCTCTGATCACCAGTCTGTAAGGAATATGATTGAGGAAACTGTAAGCCGGTTTGGAGGCCTCGACATAATGATAAGCAATGCAGGAATACTGAAGGCCGGAGGACTTGATGAAATTGATCCGGAGATCTTTGCAACAACAACCGGTATCAATTACAGCGGGTATTTTCACTGCGCTAAATATGCAGCAGAGATAATGAAAATCCAGAACAATGAAAAACCCGGATATTATACTGATATAATTCAGATAAATTCGAAGTCAGGGTTGAGGGGATCGAACCGCAATTTCGCGTATGCCGGATCAAAATTCGGAGGCATAGGCCTTACACAGTCATTCGCGCTGGAACTTGCGCCTTACAGGATAAAGGTTAATTCAATCTGCCCGGGCAATTTTTACGAGGGACCTCTCTGGTCTGATCCCCACAACGGACTGTTCGTCCAGTATCTCAGAACAGGGAAAGTGCCCGGAGCCAAAACAATAGAAGATGTCAGAAGGTATTATGAGGATCAGGTTCCTATGAAAAGAGGCTGCAGGCTGGAAGATGTCATGAAAGCCCTCCTCTACATAATAGACCAGGAATATGAAACAGGACAGGCTGTTCCCGTAACAGGAGGCCAGATAATGCTGGGATAAGGTATGGTTGTCACATTCCCTGCAGTTCCCTGAAGTCATGTTTCCTGATTAATCTCCGTGGCTTATAAGCTTTCCAGCCGAGGGGCAGGCCATGGCAAAAACAAATACTATGAAAACCAAAGCTGTTCGCATTTATGGGAAAAAGGACCTCAGGCTTGAGGAATTTGAACTTCCTGCAATAAAGGATGACGAGATCCTTGCCAATGTAGTTTCCGACAGCATTTGTATGTCGTCCCACAAGGCATCACTGCAGGGAGCTGATCATAAAAGAGTACCCGACGATATACACCTAAATCCCACTATTCTCGGACATGAGTTTGCAGGGGTGATCCTTGAGGTCGGAAGCAAATGGAAGGACAGGTTCCGCCCCGGGCAAAAATTCTCCATCCAGCCAGCCATGGCTCACATGGGAACACTTAATGCTCCGGGATATTCTTACAGGTATATCGGCGGAGATGCAACTCATATAATAATCCCCGGAATCGTTATGGAAGCTGACTGCCTCCTGCCATACTCGGGAGAATCATTCTTCCCGGCTTCACTTTCGGAGCCCATGTCATGCATAGTGGGAGCATTCCATGCTTCCTACCATGTACCCCCCGGAACCTACAACCATATCATGGGCATAAAGCAGGGCGGCAATATGGCCATCCTTGCCGGAGTCGGGCCAATGGGACTCGGTGCTGTCGATTATGCCCTGCACCAGGACAGAAAACCATCACTGTTGGCGGTGACTGATGTAGATGAAGCAAGGCTGGCCAGAGCAGCCTGTTTGTTTCCGCCTGAAAAAGCTGAAAAAGAAGGAATAAGACTTTTATATGTCAATACCGGTAAGGAAAACGATCCTGTGAAGAAACTAAGGGACCTTACAGGAGGAATCGGATATGATGATGTTTTTGTTTTTGCTCCTGTAAAACCGGTGGTTGAGCAGGCCGATGCAATCCTGGGCTTTGACGGTTGCCTTAATTTCTTTGCAGGGCCTACAAATCCGGAATTCAGGGCAGAGATAAATTTTTACAATGTCCATTATTCATTCACACATATTGTCGGCACATCGGGAGGGAATACTGATGACATGCGTGAATCGCTTAAACTAATGGAGGAAGGAAGAATTAATCCTGCAGTAATGATAACCCATATAGGAGGTCTTGATTCAGTGGTTGATACTACTCTTAACCTCCCGCAGATACCCGGAGGGAAAAAGTTAATCTATACCAATATATCAATGCCGCTGATTTCGCTTTACGGATTGAAGGAAAAAGGTAAAAACGATCCCTTCTTCGCAGGGCTTCATGAAATTGTATCGTCTAATGACTATATATGGAATGGTAAAGCTGAGAAATACCTTCTGGCTAATGCACAACCTATATGATTCATGCCCCTGCCGGATCTCTGACAGCTCATCATGACAAAGTAACTTTAGTGATGTCAGGGAAAACAATCAACTAAGGATCAAATGTTTTTAGTGAGATCCCTTTATAGCTGATGCGAATTCCCGTGATATATAGTTTTCGTAGCTCATGCACACTTCCGTTGCAAAATCAACGCCCATCGAGATTACTCCCGACCATTTGTCCATTCCCATAATTCCTATACTGGATCTATGTATCTGACTGATATATAAAGCTGCCATCATACCTGCATTGAAATTGTCGCCGGCTCCGATCGTACTGACCGGCGTTATCCTTTTAACCGGGAACTCTCCTCTGAATCTGCTGGTCCTGACAAATACGCCTTCTTCACTTGCGGTGTATACAAGGCAATTACAGTAGCTGCTGACAACATCCCATGCTTCGTCAGGGGTACTGGTCCCGAAAATGTTCCGAAAGTCCTCGTCTGAGCCTCTTACAATTCCAGCCATTTTCATGTTTTCAATTATCAGCGGTTTAAGCTTTTCAAGCTCATGCCTGTGAGAGTTCCTGAAGTTTGGATCATAAATTACTATTGCACCATTGCCAACAGCTTTATCAAGCATGTCAAGGAATTTTTCCCTGATAACTTCGGTAATGGCATATATCGATCCACATAGCAGAAGATCGTCCGGCCCGATTGCAGGAAGATCAATATCAAGCCTTTTTACGGGATACTTTTCATAAAATGTATAGGAAGCATCATTCTTTTCATCAAGAAAAGCCATAGCCAGCTTTGTGTTCCCATCCCTGTAATGATGAACATGCGAAGTATCAACACCATTGCCGGAGAGAAAATCGTTAATTAGGCTTCCTACATTGTCATCGGCATATTCGCTTATGAAATGTACAGGAAGGCCCATCCTGCCAAGCGAAACGGAACTGTTGAGCATGGCTCCTCCGGGTTTTGCAGCCTGAGGCTGTCCATCCTTAAAAATTATGTCATAGACTGTTTCTCCGATTGCAAATATTCTTCTCATAGCATCATTCCTTTTTACGATCCCGGATATTCCTTTAATATTATTACTGACAACTTTTCAGGCAGGTGAATTTACAAATTATTATCCTGCTCACGAAAAGTTGTTGCATCATAACCCGGTTGATATTGTTAGTTTAACTAATTTTATATAGCAGTTCAGCATTTTATACCTGATTATACAACTGGATTCGGTGCAGATGTAATAGGCGACGCGGAAAAAAAGGTTTCCTTTCATTCCCGGACGATACGACAGACCCCGCAGTTAGTAAAATTTCTATATTTGAAGCAGGATTACAAAACAGGAATATAATGAAAGTAATGAAGCTCACAGGCATCAAGCAGATAGAAATGATGGATATAGCTGAACCTCAGTTAAAAGGCTCCAGGGATGTGAAGATAAGGATGGTTGTAACAGGAATATGCGGATCGGATATCCATTATTATCAGAACGGGAAGATCGGCTCCCAGGTTGTAGTCTATCCTTTTACCGTTGGCCATGAAGGCGCAGGGATTGTAACTGAAACAGGTGATGAGGTAAAGAGGGTGGTTCCCGGCGACCTTATAGCAATTGAGCCTGCAATGCCATGCTGGCAATGCGACCAGTGTCGGTCAGGAAGGCACCACACCTGCAGAAGACTCAGATTCCTTGGGTGTCCAGGGCAGGCCGAAGGATGTCTTATGGAATATATTGTAATGCCTGAGGAAAGCTGTTTCCCATTGCCCGCCAATCTGTCGGCTGATCAGGGGGCTATTTCGGAACCACTGGCAATCGGGGTCTATTCAGTAAGAAGGTCTTCCGGTATTAAAGGTGCAACAGCCGGAATATTGGGTTTCGGACCTATCGGCATGAGCGTGATGCTGGCTGCAAGGGCCGGCGAGGCATCCAGAATATACGTCACCGATAAACTGGACCCGAGAATCAAAATCGCAACCAGACAGAAAGTGACATGGGCCGGGAATCCGACCCGGGAAAATATTGTGGAAGAAATAAAGAAAAGAGAACCTCTCGGGCTGGATATAGTATTTGAATGCTGCGGGCAGCAGGAAGCTGCAGATCAGGCTGTTGAGCTTCTTAAACCGGGAGGCAGGCTGGTCATTGCAGGAATCCCCGAGTTTAATAAATGGTCATTCGACGCTGATAATATCAGACGAAAGGAATTGGACATAAGGTTTGTACGAAGGCAGGTCGATTGTGTTGACGAATCGCTTGAGCTGATGAGCACAGGTAAAATAAATGTTGATGCAATGGTTACCCACAGGTTCCCTTTCGAAAAGACAAAGGAAGCATTCGACCTTGTTGCCGGTTACAGTGACGGAGTTATGAAAGCAATGATTGATTTCTGAGTTACATGTGCGGAAATCTCATTATTCAGGAAGCTTCCTGTAACGCATCAATGCCTCAATAAAATAGTAATCAGCATATGAAAGAGGCACATCCACTTCACTGTCTGCCGGAAGTGAGCCAACACTATGCATCAGGATGAAATTGCCATTCTGACCCAATTTAGCCATGTAAGCCGGTGATGAAAGGCTGCGGAGTTGCTTCTCTGCGACCTGCAGGTATTTTTCCCTGCGGGCATGATCGGCATATCCGCTCAGTTCAATAAGGGCAGAGGCCATGATTGAACCAGCTGAAGCATCCCGCCTGGCATCAGGTATGTCTGGGGCATTATAATCCCAGTAAGGTATCATATCTTCCGGCATGTTTGGATGGTTAATAAGGTAATCGGCAATGTTCAATGCATGATCAAGATATCTCTGATGCCCGGTTTCACGGTACATCATTACGTATCCGTAAAGGCCCCAGCTTTGTCCGCGCGACCATGCCGATTCATCAGCATATCCCTGGTTAGTCTGTCTTATTTCCACCCTGCCGGTAATTGTATCATACGATACAACATGATATGAGCTGTGATCTGGGCGGTAATGGTTCTTCATTGTTGTATCCGCATGACTTGTTGCAATCTTATAAAAGCTTGAGTCTCCGGAATTTTTAAACGCCCACATCAGAAGCTCCAGATTCATCATATTGTCAACAATGACCGGGCACTGCCATCCCGGCCTTGATGCCCACGACTGGATGCATCCTACATTTGGCCTGAAACGCGTACACAGCGATCTTGCACCGGTAAGAAGGATCTCATTGTAACTCTCTTCCCCTGTCAGCCTTAGGCCGTTCCCATAGCTGCAATACAGGATAAAACCTACATCATGGTTGTTTGTTGTGTACTTTTCCCTTTCAACACGTGAACTCATCATTACAGCGTCATCTTTAAGCCTGGGATCCCCGGTAAACTCATGAAGATACCAAAGGCTTCCCGGAAAAAATCCACTGGTCCACCAGTCGCTCTTAACTGTTATAAGCCTGCCCTCCCCGTCAAGGGTCCTTGGCAGCTGGTCAGGCATATCTCTTAGTACATCCGTCATCAGAGCATACTGACATACAGAAGATGACAGCGATTCATCAATGATTTCACTGATTGATTCTTCCTGGTTACATGAACCAGCTGATATCAGAACCGCTATGCCCAACATAAAAATAAATTTCTTCATGGTATTCTTATTTCAAAATAAATTATCCGTGCAAAGCCAAACTGCATGAAAAAGCGAGAAAATCTTCGCCATCCCTCCTATCCGGCTGATTTTTACAAATAATTTTACATTTAAATTTCTTGCATCGGCCTCATTTATTAAACTGATCGACCGGGATTCAGTTAAAAGACCTGTATTCAGTTAAAAATGTATTGCAAATATGGAATTAATTTATTAGTATTTCACGATAATTTAAATTCCACCAGGATTCTATCAGACAATTTACAAACCTAAAAAAACGACCATGAAAAAAATTCACAGAACAGCATCCGGATTTGCTTTCCTCCTTCTTTTTACAGGATATGCATTTCCCCAGTCAAACTGGGATCTCGCCATGAAGAACAAGGATATTCTTACTGTGACCACTTTATTCACTGCACAGGATGTGGGGAAAAATCTTTCGAAACCAGAAGGGCTGGATTTTGCAGTCGATTGGTGCAAAAAGACCGGTATTACCAAGGTATATATTGAGACTTACCGCGATAATTATTATGTAAGCCGCGAGGTGATTGAGAATGCAAAGAAGCGTTTTCTTGGTGAAGGCTTTGAGGTTTCGGGATGCGTGACACCAACCCGCATAAAGAAGGCATCAGCCGGCGGCTGGAATGTGGTATCCTGCTACACCAGCAAGGAAACACAGGAAGAGCTTCAGAGGATCTTTGAAATTACTGCCTCACTGTTCGATGAAATAATGGTGGATGACTTCCTGTTCACAGACTGCACCTGTGAAGAATGCATTGAAGCAAAGGGCAGCCGGGAATGGGCAGATTACCGGAGCGACCTGATGGTGGATGTTAGCCGCGACCGCATCCTAAAAGCATCCAAGGCAGTCAATCCCAGAGCAAGGATAATAATTAAATATCCGTTATGGTACGACAGTTTCCATGAGCGCGGATATGTTGTGGACAGGGAAACAGAAATATTTGATCACATATATGTGGGAACTGAGACCAGGGATTATGATTTTGATGTTAACGATGGAGGAACTGTTCAGTACAATGCATATTTTATAATGAGATGGCTTGGAGAAATTGGAGGCGAAAAAACAGGCGGCGGATGGTTCGACGCACTGGGTACCACCCCTGACACGTACCTTGAACAGGCCAGGCAGACTGTTCTTGCTGACGCAAAGGAACTGATGCTGTTTTGCTATGGTAATCTCATATCTCCAACAAATAAGTACGACGGATGGGAAGGTACCGGCATAGCCAATGTGGAAGCATTCAGGAAAGAACTTCCTCAATTATTTGAACTTGCAAGGATCGTGCGTAACAAACCGGTTAAGGGTATTAATTTCCCCAAGCTTCCAAACAGCAGACCTTTTGAGGAACAGTATGTTTACAGCTATATTGGAATGCTTGGACTGCCTCTTGTCCCGTCGTATTCGATAAACGAACTGGCTGATGCTTCAATATTCACTGTACATCTGTTAAAGCAACCGGGTGTATCGGGCATACTTAAACGCATGACCGATAATGGGAAAACTGTTATGATCACCGACGGCCTTGCAGACAGGCTCACTGACCAGGATCTACTGAAACATAAAAACCTGTCAGTGATTGAAGTGGATGGAAAACCCAAGGATCTTATAAGGCTTACCCGCGAGCAGTTGAATCCGCTGAGGGATAAGATTCTTGCCCCGCTTGGTATGAAATTCGATGCTCCGAACAATGTGGGTTTGTATTTATACGGCGACGATTGCTGCATTATAGAGAACTTCAACAAAGAACCTGTCACAGTAACGATAACTCTCCCTTCAGCTTCAGAGGCCCAAAAACTCCTGGTCCTTCCTGCTGAAGGCAAGGCAGACCTGGCAAGGAATGGCAAAAATATCACTGTAAAGGATCTTTCCGCAAGATCTCTTGTCGCATTTAAATTCAGGTAATATTTTTCCATCAGATGATCTTCCCGTCATTGCAATGGTCTGTTTTTCAACTGACAGGACAGAATGCATAAAAATGTTAAAAAAATTTAATTTCCTGAACCTGAAAGACATCAAATGAAATTGTTTTTTTATGTTTATGAGATATTTACCCGGAAGAAACGGGCAGATAACTCATAAATATAGCAACCTATTGACGCTACCCGAAGGAATAAACAAAGTATATGTCTAAGAAATCAGAATTTGATATCAATAAACTTAAAGGGAAGCCCGGAAAAGCAAGGGAAGCCATAAAAAAAATGAAACTTCCACCCAGGTTTGTGTTCTTGCTTCTGGGGATCATTTCCACAGTATGGTTTTTAATAAGGGTCATACCAAAACCTACGCGAGCAGCTTATCCCTGTATGAGAGTTGCGGCGCCGATAATGTCTGGTTTTGTATTATACCTCCTTTCTCTGGGAGGCATTACACTCATTTTCAGGAACACCAGAAGGGGTTTATACAAAATGAGGTTCATTTCCGTATTTCTTTTGATATTCACAGTCTTCATGAGTGTATCTTCCTCCTCCGGCGATGCCGGAACAGGTTATTTTCCTGATGACAGTGAGAAGGCAGGCCCTGATGATGGTCCTAATCAGCCTGTTGGAAAAGCAACAGGCATAAATCCGGGAAGGGTAGTCTGGGCATGGGATCCGGAAGCAACGAATGAAGACTGCATCAACAGCTTTGAACTTTGCAAGGCGGAGAACACCAACCAGGAAATAGTGAGCAGGATGGTTCAGGATGCTATCCTTGGCCTTACCGGAAAAAAAACATTGGATAAAGCATGGGAAGCCCTCTTTAGATCATTTAATGATCAGAAACATAATAAAGAGCGGGGATACAGGCAGGGTGAGAAGATCTTTATAAAGATAAACCAGGGGACGGCTAATGCCAAGCTCAGGAAGAATGAGATAGAAAACGGATTTTATATTCCCGATTCTATGACTCAGAGCGAGCATGCAAAAAAGGGGCTCACGGGAACATGTGAAACTTATCCCAATGTAGTGCTGGAAATCCTGAGGCAACTGGTAAACCATGCCGGAATTGATCAGAAGAATATAATTATTGGAGATCCTATCGCGCATATCTTCGGCCACAACTATGAGGTGTGGTCAAAGGAATTTCCCGGAGTAATTTATGTCGACAGGATGTCTGATAAGCATGGAAGAACCATCATAAGACCATCGGAGGATGATCTTATTTATTATTCCGACGGAAGGCTGACTGACAAATTATATGACATTGTCGAAAACGCCGATTACCTGATAAATATTGCCAATCTCAAGCCTCACGGCAGAGCTGGCATATCCCTTACTGCAAAGAATCATTTCGGATCGCATGGAAGGCATTCGGCAATGCATCTTCACGCTTCTCTTATCTCACCTGTTTCGCTTGGCAGGCCAACTAACAATGGTTATCATAAATACCGGGTCATGGTTGATATAATGGGCAGCAAATATCTCGGAAGGAATACCCTTCTTTTTATTGTCGACGCTTTATATGGTGGCGGATCAAATGAAACAAAAGTACCTGTTAAATACTTCATGCCCCCTTTTAACAACGACTGGTGCAATTCCGTCTTCATGTCACAGGACCAGGTTGCCCTGGAATCGGTATGCTATGATTTTCTGAGGACAGAATGGAACGGCACGTACAGTCATAATCCGGCAAATAATGCCTACGAATCCATTCCAAATGTTAATGGAGTCGATGACCACCTCCATCAGGCTGCAGATCCTTCAAACTGGCCCGACGGGATAATATATGATCCCGACAAAACCGGTAAACCTCTCCCCAGTCTTGGAATACATGAGCACTGGAACAACTATACCAGCAAACAGTACTCCCGCAATCTCGGGCATGATTACGGAATTGAGCTGGTTGCCATACCTGATTCTTTAGTAAGAAGGCAAATTGATATCTAAAAAAGACTGATAAATAAATTGTCATCAGATAATATATCCTTGTTAAAACCTGATATTTACCATAACACTAAAACTGAATTAAACATGAATATGAGATTTATGTTAATCCCGGCTATGCTGTGCCTGTATCTCATTGCTGAGGCTCAGAACGTTGGGTCATCCCCTGAATATATTAAGGCAATAACCTCCGAATGGGAGGGAGAGAGGTTTCCCGATGGAAGGCCTAAGGTACCTGATACAGTACTTGAAAGGCTGAAGAATATATCCGTGGAAGAGGCCTGGGGTTTTCTCAGGAACAGAGGTTATCATAACCAGTTTGAAAGGAACTGGCAGATGCTTCATCCTGAAGGCATTATGACCGGGCGGGTTGTTACTGCCCAATACATGCCATCGCGGCCAGACTATGACAAGTATATAAGGGAGCAGGGTAAAAATGAAAACAGGGCGCAGCAGGGCGGCACGAACTCATGGCCCATCGATATTCTTACTGAAGGAGATGTTTACGTTGCAGACAGCTACGGAAAGATAGTAGACGGCACACTGATAGGTGACAACCTGGGAAATTCAATTTACAGCAAGTCAAAAAGAGGTTTCATTTTTTACGGATCTGTCAGAGATGAGGAAGGACTTAATGAAATAGAGGGATTCAATGGCTGGTTTCTTGGTTCTGATCCCTCGTATATAACACAGATGATGCTGACTTCAATAAATGCTCCTATCAGGATTGGCAAGGCAATAGTCCTGCCCGGTGACGTAGTGCTGGCTAAGAAATACGGAGTGGTATTTATTCCTGCACATCTTGTTCAGGATCTTGTAATAAACGGGGAAGTGACAGCTTTGCGCGATGAATTCGGGCACCTTCGCCTGAGAGAAGGAAGGTACAAGCCGGGCGAGATAGACAGCCGTTGGTCAGAAGAAATAACAAAAGACTTTATCAACTGGGTGAACAATTATCCCGGCATACTGCCAATGACCAGGCAGGAGCTTGATGATTATTTCAAGGAGCGAAACTGGTAGCATGAAAGACAGAAATATAGTATAACTCAATTACCCAAATCCCAATAAAACCTAACACTATGAAAGAATCTTTAAAGATGATCATTGAACAAGAAAGAGCCAGGGAAAAGGAAGAGATCCTGAATCCCAGTGATATTGAATCACAGAGAAAGGATAACAGCCGCAGAAGCTTTTTGAAAAAAGCGGCATTCGGAGGCATTGCATTAGGCGGGTTCATGCATGCTTCAATAGAAGACACCATAGCTCAGACCACTTCGAAAGTCAACAGGTCATCGAGTCCGTCGGAACTTAAGATTACTGATATGAGAGTTGCAGTGGTTGGAAATGTGGGCCGGACTGCCATAATAAGGATTGACACCAACCAGGGCATATATGGTCTTGGTGAAGTGAGGGACGGTGCTGATGAGCGTTATGCGCTTATGCTTAAAAGCAGGATTCTTGGACTGAATCCCTGTAATGTGGAAATGATTTTCAAAATTATCAGGCAGTATGGTTATCACGGCCGTCAGGGAGGCGGTGTTTGTGCTGTGGAAATGGCTCTATGGGATCTGTGCGGTAAGGCTTACGGGGTTCCGGCATGGCAGCTTCTGGGAGGAAGATATCGCGACAGGGTGAGGCTTTATGCCGACACACCGGGCGCCAGGGATCCGCAGGCTTTCGCTGAGACCATGAAAAAAAGGGTCGACATACAGGGATTCACCTGGCTGAAAATGGATCTTGGGATACATGTTGTCGCAAATCAGCCTGATTCACTGGTCAACAACAAATTCTGGGATGGAGCTGTCGGCCAGTACGACCTCAGGGATTACATGGGATACGGCAATACGCTTCACCCCTTCACCCAGGTGCAGATTACTGACAAAGGACTTGAAGGTCTTGCAGAATATGTTGAGCAGGTAAGGAATGCGGTCGGGTATGAAATGCCTCTATGCGCTGACCATTTCGGGCATTTCGACATCAATAACTCAATAAGGTTCGGGAGAGCCATGGATAAATACCGGCTTGCATGGCTTGAAGACATGGTTCCATGGTTCTATACCGAACAGTGGAGAACGGTTTCCGATGCTCTGGAGACTCCTACTTGCACAGGAGAAGACATCTATTGCCTTAATAATGGCTTCAAGCCTTTGATTGATGCACGTGCTGTGGATATAATCCACCCTGACCTTGCAACATCCGGCGGACTGCTTGAAACAAAGAGGATAGGTGATTATGCCGAAGAGGGCGGAGTTGCTATGGCAATGCACATGGCAGGTACCCCGGTATGCTTTATGGCAAACGTTCACTGCGCTGCAGCCACACAAAACTTCCTGTCGCTGGAACATCATTCAGTAGATGTCCCCTGGTGGGAAAACCTTGTGAAAATGACTGGCAAACAACCCATGGTTACGAAAGGTTTTGCAAATGTTCCACTTGATTCACCCGGACTGGGTATCGAACTCAATGACGAGGAAGTTAAGAAACATCTTCACCCTAAAGCTCCTGGTTATTTTGAGCCTACACCCGAATGGAATGACAAACGGTCGCATGACAGGCTGTGGAGCTGAATTTCATCTTTGTAATTCAGCATCCTGTTTATTATGGCAGCAACTTTATGCAATGATGATAATTTTAATAAATCATTATCATTAAATCGTAATAAACCACGGAGCAAGCTCTGGTCTCTTGATTCCGCAGCAAACTAAGGGGAATTAAACCATTCCTTCTCGTCAGCCGAAGAATAACGCTAAGGAGGATTTAAGATAATTTACATTAATTTTAATCTTTGATAATATATTATGCCATGATTATGAAAAACAGGTCTGATTCGCAGAAGCTAAAAGGAGTCCCGGGAAAAATCAGGAAATGGCTGGTAGAACATCGGATCCCTCCACGATTATTGTTTATCCTGACTGGCATTATTTCATCTGTATGGTTCCTGGCAAGGGTTATACCCAAGCCATCTCGTGCAACATACCCATGCATGAAGGTGGCAGCTCCGTTGATGTCGGGTTTTGTCATTTACCTGCTTTCCATAGCTGGCAGCATGGTGGCGTTCAGAAAAGCCAGAAACCTGATTGCCAGGTCAAGGTATACCGCAGCCAGCCTGGTAATGCTTGCAGCCATAGCGGCTATGGCAGTTTCACTGACAAAGGGTGACAAAGACATCTATGCCTCGGTTAGTCCCGCAACAGGTCCCGATGACGGTCCGAACCAACCCTTCGGGACTGCCCGGGGTGTAAATCCGGGAAGGGTTGTCTGGATATGGAACCCCGAAGCAACAAATGAAAACTGCATAAGTTGTTTTGACACTCAGGACTGGTTCTTCAAGCCTGAAAATACAAATCCGGAAATTACAGGGAAGATGGTAAGGGAAGCGGTAACCGCCCTTACAGGAGAAAAGACAATCCCTGATGCATGGGATATACTTTTCCGCTATCATAACCTTAACAAGCACAATAAAAAGAGCAGTTACAAAAAAGGGGAAAAGATCCTTATAAAAATAAACCAGGGCACTTCAAGACTGGGACTTACAAAGGAGGAGAAGGAAAGAGGATTCTATTATCCCTCAACTCTGAAACCCGGTCAAGAAAAGAGAAGGCCAATTTTTGGAGCAACAGAAGCCGGTCCTTACATTGTTCTGGAA
>JAVEVC010000080.1:0-9973 GCA_034005245.1 Bacteroidales bacterium
ACGGCTGCCACTTCAGCTCCACCGGCATCAAGGGCGGCCTTTGTGATTACCATGCCATACCATCCGGCTCCTACAAGACCTATTCTTAGCTTTTGAACTTCAGGAACCGGAGTGAACCAGACTGGAGTGACTGCAGCAGCCGTACCTAACGAGGTCATTTCAAGGAATTTTCTTCTGTTCATTTGGTTTCTCCGGATTAATATAATTATTCATCTAATTTAAGGTTTTCTGTTGATTATCCGAAACAGGTATTCAACTTGGGACATTTTTCAGCCATCCAATTTATTTTAAAAGGGCGCTTGTCATCAGTTTAGTTCTAAAGAAAAGCATGCACATGGCTTTTATGCGGATTCTGACAGGCATTATTACACATCTGTACCATTTTTTCTGCTATGTACAGCAATACTGTTTATTTTTAATTTAATATGAAATCTGCATAAATCAATTGTTTCTGTCCCTCTCCCACTCTTGCACTTTTCATAACCAGCTGTTACGGCTCTTGTTCATTCCGGTCATAATCTTAACTTTGCCTTTCAATGGCAGCAAGATGAAATCAAGCCTTCTCTTTACTGATGCCCTTAAGCTAAGGCGGCCAAACGCCTTTAATGTTATGCTTAAACCGGCGGGTCCAACATGCAACCTTAATTGTACATATTGTTATTATCTGGAAAAGAGCAGATTGTATCCTGATTCCGGAAATTTAAAGATGTCTGAGGAGCTTCTTGAAAATTTCACCAGGCAGTTTATAGAAGCTCATCAGGTTCCTGTTGTCAGCTTTACATGGCAGGGAGGAGAACCCACGCTTATGGGACTTGATTTTTTCAGGAAAGCGGTGGAATACCAGAAGCGATATGCAGGTGGGAAGAAGATTGAAAATGCATTTCAGACGAATGGAACGAGGCTGGATGATGACTGGTGCAAATTTTTCTCTGACAACAATTTTTTGGTTGGCATATCCATAGACGGCGATGAACATGTCCATAATCACTACAGAAAGACATTTGCCGGAAGGCCTTCTTTCAACAGAGTGATGAAGGGAATTGAGCTTCTTCATAAGCACAGTGTGGAATTCAACACTCTCAGTGTGGTCAACGACTACAGTTCAAGATATGCTTCAGAGACATACAGGTTTCTGAAAAAGATCGGGAGCGGCTTTCTTCAATTTCTACCGGCAGTGGAGCGTATTTCGGATGATCCCGAAGAAACGCTGAGACTGGTTGCTCCTGCTTACAGTGAGGGTGCCAGAGTTACTGAATGGTCCGTGAAACCAGGGGCTTTTGGGGAATTTCTTATTACCATATTTGACGAATGGGTACGGACCGATGTTGCAAGGTACTATGTTCAGATCTTTGATACAACCCTTGCCAATTTCGCCGGCGAGAATCCGGGTTTGTGCGTATTCAACGACACCTGCGGTGATGCACTGGTAATGGAACATAATGGAGACCTTTTTTCATGCGATCATTTTGTATATCCTGAGTATTTTCTGGGAAATATCACACAAACACCGCTTGTTGATCTGGTAAAATTGCAGGAACAGTTTGATTTCGGCATAAATAAAAGGAATAAGCTTCCTCGTTACTGCCTGCGATGTGATGTCAGATTCGCTTGCCATGGCGAGTGTCCGAAGCACAGGATCATTGAGTCACCCGATGGTGAACCCGGATTGAATTATCTCTGCGAGGGATACAAGAAGTTTTTCCATCATGTCAGGCCCTATATGGAATATATGGTAAAAGAGCTTCAGAACAAGCGGCCCCCGGCAAATGTGATGAAGTGGATAAAAAACAGGGAGAGCCAGGTTGTAAAACCTGTTGAGCCCGGAAGGAATGATCCCTGTCCCTGTGGTAGCGGCAGGAAGTACAAGAATTGCTGCGGCAGGGCATTGCCTAATATTCAATCCTGATCACAGTCTTGCCTGGTGAAGGCTTCAGAACCACTGATTCCGTTGATCTGTCATAGACTCCCGTACATACACTTGAAGGTATCTTGCTTTCCGGATGCGGAATCCTCAGAATTATCTCTTTTGGCATCCTTTCGGGAGAGAACTCAAGGGAAGCTTCTATGTAGCCTTTATCAAGCTCTGATCTGACAGAAAGAGAGAAAGGTCCGAAATAGCTGAACACATTGCCTATTTCTATCTCATTTCCATTTTCCAGCCATTTTCTTGGTATCCCCGGAAGAAGTTTCAGTGTTTCTTCTTCTTCCATGTAAAGCATCCATCTGGTTTGCATCAGGAACCAGGCTTCCTCATGGGTTTTATGAACGCTTACATGATACAGGTGTTCCCAGAATGTATAAGTGTCGCGGTCTGCAAGTGCAGATAACGCATTGTAATATGTTTTAAGAAAAGGTTTTATCAGTCCCTGACTGATCTGTACCCAGTCGTGCCTGCTGTAGTATGGTTGGCTGAATGCAGTATTGCGCTGATAGAAAAGTTCACTGTGGTAATTGAGCATCATCCTGGCGGCATCTTCTTCAGGATCCAGAACCTCGCAGAAGATAAGGTTCAGTGGCCCAAGAAGAGCATCCGAGATTGTAAATGTACCGTGTGAAAGGAATGATTCTGGCTTGAAGTAGAGCAATCTTGGCGCTTGTGCTTCTGTCCATGGAGGAACAGTAGGACACCATGTTCCATCCCCGAGGGGTATAACAGGCGATGTTGCCATAGTGCTGTAAAGAGATGCTCTTATATCCTTCTTCCATGATTCAGCCTCGGTTTCAAGCCTCTTTGATGCCTCCGGGTCAATATCCCGAAGTACTTCTGCCATTCTCTTCAGACCGGCATATCCATAACCGTTGAGCATAAACTGGTGATATGGATCGTTCGGATCTGCCACTTTGCCATCTACCATTCCGTAGCCTCTTCCTTCAAGATCCTTTTTCAGATTTTTTTCCCGCCATTTAATAAGGAACTCGCAAGATTTCAAAAGACGGGGTTGTATCTGCCTGATCCAGGCTGTGTCGCGAGTGTATCTGAAGTATTCTCCTATTGTGTAAAGAGCTGCTCCGGTCTCTATCATGTACCCGCCGAAGCTTTGGATCATACCATCATCATACTGTTTATCGAGAAAGAACATCAGCGACCTCCTGGCGACGTCATGGAGTCCCATTGAACAGTAAAACTGGATTATAGGTGAGCTTTCGCTTCCGATAGGAGAATAAACACCTGGACATGCAGCAAGGACTCCCTGTGGTTCGAGGCCGTAAGTTATAAGGTCAAGATGCAAAAGACCGGCTCTTATCATTTCATCAATCCTTTTCTCCGGGATCCTTATTCCGGCAGCCTTGCTGAGTTTCTCTTTCCAGAAATTTCTGCATTCATCCAGCCTGGAATCAAATGACTGGCGTGAAAGTTTTAAAGCTCGTTCATGCGAAACAGGTTTATGCGGCAGATAAAACTGAAATGATGCCGACTCTCCAGGTAATAGCAGGATTGATATTTCTTCATCAGGAAGAGGTTTTCCGTCAAGCTTAGATATCCCGAACACCCTGTTGGCTGAATAAGCTGAAAAGCCTGTTTCCCTGTCATAATCATACCTGTATTTCTCCCACCAGCCCGAACCCGGCCGGAGTGTTCTGAAATACGCATAGCGTGGTGTTAAGGAAGTGTTTGTTGCCACAGCTCTCAGATAAAGGACGGTTTCCTCATTTTTCATTGATTCTTCCCTGAGAAGAGACTCGATTAAATCGGCCTGCTCCTCCGTGAATGTGTGGCCGTAACTGTAATTGTCAGCAACCAGAAAATGAGTGCCTGCACTATTGCCAAAATCAAGGGGAGACGATTCATTTGAAGCGAAGGCAGTTATCTCATAAACAATTTCCTCGTCGCTATAAGTTGAGTGCAGAATGGGCAATACACCATCTTCAAGACGGCGGTAGATCTTTTGTTCCACTCCCTGGCCCCTGCCTGCCAGGTAGCAATAGTCAGCACTTGTATTATCGGTCTCTGGAAGCATGACAGGCGAAGAGGCCAAAAGGGGTGAAATGACTTCCATTTCTTCCGGGACGGCCATTTTAAAAATCCTGATATCCCTGCTTAGGCCCAGCAACAATGGGCATGTCTGATTCCTCGTATGAGCTGCAGCGGATTCATATGACTCCTCCGGTTCGGTTTCCATTTCCTGCAGTTTTGTTTGCAGGGCGCGCCTCTTTATTTCAGTTGCTGTCTGAGAATATGTCCTTATGTCATGGCCGGGGCTGACAATTACATTATAATCAGGGATGAATATTGGATATTCACCGGTTACATCACGAAGGAAAAATGTGAAGGAATGTTCCCCGTTGACTACTGATACCAGGGTGGCATTGCTTCCGTATCCTGTCTTTGCTTCAGAAATAACCAATTCGAGCATGTTTTGCGCAGAACTCCTGAATTTGTATTCATTTCCTCTTATAATGCCTTTGCCTTCCCTTATATACAAGGTATTCAGCGTGCCATTTAAGACATCAATCCGGCCTGCCGGCAACTCTTTCTCCCATTTGACCATTACTTTATACTGTCTGGCTTCTTCTTGCGAAAGAGCAAATGTGAAACACGCGGTAACGGACAGTAAACAGAAAAATGTGAGGATTTTTTTCATACGAGAATAATATTAATATATGATTGTAAATTAAGTGGTTCGTAAGGAACCTTTATTATTTTCATTTTCCTGTTGTCCCGCTTTAATCGGGATGAAGGTTTCATAATATTTTAATGTTAATGTTAATGTTTGATACCTGGCCCGTTACATGTGAGAAGCGCATACTGTTTTGAATTATTCTCATTGAATATTCACCTTTGAAATAATTCATCTAAGTTTCACAGGTTTATGAACTAGCACTGAAGATTCATGGATTGGTTTCAAGAAGAAACCGGTCATGTGAGTTTGGATATTAATTATCTGACCTTGGTCCATCACTGAAAACAACTATTTATGAGCCATCAGCTTTTCAAGTACCGGGGATAAAATTTCTTTTGTAGTGGCAATAATGATCAGTTTGTCACCTGGTTCTATTATGGTCGAGCCGTCAGGGATAAGATATAAATCCCCTCTTTTGAGAAGGGCAATCCGGACATTCTGAGGGAATCCCAGTTCAATTATCTTCAGGCCCGAGGGAAAAGTATCCGGAGCGATAGTAAGTTCAGCCATTTCGGTATTAAACGGCTCAGAGAGCAGTATGTCAGCCGGAGTTACCGACTTGACCCTTGCGGGTAGGGAGACATGAAGCAGCTTGGCAACTTTAGGAATTGATGTTCCCTGTATAATAACAGATGTGAGAGAAATGAAGAAGACTATATTGAATATCATGTCAGCTTTTGCAACTCCTGCCATCAGAGGGAAAGTGGCAAATACGATAGGCACCGCCCCTCTGAGTCCGACCCATGAAATGAATCCCTTCACTCTGGTCAGCATTCTGAAAGGCGAAAGACAAATGAATACAGCCAGAGGACGGGCTACAATGATAAGGAACAATGAAATAAGCAATCCTATCCCTATAACCGGTACTATCTGGCTTGGGAATACAAGCAAGCCAAGGGTCAGGAACAATATTATCTGCATCAGCCATGCAAGCCCGTCATACATTTTCATTATGGTGCGCTTGTGCAGAAGGTCCTTGTTTCCAAGATACAGGGCTGACAGATACACTGCCAGGAATCCGTTACCCCCGGCTACTGTTGTCAGCGCGTAGGTCATGAACATAAGAGAAATTGAAAGCACCGGGTAAAGCCCTTCATAGTCGAGTTTAATCCTGTTTATGACATACCTTGATGCAAATCCGCAGGCAAATCCCATTAAACCTCCAAGAATAAGCTGCTTAAAAAAAAATGGCAATATTGTCAATAATGACTGTTCGCTGTTGATAACCAGTCCCGTAAAAATTATGGTAAGAATATATGCCATAGGGTCGTTACTCCCGCTTTCAAATTCAAGAGTTGATCTTATATGGCCTTTCAGGGCGAGATTCTTGGATCGCAGTATGGAAAACACAGCAGCAGCATCTGTAGAGGATATGATCGATCCAAGCAAAAGACCTTCATAGATAGTGAAGTCTGTGATCCACCAGACAAATATTCCTGAAGCTCCGGCGGTAATGAGGACGCCTAACACTGATAACGAAATGGCCTGGCCTGCCACCGGCTTCACACCTATCCAGTCTGTTTCAAATCCTCCTGAAAACAAAATGAAATTCAATGCAATGACGCCAATAAACTGGGCTATTCCCGGATCGTTAAAGCTTATTTTTCCAATCCCGTCTGAGCCCGCAAGCATTCCAACGGCAAGAAAAAAGACTAGTGTTGGAACTCCGAACCGGAATGATGTCTTTCCGGCCAGAACACTTATGAATACAAGCAATGAACCAATCAGGATAATATTTTCAATTGTTATACTCATCCCTTAATCTTCATCTGACAATAAACTCCCCTTTAAGCTCATCGCTGTCCTTATATCCGTATCTTACTGCTTTCACCCTGACATTATGTTTTCCCGGACTCAATTTAATCGGCCCTGAGTATAATTTCCAATGAGGATTCTCAGTGCTATCATAAGTATATATTATAGATGAACCATGGGTAGGGCAATAGAAACCCAGGGTCACAGGGGATGTATAAGTACCTCCTGTTTTGTGGTTTTTTGTTGAACGATCTTCCGGGCTGTTAACAACGAAATAAGGTATGTCAGTAACGGGCTGGATTCCTGAAGGCCACATCCTGTCAACAAGTTCAGGCTCATTCATCCTGCCCATATCACCTGTTTCCACTGACCATGATTCATGCTTTTTCCTGAGATCAGCAAGGACATCCATGTAGTTGCAATCATTTATCAGGTTGTTTACCTGGAAGGGATCTGACCTTACATCGTATAATTCTTCAGGCGGTCTCGAATAAGCCATCCAGCTTTTTTGGGCGCCGCTGAGCTTCCCTTCTGCATCAAGCCTGAGCATTTCTTTGTAAATAGGCATATTGGTCAGGTATGGCACCCAGATAGGAAAAGGTTCTGCAGGATAATAGTTACGGATGTAAAGGAATTCTTTTGTGCGAACTGATCGTATCATGTCGTATGATTCGTCAACCCTGTCGCGGGCAGCGTACACCTCTTTACGGGGCGGTCCTGCCTGGCTGCCCAGGAAAGGAATGCCCTGCATGTGTGCCGGAACAGGCACTCCGGCAATTGATAGTACGGTAGGGCCAAAGTCTATTGAACTGATCAGCCGGTCATCAGTACTTCCTGCATTTGTCCCGTCGGGCCATTTTATTATAAGGGGGATATTAAGTCCTGAATCGTACAACCATCTTTTTGCTCTTGGAAGACCGTCGCCATGGTCTCCCCAGAAAAATATTACCGTATTTTCCAGCTCTCCCTCCTTTTCAAGTTCTGAAATAATGACACCCACGATGGAATCGAGACGGGCTATATTATCGTACATTTTTGCCATATTTAACCTTATTATCTCGTTGTCAGGATAATATGGCGGAACATTTATTTCAGCAGGATCAGTTTTAACATCTGACAGGTCCCAGTTCTGGCTTTCGTGCGTACCTATCCAGTTAAAGACAGCAAAAAAAGGTTGGTTCTTGTCGGGCCTGTCCCGGTAATGGGCAGTTCTGCTGCACTCATCCCATATGCTTGCTGGTACTGGATCTTTTGCGAACTGATAGTCAGTCTTTGAGTTATTTGTGCAGTAGTAGCCTGCAACTCTCAGGTATTCCGTGAAAGCCTTAACATAGTGGGGCGGCACTGCAGTAAATTCCACCGGATTATCAACCGACCGCCTGTATGATGTTGTACGCATGTGCATACAGCCGATTGATGTCTGGTACATGCCTGTTATTACGCCTGCCCTTACAGGTGCGCTTATTGCTGCAGTCGTAAATGCGCTGGAATAGAGTATACCCTGTGCGGCCAGCCGGTCAATGTTGGGTGTCCTGGCTACCTTATCGCCATAGCATCCAAGGTGAGGGCTCATATCCTCAGTTGATATCCAGAGAATGTTGGGCCTCTTTTGTGTTTGCTGTGCATTTGCATTGACTGTCAGTACAGAAGCAAGTCCCAGTTCAAGTAATGATTTAAGTTTTACCATGGCGTTTTTTCACATTTGTACAGTATGAATAAACTGGCATAATTCTATCACGGAATAATGTGTATGCTGTTTTATGGCAGTGTTTTTTTCAATGATCCCGGATTCCTTGAGTTGATACCAGGCATATTAAAATTTTCATCGCCAAGATCATTTCTCATTTCCTCGGCGATCTTTTTAAGTTCTTCCGCGACATCAGGATAGAGGCCAATTATATTGTATCTTTCACCGGGATCCCTCCGGAGATCAAATAACTCAAAACCTGTTGTCCCTGCAGAGTATTCACCGGGCCATCCGTCATTCCCGGGCATCTTGCCTTCATATGAGCGGTAGGAATGAGGCAGAACAAGCTTCCACTGGTCTTTTCTTATATTCTCGAGGCTGTTCTTTCTATAGTAGTAATGGAAAACTTTGCGGGGATCAGCATCAAAATTGCTTTTCAGAAGCGGAAGAATATTAACGCCGTCAATTTTCCTCTGTGGCAGATCAGCCCCGGTAATTGAGCAGAGTGTTGGAAGGATATCAATAGTGGATGCTATATTATTACATATCACTCCGGCGGCGATTTCACCAGGCCATACCATTATGCAGGGGACCCTCTGTCCTCCTTCCCAGCTGCATCCCTTTCCTTCACGGAGACCGCCTGTTGAACCCGCATGGTTGCCAAAATTTAGCCAGGGGCCGTTGTCAGATGTGAAAATCACAAGTGTGTTGTCATCTATACCATTCGCCTCAAGAGTTTTCATGATTTCTCCAACTGACCAGTCTATTTCCATAAGAACATCCCCGTAAGTTCCCTGTTCACTTTTGCCTTTGAACTTATCCGAGACGGCCAGGGGCACGTGGGGCATAGAGTGGGCAAAATACAGAAAGAAAGGATTTTTTGAATTTCTGTTGATAAAGTCAACGGCAAATTCAGTATAAAGTGTTGTGAGCCCGGCCTGATCGTCCAGGTTATTGATATCCCTTGTTTTCTCATTATCCTTTATAAGTGGCAGGACCGGGTACCTTAACATGCGCGGACTTTTGTCCACAGTAGCTGGAAGGCCGTCGAAATCGACCGGCCACATATCATTTGAATACGGCAGTCCCAGATATTCATGGAAGCCGTTTTGAAGAGGCAGGAATGGTTGGAGATGGCCAAGATGCCATTTTCCGACAATGCAGTTCCTGTATCCTTCTCTGCCAAGAAGTTCAGGAATCAGTTCTTCCTCAGGATTGATGCCAATGCTATCCCATGGCATCAGCGCACCTGATATTCCAACCCTGTTTGAGTAGCAGCCTGTCAAAAGGCCGGCACGAGAGGCGCTGCTGACTGCCTGTGCCACATAAAAATTAGTGAACCTCATTCCTGAAGTTGCCAGCCTGTCAATATTTGGTGTTTTATAACCTGTTGCCCCGAAGCATGAAAGATCTCCATAACCCATATCATCCAGAAATATCAGAACAATATTCGGATTTGCTTTTTCAGCTGTGTTTTTAAGAGTGCATCCGGGCAATGCTGCAACCGATACAATACCCAGTCCGATTGATAATTTGATGTTATTCATATAGTAATTTTTAACTGGAATTACATTATTGTTCTATTTTAAACCTACCCAGCCGGGATTTGGCTCCATCATCTTTGCATTGAATTTTTTTCTCCATTCCTTCAGGAGAGATAACAGTTTTTGAGTTTTCTCAGGTTCTGATTTGGCAATATCATTTGTCTCCGACAGGTCTTTTTCAAGGTTGTAGAGTTCCACTCTGTCCTTTTCAAAGTTGTCGATCAGTTTGTAATTGCCAAATCTTATTGCACTTCCAGGTTCAGTGCCCTGGTTATTATAGTGCGGATAGTGCCAGAACAATGGTCTCGTCTGAAAACGGCCTGTTTTATATCCTTCAACAATGCTTATTCCGTCGAGTTTGGATG
>JAVEVC010000002.1:0-151302 GCA_034005245.1 Bacteroidales bacterium
GGTCACGGGCATACATTTCCGGGAGCAACGGTCCCTTTCGGAATGGTACAGCTGAGCCCCGATACCAGGATGGAAGGATGGGATGCCTGTTCAGGCTATCATGATTCCGACAGGACGATAATTGGTTTTTCTCATACCCATCTGAGCGGGACTGGCATAGGCGATTACGGTGACATACTTTTTATGCCGGTATCAGGCAGGATAAGCCTTGTCAGGGGTGATGAAAATGTGCCGGGCTCGGGTTACCGTTCAGCATTCTCAAAAGACAGCGAAGAAGGATCACCGGGCTATTATTCTGTGAAGCTTGATGACTATGGCATTAATGCGGAACTTACGGCTACTGCCAGGGCAGGATTTCACAGGTATACGTATCCGGAATCTGAAGAATCAGGTATCATCATCGATCTGGATCACACGCTGCAGTTTCATAAGAACATGGTCCTGAAAATAAAGGTTCTGAGCGATACCGAAATAGAAGGACTGAAGGTTACACAAGGCTGGGCAAGATATCATCCCGTTTATTTCTATGCCAGGTTCTCAAAGCCTTTTAAATGCAAAATTGCAGTGAATGATACCATTCAGGACAATATTCAGGAAGCAGAGGGACAAAATATCAAAGCAGTGCTTTCATTTACGACTTCAGATAACGAACAGATTCTGGCTAAAGTCGGGATCTCGTCGGTCGATTCTGAAGGAGCCAGGAACAATCTTGAAACTGAGATACCGGACTGGGATTTTGAAAAGGTCATGAATGATGCAAGAGACACATGGAACAAAGAACTTAGTAAAATAAAGGTTGAAGGAGGATCTGAAGATCAGAAGACTATCTTTTACACTGCAGTATATCATTCATTTATCAGTCCGAATGTTTTCTCCGATGCCGACGGGAGGTACTTCGGCATGGACCATAAAACACATCAGTCAGACGGATCGGTGAATTACACTGTTTTCTCACTGTGGGATACTTTCCGGGCAGCCCATCCATTACTTACCCTTGTTAATCCTTCACGTGATGCTGAAATGATCCGTGCGCTCCTGAGAAAGTATGATGAGGGAGGATTGCTGCCCATGTGGGACCTGGCTTCCAACTATACCGGAACAATGATAGGCAGTCATGCAATCCCGGTTATTGTTGATGCTTACAAGAAAGGAATCAGGGATTTCGATGTTGAAAAGGCATACCGGGCAATGATCAAATCGGCAGATTTCGATACGGCAAACATCAATACTGATTCAGAAGGTGTGCTGATGTCGTTGATGCCTATGGCGAAATTCTACAACAAGACCATCGGATTCGTCCCCAGTGATAAAGATAACCAGTCTGTTGCCAAAGCCCTGGAGCTTGCCTATAATGACTGGTGCGTTGCAAAGATGGCAGAGGATCTTGGCAGGCAGGAAGATTTCAACCTGTATTCCGAAAGAGCTTCCCGCTATAAAAAATACTTTGATCCAAAAACCAGGTTCATGAGAGGCATTATGTCGACAGGTGAGTGGAGAACTCCTTTTGATCCAAGATTTTCGGATCATTCATATGCCGACTACGTTGAAGGAAATGCATGGCAATGGACATGGTTTGTACCGCACGATGTTCCGGGTCTGATTGATCTTATGGGGGGAAGGGAGAAATTTACAGAGAAGCTAGATTCTTTGTTCAGTACTGACTCGGAAATAGTAGGAGAAAACAGGTCGGCAGATATTTCGGGATTGATAGGACAATATGCTCATGGCAACGAACCCAGTCACCATATTACACATTTTTATAATTATGCCGGAGAACCCTGGAAAACCCAGAAACTTGTTGATCAGATCCTCAATACCCTGTATTTCAACAATCCTGATGGATTATCGGGCAATGAGGATTGCGGCCAGATGTCGGCATGGTATGTTTTGAACGCGATAGGATTCTATCAGGTTGCACCGGGCGATACTTCATGGTCACTTGGCCGGCCGTTGTTTGGAAGAGTGACTGTTAACCTTGAGAATGGAAAGACTTTTACTGTTGAAACAAAAAATAATTCACCGGAAAACATTTATATACAGAGCGCCGTCATGAACGGCACTGAACTGAAGAGCCCGTTTTTTGATCATGAGGACATTGTTAACGGAGGGCATCTTGTAATTACCATGGGCCCTGAACCATCACCTTTTAAGGATACTGAAAGTCATTGAGCAGACAAGAAAATCTTAATAAACAATCAAATGGACAACCACAAATCTGATAACAATGCATGGCATCTATCCGGATGTTCATGCTGTGGAGGGCACAGTAATACCTTGCCCGGTGAAATATCACGAAGGCAGTTCGTAAAGACAGCCGGCACAAGTGCAATAGGTACCATAGCTTTGTCAGGAATATCCTGGCAGTCTCTTTCAGGAATTAAAACCGGTACCAGCAGTATCAGAGATCGCAAACCGTTGAAAGTTAAACCCATCCTCACATATGAAGTTCCGGTGCCCAGGGCGCAGACCAGCTGGAGATCGTGGGGGGGAATTCAGACAGAAATGGATGCTGATGCAGAATTGATAAAGATAAAAACAGAACTGGAAAAGCTCAGGTTAAGAGCCGACTTTCCCGTTGAGTTCCTTGAGGTGAATAAGGTTCGTAATAAGGCTTCTCTTGCAGATATTACCGACACCGGGTCAGCTGATGTAATTCTTGTGTATGCAGCAGGAGGTAGCATGGACATTTTTGACACTTTAAACAAAACGGGTAAGGATATAATATTTTTCTGCCGGCATAAATCAGGCCCTGTGTATTTATGGTATGAGATTATCAGCCCGCGGTTCTTAAGACAGCATACCGACAGGCTGGCTGTCTCGGGAATAAATGAAAATGATGTGGTGATAGATAATCAGGATGAGATCTTATGGAGATTAAGATCTCTCTGTGGCCTCAGGAACACTGTAAACTCAACTGTTGTGGCTGTAGGAGGTCCGGGAGCCTGGGCTCAGCCTGAAGGTGTTGTTCCGGACCTGGTCCGCGAAAAATTCGGACTTGACATAAGGACTGTCTCATATGATGAGCTTGGCAGGCTGATAACAGAAGCCCGTTCTGACAGATCACTGGTTCAGGGGGCACGGGAAAGAGCAGGAAGGTATCTTGAGGACAGCGGAATAAGCCTCGAAACGAAAAAAGAGTATGTTGAAAATTGTTTTATTCTGGAGGATGTACTGACCAGGATTATGGAAAAAGCTGGCAGCAAGGCAATAACGATCAATGAATGCATGGGAACAATAATGCCTTTATCGGAAACGACAGCCTGTCTGACGCTCAGTCTTATTAATGATGCAGGTTACCAGGCTTTCTGTGAATCAGATTTTGTTGTGGTTCCTGCCGGAATACTTTTGTCCAACATTACTGGAACCCCCGTCTTTCTTAACGATCCGACCTATCCGCACGACGGATTGATAACACTGGCTCACTGCACTGCTCCCCGGCGCATGGATGGGAAAAAACTGGCCCCGGCACGGTTGTTAACTCATTTTGAATCTGATTATGGGGCTGCACCCAAAGTGGAAATGCTTGTAGGGCAGCCGGTTACAAATATCATGCCTGATTTTGAATTTAAGAGGAATGTCGGTCTGCCCGGCAAGATAGCGGACAATCCGTTCCTGGATATATGCCGTTCACAGATTGATGTAGCCTTCAGCTGCGACAGCAATAAAGTTGCCAGGGAGATGCAGGGTTTCCATTGGATGACAGCATATGGCGACTATATGAAAGAATATGGTTATGCCATAAACAAGCTGGGAATTCAGTTTGAAGTCCTGACCTGAGAAGCAAAATGGACAGGTGTTTGCTGGATTAAACTGAGGATCTAGTTTAGTCCGAAGCGGTAACTGAACTTGACGAGGAATATATTGTGAGGTGTATTATCGTCCCTGTCGAAAAGATCGCTGAGATCATTTAAATAATCCATGCTTCCTGTTCTCTCGGAGCCGTTCCTGGTCTGGCTCCAGACAAGGTAAACTGATGACCCCGGATTATATTCCCATCTCAGTACAAGGTTTGAGAGAAATTCACGGACAATAAAATCCTCCCTGTCGAATCCATAGTCATTGATGCCATCGAGGTTCTCGTCAATATTAAAATAATCCTCATCCGGAGTGATCTGATCAGCAATATATGTTTTGAAACGGTTGCTATATCTGTCTGCTTTCGGGTCTGTAATATATTTGTAGTTGTGGTATTTTCCTGAAGCAATGAAAGGCTGGCCCCAGTACTGCACTGTAAGGTCAGGACTCAGGTTGAAATTTATCCTGAACGATGCACTTATAGTTTTTCTGTCAATACTGGCAAATACATATCTGTCGGATCCGTTATAATCCTCCTGTGAAACATACTGAAGTTCGGTATAGGATTTACTGAATCCGGGGTCGAGAGAAAGAGTAAGGTAATTCGCAGGTTTGAATGAAAGCTCGATTCCGCTGTAGGTATTTGATGAGTAGTTATTGAATCCCCTCGATGTGTTGAATCTGAATTCCAGTTCGAGCTTTTTTCTGTGGTCGGTGGAAAATCCGGCAAATAAATTGATGTTACCCGGTGTTTTCATCGAAGGGCCACCTCTCAGGATCCCGGTTGATAACGAATTTGAATTCAGATTTCCACCGCCCCAGGCGTTCCAGTAATTTTTCAGAGTGACAGATCCGTTCCATTCAAGACCACGTCCAATCCTGTCTCCTCCAAAATTACTTATAGTATAAACATCCAGGTTCAGGTTGTATCTTCTGTAGATCCATTTTGGCTCCCACTGGTTGTATCCGGCCCATACTACAGCCAGTATCTGGTCTGCTTCACGCAGGTATCCCATATCGTTTGTTTCAAATCCGGGCGTCTTCCAGGTAACAGCACCCATCAGGTTAAGGTGTCCGTTGAGCTTCATCAGCTGGACCCTTCCCCCTGATCCCGACAAGGATGTCCTGTCGGGGTCCAGGTCAGTATAATCATTGTCGGGTCGCTGGAAATAACGTGCCGATGATTTCTGGGTTTCCTCAATAGCCTCCTTTGACCCGCTTACGCTGCTAAAAGCTGAATTTATGTTGAACATCCATTTCTTACTCCTGAAGTACTGTGTGAAATCGATACCTCCTGTATATGCTGATTTATGAAGGCTTTTTAAAAGGTCAGCATCGAGATCCCTGTTTGTGCCTGTAAATATTCCACCCAGGATGGTCTTTCCCTCGTTGAAATCCTTCTGCATCCTGCCTATAAAATAATTGGTGAGGGGCTCAACGGTCTTATACGAACGCTGACCCTCGGTGTCAATTTCAGCCTGCTCCACGGCTGTGACTGCCTCAATAAATCCTAATGACAGGCCATCTTTTGTCTTGCCGGTAAGCTTGGCTGCTCCCAGTATTGTTGTTGATATCGGGATATCAGCATACGTTCCGTCCTCCAGTTCGGGGGATCCCTGCGGCCGTCGTCCTATTCTCCTTGAGTAGAAAAGATTATCGTTACCAACATCTCCATCCCCGATTCCGAGGTTGAAATCGGTGATATTATTGCCTTCAATGAAGAATGGTCTTTTTTCGTTGAAGAAAGTTTCATAGGCTGTCAGATTTACTTCCGAGGGGTCTGCTTCGACCTGCCCGAAATCAGGATTTATTGTCAAATCCATTGTCATATTGTTGGTAAGACCTATTTTGGCATCAATACCTCCACTGATTTTCGAATTTCTGCCTTTATCAAGGAAAGGATTATCAGGTTCAGACTTGAAGGTTTCGACTTTCCCGACTCCGTAAGGAGTTATATCAAGTATCTTGCGCGGCCTGATACGCTCCAGTCCGACAAGCTCTCCCATTTGATGAATAAACCCCGGGGCATCTTTCGGGATGTGCTGCCAGAAACTGGTTTCATTTTTCCGGTACAATATTCTGGCAACCTCAAGACCCCATACATTTCCGGAATTCTTTTCAAACCGCAACTGGCTTAAGGGTATCTTCATTTCAGCCACCCAACCCTCTTCGTTAACCGACGTTTTAACCCACCAGTTTGGATCCCATGACGGATCTTCATTATCTCCGTCGTTTGTAAAAACCTGGTCATATTTCACCCCGCTTGAACTCACGCCAAAGAGAAATCCTGTCCGCAGATCGTGAAAACTGTCAAGTATTATGCCGACAAGGTCACCGTCAGAATTATCTCTCCGTGATAATCTGCTGACGATACTGTCGGGACTGGTATCATATGCTTTGAATGCGGCATACAGGTTATCGTCGTCATATAATATCTTGAACTCTGTTCTTTGAGATGCCGGCCTGCCATTGAACGGCTCATTCTGGGTGAAATCATCAACCCATTCACCTGCCAGCCAGGCATCGTCGTTAAGTATACCGTCAATCTCGGGGGCGATTGAGATTTTTACCGTTTTATATTGTTTCTTTTCTGTTTCCTGTCCATTGATACAGGTCAGGCCAATCAGTATAAGTAATGCTATCGCTGAAATTCTTTTCATGGAAGAGAATAAAATGGGTATTTTCTGATATAAGGACGGACATGAAGCTCTTCCGTTGCAGTTATTCCTCTTATTTGTAATAAATCCAAAGAAGTTTAATCCGTCGTGCTTTCTTATTTCCTTGTTGTGCCTAAGGTTGGAAAATTACTTATCTTAGCGTTAAATCGTAATATTATGACAACACGGCGATCATTTATTGTTAAAGCTGGCACTGCAATGGCTGCTGCTCTTATTGCTTCACCAGTTATCTACGGCAGGAAACTGCCGGAAGAAAGGCCTCTTAAAGGTAAAAAGGTGCTTTTTGTCTGGGGAGGCTGGATGGGACATGAACCCGATAAATGCAGGGATATTTTTGTGCCATGGATGAAGGCCGAGGGAGCTGATGTGATAGTATCCGACTCTTTGGATGCATACCTGAAATATGACCTTAAAAAGGATATTGACCTGATAGTGCAGGCGTGGACAATGGGTCAGATTGAAGGGAACCAGGAGAATGCACTACTGGAAGCAGTCAGGGGAGGTGTGGGCCTGGCAGGATGGCATGGAGGTCTGGGCGATTCATTCAGGAACAATACCGAATACCAGTTTATGGTTGGGGGCCAATGGGTTGCGCACCCGGGCGGTGTTATCGATTACAGGGTGCATATAACCGATCATGATGATCCGGTGACAAAGGGATTGTCGGACTTCGAAATGCATTCAGAACAATATTACATGCATGTCGATCCAAATGTGAAGGTTCTGGCAACGACGACGTTCAGCGGACAGCATGCAAACTGGATAGGAGGGAATATTGTACCTGTTGCATGGAAAAAATATTATGGCAGCGGCAGGGTTTTCTACTCCTCCCTGGGGCATGTTGCTGATGACTTCAAGGTTCCGCAGGCCCTTGAGATTCAGAAAAGAGGCATCATTTGGGCCAGCCAAAGCAAATATGAAGCGCGTGAGGAATTGCTGCAGCCTGTTTACAAAAACCTGATGCAATAATCTTCAAAGGGGAGTTAAGTACCGAACAGGCATTTAATTGCATTATCTCCGTGAATCCACAGAATCAGTTTTCACTTTACTGAGAATTTTTGTGCGGTTTATCAATGGTCGTAAAGCCTTATAAACTCATAGGAATTCCCTGTATATTCAAGGAATCTGATGAAGTCCTTACTTGAAATTACAATTGATGCTGTATTGACATTCGGATGGAAGGCAAGCCTTTCTTCGTCCTTCAGGACCTCATCGATAAACAGGTGGACATGATTTTCCCTGTCGTTTATCAGACCAAAAGGTGAGACTGAACCTGGCTCGACGCCAAGGTATTTCATTAACCGTTTATCTGAAGCAAATGAAAGTTTACCCTGCCTGAGCCTCTTCTCAAGATCATGGATATCAAGCAGGGCCAGGTGTTCAAGTATTACAAGGTAATGCCTGTTACCTTTGTGGTTTCTAAAGAAAATGTTTTTACATCGTCCGCTGTTGTAATCTTTCCAGTGTAGTTTTGCATCTTCTATGGTAGCCAGCGGGGGATGTTCATGATATTCAAAAGGAATTGCAAGTTCTCCCAGCAGATCATAAAGTTCTTTCTGTCCTATCACGCCAGATATCATTTAAAAAGGTTATTGTCTTCTTCATCAGGATTGAATCCATGATCCTCCGACAGGTTTTCTTTTTTATATGCTTCCACAGCAAGCTTGTCACATAGTTCATTCTCGGGATTGTTGGCATGGCCTTTAATCCATACAAACCTTACATTGTGCTTACGGTAGACCTTCAGGAACCTGGTCCAGAGGTCAGGATTCTTTTTCTTTCGGAATGCTTTGGATTCCCATTGGAATAGCCAGCCTTTCTCAACAGAATCGGCCACATATCTTGAGTCAGTGTAAACAACAACGTTGCTTCCGGGGATTCTAAGTGCTTCGAGCCCTGTGATTACTGCAAGAAGCTCCATGCGATTATTTGTGGTGAGGCGGAACCCTTCGGATTTCTCCAGCCTGTGCTTCCCCGAAATAAGGACCACTCCATATCCGCCCGGACCAGGATTGCCGCTTGAAGCTCCGTCGGTATAGATTGTTATTTCATTAGTCATGAGGAAGTGTAATTCCTGTGTTTGTAAGGAAGAGCTTTATAGCTATTGAAAGAAGAATAACTCCGAAGAACTTCTTGAGGAGGTGGAGTCCTGACGGGCCCAGCAATCGTTCAACGCGCGTTGTGAGCCGGAGAACGGTATAAACTATGCCCATATTGAGGATAAGGGCTATCAGGATATTGATAGTGTAATATTCTGCTCTGATTGAAAGTATCGTTGTAATAGAGCCGGCACCGGCTATCAGGGGAAAGGCAATGGGGACAATTGATCCTCCTCCGGCCTGATCATGCCTGAATAATTCAATTCCCAGAACCATTTCCATCCCTATAAGGAATATTATAAATGAGCCTGCAATGGCAAATGAACTTACATCAATACCGAAAATGCCGAGAAGGGGGCTTCCGATATAAAGAAATGCCAGAAAAATGATGAATGAGACAGCAGTGACCTTAAAAGGCTGGATGTTTCCTGTTTTTGTCTTTATGTCCAGAATAATAGGTATTGAGCCAGGAATATCAATTATGGCAAATAATACCATAAAAGCGGCAGCTATTTCAACAAAACTGATATTCATATGATAGGAATTTTATGTTCCGGATTAAAAGCTTTTATTCTGCGATAGTCATTTCATCGACCAGGTGTTTAGCACCTGCATAAATGTCAATTACCCATAGCACATAGCGAATGTCGACCGAAATAGTTCTTTGAAGTTCCGGTTCGAAGGCTACATCTCCGCTCATGGCTTCCCAGTTCCCGTCAAATGCCAGTCCAATGAGCTCGCCTTTTGCATTCAGAACGGGACTGCCTGAATTGCCTCCGGTTATATCATTGTCGGTGAGAAAATTAACCGGCAGATATCCCTCAGATGATGCATACCTGCCGTATTCTTTTCTGTTGTATAGATCTACGAGTCTTTCAGGAAGGTCGAATTCATAGTCACCGGGCTTGTATTTTTCAATGACGCCCTTCAGTGTAGTATAATACTTGTATGTTACGCCGTCGCGGGGATCATAGTCAAGCACCTTGCCATATGTCAGGCGCATTGTGGAATTGGCATCGGGGTACAGTGTCTTTTCAGGTGCCATATCCTTCAGGGCTGCAATCCACAACCTGCGCCCCTTATTATAATCATCATCAAATTTGCTGAGTTCGTCCGACACAAAGCTGCTCATTTCACTTATCGAGGCGGCCATTATCTGAACGGGATCGGTTTCAAGAGTTTTCAGAGAAGGTTTTTCAAGGAATGCAATAAGCTTGTCTTTACCTGCAAATACTGACCTTGAAAACATGTCATCCACATATTTTTCAACATTGCCCTTGAATTTTCTGTCGATGATTTCTTTAAAGAATGAAGGGTGAAATTTTTCCGGCACATCCTTCCGGTACAGGTTGATCATGGCTGCAGTCGATTTTTTATCCGTAGGGGGATTGTAATCCTTATAAAAAGATGAGGCATAACTTCTTAGCCATGAAGCTGCATTTGATATTCTCTGCTGATCGCCCGTCTTAAGCGCATTGTGATAAAGCGACGACATCAGATTGAATCTGACAAGTTCGGATCCCTGAAGGAAGCATTCGCTTATGTATTGCTGTGCATTTAGGTATTCAGCCCTTCCCTGAACTGACGACCTGATAAGGTTCAGAGCGTCGCCATACATGGTTTGGCGTTCCTTATCCGCTGTTACCCACTGGTTATACAGATCCTCAATTTCCTCCTTCCGTGCCCTGACATTAAGTTTCTCGAGCCCTTCTTTTTCTCCTATCGAATTTTTCCAGTAGTTTGAAGAGCTGGAGTATTTTGAAGCATACTGAATGTTCACCTTCTGGTCATTCTGCATGTCAGCCATCAGTATCTCCTGCCTTATCCCCCTTATCTTTATCCTGTTGGGATCGGTGATAGTCAGAAGTTCATTTACTTCATACGAAGTGGCATATCTCTCCGTGGTACCCGGATATCCCAGTATCATTGCAAAGTCACCCTTTTTCAGATCCCCGATAGAGACAGGAAGCCAGTGTTTTGGTTTCAATGGTATATTATCGGCTGCATAGGGGGCGGGTTTTCCGTCGGGTCCTGTGTAGACGCGGAATACACTGAAGTCGCCGGTATGGCGGGGCCATTCCCAGTTGTCGGTATCGAATCCGAATTTCCCTATTGAGGATGGTGGAGCACCCACAAAGCGTACGTCGCTATACCTTTCGTAAGTGAGAAGATAGAAATAATTGCCTCCATAGAAGGATGATACTGTTGCCCTTATACCGTCGTTTGAAGCTGCGCTTTCCTCAATCCTGCCCCTGGCATCATTGACAAGCGAGATCCTTTCTGATTCACTCATACCTGGTTTTACATCGGCAAGAACCTTATCGGTGACATCCTCAATACTTAACAGGAATGTTGCAGTCAGCCCTGGATTTGGCAGTTCCTGATCTCTCTTCATTGCCCAGTATCCGTCTTTAAGATAATCATGTTCGACCGAACTATGGGCCTGTATCTGTGCGTAGCCGCAGTGATGATTTGTAAAAAGCAATCCCTCTGAGGAGACTATTTCCCCGGTGCATCCTCTTCCAAAAATTACAATGGCATCTTTGATGCTTGCCTTGTTTATGCTGTAGATATCTTCTGCCGAGAGCTTCAGGCCAAGCTCGGTCATCTTTCCTATATTCAGTTTCTCAATAAGCGGCAGAAGCCACATCCCCTCATCAGCCCTTCCCTTCTGTCCGGCTGCCAGAGTCACAACAAATAAAATCGCAAAAAACTTCTTCATAAATATACTTTTCTGTTACAATTCGAAAAATTTCGGGCAAAGATAGCCTTTTCCCCGCAAAACAATTACATAAAAAGTGTTTAATGAAGCTGTTTTATAAGTACTTTGAGTCTTCCCTGAACAGATCCTCAGTATTGTTGCCGGGAATCTACAGATCCAGATGAAGCTGTACATCGATGAGGTTGAAGGATCGGCGGTGGTACGGGGAGATCCCGTGTTTCATGATGGCATCCTTGTGAAAAGAAGTAGGATAGCCCTTGTTCCTGTTCCATCCGTACACAGGGAACTCAGTGTGAAGTTTATCCATATATTCGTCGCGGAAGGTTTTGGCCAGGACTGAAGCGGCAGCTATGGAAAAGAACAAACCGTCACCCTTTATGATTGTCTTATGATCTATGTCCATGTAAGGGAAAAAACTATTGCCGTCAACAAGGAGAAATCCGGGTTTTTTGCTTAATCCTTCAATGGCAAGATGCATTGCTTTTATTGAAGCTCTCAGGATATTGATCCTGTCTATCTCCTCATTATTCACAAAGGCAACGTTCCATGCCAGTGCTGAATTTATAATATCTTCCCTTACGGTAAATCTTTGCCTGGCTGACAGCTTCTTTGAATCATCCAGGACAGGGTGCCGGAATTTTTTTGGCAGGATGACAGCCGCTGCCACAACAGGTCCGGCAAGGCAGCCCCTGCCTGCTTCATCACATCCTGCTTCCACAACATTGTTATATAGATATGATCTTAACACCTGCTTTCGATTGTGGTTCTTTCAGCACGTAAAATAAGCAATTATCACAATTATCGGGTAATGATATTAACAATTTCCAGTTTCATCAGTTAATGAGGGTTTAAACAGTTAATTAACCGGGATTTGAACAGATAGTTAACATAGTTTTAAACAAATTGCAGTGGAGGATGTTGAAACAGAAAGTAGTTTATAGATAAAGACCTGATTGATTGAGCCTGGCGGCTGTCTTGGCAGACTATGGTGTATAGTTGGATGATCTGACATTTTGCAGAGAGATCAATTTGGATTAAATTTGCTGCGATATATTTCACACATGATAACATACGACCAGATAAAGGATTTATCGGAACGCCGTGATGCGTTGAGGAGGTATCTTTGACATTGATGCCAGGCTTGAAAAAGTTAATACAATGGAATTGCAGAGCCAGAAAACTGGTTTCTGGGATGATCCTAAATCTGCCGAGGAACTGTTAAGGCAGATATCTCAGGAGAAAAGCTGGATAAATGAATTTAACAGGGTAAATACCAGTGTGGATGACGTGCTTGTGATTTATGATTTTTTCAGGGAAGGAGAGGCCCCGGAGGAGGATGTGGAGAGTCATTTCGAGATATGCACCAGACTGGTTGAGGATCTCGAGGTGCGAAACATGCTTCAGAAAGAGGAAGACAGACTCGGCGCCATACTGAAAATCAATTCAGGAGCCGGAGGCACGGAAAGCAATGACTGGGCATCGATGCTCATGAGGATGTATCTGCGATGGGCTGAAAGGAACAGCTTTCAGGTAAAGGAACTTGACTTTCTTGAGGGTGATGAGGTGGGAATAAAATCTGTAACACTTGAGATAAACGGGGAGTGGGCTTACGGATACCTGAAAGGCGAAAACGGCGTACACCGCCTTGTGAGGATATCACCCTTCAATGCCCAGGGCAAGCGACAGACTACTTTTGCATCAGTATTCATCACTCCCCTGGTTGATGACAACATCGAAATAGATATCAATCCTGCTGATATCACCTGGGAAACTTACCGGTCGAGCGGAGCCGGAGGACAGAATGTCAATAAGGTGGAAACAGCTGTCAGGCTGAGACATCATCCCACGGGAATAGTTATTGAAAACCAGGAAACACGTTCCCAGCTGCATAACAAGGAGAATGCAATGAGAATATTGAAATCCCAGCTTTACGAGATGGAGCTGAGAAAAAAAAGAGAAGAGCAGGCAAAGATTGAAGGAGAGAAAAAGAAAATAGAATGGGGTTCACAAATACGGTCATATGTACTTCATCCATACAAAATGATTAAGGATCTGAGGACAAATTATGAAACCGGAAACGTCCAGGCGGTCCTTGACGGCGACCTTACTCCTTTCATGAATGCATACCTCATGGAGTTTGCAGGTAAATTGCCGTAATCTTCTGTTGATGCCTTATGGTGATAAATTTCATGTAAATACTGGCGATTATATTATTAATTGCGGAGCAAAAATCAGGAGTATTTCATGCTGAAACAAAGAAAATTGTTTGAACAATTCCCCCCTGTAACAACAAAGGAATGGAATGACAGAATAAATACTGACCTGAAAGGGGCGGATTTCAACAGGAAGCTTGTATGGAAAACAAAAGAAGGCTTTGATGTGCTTCCCTTCTACAGGAAGGAAAACATGCCGGGAATAAAGCATGCCGGATATGTGATGGAGTTACGCAATTTCCACCAGAGTGATGATAACGCCGGGAAGATGGCGAGACCAGGCAATGAATGGCTGGTACGACAGGATATTCATGTCACTGACTATGAAACGGCAAACGTAAAGGCGCATTCTGTTCTGGAAAAGGGAGCTGACTCGCTGGGCTTTTTGATTGATGATCCAATATCGGTCAGCGAGAAGAATTTTGAACTTCTTCTGAAAAACCTTTCTGCTGAGAAACACGAGATTAATTTCTTCTCTAACGGAAAGGCACGGGAGATACTTCAATTCATAAAAGAGAATTGTGAAAGGCAAGGAACTGATCTGTCTGAAGTAAGGGGATGCATCGAAACAGATCCCCTTGGCAGGCTCATGATAAACGGGACTCTCTGCATACCAGTTGATGAGGGTCTCAACTATTTGTCTGCCCTTGCTCAGGAATCATTGACTCTCCCCCGATACCGGATCGTTCAGGTCAATGGGACTAATTTCTGCAATTCCGGGGCTGATGCCGTAACTGAACTTGCCTTCAGCATCTCGATGGGTGTTGAATACCTTGACCAGCTAACTGACAGGGGACTCCGGGCAGGACAGGCAGCCTCGAATATTCGTTTCAGCTTTGGCACGGGATCAGACTATTTCATGGAAATAGCCAAGCTAAGGGCTGCACGGATCCTATGGTCTCTCATAAGAGACGGTTACGATCCAGATGAAAGGGAATCATTCAGAATGGAGATCCATTGTTCTACAAGCAAATGGAATGCAACTGCTTATGATCCTTATGTAAATATGCTGAGGACACAGACCGAAGCAATGTCAGCCGTTCTGGGAGGCACTGACTCACTTACTGTCAATAATTATGATATTGCATTTGCCGATCCGGGCGAATTCTCTGAAAGGATAGCGCGCAACCAGCAACTTATATTAAGGGAAGAAGCTTATTTCGATAAGGTTGCAGATCCTGCGGCAGGATCCTATTATATTGAAAACCTGACAGCCCTGGTGGCAGATCATGCCTGGAAACTATTCCTTGAAACAGAGGAAAGGGGAGGTTTTCTGGAAGCACTGAAGCATGGTTTTATTCAGGATAAGATAAGGGGAATGGCGAATAAGCGTATCAGGGATGTTTCGATGCGCAGGGAGATCCTTTTAGGGACAAATCTTTATCCGGGAGATGATGAGGAAATTCTGAACGATAACGGTAATAGCATAAGGTTCAGTGCACCTGTTGAGGATAAGGACCTGGCAGTAATGCCTCTTATGCCTTCAAGAGCTTCTGAGGAGTTTGAAAAGCTCAGGATAGCTGTCAGGAGGTCGGGGAAGGGGCCAAAAGCTTTCCTTTTTCCGGTTGGGGATAAGACTATGCGAAAGGTGAGGGCGCAGTTTTCTGCAGGTTTCTTTGAATGCGGAGGGTATAAGGTCATCGATAACGATGGATTTGACTCGTTATCAGAAGGCATTGGGTCAGCTCTTGATTCGGAAGCTGAAATAGTTGTTATATGCAGTTCCGATGAGGAGTACATGAAATATGCCCCTGAAATACACCGGGCGTTGAACGGCAGGGCACTGACGGTTATTGCCGGAAATCCCCCCGGCTCTGATGCACTGAAGGAATCCGGAATAGAAAACTTCATAAGCCTGAGATCAGACGTTGTTGAGACATTGAGGTATTATAATTCCGTTCTCGGGATCAGTTAATTTATTTATGAAATAATCATGAGACCTGAATTCAGATATAGCGATCTCGGAAACCTCAATAAGCAAAATGTCGAAAAGTATTATGACGGAATAGCGGGTAATGATGCAGGCTGGATAACTTCTGAGGGAATACAGGTAAAAAACTGTTACACCTCAAAGGAGATTGAAGGTTTCAATCATCTGGAGTATGCAGCCGGCATCCCTCCGTATCTCCACGGGCCATATGCCGGCATGTATCCGATGCATCCATGGACTATAAGGCAGTACGCAGGTTTTTCCACTGCTGAAGAATCGAATGCCTTTTACAGGCGCAACCTTGCTGCCGGGCAGAAGGGTCTTTCAGTTGCATTCGACCTGGCAACGCACAGGGGGTATGATTCTGATCATGAGCGTGTTGCAGGAGATGTGGGGAAGGCAGGGGTAGCAGTTGATTCGGTACTCGACATGAAGATTCTATTTGACAGGATACCTCTCGGTAAAATGTCTGTTTCAATGACAATGAATGGAGCCGTGCTGCCGGTTATGGCTTTTTATATAGTTACAGCCATGGAGCAGGGGGTAAGACTGGAAGATCTTAGCGGAACAATTCAGAATGACATTCTCAAGGAGTTCATGGTAAGGAATACCTATATATATCCGCCTGAATTTTCAATGAGGATCATTGCAGATATCTTCAGGTTCACCTCCTCAAAGATGCCAAAATTCAATTCTATTAGCATTTCCGGTTATCACATGCAGGAGGCAGGCGCTACATCAGACATTGAGCTCGCCTATACCCTGGCTGACGGCCTGGAATACCTCAGGACAGGGGTGCAGGCAGGACTTGATATTGATACTTTTGCTCCGAGGCTTTCGTTTTTCTGGGCTGTAGGGATGAATCACTTCATGGAAATAGCTAAAATGAGAGCAGCAAGAATGCTATGGGCGGAGCTTGTAAGTGACTTCAAGCCGAAAAACCCAAAATCACTTGCTCTCAGGACTCACTGTCAAACATCGGGATGGAGTCTTACCGAACAGGATCCCTTCAACAATGTGGGACGTACCTGCATAGAGGCAATGGCAGCCGCTCTTGGACATACACAGAGCCTGCATACAAACGCCCTGGATGAAGCCCTTGCCCTGCCTACTGACTTTTCAGCGCGCATTGCAAGGAACACACAGATCTATTTACAGGAAGAAACCAATATTTGCAGGGCAATTGATCCCTGGGCAGGCTCATATTACGTTGAAAGCCTCACCCGCGATATTGCAGAGCTTGCCTGGAAGCATATAATGGAAATTGAAGAGCTTGGCGGAATGACTAAAGCAATAGAGTCGGGCCTGCCGAAAATGAGAATTGAAGCAGCAGCAGCCCGCACACAGGCACGTATTGATTCAGGCCGTCAGGTAATAGTCGGCAATAACAGGTACAGGCTGGAAAAGGAAGAACCTCTGGAAACGCTTGAAGTGGATAATTCCGCAGTTCGTGATGCGCAAATAAAAAGACTGGGCAGACTCAGGGCAGAACGAAATGAGCATGAATGCCGTGCTGCCCTCGATGCTTTGACAGAAAGCGCCAGGACAGGGAAGGGGAATCTTCTTGAGCTGGCAGTGAATGCGGCTTCAAAAAGAGCCAGTATTGGAGAAATTTCTTATGCATGTGAAAAAATAGCTGGGAGGTATAAAGCAGTGATAAGAACAATCTCGGGAGTTTACTCGTCGGAGTATAAGCACGACGAAAACTTCAGGAAAGCAAAGGAGCTTGTTTCCATATTCGCCGGAAAAGAAGGGAGACAGCCCAGGATAATGATAGCGAAGCTGGGACAGGATGGTCACGACAGGGGTGCAAAAGTCGTGTCAACAGGTTATGCTGACATAGGATTTGATGTTGATATCGGTCCTCTTTTTCAAATCCCGGCTGAAGCTGCAAGGCAGGCGGTGGAGAATGATGTCCATGTCCTGGGAGTATCAAGCCTTGCAGCAGGCCATAAAACTCTCATACCCGAGTTAATAGCCGAACTCAGGAAACTCGGAAGGGAGGACATACTTGTCATTGCAGGTGGCGTTATACCTCCCCAGGATTATCAATTCCTTTATAATGCAGGAGTTGCGGCCATTTTTGGTCCGGGAACACCGGTTTCGCAGGCTGCAAGGGAGATACTTGAGATATTACTCCATACAGAAGAATAAAAATATATAAATTGCATGATGGCAATTGTCCCGGGATGATTAACGCATCAGCAATACCAAACCATAGTCTGCTTTCTGGGAGCAGTACAACCTGGCTTGTGATAATGTTCCTTGTTCTTAATTCCGGATGCAGAGCCCACAGGCTTCCTGCTACCGACAGCCTGTCTTCAAATGAAATACCCGGAGGGAACAAAACCACGGATTTCTCTAAACAGTCAACCTGGATACTGGGATATTTTGACCCGGGTCGCCTCCTGCAGCTACCTCATTCGGAATGGTACAAAGAAGGGTTTGAGAATTATGAGCCCGATCAGAAGTATATTGATCTTCTGAAAAAGAAAGGTAAGGAGAATATCTCGATTACGGTTGTCCTGGGAACCTGGTGCCCCGACAGCAGGCGTGAATTCCCGCGGTTTATGAAAATAATTGAAATTTCAGGATTCCTGGCTGAAAACATCACCCTGATCGGCACTGATGATCAAAAGGTGGCCCCCATAGGCGATTATGAAAGCCTTGACATCCTCAGGGTACCGACTTTCATATTTTACAGGAATAAAGTTGAAACCGGACGCATCATTGAGAATCCTTTGACGTCTTTAGAGCAGGATATGACAGAAATTCTTGACAGGAATGAATAACTTAAACAATACGAATCATGGATGAAAAAATTGATAATCCGACGCAAGCCAGTGAGAAGGCAGCTGAAAGACCAGCCGGGCAAAGCCTGGGCATAGCAGCTCTTATAACAGGCATTGTTACATTTGTTCTGGCAGCAATACCCTGCGTGGGAATGATTGCGATCATCCCCGGGATAGTTGCAATCGTGCTGGCCTCGGTGGGTTTGTCACAGGCGGGCAGAAGCGGGGCACCGCGCGGACTTCTGATAGCAGGGCTGGTGATAGCCGTTGTGGCATCGCTCATCTCGTTTTCCCAGATATTCGTTGCAGGAGAGATAGCTAAGAAAGCTGAAAATAAATTTTCCGGAGAAATTGAGACCGTCATCAGGGACATTCGGGAGAATGTTCTCAAAGATCTCGAGGATGCCAGCGTGTCCATCAAAGTTGAAAGCAACGGCGAAAAGGTTGAAATAAATGCCGAAACCAACAAAGGTGACCGCGTTAAGGAACTGGAAGAACTTGAGGAAGGAAATGTACAGGCTGATGACACAATCAAATAAGGATATCATGAATGATCGGGGAATAGAGCTGGCATTTAATCGCGAGCCCTACCTTGTAATAAATTTTTCTCTTGCAGCAATTATTATACTTATTTTTGTATATGCAGCTGTCTTTTCCCCCGACAGGAATGATTATCCCGTTGTATGCATCCATGAAAAGCTTACCGGAGAGCAATGTGCATCATGCGGCCTTTCTCACAGTTTCTCGCTTATAGTCAGGGGCAGGATCTCAGAAGCTTTCGACTGGAATCCAAACGGGCTGAGGGTATTCCTGTTTTTCGTTCTTCAACTTGTCATGAGAGTCGCATGCTCGGCATCGTACAGCAAAAATCCCGGAACAGGGAAAGAACTCATAATTCTCGATGTATTAATTTCATCATTAATGTTCCTGATTACCTTTATGCCCTTCGTAAAGAGCTTCTTGTATTTCCTTTAGCATCATTCCCACTCATTAAGCAGGTCATAGAGAAGGTGACTCTCAATTCCTTTTGAGAGTCCGAACCTGAGGAGTTTTCCTTTAAGATCAAATTTGCTCTTTGCCTTGATGAACCTGCTGTGAGTAGTGATTATTTCCCTGATCATATCCATATACTCCTCATCATTTATCTCTTCCAGGGCTGATGCGACTATATTTTCAGAGATTCCCTTGATCCTCAGCTGTGATGCTATCTTAATCTTTCCCCATTTGTTATGTTTGAACCTGTCGCTGGTAAATGCTTTTGCATAACGACTGTCACTCAGGAAATTATCACGGATGAGCTGTTCAATAATCTTCTCTGCCCCAGTGTCATCGACACCCCATTCGCTTAATTTGTAACGAATATCTTTCGTGCAATTTTCACGAGCGGCACATAAGGCCATTGCTTTTTTCAAAGCGGTCTCGTTTAACTTTTCATCACTCATTTTTATAACCTTTTACTATCCTGTCTTTACCGTTAATGTCTTTATATATTGCTGTTTCAGTATAGTTGTATGAACGGAGCAGACCGATCGTATCCCTGCCCATGGCTTCATTGATCTCAAAATATATTTTCCCTCCCCGGGTAAGCATTTTCCCGGCAAGCTTAAGTATAGCCTTGTAGAAAATAAGGGGATCGTCATCAGGAACAAATAGAGCTTCATGCGGCTCGAAGCCCAGGACGTTCCTCTTCATGGCCCTCTTTTCTGAATTCCTCACATATGGCGGATTACTGACTATTATATCAACTTTGTTTATGTTACAGGCCGGAATATCAAAGACATCGGCCTGGTAAAAAGAAACCTTTGCATTGTTGAGTTCTGCGTTCTCAACAGCCAGTGATATTGCCTCCGGCGACAAATCAAATCCTGATATGCCTGCTTCTTTAAATTTTACAGCAAGGGCGATTGCAATGCATCCCGATCCGGTACAAGCATCGGTTAATTTCCCTGAGAATCCCTTGTTCTCATTTATAATTAGTTCAGCAAGCTCCTCTGTTTCAGGACGTGGTATCAACACTGAGGGATTGACTTTAATTCTGCAGTCGTGGAATATCGTTTCTCCCAGAATATACTGCAGAGGTTCTCCGGTCTTTAGTCTTTCGCAGATTTCCTTTATTCTGCTTGTGTTTTCCGGCGATAGAACCGGAGCTTGATCATCAATGAGAGCGCGAATCCCGTCAATTTTGAGAACCGACATAAGTACAATGCCGGTCAATGAAACTACTTCCTCTTCGGGATAAATGTTGCCCAGTTCGTTCTTAAGATAGTTCCTGATATCTTTAATTGTTTGTAAATTACCAGCCATATGTCAAATTTAGCATATTAAGCACAATGGTGGAATCAGGTGATGAAAAATTCATGAGAAGGTGCATTGAACTTGCCTCGAAAGCTGAAGGGCTGACTTATCCCAATCCGCTTGTTGGTTCGGTTATTACCTGTAAAGGGAGGATAATAGGTGAGGGTTATCACCTTAAAGCTGGCGCTCCACATGCCGAAGCCTGTGCCATAGCGTCGGTCGGAGATAAGGAACTGTTGAAAAAGTCTTATCTCTACGTAAATCTCGAGCCATGTTCACACCATGGCAGAACACCGCCGTGTGCCGACCTTATAATATCGATGGGGATCCCGAGGGTTGTGGCGGCTACTACCGACACAAGCTCCGTAGTTTCGGGCTCCGGTTTCGCAAAACTTCGATCCGCAGGATGCGAAGTTGTAACTGGTATATTGGAGAAGCAATGCAGGTGGATCAACAGGCGTTTTTTTACATTTCACGAGAAAAAACGGCCTTACATTACCTTTAAATGGGCACAGAGTGCTGACGGATTTATCGATAAGGAAAGAATTCCCGGTTCAGGTTTTAAACCGGTATGGATCACAGGAGAATCGGAAAGAGTGCTCGTTCACAGATGGAGATCTGAGGAGGAAGCCATTCTTGTCGGAGCAAACACATTCAGAAATGACAGTCCAAAGCTAAATGTAAGAGAGTGGATCGGTGCCAATCCTCTTAGGATTATACTAAGCAGATCGGGTCTTCTTGAGAGCTCCATGATACAGCCTGGGGAGGGAGGACCGGTTGTTCTTTTCACCTCGAACCGCAAGGTTCGTTATCGAGGGGTGGAGACAGTGTTTCTGGAGGAATCTGACAGGGCAGCGCTCAGGATTTCAGAGTATCTCTTCAACAGGGGCATTCAATCGTTGTTCATTGAAGGAGGAGCAAAAGTCATAGATCATTTCATTTCTGAAAATTTGTGGGATGAGGCGCGAATCTTCACCGGGAAAGTAATGTTCCATAAAGGAGTTAGAGCTCCCGAAATAAAGGGTACAGTATTCTCTCAGGAGGCTTTTTCTGGAAGCAGCTACAAGATCATTCTAAATCCCTTGTCTTGCACCTTGAATCCTGAACCCTGAACCTTGTTTTGTGCCGTTTCCGTCTCATATTTTGGCTATCCGTCTCGGATCGTCTACCCAGGTACTTTTGTTTGCCAGAGCCACCAGCACCTCATTGGGCGTTTTTGCAATCTCCCAGATCCCTTTATGCTCGAGCCTCATGAAATTCCCTGCAACCATATGATCGAGGAATGCAATGAGGGACCTGTAAAAATCGAGGGTGTTCAGGATGATCACCGGGCCCTTGAAAAGGCCGAGCTGTTTCAGGGTGATGGCTTCGGTAAGCTCTTCCAGGGTCCCTACGCCTCCGGGCAGTGCAACAACGGCATCAGCAAGCGAGAACATGTTCCTTTTTCTTTCCCCCATGTCGGTTGTGATTATCATCTCGTTAATACCTGCATGGTCCCATCCCTCTTCCTTCATAAAAGAAGGTATCACCCCTGTTATGGAGCCGCCGTTTTCCAGTACAGCATCGGCCAGTACACCCATAAGTCCTATGCCCCCTCCTCCGTATATGACCTTTATCTTAGCTTTGGCCAGGAGGTATCCCAGTTCGGCTGCTGCCGAGGAATATCTTTTATCAATACGGCTGCTTGAGGATGCAAATACACATACAGTCATCAGGGCTATGGGATTTAGAAGCCTGGAGCTTAGTCAGTTAATGATCCGGGATTATTGCAGCAGGCCATTCAACTTGTTTACAAAATTTGTTTTCGGTGCAGCTCCGACCTGTTTGTCAGCAATCTTGCCGTCCTTAAAGAAGAGTACGGTCGGGATATTTCTGATTCCAAATCTGGCAGCTACTGCAGGGCTGCTGTCAACATCACATTTTGTGACCAGGGCTCTTCCTTCATATTCCTTTGACAGATCCTCTATGGTTGGAGCTATCATCCTGCAGGGACCACACCATTCAGCCCAGAAATCAACAACAACTGGTTTATCGGCTTTGAGAACGACCTCGTCAAAATTGCCGTCATTTACTTCTAATGCCATAATATTCTGAAATTTATATGTTTATTACTTTTGATTTTCACAAATATAATTATTAATTCAACCAAAACACCTGTTGCTTTTCACCACGCAGTAGCTTCAGGATTCCCCGTTTTGCCATTGTCAGTCAGTTGACCTTGAACTCGATTCCCGGATGGTCTTCAAGGTAGGTTAATAATCCGTTATTTAGCCTGACGCGCACTGTTCGTGAGAACATTGGAAGCGATATCTTGTCCTCATTATCATAAAACAGGAAATTCAGCTCTGTTTCACCCCTGTTTTCCTGTGCCAGCTCCATCAGTTCATTGATCATTTCCCTGTTTATGAATTCCGGATTGACCTTCAGGGTAACTGATTTGATAAGTTCATCCTTTACACTTGAAAGAAGATTGATTGATTTGATATGAAATTCCAGTTCCTCATTCCTGTATTTTCTTTTCTGCACTCTTCCTTTTATCAGGAGGTAATAACCAACGAAAAAGAATTTGCTGTTATCGATATATTCTTTGTCGAAGAGTATGAACCTGAACGAGTCGGAATAATCCTGAAGGGTGAAGGATCCGTATGGTTTCCCGTTCTTTGAGATCCCGCTTTTCACATCGGTTACCATTCCTGCCACCGTCACATCCCTTTCTAGCCAGTTTTGCAGATTTTGAAGATCGGCCAGAGTGGCTGAGGTGAAAGTATTGATTTCCAGTTTGAAATCATCAAGGGGATGAGAAGACAGGTATATGCCAATAACTTCCTTTTCCCTGTTCAGTTTTTCAAGTTTTGGCCAGTCGGGGCATTCTGTTGGTTCTGGTTTGGAGAGATAGAAATCGCCCGAATCGCCGAAGAGACTTTGCTGGCTTGACATCCGGATGGTTTTGGCATTGTTGCCATATTTTATAAGGCTTTCAATGAAGCTTGTCCCTTTGGTGTCAAGTGCAAAATACTGTGATCTTGATATTTCCGGGAAGCAGTCGAAAGCACCTGCAACAGCCATGGCTTCAAGATTCTTCTTGTTAAGCGAATTAAGGTTAACTCTCTCAACCAGGTCGTAGACACTTTTATACAGGCCATTTTGTTCCCTTTCCTCAATCAGCTGGAGAACGGCACTTTCTCCCACTCCTTTTATTGCTCCCAGCCCGAAACGGATATTGCCGTCCTTGTTAACCGTAAACTTAACATCACTCTCATTGACATCCGGTCCAAGCACTTCAATGCCCATCCTGCGGGTTTCGTCCATGAACGTTGTTATCTTTTTTATATCGCTTATGTTCCGGCTCAGGACTGCAGCCATATATTCAGCAGGGAAATTGGCTTTCAGATAACCTGTCTGGAAAGCGACGAGAGCATAGCAGGTTGAATGCGACTTGTTGAAGGCGTAGTGTGCAAAAGCTTCCCAGTCGGACCAGATCTTATTTACTATTTCCTCGTTGTATCCCTTTTTGCGGCATCCTTCCTGGAATTTAAGTTTCATCTCGTCCATAATGGACTTCTTCTTTTTCCCCATGGCCTTTCTCAGGGAGTCAGCTTCTCCTTTTGTAAAGCCTGCCAGTTCCTGTGAAAGAAGCATCACCTGTTCCTGGTAAACGGTTATGCCGTAAGAATCCATAAGGTATTTTTCCATGACAGGCAAGGGACAATCGATGGGTTCCTGGCCGAGTTTCCTCCTTATGAACCGCGGGATATATTCCATGGGGCCTGGCCTGTAGAGGGCGTTCATTGCTATAAGGTCCTCGAACCTGTTGGGTTTGAGTTCCCGGAGGTATCGCTTCATCCCGGATGATTCGAACTGGAAAATTCCGGTTGTGTCGCCATTGCTGAAAAGCTGGAAAGTTTTTTTATCGTCAAGAGGAAGGTTGTCGATGTCTATTTCCTTCTTTTTCGATTTTTTTATGTTTTCAATTGTATCCTTAATGATTGATAGTGTCTTAAGGCCAAGGAAATCCATTTTCAGAAGGCCCACATTCTCAACCTGGCTCCCGTCATATTGAGTGACATAGAGGTCAGTATCCTTGGCAGTGCAAAGAGGGATGTGATTATCAAGGGCATCCTTGCCGATAATGATACCACATGCATGAACGCCGGTCTGTCTTATTGATCCTTCAAGCACCTCAGCATACTTGAGTGTTTGCGCTACAAGCTTGTTGGAAGATTCCTTCTCCTTTAGGAGTTCTGGCACTTCGGCATATGCCTGGGTAAGAGTAATACCTGGCCTGTCGGGCACCATCTTGGCAAGCCTGTCTGCATCGGGAAGGGGCAGCTTCTGCACCCTGGCAACATCCCTTATGGCCATTTTTGCGGCCATCGTGCCAAAGGTGATGATGTGGGCAACCTTGTCGTGGCCGTACTTGTTAACAACGTATTTAAGGACATCTTCCCTGCCATCTTCATCGAAATCTATGTCAATGTCGGGCATTGAGATCCTGTCAAGGTTAAGGAACCTTTCAAAAAGGAGCCCATACTTAATAGGATCGATATCGGTGATCCTCAGGCAGAACGCCACTGCTGAGCCGGCAGCTGATCCTCTTCCCGGTCCGACGGACACTCCCATTTTTCTTGCGGCTCTAAGGAAATCCTGGACAATGAGAAAATAGCCAGGGAATCCCATTTTTGCTATGGTATCCAGTTCAAAATCGATCCTTTCAGTCTGTTCCTTTGTGAGCTCACCCCATCTTTCCCTTGCTCCTTCATAGGTAAGATGTCTCAGGTATTCATTGTTGCCGGCGAATCCATCGGGAAGTTCAAAATCCGGCATAATGGGTTCATGATCAAGCTTGTATTTTTCAATCTTGGCTACAAGATCTGTTACATTGTCAATTGCTTCGGGGATATCGCTGAAGATAGCCCTCATTTCCTCCCCTGTTTTAAGGTACTCCTGCTTGGTATATCTCAGCCTGTCGGGATCGTCAATGTCCTTTGCAGTGTTGATACAGATAAGCCGGTCGTGGGCTTCAGCATCTTCAGCATTAATGAAATGAACATCATTTGTGGCAATTATCCTGACATTGTATTTGGCTGACAGCTTTTTAAAAGCCTCAACCACTTTCTGCTGATTTGGAAAAACTGTCCTGTCAGCATCAGGATCATAGGTTTCGTGACGCTGGACCTCAAGATAAAAGTCGTCGCCGAATATATCTAAGTATGCCTGCAGAGCATCTTCTGCACCCTCAATGCTTCCGTTCAGTATCTCATCCTGTATTTCCCCGGCCAGGCATGCTGATGAAGCAATCAGACCTTCTTTGTACCGGGCAAGCAGTTCTTTATCAACGCGCGGCTTGTAATAAAAACCCTTTATCCAGGCTGTTGAAACAAGCTTGACAAGATTTTTATATCCGGTAAGGTTTTTGGCAAGCAGTATCAGATGGTCTCCTGAACGGTCTTCCTTACCAGTAACGTCGCCGATTGAGCGTTTTGCCACGTACATTTCACAGCCTATCACCGGCTTAATACCTTTTTTCAATGCTGCTGAGTGAAATTCCTTGACGCCGAACATGTTGCCATGGTCGGTTATTGCTATGGCCTCCATGCCAGATGATTTGACCTTGTCTAGAAGCTGAGGGATATTTGATGCTCCGTCGAGGATCGAGTACTGGGTATGTACATGAAGATGTGAAAAGCCATCCATGAGCAATGAAAAAACTATCAGGTTGCACACAAAAATAGACAAAAACGGTATATAAGATCACGGATGTTGATAACTGGTAATACTCGATTCTTTCCCTCGGCATAACCTTAGCCTGATACCATTATCAACTACAGTGAAAGCTTAAACCGGGAGCCTTGAACCGCTTATATATACGATTTGCCTGGAAAACTCTGACGCTTGAACTTTAAACCTTGAGCCCGGAACAATTAAAATGTTGTTTGGTCAGGAAATTTATTATCTTTGCGCCACAATTTTTTAAAACAGTTCACACAAAAGTTCAGAATTAATGGCAGTTAAGATCAGATTAGCCAGAAAAGGCCGCAAGAAAGTGGCCTACTATCACATTGTGGTAGCAGACAGCAGGTCGCCACGGGATGGCAGATATATAGAAAAGATCGGTACTTATAATCCGGTCACTGACCCCGCCACTATTGAAATAGATTTCGATAAGGCGCTGGGTTGGCTGCAGAATGGCGCACTGCCAACAGAAACATGCAGAGCTATCCTTTCATACAAAGGTGTTCTGATGAAAAAACATCTCCTTGAGGGAGTTAAAAAGGGAGCTTTCGATGAAGCAGAAGCTACACGGCGTTTTGAGGAGTGGATGAAACAGAATGAGGACAAGATTGAAGCCAAAAAATCAGGCCTTGAGAAGAGAAAGGATGATGAGTTAAGCAAGCGCCTCTCTGCTGAAAAGAAAATCAACGAGGCAAGAGCTGCCATGCTGGCAAAGAAGCAGGCTGAGCTTGCAGCTAAAGCCGAAGCTGAAAGACAGCCTGAAGAAGCTACTGCCGATGCCCCTCAAACAGAAGAGACAGCCGGTACTCCGGATGAAGGCGCAGAAAATTCCGATACAAAGCCTGAAGAAAAAGCTGAGGAATAGGAAATACTCCCTTTGTCAGGGATAAGTGATCTGATGATCCGCGGAAATCAGATATTGCTCGGGCAGATTGTTAAAGTCGCAAACTACGACGGAACAGTTGCTGTTAAGCTGTCACAACAATTTACAGACATTTTCAGGTATTCAGTGCTCCTTTTCATTGAAACAGAGGGGAAGCTGGTTCCTTTCTTTATTTCTGAATATGAATTTTCAGGCAAGGATACATTACGAGTAAAATTTAACGGTTACGAATCGGATACTAAAGTCAGCGAGTTCGTTGGCTGCAATATTTATCTGCCGACGGCTCCGGATGGTTCACTCCGGGGGAAGGAGGAAGATGACATTTCAGGATACACTGCATTTCTGAAAAACAATGAAGTGATCGGCACAGTATCAGTAATGATCGAAAATCCCGGTCAATGGCTTTTGTCAGTTATTACACCGGGCGGGAAAGAAATTCTCGTTCCGTATCATGACGACCTTATCATAAGCATTGATTCAAGGAAAAAAACAATTGTCCTTGATCTTCCTGAAGGCCTTGCGGATATCAATTAAAGGATGCGGGAAACCAGCCCAGTATCTTTTTGATGAATTAAATACATTCCGGGAAGCCTTCCGGGAGGATCTCTTGTCAGGATGATATGATCAAAAAAAGGAGTAATCATGCAGCAAACGTGCAAACGAGTCGTCTTTTGAATCAGAAGAAAACTCATTTAACAAAATCCGATATGAAAAAAACAGGAATTACAGCAAGTCTCTTTATTGCTCTCATTCTGACAGCAGGCATTTCTTACGGCCAGTCTATGTACAAAGAAACCAGGAATGAAGGTGACTTCGACAAGGTGGTATTTGGCATAAGGGGTGAGCTCATTATTAACTTTGGTCCTGAACATAGAATTATTATTGAAGGCCTACAAAGCGTACTTGACGACATAGAAACAAAAGTCACCGACGGAAGGCTTTTAATAGTGATGGACAGGCCGAGATACTTCAAGAATGATGAAAAGGTTGTTGTAAGGATCACCATGCCTGAAATAGAATCACTTAGTGTTTCTGGCAGCGGAAAGGCGATACTTGCTGATCCGGTAATAAACAGGAACCTCAATCTTAATGTAAGCGGAAGCGGAAGGTTGATCGCAGGGCAGCTGGAGACAGATGATATGACATGCGTTATTTCCGGATCGGGTAATATTGTAATAGAAGACGGAGGTTCTGTTGATGATGCTGATATTGTTATAAGCGGATCAGGAAATTTCTCCGGGGAATCTCTGGAAATAGATGATCTCACAGCCAGCATATCAGGCAGCGGAAGCTGTAATTGCAGGGTAAATGAATCCCTTGAGGCTGTAATTTCGGGTAGCGGGAATATTACCTACAGGGGGAATCCCAGGATCGACGCGAAAGTTTCCGGATCGGGCCGCGTTATCTCAGCCAGGTAAATCATTCCCTGATAATATTGAAGTTTCCCGCGTTGTAGAACTTGATCACTGATGAGGGAACGGTCTTATTCAGATCGTCCTGGCGGTATTTTACTGTATAGTCAGCTGATCTGATAATTTCCCTGTCTATTTCATGAAAGGTTACCGGAGCAATCCTGCCGCTAACGTTGGCTGACGTTGATACTATGGGACGCCTGAATTTTGTTATCAGTTCATTGCAGAAAGTGTCGAGGCATATTCTTATGCCGGCCGATCCGTCGGCAGCATACACCCCATCAGCAAGATTCCTTCCTGAAGGGTATATAATGGTAATGGGCCTGTCAGAAACCTCGATCAGGTTTATCGCAGCTTCAGGAACGAACTCGACATACCTTTCCAGCATGGCAAGTCCGTTTACGAGGATAATAAGACTTTTATCTTCATTCCTTTTCTTTATCTGAAAGATCCTTTCCACGGCTTCGCCGTTCGTGGCATCACATCCAAGCCCCCACACAGTGTCAGTGGGATAGAGAATAATACCTCCATTTCTGAGGACTTGTAAGGCATTATTAATATCTTCCCTGTAATCCATTTTACTTTTCGACTTTTCTGAAACATTCTGCTTAAATCCTTCAATTCTGCGATTCTGCAGTTAGTTGCCTGAGTGTTTACAGGCGCCCGGCACCCTGCACCCGGCACCCAACGCCGTTATTCATCCTATAAAAACCTTTTAATCAATTCTGTCCCGGGAAGAGGAGAAAGCAATGCCGGAGGTATGTCAAACACTGTTTTTGCTCCGTATTCAGCCCTGCAGGAAAGCCTGTATGCAGCCCTTGCAAATGCAATAAGGACATTTGCAGTGAAACCCGGATTTGATTCAAGTTTCAATGAATATTCAATGATCTGCTTTTGCTTTTTATCCACGCCTGTAACTCCGCTTCGTATTACAAAACCGCCATGCGGCATTTCGCTGTGATTTCTTTTAAGATCTTCCCATGGAATGAACTTAACAGTGGTTTCATATTCCCGAAAGTAATCCGGCATTTCTTTGATCTCTTTTTCGATTCTTAACAGATCAGCACCCTCTTCGGCCACTACGTAGCATAGCCTGGTATGCTTCTGTCCTGCAGTAAGCTCGGGGTTATCTCCGTTTCTGACACTCTGCACTGAACTATCTACAGGCATTGTATATTGCCTTGCATCAGCCACACCCCTTATCCTCCTTATTGCGTCAGAGTGTCCCTGGCTAACACCGGGACCCCAGAAAGTATAGTCTTTTCCTATCGGCAGGATGCAGTTTGAGTAGACTCTTGCTATTGAAAACATGCCGGGATCCCATCCAACCGAAATGATGCTTGTATGCCCCGAGGACCTGGATGCTTCGTTAACGGTTGAATAAAACCCGGGGATTCTGGCATGAGTATCGAAACTGTCTACTGTGTTGAAGAATTGAGCAGCATGAGGGACCTGCCGGACCAGATCGGTCGCACTGCCGCCGCATAAAATCATTACATCTGCTTTGCCTGCCCAATCTTCTATGTCGCTATAACGGCAAACAGGCACATTCTCTGTTCTGATCTTTAACGATTCAGGCTCGCGCCTTGTAAATACTGCAATGAGCTCCATGTCGGGATTCTGACTTATCCCTGCTTCGACTCCTATGCCAAGATTACCATAACCGGCAATCCCGATCCTTATTTTTTCCGTGGCAATCATTTTTTGTTGATTCTGAAAAATTCATATTTAAGTACTTATTCCCTCCCGGCAATCCTGAAACCGGCTTTGTCGCAGTCATGTATCAATGTTATTACCGGCCGTCGATTATTCTATACTTCAGAATACAAGTTTAAGTTCTTTAAGTCTTCTTTTCAACTCGTTTATTACCTCGGCCTCTTTCTGAATGGAATCAGCTTCGAATGTCACCGAAAACCTCACGTATTTTCCTGCGTCGTCCCAGGGTACTGTCGAAATAAGTGACTCCATGATAAGGAACTCCGAGAATTCAGTTGCTGTTTTAAAAACTTTCCCGTTCTTAGTGCCGGAAGGGGCTTTTACATAGCAGAAGAATGTACCGCCCGGCTTCCTGGCTTTAAAACCTGCTTCGTTAAGTGCTTCTGCAAGCATGTCAAATCTTCTTGAGTACTTTTCAACTGTTGAGGCTGTTATTTCGGGATGATTGAGAGCCCTTACGGCTGCTTTCTGGATAGCCCTGAACTGGCCGGAATCAGTATTGTCCTTCACGGTTCCGTAAGCCTTTACTGCTTTGCTGTTTCCACATATAAACCCAATTCTCCATCCTGTCATATTGAAGGATTTTGACAGGGAATGAACCTCCAAGCCTACTTCCAAGGCCCCGTCAACTGAAAGAAAGCTTAGCGGCCTGACGTCGTCATATGTAAGTGCGCCATAGGCAGAATCATTAATAACAACCACATTATTTTTTCGTGCAAATTCAATTGCCTGCTTATAGAATTCAATGTTAGCAACTGCTCCGGTAGGATTATTTGGATAATTAATGTAGAGCATCCTTGCCTTTTTCAGAACTGATTCAGGTATCTGGCTGAAGTCGGGAAGGAATGAGTTTGATTCCATCAGCGGCAGGTTATATACATCCCCGCCTAGATACTTAGCATAAGTTGCCATGACCGGATAACCGGGAACAGTTGTAAGCAGTATATCGCCCGGATTGATGAAGCAGATGGGAAGCATAGCCAGTATTGGTTTTGATCCGACGCCATGTATTATATTCTCTGAAGGTATCAAGCCTTTAAGTCCGTACACTTTTTCAAGATATGCGGCAGCAGCTTCCTGAAATTCCGGGATTCCATTATCTGCATACCACCTGTTTGAAGGTTTTCCGGCTTCTTCCGATAATGTTTTCACTACCTCCGCATCAGCAGGCCAGTCAGGTTCACCGATCCCCATATCTATGAGCTGTGTTTCAGGCCGGGCTTTTTTTGCTGCTGCTTTTGCACGTTTTATAAGTTCGAATTTGTATATCTCTGACGATTTCCCAAAGCTTGTCCCGCCAAGCCTTTCCGCAATCTTATCATCAAAAAAACTGCTCACTTTTTGTGTTATTTATTCATGATGTTTCAAAAACGTGGCAAATGTAATAAAAACAGCAGGTATTTCAGATACGAAAATCGAGATGCTGAAAATGTATAATATAATCCTTTCATTTGAATATCTTTGAGTATGTATAATAAACTTCAGCAGACATGATCAATAAACTCCTGTTAATTATTCTCGCAGCAGTATCTTTCTCTCCCTGTGTTAATCCGCAGGCGCCTTTGAAATATCAGCTTCCACCTGACGAGATCGTCAGGATTGTTGATGCTCCGGCTGCACCAATAGTATCAGTAAGTCCTGATAAAAAAAGCATTCTGGTCATTGAAAGACAGCCGATTCTTTCAATATGGGACCTTTCGGCGCAGGAACTAAGACTTGGAGGGCTCAGGATCAATCCGGCAACCAATGGACCCGGCCGGCAGATATTTAATAAAGGATTCAGTCTGATGAACATTGACGGAACCAATTTAAGGATCGTGGAGGGATTGCCTGAGAATCCCCAACTCGGATATCCCATATGGTCAGGTGACGGCAAGAAGCTTGCCTTTACTGTTACCACAACAAGTGGGATTGAATTATGGATATGTGAAATTAACACAGGGGTTTCTGCCAGGATTGCGGAACAAATAAATACTATTTTTGGGAACACTATAAGCTGGCTCCCCGATAATCAAAGTCTCATTTATACTATTGCTGATCCGGGCCGCGGCATCATGCCCGAACGCAGTCTGGTACCGGAAGGTCCGGTGATACAGGAAAACCTTGGAGGAGAGGGTCAGGCTCCTACTTATCAGGATATGCTTAAAGATCCGGCTGATGAGGCTGTTTTTGAATATTTCGCACGCTCACAGCTTATGCTATGGGACGGAAGCAGGAGTGTTAAACTTGGGAAACCTGCAATGATAACAGATGTCTCTCCTTCACCTGACGGCCACTATCTTCTGCTGACAATTATAAACCGGCCATTTTCCTACATAGTTCCTTTTTATAATTTCCCTTCATCAAAAGAGATATGGGATATGGAAGGGGACCTGGTAAAAGTCCTCAGTCAAAAGCCGCTTATCGAAAACGAACCACGTGGGTACGATATGGTTCAGCCCGGACCACGGTTGTACCAGTGGCGTTCAGACACACCTGCCGATGTCTGTTGGGTTGAAGCCCTTGATGAGGGAGATTTTAAAAAGGACATGGAGTATCATGACCGGCTTTGGATACTTGGTTCCCCCTTCGATGGTGATCCTGTGGAACTTGCTGCAACAGGGCTCAGGTTCTACTCTGTCACATGGGGGAGGGAAGATTTTGCCCTGGTAAGTGAGGGTTCGGCCAGGTCGCGAAAAAGAATAGTAAGTTCATTTAATCCTCAGATGCCAAATGTACCTAAAAGGAAGATACACGAATATAACAGTGATGACGGCTATAGCGATCCCGGGCGTTTCTTGACCGAAATAAATTCATCCGGAAAGAATGTCCTGATGTTCACAGGCAGGGGAAAATCACTTGTTTTGTCAGGAAACGGGGCTTCTCCGGAAGGTGACCGCCCTTTTATTGACAGATACGACATTTCCAATGGAACTACAACCAGGCTCTGGCAGTCTGATATCGCCGTTTATGAAAGTGTATCCTCTGTTCTCGATATGTCGAAGGGTTTGATCCTGACTTCCAGGCAGTCGGTTAAAGAAGTACCGAATTACTATATCAGGAATTTGAAAAATAACAGGCTGATACGTGTGACCAATTTTGTAAATCCTTATCCTCAGATGGCAGGAGTTCATAAGGAACTTGTGAGGTACAAAAGAAATGACAGTCTTGATCTTTCTTTTACTCTTTATCTTCCGGAAGGCTATGATAAGGACAGGGATGGCCCTCTTCCTACTCTTTTATGGGCATATCCCCGGGAATATAATGATCCTAAGGCAGCCGGCCAGGTAAGCGGTTCACCCTATATGTTTACCAGGATTACACCTTCATCGGCTTTGGTATATGTAACCCAGGGGTACGCAATATTGATGGATGCATCTTTCCCAATAGTGGGGACGGACGGAAAGGAGCCCAATGACACCTTTGTGGAGCAGCTTGTAGCAAATGCTGAAGCGGCCATAAGCAAGGCTGTTTCGATGGGAGTAACAGATCCCCTCAGGGTTGCTGTGAGCGGACACTCATATGGTGGTTTTATGACTGCAAATCTCCTCTCCCATTCCAGACTGTTTGCTGCCGGGATAGCAGAAAGCGGTGCCTATAACAGAACGCTCACGCCATTCGGATTCCAGAATGAAAAAAGAAGTTACTGGGAGGCACCGGACGTTTACAACAGGATGTCTCCTTTCATGAATGCCGATAAGGTAAAGGATCCAATCCTGCTTATTCATGGAATGGCTGACAATAACAGCGGCACCTTTCCGATTCAGAGTGAGAGATACTATGCTGCGCTTAAAGGATTCGGAGCCACTGTAAGGCTTGTAATGCTTCCCAATGAAAGCCATGGATATGCTGCTCGCGAATCAATATTGCATAAACATTGGGAAGTACTGAACTGGTTGGACAGGTATATCAGGGAAAATAAAAAATAGCACCGACAGAATTCTCCTCCTTCTTTATTTTCTTCAAAAAGAAGGTTAAATTTGATATAGGTTTAATAAAGATATGGGGAAGTGTTCTTTGGCATGATACTGTAATTTTCCTAAATACTACAACTATGAGCAAATACATCTACTTAACCTGCAATCCGGAAGCTCTTGTCGCTTCTATGCTTCCTCCCGAAGGATTCGGCCTGTATCTCTCAACAGGCACCAAGAAGCGAAATAAAAGCCAGACTATTTTTTTCGAGATTGACCTCGGGAAAATAGAAAGCCTCATTGATATGGACAGCTTGAACAAGCGCTGTGTTGCCAAGGAAGATGGAAGTCCGAAAAGCTCTGTCTATCTGTCTGTTTACAGGGTTCTGGAGACAATCCCCGTTTCAGCTCTGAAAAGTCTGTATCTTACCACTGACCATGGATGCACGCTGGAATTGAAGAAAAAAGATTACGACAGGAGCAATGAGACTGAAAATGCCCTCCATCTGTATCAGGAGCTATGCCCTGTAACACCTCTGGTGGCAAGCGGTCTGGCTCCTTCGGTGTTCCTGAAGACACTTACAGATGGGTCTCGTCCTATTGTTTTGCCGAAATTGTTTTTTGTGGAATTAAAGCTTGGGGAACTTGCTACGAATCCTCTCTATGGTTCCGCTGAACATTTGCCATATCCCAACATAGGCCATCTCAGGGATTGTCTGGAAATCCTTAAGGGAGAATATGAAAAGCACATGAAGACCGTTCAGCGTATCTTCTCCGGCGAGTTATTGTACCGTACCATTGATACAGGGTTCTATGCAGGCAACAGCAAGGAACTTGCCTTTTATCCGTACCCTTCAATGAAGGAGCTTGAGGATGTTAACTATGAGTTCTTCAGGGCAATCTGAAAAGGCTCTTATCCATATTACGCATGACAGGCAGATAAAAACCTGATTAAATTTTGACAGGGGCAATCCTTTATTTAGAATGATTCTAATGAATGAAAATTCGTTTGAGTAATGTGATTTTTCGTTTGCATTAATAAAAAACTAATTTAGTTTTGTACCGGCAAAATTTCACCTATTCTAACCTTAAATTTTTCTAATTTAAACACACATACCATGATTAGTAGTATTTTTTGGATTGTTCCTGTTTCCGCGCTCATAGCTTTGCTGTTTGCATGGATATTTTACAGAAGTATGAAAGCCCAGGAAGAGGGGACAGACAGGATGAAGGAGATTGCTTTATATGTCAGGGAAGGAGCTATGGCTTACCTTAAACGTCAGTATACTGTAGTCATCAAGGTATTTATCATTCTTGTTGTCCTTCTGTTTGTTCTGGCATATTTTGGTATTCAGAATCCTTTTGTTCCAGTAGCTTTCCTCACCGGAGGATTCTTTTCGGGTCTTTGTGGTTTTCTTGGCATGAAAACTGCAACATATGCATCGAACCGTACAGCCTGGGCCGCATCAAAATCGCTCAACAAGGGCCTGCAGGTTGCATTGAGAAGCGGTGCGGTTATGGGTTTGGTGGTAGTAGGCTTCGGGCTTCTTGATATTGCAATATGGTTCCTCATTCTTAACGGCTGGGTGTTCACGCCTGAGAATATGGATACCGGTCTTAAATTCATGGGACTCACATTTGTTCATCCTGGTACTACTGAACATGAAAAGCTTATAGAAATCACGGCAGTGATGCTTACCTTCGGAATGGGTGCTTCAACACAGGCTCTTTTTGCACGCGTTGGCGGGGGTATTTTTACAAAGGCTGCTGATGTTGGCGCTGACCTTGTTGGAAAAGTTGAAGCTGGCATCCCGGAGGATGATCCCCGCAATCCGGCCACAATAGCTGATAATGTAGGGGATAATGTAGGCGACGTAGCCGGTATGGGTGCTGACCTGTATGAATCATATGCCGGTTCAATTCTTGCCACCGCAGCACTTGGAGCTGCTCTACCGATTGTTACGGGTGATACGCAGATAAAAGCGGTAATAGCACCTATGATTGTTTCAGCAATTGGTATATTACTCTCAATTGCAGGTGTTTACCTGGTAAGGACAAAAGAATCGGCCACGCCAAAGGTGCTTCTGAGGGCTCTTCTTCTGGGAACCGGTGGAAGTTCTGCACTGATACTGGTAGTGCTTGCTGTAATGGCTGCTCTTGACTGGATAACCTGGGGAGTATTTGGCGCAGCAGTATCGGGTCTTCTGGCCGGTGTTATCATCGGACAATCCACTGAATATTACACATCTGATGCAAATAAGCCGACCCAGGGCATAGCAAAACAAGCTCAGCAGGGCCCGGCTACAGTTATTATTGAAGGAATGGCGGTTGGAATGTCTTCAACATGGATTCCGGTTTTAACTATAGTTGCAGGTATTATTGCTGCCTACGGTTTTGCAGGCGGCTTCTCCAATTTTGCAATGGGAGTCTATGGAATTGGCTTTGCTGCGGTGGGTATGCTCTCAACACTTGGGATCACTCTTGCCACTGATGCATTCGGCCCGATTGCTGACAATGCCGGCGGTAATGCGGAAATGTCAGAACTCCCCAAAGAAGTAAGGGAAAGAACAGATGCTCTTGACGGACTTGGCAATACTACGGCTGCAACAGGAAAAGGCTTTGCCATAGGATCAGCTGCACTTACGGCTCTTGCCCTGATGGCAGCTTACATGGAAGAAGTAAGGCTGTGGCTGGGCAGGCTTATTGACAAAGCTCCTGAAGGATATAAGCTGATAGGCGATACGCTTTTCTACAAAAGTACTGTTCCTGCAGTGCAGGATGGTCAGTCAGCTGTAAATATCACATCTGCAACTGTACGGGATTTTGCAGCCGCATATGATATTTCACTTTTTAATCCTATTGTTCTTGGCGGCCTGTTCATCGGAGCCATGATGGCATTCCTTTTCAGCTCAATGAGCATGAAAGCTGTTGGACGCGCTGCAGGAAAGATGGTTGAGGAAGTCAGGAGGCAGTTCAGGGAAATACCGGGTATAATGGAAAGCAAAGCAAAACCTGAATATGCAAAGTGCGTTGAGATATCAACAAAAGGTGCACAGAGTGAAATGCTTGTTCCATCAATGATAGCAATAGCCGTTCCACTTCTGGTTGGGGTATTCTTCGGAGTACCGGGAGTGATAGGACTTCTTGCAGGCGGTTTGAGTACGGGTTTCGTTCTTGCCAGCATGCTTAACAACTCCGGAGGTGCATGGGATAATGCAAAGAAATATATTGAAAGAGGTAACTACGGAGGCAAGAAAAGTGAACCTCATAAAGCTTCAGTGGTAGGCGACACTGTGGGTGATCCTTTCAAGGATACTTCCGGCCCTTCCCTGAATATCCTGATAAAACTGATGTCAATGGTATCAGTGGTGTTGGCAGGTCTTACAGTTGCCTTCAGCATATTTGGTTAAATATTCTATAATTGATTAGAAAAGGGCTGTATCTGAAACAATTTAAATACAGCCCTTTTTTTGACAGATCATCATGAGATGAATCTACCATCACTTTTTGACATACAATCTGCCCATGAAAGGATAAAGCCTTTTGTACATCGAACTCCGGTGTTGACGTCCCGGCAGTTGAACCTCATGTTTGGTTGTGAATTGTTTTTCAAGTGCGAAAATTTCCAGAGGGTCGGGGCTTTTAAATACAGGGGTGCCACCAATGCAATCCTGCGGTTGACGGCAGAAGAAAAACAGCGGGGAGTTGTTACCCATTCATCAGGCAATCATGCTGCGGCACTGGCTCTTGCTTCAAAAATGCAGGGCGTGAATGCTTATATAGTGATGCCGGAGAATGCCCCGGCAGTAAAAAAAAATGCTGTGGCCGGCTACGGAGCCCTGATCACTTACTGCAAGCCAACACTGCAGTCCAGGGAAGAGGCCTGCAGGTCGATAATGGACAGGGAAGACGCCATCCTAATACATCCCTACGATAATTTCGATGTTATCTGCGGACAAGGAACGGCAGCACTTGAGCTTATGGAAGAACATCCTGATCTCGAAGTACTTGTAGCGCCCATTGGAGGAGGCGGACTTATGAGCGGCACGGCAACCGCTGCTAAGGGTTTAAACAGGAAAATCAGGATTATCGGGGCAGAACCCTTAAATGCAAATGATGCCTGGAAATCATTCAAAACAGGCATAATTGCTCCTTCTGTTAATCCTGTAACAGTAGCTGATGGATTGCTTACATCCCTGAGCGAGATGACCTTTGCGATCATAAACCGGAATGCTGATGATATCCTTACAGTAAAGGAAGATTCAATAATATGCTGCATGAAGCTTGTGTGGGAACGAATGAAAATAATCATCGAACCTTCATCCGCTACAGTATTGGCAGCGGTATGGGAAAACCCTGATTATTTTGCCAATAAGAAAACAGGACTGATCATATCAGGCGGTAATGTTGACCTGTCAAAGCTCCCGTTCTGATAATTTTTTCTTCAGTTTCCCCTGCGCAGGTATGAGACGACAGGATAATGATCTGAATACCTGACTCTCACAATGTCGAATTCTGTGCAGTCGAAATGGTTATCATAAAGAATGTAATCGATCCTGTTCGCAGGATAATTGCCCCGGTAGGTAAATCCGGCACCATAGCCTGATACAACAAATGAATCGTGCAATCCTTTTCTGAGCTTTCTGTAAGAATATGACACCGGAGTGTCGTTAAAATCGCCAGCAACAATAACCGGATAGGGCGACTGGTTTATATGATCCTTTACAATCCTGGCCTGTCCTGCCCGTATGGCAAATCCTTTCCGCAGGCTCGATGATATCATCCTTATATCGCTGAGCGTTCCCTTGTTGCCGGAACCGTCAGCTATCTCACTTAAAAAATTTGTTTCCATCCTCTGAAGCCGGAACGATTGCAAATGATTATTATAGATCCTTATTGTGTCTCTTCCTGAAACAACATCGGTAAAAATTGAAAGTCCTGCAGAGCCGGGATGTACTATATCGCCTTTCCTGACTATGGGAAATTTGCTTAGGGTAATTATTCCGAAATACCTGTTCTTACCGCTTTCAATCACTTTCATGTGAGAATGATAGCCATTTCCTGCTGCTCTTCTGAATAATTGTTCTTTCTGAGCTGCATTCCCCTTGAAGAAAAATTCCTGAAGGCATATCAGGTCAGGCTGTTCGTTCCTGATGAATCCTGTAATTCTGCTTTCCGAGCTTACAGGCTTCTTACCTTCATAATTGTTAAAGAGGTGAACATTATAGCTCATTACCTTTATTGCACCGGTTTTATCACCGGAGGGTTTCCTTAACTTGATGTAATTTGACAGATGAGTATAACCAAAGGCAATAATAATGATCGAAATAATGGCTTCAGGCCTTAACGCAACTAACCAGATGAGAGCTATGACAAGGTTCACCAAAAGAATGTAGGGATAAGCAAGTCCGAATAATGCAGGAACAGAGAACAGGGCAGGGTCTATTAATACAGCCAGGTAGGAAATAATCAATGCTGCAGCAAATATTATGTTTACTATAAGAAGAATTTTGTGTGTTAATTTCTTCACAGCACCTTAGTATAAGCAAATGCTAAGATAGTTTTATCCGGTTATGGTTGAATCGAGAAACTGCATTTTTTGACAAACAACTGATTCTGATTTCCGAAATAATTCCGAACGTTGGTCAGTTTTTTGGCTGGCTTTCCCTGAACAAAAGATCTTTTTCTTCTTTTGTAAGGCTGTCGTATCCTCCCCTGGAGATTTTGTCGAGTATTTTGTTTATTTCGGCCTGATGATCGGCTTTTGATTTCCTGTATTCATAGTCCGAAGCAGGTTTCCTGTAGGTTACCTTCATTTTCTTCCTTGGCCTGAACAGAGTGTGAATATAGTCGAGGATACTGTTCAGTCCTTTTCCGGGATCTTTTCCCTTTTTCAGGCTGACAGTATAAAGATAACCCATAAGGGCTCCGCCTATATGCGCCAGCTTGCCCCCTGAATTGACTGAGAAATCCATGAAAGAAGTAAGAACCAGTATAGCGAGGGCCATATATTTTATTTTTATCCTGCCCAGTAAGAAGAGATTCACTGAATAATCCGGAACGTATGCAGCAATTGCTATTACCACCGCCATAACGGAAGCTGATGCACCGATGGCTGCAGATTCGGTAACAACTCCCCTGAAAGCAGGAAAAATATTGAATGACAGTATATAAACTATGGCACCACAGATTCCTCCGAGAATATATACAGCCGTTAGTTTCTTCTGATCGAGGTATTCCAGAAAGATAATTCCAAACCAGTAGAGCCAGAGCATATTGAAAAGAATATGCCATATGTCCTTATGCGTGAACATATAGGTTATTATTGTCCAGGGCCTTAAAAGAAGCTTCTGAAGCCCTGCAGGCACAGCGAACAGATTCACTGCCTTAACAGTAAGGTCATGGTTATTGAACAGGAATCCCATTACAGAAACCAGTGTGATAATGATGAAAACGGCAATATTTATATAAATCAGCTTCTTAAGCGAACTGCCCTTTCTGAATATTCCGCCGATATCACCTCTTATTCCCATCAGTAGAGGGTTTTCGTTGTCTTTCTCCAGAATCTTATGAGCAGATAGCCAAATAGCATGCCGCCAAGGTGAGCAGCATGTGCAATGTTGCTTCCGGGTTGTGTAAATGCAAGGTATAGTTCAAGAGCTCCATAGCCCAGGACGAAATATTTTGCCTTGATAGGGATTGGCGGGAAAAGAAGCATCAGCTGGGTGTTGGGAAAAAGAACGCCAAAAGCCAGAAGTATCCCAAAAACTGCACCTGAGGCACCTACAGTCGGTACATTCAGCAGCATCTGCATGCTTTTCATTGTTTCGTCTGAAAAGACTCTCCCTTCATTAAGATAAGCGGCTCCGTCATTCAGGACAAGCTGAAGCTGATCTGGCCCGATAAGGTTCATCAGCTTGTTATATTGGAACATGATTACGGTTTCATGAACCAGGGCAGCGCCCAACCCGCACACCATATAATATATAAAAAACCTTTTCGGGCCCCATACTCTCTCAAGTATGCCCCCGAACATGTACAGTGCAAACATATTGAAGAACAGGTGCAGAAAGTTTCCATGCATGAACATGTGGGTGAGTATCTGTACGGGCATGAATTGCTCAGACCTGGGATAGTATAACCCCAGTATCCGCGTAAGGTCGATAGCGAAGACACTTTTTGCAGTAAAATCTGCAAGCAGCATCAGTATATTGATAAAGATTATGTTTTTTACTACAGGTGGTAATCCCAATAATCCTCTACCGTATCCGTTCATCGGCTAGATTTTAATTTTTGTCTTAAAAATTCTGCCTTAAAGATAGCATTATCAATCAATACGGCAAAAACCGGTCTCTTGATGAAATCCATAATTTTTTTGAAATCCTGTTTTGTTTTTATTGTTATGATGCCTGCCGATATACAGAAATGGATCAACTGGAATATAGATAATCTTCAGGAAGTGGGTGTTCCTGAAATCCATGATATGCATTTCATCTGAATCTTTTGTCTATTTCCTCCAGTGTGATTATGCTTATCACGGCTTTTCCCTTTGGAGAGTAATTTGGCGCTTTGCAGGCAAACAGATTGTCGATGATATCCTCCATTTCCATTTTTGACAGCACTTTCCCGTAGGGAATGGCAGCCGCGGATGCCAGCGCTGCAGCTACTTTTTCCTTCATTCCTGTTGACGGATCAGCCTGAGTACTTTTGTACTCTTCAAGCAGGATCTCAATAAGTTCTACAGGATCTTCAAACTGAGTATCAGACGGCCTGCCTGTTAAGGAAATGATTGTCGTATTGTCGGGGTACTCAATTTTGAAGCCTAACCGGGCGATTTCGTCTTTTATTTCAAGGAGCAGCAGGTAATCGGCCGGATTCATTTCTATCCTCACAGGGAACATATCAGCCTGGCTTATCCCTTTACTATTGCCGGTGATCTCAAGATATCTTTCGTACAGAATACGTTCGTGGGCCCTTTTCTGATCTATCAGCATAAGCCCTGATTTTACTGGGCTTACCAGATATTTCCCCTTTATCTGGAGAAGCCTCCTTTCCGAGTCTGAAGGTACTGTTTGCAGGTCATTACCTCCAGAAGGATAGTACAGTTTTTCCCATCCGCGGATATTTTCCTTTTCAAATCGTTCAATAATATCAGCCTGAATTTTCCGGGTATTTTCGCCTGAGAAAGGATCATAAGCAGGATCTGTTTTTATTATGGGTGCTTCAGGGATTGCTGTAGATCCTGACTTTACCGGAATATCAAACATTATTTCGCTCCGAAAATCAAGTGAAGGCACAATATTGAACCTGCCAAGAGCCTCCTTTATTGAAGCAAGCAATATAGGCCATATGGCCTGTTCATTTTCAAACTTAATCTCCGTTTTGGTGGGATGGATGTTAACATCAATTGATTCCGGATCGGCTTCCAAAAAAATGAAATATGAAGGAATTGCATCGGGAAGGAGTATGTTCCGGTAAGCTTCCATCACGGCTTTATGGAAGTATGGATGCTTCATGAAGCGGTCGTTTACAAAGAAAAACTGTTCGCCGTAGGTCTTTCTGGCATTCTCCGGCTTGCCCACAAATCCCTTAATCCCGATAATTGTTGTGTCGGTTTCAGTCCTTATAAGTTCATTGTTGATCTGTTTACCGAAGACTCCCATTATTCTCTGCCGAAGGTTCGATGAAGGAAGGTTATAGATCTCGTTGTCATTATGGTACAGTAAAAACCTGATTTCCGGATGAGGTATCACTATTTTTTGAAATTCGGTAATGATATGTCTCATTTCAGTATTATCCGATTTAAGGAATTTCCTTCTTGCAGGGATATTGAAAAAGAGATTTTTGACAGCAAAGCTTGAACCTTCTGGAGAACCGCAAGGTTCCTGGGCAGTAACTTTTGATCCGCTTATCTGTATAAGCGTTCCTGTTTCCTCCCCTGATTTTCTCGTCCTGAGCTCAACCATTGACACGGCGGCTATTGAAGCAAGGGCTTCTCCCCTGAAACCTTTTGTCGTGATTGCAAAAAGATCCTGCGCACTGTTGATCTTTGAGGTTGCGTGTCTCTCAAATGCAAGCCGTGCATCGGTTTCCGACATGCCCGTTCCGTCATCAACCACCTGTATGAGTGTTTTGCCTGAATCCTTGATCACCACAGAGATGGTTTTTGCACCTGCATCAACAGCATTTTCAACCAGTTCCTTTACTACGGATGCAGGCCTTTGAATGACTTCTCCGGCAGCAATCTGATTTGCAACAGAATCGGGCAACAGCTTGATAAGGTCAGGCATCGGGGGAATGATTATGGTATGAGCATATTTATAAGAAGTCTCAAAATAAAAACGCTTCTGCAACAATATGCCTTATTAGACCAAACAAATATATGAATATTTATTTTTGCTTCTCAGGACCATATCTTCGTTAACTATGTTAATTGTTAACAGAATTGTCCGTTAGTTGATTATCTTTGCAAAAAAATCAGCAAATGAAGAGTTTGTTTCTTGCATGTACCATTTTTCTCTTAATTTCTTTAACAGGTTGTGGCGACAGGCATGATGCCGGAGACATAAGTGTAATGACATTTAATATCCGCTATGATAATCCCGCCGACAGCATCAATTCATGGCCCAACAGGATACCCATTATTTACAGCTTTCTCAATGAAGAAAAGCCCGACATCATAGGCATGCAGGAAGTATTGGTTCATCAGTACAATTATCTTGATTCTGTACTCACAGATTATCAATCTGTTGGTGTAGGAAGAAGTGACGGAGTCAGGGAAGGGGAGATGAATCCCGTGTTTTTCAGAAAGGACAGGTTTGACATGATAAGAACAAAGACATTCTGGTTGTCGGAGGATCCTGAGTTGCCGGGTTCCCGGTCATGGGGTTCATCCCTGCCCAGGATAGTGACGTGGCTTGAGCTTTCAGACAAGTCAAGCCAGGAACACTTCTTCTTTTTCAATACTCATTTTGCCCATGATTCTGATTCTGCAAGATTAATGAGCTCTGAGCTTTTGCTAAATAAGGCCGACAGCATCTCTGCAGACTTTCCCTTCATTATCACAGGCGATTTTAACATGATACATTCAAGCAAGGGATATAGTATGCTTACGGGTCCGCGCGAAAGCGTACCACTTCTTATTGATACATATGCTGTTTCAGACAAGAAGCATACCGGTCCGGCTTATACATATAACGGCTTTTCAGACAAGACCAGAGCCGGAAGGATCGATTATGTATTTGTAAGGAACGGAATGCCTGTCAGGGAGCACAGGACATTCATAAGGAAAGAGCGTGGGGCATACATATCTGATCATTGGCCTGTGATGGCCAGGGTAGCTCTCAGATAGTCTGATTTTCCCGGAAATTGTTCAGGCTGTTTTTCTGTATCTGTTGATGGCAAGGGCCGTAAAAACCACGGCTATTGCCGCAAGCGCATAGATATCCCTGCTTATGTCAGCGAAGGCAGACCCTTTTAGCATTATCATCCTGTTTATCCTCATGAGATAGGCTACTGGATTCAGCAGGTCGATCTTTTGAGCCCAGGCCGGCATGCTTTCCATCGGAGTAAAGATCCCGCTCATCAGTATGAATATGATCATGAAGAAGAATGCCACAAACATGAACTGCTGCTGTGTTCCCGACATGGTTGATACAAAAAGAGCCATTCCAAGGGCTGCTACCAGAAAGATGGCCGAGCATATGAAAAGCAGAAACAGACTACCCTCGAACGGAATATGGAACAACAGCTTTCCGACACCAAGACCAAGGGCAAGATCAATAGGCCCTATCAACAGGAACGGTATCATCTTTGCCGTCACAAATTGATATTTTTTCTCAGGTGTCACATTGATCTGTTCTATGGTGCCGATTTCCTTTTCCTTTACCATGTTGAGGCCTGCCAGTACAAATCCAATAGCTGTCACCAGAATCACCAGTATTCCGGGAAGCATATAGTGCTTGTAATTGAGCATCTCGTTGTACCAGTACCTGTATGTGGTCGCGGGCGACGCCATCATGGCTGCCGCCGCAGGATTGCCAGAAAGGACTAGGTCGAGGTTGTAATCGCGGATTACTCCCGACAGATAAGCCCAAGACAACTGGGCTGTCATGGCATTGATGGCGTTGACTGACGCCATCACTTTTGCAGGTTTCCCAAGACCGAGATTTCTTCCGAATTCTGAAGGAATGTGAAGGACAACATCAGCCTTGTTGCCGTAAAGAAGATCGTTTGCCTCCTTTTCGGATGATGTCGCCTGACTAATGCTGAAAAATGGCGATCCGTCGAGTTTGCTTATCAGACCACGTGATTCCGATGTCATGTCGTTGTCGATAATGCACAGCTTCGCCGATTTTATCTCAAAGGTGATTGCAGGCACCAGGATCAGCATCTGGATTATTGGAATGCCAAAGATTGCCTTTCCGATGAACTTGTCGCGAAAGATCTGAAGGAACTCTTTTTTTATAAGAAAAATAATTGTCCGCATTTCCTGGTTTTTCGTTTATTGTTTCTTCCAATCATCTGAAAATCTGCTAATGTGCCCTCAGGCCTACTGCAGCCTTATCTTGAATTTCTTTACTGCCATTCCGATAAGAGCTATAGTCATAAAGGTCAGGATCAGAGTTTCCTTCCAGACATGTGCAAACCCGGTACCTTTTATCATAATATTCTTGATGATCACAATGAAATACCTCGGGGGCAGAATTGCGCTTATCCAGTCGTATATTTTCGGCATGTTCTCTATAGGAAATATGAATCCCGAAAGCAGAACAGTCGGCAGCATCATCCCCACAAGGGAAATGAAAATCGCCTGCTGCATCGTTTTTGCCACGGCCGAAATAAGGATTCCTATCGAAAGCGAAAGGAGTATGTAAAGCATGCTTTCGGCAAGGAGAAGGACAAGGCTGCCCTTGACAGGCATTCCGAATACCAGCCGCGAGAGAACAAGTATTGTTACAACATTCACAAACGACAGGAAGAAATAGGGAGTGACCTTTCCCAGGATTATCTGAACCGGTTTCAGCGGAGAAACCAGCAGAACTTCCATTGTCCCGAATTCCTTCTCCCGGGTCAGGGTGATGGATGTCATCAGCGCGCAGATAAGTATCATTATCATGGTGATAACTCCGGGAACGAACATGAACTGGCTCTTAAGTGAAGGATTGTAGAACATTCTAACCTCAGGTACGATTACGGGAGCCGGAACGTGACCTGCCAGCATCGTCTGTTGACTGAATCCGGAAATTATCGCATTGGCATAATTGGTGACCAGAGTTGCAATATTGGGTTCGGAACCATCGGCAATAATGCTGATCCGGGCATTTTTCCCTGATTCCAGATCCCTGCCGAAATTCTCTCCGAACACTATCACCGCCTTTGCCTTTCCGCTTCTGAGTATCCTGTCGATATCCTGATGGCCCGACAGATCGGCTGTTTTTGAGAAGAATCCCGATGAGCATATCCTGTCGGTTAGTTCGGTTGTCACATCGTCCTTCGACAGATCAAGAAATGCAAGACTGGCATTTTTCAGGTCGGTGCTCACTACGTACCCGAAAAGGATGATCATTACCACAGGAAGCCCGAATAAGATCACCAGGGTTCTGACATCCCTGAATATGTGAATGAATTCCTTTCTGACAAATCCGATAAACCTCTTCATACTCTTCTGTTGTTGTCAGCCGTATTAGTTTCCCTTTTTTGATTCATCCCCGGCCGGGCTATCTTCACGAAAACATCCTCAACCGAGTCGGCATCATATTTCCTTTTAAGTTCTGAAGGTGTGTCAAGAGCCACGATTCTTCCATCGCTCATTATGGATATCCGGTCGCAGTATTCGGCTTCGTCCATGTAGTGTGTTGTTACAAAGACAGTTATACCGGCTGAAGCCGTTTCATAGATCATCTCCCAGAACTGCCGGCGCGTAAGGGGATCGACACCTCCCGTTGGTTCATCAAGGAAGACAATCCTGGGTTCATGAAATACTGCCACGGCAAACGCAAGCTTCTGCTTTAATCCGAGGGGAAGGGAGGAGATCAGCCTGTCGCCATATTCCCTGAACCTGAGCCTGTCGAGCAGGCGCTCGGTCCGTTCCCTTATAATCTTCTTGTCCATTCCGTAAATGCCCGCGTAAAGCATTATGTTTTCCCTGATGGTGAGATCCTCATACAATGAGAACTTCTGACACATGTACCCTATGTTCTTCTTTATCTCTTCAGGCTGCCTGCGGGCATCAAAACCCGCCACCAGTACTTCTCCCGAGGTGGGTTCCGAGAGTCCCGTCAGTATCCTGATGGCGGTGGTCTTTCCCGCTCCATTAGCTCCGAGAAAACCGAATATCTCGCCTTCATATACATCGAAGCTGAGGTTGTCGTTAGCGACGAAACTCCCGAACTTCTTGACCAGGTTCCTTACCTTTATTACTGTGTTGCGATTCATGAATTCCTTATTTCATCCTTTCCCATGAGCTCCAGGAACCGGTCTTCGATACCGGCTCCGGTTTCACTTATGACTGCATCAGCGATACCAAGTTCCGAGAGGTATTCAGCCAGCTCCCTGCCGGGATTTTCCTCCGAAAAGGTAATATGTATGGAATCCCCAAAGGGATAGACACTGAGAGTTCCGGGGTATTTCCTGAGGGCAAGCAGGAGCCCGTACTTATCGCCGGCCCTGGCGCTGAACAGTTTGCGGGAGAATCCGTCCCTAATGTTCTGAGGCCTGTCGATCGACATGATCTGCCCGTCCTGTATCAGGGCCACCCTGTCGCACCTCATTGCCTCGTCCATGTAGGGTGTCGATACCACAATGGTTATATCGTGCTTCTTAAGCTTCCGGAGCATTTCCCAGAATTCAGTTCGTGACACTGCGTCGACTCCTGTGGTGGGTTCGTCGAGGACAAGCATGCGCGGCTTGTGAATCAGAGCGCACGACAAGGCAAGCTTCTGCTTCATTCCCCCCGACAGCCTGCCGGCAAGCCTTCTCCTGAACGGTTCGATATGCGAGTAGATATCCCTGATTAGCTCATAGTTCTCTTCCACTGTGGTGCCGAAAACCGATGCGTAGAAGTTAAGGTTTTCCTCAACCGTCAGATCAAGGTAAAGACTGAAGCGCCCCGGCATGTATCCGATGTTTTCCCTTAGCTTTTTGTATCCCTTTGTACTATCGGTTCCGAGGATGGTCATGGAACCACTGTCGGGCAGCAGAAGTGTGGTGATAATCCGGAAAAGAGTCGTCTTGCCGGCTCCGTCGGGACCTATGAATCCGAATATCTCGCCTTCGCTTACGTCAAAGGTGATGTCCTTCAGAGCCTGAGTATCCCCGAACACCTTACAAATACCCGATGATTCGATTGCTTTCGTCATGATTTCAGAAAATGGCTTCCCCGGGCATTCCCGATTTCATAGTACCGTCGTTGGCTACATCGATGGTAACCGCATAGACAAGTGTTACTCTTTCTTCCTTTGTCTGGATGATCTTGGGTGTGAATTCGGCCTTTCCGGATATATAGCTTATCCGGCCCGGAAATGTTTTATAACCCTTTTCCCCTTCATCGACTCTTACGGTGCATTCACTGCCAACCTTCAGATCGCCAAGCTGCGCACCGCTGACATACACTTTCAGCTTCATCACCGAAAGGTCAGCAATCTTTATCAGCGGCCTGCCTGCCGATGTAAGCTCCCCCGCCTCGGCATATTTTTCAATCACCGTTCCGCTAAGGGGGCTCCTGACGCAACTCCTTGACAGTTGTTCATTGAGTGTTGCCTTTTTAGATTCGTACACCGTCAACTCTGCTGCAACGGATGCCTTCTGGGTGTTGTTGGCCGCTATCTGCTTTTCAATAACCGCTACCTGTCCGGTGAGATCATCATACTGTTTTTTTGTAGCGGCATCATCCTTCATCATGTTTTCTATCCTTTCGATGTTGACATTCAGGTTTTCCATCTGCTGCCTGAGGATCTCGTTCTGGGCATTTATTGAGCTGATCTTTGTCCTGATGCCGTTCATGCCCGCGAGGATCTCATTGCGCTGAAGGTGGAAGAAAGTGGTGTCAATCAGGGCAATCTTTGCTCCTTCCTCAACCTCCATGCCTTCCGTTACGGGGAATTCAAGGATGCGTCCGCTGGTTTCGGATGAAACGATGACTTCAGTGGCTTCAAAGGTCCCAAAGGCATCAGCTTCGCCTGATTTGTCCCTGCAGCCTGCCAATAGAACCGCAGTGATGATAATTAATGTTGAGGGTTTCATTTTTGTCTTATTAGAGAATTTCATTTTAACTTATTCTTTGTTCCTATTCAGTGCTTGTTTTGGTTTATTCGTTTACCCAGGCCCCGGGGGCAGCGAAGAACCAAGCTCAGCAAAACTGGCGAGCCCGGTGCAGCCAAAATCAATTTTCCCCCCTGGGAATGGGGTAAATAGATTGATTTTCGAGAGGGAAACTGCATGGGTACATGAATTCCAATGATTATTCTGTTTTCTTCCCGCTTATATTATAATAATCAGCCTGTGCCATAGCCAGGTTAATCTTGTGTATCTCATGGTTTATCAGAGCCTGCTTTTCAGAGTTGATCTCGTTTAGCAGATCAGTTGCCGTTATGGTTCCATTTTCATACCGTGATTCAGCTGAGGCGGTGATCCTCTTCCTGAGACTGATCAGTTCGAGGTCGGTTTCAAGGAGGGCGCTCAGGCTTTCTATCTCCGCACTCTTTGCCTCGAGCATCCTGTTAAGGTTGTCTGTAAGATCGTTCTGACGGTTTTCTATTATTACATGCTGAAGTCCAATTATTTGCTTTTCGGTTTTTGACTTATTCCAGTCGAAGATGTTCCACTTTACTCCCGCGCCCAGGATGTAAAACGGAGCGAATTCATCCCTGAAGAAGTTGTTTCCTGGGGGATTCCCGTAGCCAAGGGTTGCAAATCCGAATGCTTTTGGCATTCTTCGGCTGTTTATGACCTGCAGGCTTGCATCCAGCTGATCCTTTCTCAGGTCGAAGATCTCAAGCTCGGGCCTGGTGATCACATCCGTTTTATCGGTGTTGAAAACGGGCATCACCAGTTCCGAAGCGGGATCAATTTCGGTTGCGGTAAGTTGCGAAAGGATCTTTAGGAGCGACTCCCTTCTTATCCCGTTCTCCCTGAGCTGCTGCTCAAGTTTTATTTTCTCGGTGGTCATTACGTCGATGTCGGAACGGAGTATTACCCCGTTCTCCACTCCCGACTGCATTGATGCAATCCTTTTTGTGACGAGATCGAGGTAATTGTTCAGTAGCTCCTCCTGCCTGGCGAGAAGCAGCAGATTGAAATAATAAGTGTTTATCTGGCTCCTCAGTTTGTACAGATCTGTTTCAGCCTGCTTTTCATTGATCAGCAGATCGGCCTTTTCGATGGCACGGGCCCCCTTAATGGCCCCTCCGTCGTAAATCACCTGGTTAATGTCGACATTGAACTTGTACTGTTCATGAGGAAGCGGTTTGATAGCATCTGCAATCCCCGGGACCGGCAATGAACCGAGTGAATTGCTGATGTCGATCACCTCTGAATTGTAGACAAAGCTGCCTGATGCATCGAGAGTCGGAAGCCAACCCCTCGATATATTTTTGTCCTTCAGCTCCCAGATACTGCGGTAGGAATCCTTTTCACCTGCCAGTGCGCTTGCGGTTTCCGCCTTCGCATAGCAATCCCCGAGAGTAAGGGAAAGCCCGTTCTGCCCTGATGTAATCCAGGGGATTGCAAGAAGGATGAATGCGAGTGTTATCCTGTTCATTTAATAAGCTTTTTATTCTAGTTTCCGTTTACTTTCCATGTTTGTTTCCATTTCACCACCCTTAATAGCCCTGATGACAAAATCTGCCGCGAAGTCCTTCCTTTTTTCCAGGTAATCATTAAAGTCCTGCCCTGATTTTTCGAAAAGAACTTCCATAATGCCGCGTGCCGCAAAGGGGAATATACTTATTGCCGCTATCGAAGTCATAAGCTGGGGCATTGTCTCCCTTGTGATATTGTACCTGATGAGATAATCATGATGCTGCCTTTCCAGGGTGTTCCAGAATTCGTTGACGTTAAACCTCTGAAGCAGTTTCTTAATCCTGGCTGGATTCCTGTTTATTTCGTTAAGTATGAATGCGGGAAGAAGAGGATTCTTCTGAAGAAAGGAAATATGTTCCCTGAAAAAGAACCTGATCTTATCCTCAATTGAGGCGTTTTCGTCGAATACAGGGGCAAACCTGCTGAACATAACATTTGCCATCTTCTCAAATACTGCTTCAAAAAGATGCTCCTTTGACCGGTAATAATAATGCAGCAATGCCTTGTTGATCCCGGCATGATTGGCTATATCCTGCATCCTTGCTCCGTCCATGCCCTTCTCTATGAATATCTCCGTGGCTGATTCGAATATCCTGTCCTCGGTTTGTTTTTCACTGTCTGTCATAGATGTTGACCATTTGATTTAACATTTAGGTTGAACCATATGGTTTAACCAAAAGGTCAAATGTATTATAATTTTTTTAACGATGCAAATTTTAAGCATAATTTTTTACAGGAATTTTTTAACTGATCCCTGATGAGGATGTAGATACCTGCGACTGAAGGTTCTGATCATCTGGGGTAGCCTACCGGATGGTTGAGCATTAAATGCTGCGAGTCTTTTAGTCTCATAAGCTCTCGCATTTTTGCAGCGCCGGGGAATCCGACCCGGGGCCGTGTTTTGAGACCCGTCCCTGCACAATAGATGGCGATATTTTGTGAAACAATTCCCGAATCCATGCATGCCCAGACCATTCTGACTGAATCTGATCCGGTCCTGAATCTTGAGATATCAGATACCAGGACAAGGTTTAACGGGGCATCAGTCATTCCCGGCAGGTCTCTGTAATCGCCGGCAGCTACTGGTTCAAGTCGGTGGTTCAGTGCATTGTAAAGGAAAATACCCGTATCTGTAAAGGCATATACATCAATATCCTGTGCGTTCATTGCCGATGCTGCCGTTCTTTTTCCTTCATCAGGTCTGTTAATGCCATTTGCAGCCCATAGGATATCAGAGAGTACCTGTAAGCCAAGCTTCTGAGGCAACCATTCCCTTACGGATGCCCTTTCTCCGAGAGCCTGCATAACAGGCAAGCCTTTTGTTTTATCCGGCGCCGGAAGTTCAACCGGCGCAAGTTCCTGTCCTGAAAGGAAAACACTCATCAGGACGGCTGTGAGAGAAAAAAGTACTTTTCTCATATTGGACGCTTTATTATTACGATTCTAAAATTATGAAATTACCGCCTGCAATTACGGAAAAGCACGCTCATTATATTATTTTTAACACTTTATTATAAATGACGGATCATTTTGGTATATAGAAAGGAAAATTTTAGATTTGTGCAACGAATCTGATGTAGAATTACTAAACACTAATGAATTATGAAAGTTGACGGCAGGCGTACAAGTGACAATGTTGAAGACCGCAGGGGGATGAGCACAGGAAAGATGGTTGTTGGCGGCGGCATAGGAACTGTTGTGATTGCTCTTATAGTATTATTCCTGGGAGGAGATCCCACTCAAGTCCTGAATACAGCTCAGGAAACCGGTCAGACATCGGGGGAGGTTGTTGCATCTCCTGAAGAGGAAGAAATGGCACACTTTGTCTCTGTAGTTCTTGCCGGGACAGAAGATGTCTGGGGAGAGATATTTGCTCAGTCGAACAAGACATACAGGCAGCCAAAGCTTGTTTTATTCAGGGATCAGGTGCAGTCGGCATGCGGGTATGCATCGGGAGCCAGCGGGCCATTCTATTGTCCGGGCGATGAAGCGGTTTATATCGATCTGAGTTTTTTTGATGCCCTGAGATCTGAATACGGAGCAAACGGAGATTTCGCAATAGCTTATGTTGTGGCTCATGAAGTCGGCCATCATGTTCAGAATCTGCTGGGAATTCTTGAGCAGGTGAATTACGAAAGGGCAAGAATGAGCCAGGTGCAGTCGAATCAGCTCCTGGTAAGACTTGAGCTTCAGGCTGATTTTCTTGCAGGGATGTGGGCTCACTATGATCAGCAGATGTTCAATTCGCTTGAGACCGGGGACGTTGAAGAGGCTATGACTGCTGCCGCCTCGGTAGGCGATGATGTCCTTCAAAAAAGATATCAGGGAAGGGTTATTCCCGATGCATTCACCCATGGATCTGCTGCCCAGCGCAAGGAGTGGTTCAGGAAGGGATATACAACGGGAGATTTTGAGCAGGGAGATACCTTCAGTGCTAATCTTTAAACTTAAACTTTTACAGACAGGTACTTTTCTTGAGAATCCCGTTTTTTCCAGTCCGGATCAGATTATTCATTAAGGGCCCGGAAATTATTTTCCTCCGGTTTCCAAAGCTATAGCCAGGCAGTCAGGGAAAGAATCACTGACAACATATAGCATATTAAGACTCCGAAAGGTATAATCCAGGAAGGGAATGGTCAGATGTACCGTTTTAAAAGAATCCTTTACACAATGAGATACTTTAATACATTAGTAAAGGTTCTGGCCAGGCTGCATTTTGCATTCATGTTAGCTTTTACAATTACAACCTGTTCTTCGCTGTTTTCACAGGAAGCCGGATCGGGATCATTTGACGCAGGAGCTGATCTGTACAGCAGTTTTATATGGAGAGGTACCAAAAATGGTAGCGGGCCTGCAGTTCAGCCTGTTATCGAATACACAAGAGGTTGTTTTACAGCGGGAGCCTGGGGATCATTCGATTTAAGAGGTTACGAAGAGGTAGACCTGTATGCAACCTGGATGTTCCCGGGTGGATTCAGCATAGGAATAATTGATTACTATTCGCCCGATTTAAGGTATTTTGATTATTCAAGGGAGAGCGGAAGCCATGCTTTCGAGATAAATCTTGGCTTTTCATCAGACAAACTCAGTCTCGAAGCTGATTATGTTCTGAATGAAGCCGCCGGCATTGGTTCGTCAGGAGGGGATCTCTATTTTCAGGCAGGATATTCATTCAGTTTATTCAGCCTCTTTCTTGGGGCAGGAAATGGTTGGCTTACATGGGATCAGGAAACTGACGAAAGCAAATTCAGTATCTGCAATCTGGGGCTTGAAATATCAAAAGTCATAGTTATAACAGACGCCTTTGAAATACCTGTAACAGGTCAGCTCATTTTGAATCCCGACAGGGAGTGCCTGTTCCTTGTGGTCGGGTTTACATTCTAGGAAGTTTTTACATGGGTGAGGGCGTTGCATGCAACACCCCTGTCATAAATTTAAAAATAATAATATTTCCCCTCACCCGTCAATCGGGGGGGTGTATTACAAAATACATGTATAAAATGTCTATACACCCCCTAAAAAAAGGCTCATTAATCAAAAAAAGTATTAAATATTTGAAATACCCCCTAAAAATATATAGGTTTGACGAAAATTTAATTATTATGTTCAGACCTGTATTTTGTAAACCAAAAGGGAAAAGAACCCTTTTTTTGTTAGTTGTTGGCCTGGTAACGGCAACAAATTTATTTGCCTCAGACGGTATAACTATTGACACCGGGGCAACTGCATGGATGCTGACATCAACAGCGCTTGTGCTTTTGATGGTACCCGGACTGGCAATATTTTATGGCGGACTGGTAAGAAGCAAGAATGTGCTTGGCACCATAATGCATAGTTTCGTTGCAATGGGCATTATAAGCGTTCTATGGATTGTGGTTGGTTATTCGATGAGTTTTGGTAGTAGTATTTTTGGAGGTGTATTCGGATGGGATCCGGATTATTTTTTTCTGAAAGGGATCGACACAAATATTCTGGAAGCTGGCGTCCCTGAATATGTTTTCTCGATGTTCCAGGGAAAGTTTGCAATAATTACCCCGGCTCTTATTGCCGGTGCGTTTGCAGAGCGGGTATCTTTCAAGGCTTATTGCCTTTTCATTGCTATCTGGAGCATTCTGGTTTATAATCCACTCTGCCACTGGGTATGGGCATCTGACGGATTCCTGTTTAATTTAGGGGCAAAAGGTGCGATAGATTTTGCTGGAGGCACTGTTGTCCATATATCTGCAGGGGTCAGCGGTCTTGTTGCTGCACTATTTCTGGGATCAAGGCGTGGTTACCCTTACCAGGTGATACGTCCAAATAATCTGGTTATAACTATGCTGGGAGCAGGCTTGCTTTGGGTTGGCTGGTTTGGATTCAACGCAGGAAGTTCAGTCTCCAGTGGCCTTAGCACTGCACAGGCTTTAACAGCTACACAGGTCGCAGCGGCTGCCGGAGCTTTGACATGGATCATAATTGAAAGTGTTCATCAGGGGAAAGCTACCGCACTTGGATTTGCAAGCGGTATTCTGGCAGGTCTTGTTGCTGTTACTCCAGCAGCAGGTGTTGTTCAGCCATATGGCGCAATGATACTGGGGATAATTGCTGCCTCGGTCTGTTACATGGCTATTCAGTTAAAAAATAAGCTAGGGTATGACGACAGCCTGGATGCGTTCGGGATACATGGTGTAGGAGGGATAACCGGAGCTTTGTTTCTTAGTTTTTTCATCCGGAGAAGCTGGATGGCAGAAGCTGCTGAACTAAATGGAGGGTCATGGTCAGTCTGGAATCAACTAGGTGTGCAGGCACTTGCAGTAGTAATAGCTATAGCTTTCTCTGGAATAATGACATTCCTGATAATTTATTCCCTGAATAAAGCGGTAAGATTCAAAGCCAGTGAAATTGAAGAAATGGCAGGTCTCGACAGATCATACCATGGAGAAAGGGGTTATGGAATGCTTAATCCGAGTTGATGGCTTAATCTGTTAATAATTTAACAATGAAACTAATAACAGCAATAATACGTGAAGTTCAGCTCGATAAAGTGCGTGAAGCGCTCATTGATGCTGAAATAACAAGAATAACTGTAAGCCGTGTTTCAGGAAATGGCCGGCAAAGAATAGAGGAGATGTACCGAGGTCAAAGGATTATCCCCGACCTGATACCCAAGATAAGAATTGAAATAGCCGTTAATGATTCTTTTGTTAATATTACGGTTGACGCGATCCTCAAATCGGCAAGAACAAAAAATGGTAATGAAGGACATCTTGGTGACGGGAAGATATTTATTACACCCTTGGAAGAATGTATCAGGATACGTAATGGGGAAAGAGGAGGAGCGGCAATTTGATGCATGATCAGGAGAAATGTATCAATAATACGTAAAGGCGTAGCACTGCTACGCCTCTACGCAAATATATTCAAAAACAACTATTTATTAATTGGATCTCATGAATAGTTGAATATCGTCTTCCACTGTTCCGATACCCGCAATACCAAATTTTTCAACAATGACCTTTGCCACATTTGGTGAAAGGAAACCAGGCAACGTTGGTCCCAGGTGGATATTTTTCACTCCAAGGTATAGCAGGGCAAGAAGGACGATGACTGCTTTCTGTTCATACCAGGCAATATTGTAAGCTATGGGGAGCTCATTTATATCGTTAAGATTGAATACTTCCTTCAGCTTCAGTGCGATTACTGCAAGCGAGTATGAGTCGTTGCACTGGCCGGCATCAAGAACCCTCGGGATGCCGTTTATGTCGCCCAGCTGAAGCTTATTATACCTGTATTTTGCGCAACCTGCCGTGAGGATGACTGTATCCCTGGGCAAAGCGGCAGCAAATTCGGTATAGTATTGCCTGTCTTTCATACGGCCATCACATCCTGCCATAACGAAAAATTTCTTTATTGCGCCGGATTTTACAGCCTCAACAACTTTATCGGCAAGTGCGATTACCTGATTATGTGCAAAACCTCCGATGATTTCTCCTTTCTCAATTTCAACGGGCGGCTTGCATTTTTTCGCGTGTTCAATTATCTCAGAGAAATCCTTGCGGCCTCCGGCTGGCCTGTCTGCTATGTGCCTGAATCCTTTAAAGCCGGATGAACCTGTGGTGTATACCTTGTCCGCGTATGAAGCATCCTTTCTCGGGGGAACTATGCAGTTGGTCGTAAATAGTACAGGGCCGTTAAATGTTTCAAACTCTTCTTTCTGTTTCCACCATGAACTTCCATAGTTGCCAACAAAGTGCTTATACTTTTTAAAGGCAGGATAATAATTGGCTGGAAGCATTTCACTATGGGTGTATACATCCACTCCTGTGCCCTCGGTTTGTACGAGAAGATCCTCCATGTCTCTCAGATCATGTCCGCTGATGAGTATTCCAGGATTATTTCTTACTCCTATGTTAACTTTTGAAATTTCAGGATTGCCATAAGTTGAGGTGTTGGCTTTGTCGAGAAGGGCCATAACGGAGACTCCATTCTTTCCTGTTTCCAGTACAAGAGCCACAAGCTGGTCGGCAGTGAGGCTGTCATCAGTTGTAGCCACAAGTGCTTCCTGCATGAATTTGTATATCGACTTGTCTTCATAGCCCAGGTTATAGGCATGCTCGGCGTATGCTGCCATGCCTTTAAGACCATAGGTTACAAGTTCCCTTAATGATCTGACATCTTCATTCTGCGTTGAAAGGACACCAATTGCAGGATTTTTTGCTTCAAAATCCTCAACGGTATCACCTGTCCATGTGGCTGACTCATGAATGACTGCCGGGATCTTTCCGCCGGCTTTGATAAATTCATTCCTGATCTCTTCCCTTAGCTTAAGCCCTTCCCGGATTTTCTCAACAAACCTGTCATAATCGAAGTTGGCATTTGTTATGGTCATGAAAAGCCCGTCAAAAATGAATTTGTTGACCCGGTCATTTTCTATTCCTAGCTCCCTTGCTTTAGTACTGTAAATTGAAATGCCCTTGATCACGAACATAAGAAGATCCTGCATCCTGGCGAGGCTGTCATTCTTACCGCACACTCCTGCAATGGTACAACCAGTGCCTTTTGCGGTTTCCTGGCATTGAAAACAAAACATGCTCATAGTTTAATTCTTATTATGGTTATTTATTACTGAATAATCTGCGTTTTTCAAAGTACAAATTAAAGAATTTATTTCTTCATAAGAATGTAACATATGTTACAAAATACTGTTTTGCGGGCTGCATGGATTTTTTCGTCGGGTTAAATCATCTTATAGTAAATTCCCTCTTTCGTAAAATGCCTCCCCTGGTTGAAAACAGGCTGGCATTACCTTTCACTTCGTTATTGCTGAAGACTCTGATGTTGAAAGTGCCGGTTGTGGTCATGCCACCCCTGGTGAAGAAAAGATCAGCAGACACTTTTGTTTTCTCCACGGTATAGTTACGGGTTGCCTTATTATCTGTTGTTTTATCACGGGCAGGCTTTTTTTCTTCAGGCAATATCCTGTATGGAAGACTGTTGTTCGCAACGCCTGTGGTGTCAAATTCGAGGATCATTCTGTCCTCCTTCACAATTTTAACAAGATGTGCCTGTCTGAAAGCTGTCGGCAGTTGTCCTGCATTTCTGAAGCTGATCCTTACCTGGTAGTCTGCTGAGTCGGACCGGTATGATCTGACCTTTTTTATTTCGATATCTTCCCACACAAGTTCCGGAAGCGCCTTAACCATTTCAATATTGAAAATGGCCTGGTTTTTCACCCATGGTTCCAGGTGCTTTGCGGGGGGATTCTGTGAAAAGAACTTGGGATGAAAACCTCCGATCTCAACTTCTCCGTATTGCGGATGGATAAAGATTTTCCATTCATGGAAACCTTTACCGCCATTTTCCAGTTCATCCCATTTAAGAATGTCGTGCTCATCAATGTTGCCGTCGTTGTCATAGTCCCTGAATTTCCCACCGTTCCATAATTCATCCCCGTACCACAATGCACCAAAATACCAGTATCCGAAGTCGGGGCCGTGCCCGAAAAGAGGATTCCCGCTTCCATAATCATTATAGACATCCCCTGCTTTCAGGTATCCTGTTATCTTCTTCCCTTTTTCATCAAAAAGCCTGTACCACTCAAGGTCTTCCGGATACATCCTTTCTTCTGACGGCGAAGTTGAGGGGGGTCTTAGATGCATGGGTACACTTGTATCCATTGAGTTGACAACATACACATTGGGATGAGTGAGCAGGAATGTTACCACCGATCTTGTTTCCGGTTCACTCATAGGATATTCGCCTGCGCCTCCCTGGGTAAAGCCCCTGCCAGTCAATTCTTTTCGCGGCCTCCAGTTTTCAGGATAGTTCCTGTGAAGGTCCAGTCCTCCTATTCCGTCTTCATTGATCCGGCCATCGCCATCGTTATCAATTCCTTCAGAAGTTATAAGGTATGTTCCTTTGTTTTCTCCGGCATGTTTCATCAATCTGCCGGTTGAATCCGCGGGATCCAAGATGAAATTTCCTTTTTCATCATCCTTTCTCCTCATTGACAGGATAATTCCATCACCGTCAAGATCTTCCGGGGAATCTTCATCGAGGAGGCAGTCGTCATCATTATCATAGGGTCTTACGGTACTACGGTTGCTCTGTGCCGTATTCAGGTAGAGGTTATGGCCGTCGGGATTGTTCACGGGCCTGAGATAAAATGTTCTGGTGTCGAGAAGATGTGTCACCTCGGCATTCCGGCCATAATTCTCAAGGAGATATTTTGCCAGCCACATTACTGATTCACAAGATGTTATTTCTCCGCTATGCCGGCCTCCCTCAAAAAATGCCCCGGGCTTGTCGGTATCCTTACCGGTTTTCCTGCTGGTTAGTGTTATCTGCAAAACCGGCCTGCCTTCGAAACTTCTTCCGGCTTCATATAGATCAACCAGGTCGGGATATTTCTCAGCCCATCTTTTGAGCCAGGTGTTGATAACATTTACAGAATGGAACCTGTCGAAGGTAAGTGAGTCACCCGCCTCATATTCGGTATCAGGAAATCTTACCTTCGGGAAGAAGCTTATCCCATGCCTTTGTCCGGCAACTGTGTAGATCTTTCCTGTGGTGTCTGATTCAGGGTATTTTGTACAGGCAGATTTATAATTCTCCTGTCCGTAAAGGTTCCAGCTTAAAAGGAAAAGTGATATTATTGATACAGAAATTTTCATTACAATCATGTTCAGGATTTAATTCAGGATTATTTTCTCATCAGGTTCTGTCTCATCAGCCGGTCGATATATTTCTTTATAAACTCCCCGGTATTTATTGACATGCCTATTTCACAGTTTGGTTCCCTGCTTTCGTCCATTATGGTATAGCCTTCGTCGGTAACCTTTACGAAAGCTTTTTTCGTTGTAAAAAGTTCAGGCCAGAGGACCATTGAAACTGCGACAGCATCGAAAAGGACAGGCAGTGGTTTTCCTTCACGATCCATGCCCCATAGTGAATAAAGGCCGACAAGAGCATCGGTGAGGGGAGTCTTTCTGTCGCCCATAAGTTCAATTAATTCATATTTAAGAGTAACAAATGTTGTTACATCAAGACCGGCATAAGTGATTTTTGCCCCTGATGCAGCAAATTTTGCAGCGGCTGCCGGATCTGCCCTTACGTTCCATTCTGCACTGGGTATCGGACTGTTGCCGTATCCCATGTAAAATGAGCCAAACATGGAATAAACATGTTTTGCTAGTTTCAGAACATCCGGATCTTTTGCCAGGAGATCCGCCATGTTGGGGACAGGTCCTACGGTTATGAGTATGACCTCATTGGGGTATTTTCTCAGGTTTTCAATGATGAAATCAGCCGCGCCCTGCTTAATGGGTTGAACCTTTTCAAAACCTTCCCCCCAGTGAAACTGGTTTGAATAACCATCACCGGTCTTACGGCCCACGACTACCGGGATATTTTCACGTCCTGTTTCGTAAAGCATACGGCATGCAATCTGCGCCCTTTTTGGGGTGTTGCCATAGTCCATTACAATGCCCAGAATGTCGAGTTCGGGGCTTGCGACAAGTAAGGCGAGGGCATAGGCATCGTCGATATCATCACCAAGATCGCAGTCAAAGATGACTTTCTGTTTCTGGGCAGACACGTTAAGCGATAATGTCCAAGAAGCCAATAAAAGCAAGATTATGAATGCGTTTTTTTTCATGTTGATTTTATTATTGATAATAAATATAACCTCTGAAATTCGGGTGACCAGGGTTACTATGAGTAAGAAAAATTGCGATATGAATCTAAGAAAATTTATTGAATCACTGCCATTAACCAATAAAGCAAATCAAGTAATCAAATCCAGATGAATATTATAGTGTTTTGACTACTTTAACTTTTGTCTTTTTCCTTTTATCTTTTATCTTTTTTGCATACATTTGATGCTGTGTTTCCTGAACGTGCTGAATAATATACAGGTATGCTAATAAGAACATTTGCCAGTGCCGTTATGGGCATTGATGCAGTTACGGTGACCATAGAGGTCAATGTCTCCCGTGGTATAAGGTTTTTTCTTGTAGGGCTTCCGGATTCCGCGGTAAAGGAGAGCCAGCAGAGGATTGAATCCTCTCTGAGGTCGCTGGGTTTTCACTGGCCGGGGAAGCAGGTGCTGATTAATATGGCACCGGCAGATATCCGGAAAGAGGGTTCTTCCTATGATTTGCCTCTTGCAGTGGGGATACTTGCTGCTGATGAGAAGATCAGGACAGGAGAGCTGGAATCATTCATTATAATGGGGGAGTTGTCGCTCGACGGGACCCTTCAGCCGGTGAAGGGGATCCTGCCAATTGCCCTGAGGGCACGGGATGAAGGATTCAGAGGTGTAATCGTCCCCGCAAAAAATGCCAGGGAGGCAGCTGTTGTCAGCGGAATCGAAGTTTATGGTGTTGAGAATCTCAGAGAAATTGTGGACTTTCTCAATGGAAAAAGAGAGCCGGAACCGGTAAGTGTTGATATTGATGCAATATTTGCCAGTGGCGCAAACAGGTATGATGTTGATTTCTCTGATGTACGCGGACAGGAGAATGTGAAGCGGGCTCTTGAGGTTGCAGCAGCCGGTCATCATAATCTGATAATGATTGGTCCTCCAGGATCGGGGAAGACCATGCTTGCAAAGAGACTGCCCACCATCATGCCTCCGCTTACGCCTGAGGAAGCCCTTGAAACCACAAAGATCCATTCTGTAGCTGGTAAGATTGATAACCACACTTCTCTCATGACAAGAAGGCCGTTCAGATCGCCTCACCATACCATTTCCGACGTAGCCCTTGTAGGCGGGGGCACCTTCCCGCAACCGGGTGAGATATCGCTGGCGCATAACGGAGTGCTCTTCCTTGACGAACTTCCCGAATTCAAGCGGACGGTACTGGAGGTGATGAGGCAGCCTCTTGAGGACAGGATAATTACAATTTCGAGAGCGAAATCAACCTGTAACTATCCCGCCAGCTTTATGCTTGTGGCAAGCATGAACCCATGCCCCTGTGGATTTCACAATCATCCCGAGAAGGAATGCATGTGCTCCCCGGGAATGGTCCAGAAATATCTTAACAGGATCTCTGGCCCCCTTCTCGACAGAATAGATATGCATATTGAAGTGGTGCCGGTGAATTATGAGAAGCTATCAGGAACTGGAAGAGTTGAAAGCTCATCACAGGTAAGCGAACGTGTTGTGCGGGCAAGGGCGATACAGTTGAAGCGATTTGAAAATTCAAAGGGGATTTATTCAAATGCCCAGATGTCTTCCTCAATGCAACGAAGGTATTGCCAGCTCGATGAATCAGGCGGAAGGCTTCTGAAAACAGCCATGGAAATGAGAGGTCTATCTGCGCGGGCATACGACAGAATACTGAAGGTTGCCCGGACAATTGCAGATCTGGCAGAGTCGGACTGCATCAGACCGGAACACCTATCGGAGGCAATTAACTATCGCAACCTTGACAGGGAGGGCTGGGCCGGCTGAACTACAATTTTAGCCAGGCAATAATTAATTTAGGTTATTCCCGTTAATAATATGTTGAATTTTATTAGATGGAGCTTATTCAGTATATACGTAACGGGTTGATCGAAGAACGGTTGATGTTCGTTTTCAGGGGAGAAATTAATAATTCAAATTCCATTTCACTCCTCTCACTCCTCGAGAGGGAGATGGAGAATTCAGATTACGGATTCAGGGCCAGGAAAAGGCTGTTCATGTTTGTGCTGGAAAACCTCCAGAATATCTCCCGGCATGGCGAGAGGAACAGCTATTCCGGTATGTCGCTTGTACTGTATTCAAAAACTGACGACGGCTATACAATAACTACAGGAAATGTGGTTAAAGATCATGTTGCAGAAGGCCTCAGTTCAAGGCTTAAGCAAATAAACAACCTCAATACGGAGGAGTTGAAGGAACTCTACAGGCAGGTTCTTAGTTCTTCTGAATTAAGCTCAAAAGGAGGAGCAGGATTGGGACTGCTCGAGATGGCAAACAAAACAGGAAACCGGCTGGATTATGATTTTGTTCCAACAGCCGATGATCATTCCTATTTTATACTCAGCAAAACGGTCGACAGTGAGGGCATCGGTATTCATTCTGCAGGTCATGAATCGCATTTTAGCGGGAAAAGTGCCATACATCTTGGGCGCTTTATGGAAGAAAACAATATTTATATGATATGGTCGGGGCACATAAACTCGGATGTAGGAAATGAGGTGCTGTCGATCACGGAAACCAAGCTTAATGAAGAAGATCTGGAAGCAGTGATGAGACGCAGGGTTTTTTCCATTCTTATGGAAATGCTTGAGAATGTAGCGCTTCATGCTCCTGGACCAACGGCAGGGAAGGAACATGGGATGCCCCTTGCAGTCATCAGATACTTAGACCATTCATTCATTCTGACCACGGGGAACCTGATTCTGAACTCCGCCATTGACGAATTGAAAGCGAAGCTTTCTTCTATAAACCGCTGCAACAATGAAGGACTTAAGGATATGTTTGTCAGGTCGCTGGAACGTCAGACAATAGAGACAGATTCAACAGGGAACCTGGGCCTGATAAATATAGCCCGGAAATCAGGCAACAGACTTGATTACAGGTTTGACACCATAAACGATAGTTATTCATATTATACCCTTACAGTGCAGGTTGAGGAAAAGCCATACTTATAGTGCATTTAATCAAAATCCATGAGTATCAGCTGGTTGCCATCCCATACTGCGTAGTTTCCGTTATAAACCCAGTCGCCAAGAAAGATCACTTCCGCATCTTCCCTAATCCTGTAAGATAGTGTAATATGCCTGTGCCCGTAGATGAAATAATCGATCTTTTCACCCTTTGCAATAACCGATCTGGAATATTTAATCAGGTCCTCCCTGTCCTCGCCAAGGAATTCGAGCTTTGTCCCTTTTCCTAGCCTGCTGTTCAGGGACCATGCATGACCGATGCCCACTCCTATTGAAGGATGAAGTGCGGAGTAAAGGGTACGGAGTGTTTTATTACGGAAAATTGAAAGGAGGATCTTATAGCCGGTGTTTCCCGAACCAAGTCCCTCTCCGTGTGCAAGGTGGAAGACCTTGTTGTTCAAAGTAATCGTAAGAGGTTCGGTATGAATTGTCATTCCACATTCTTCCGACAGATATCCCTTAGTCCACATGTCATGATTCCCGGTAAAGAAATGAACCGGAATGCCTGAATCTGTTATCCTGGATATGGTTCCGAGGAATCTGGTAAATCCTTTTGGGACAACAAGCTTATACTCCCACCAGAAGTCAAAAATATCGCCAAGCAGAAATATCTCTCCTGCTTCAGGCATTATGCTTTCAAGCCAGCGGACAACTTTCTTCTCCCTCTCAACTGGTCCTGAACCAGCTTTAAGCCCGAGATGAAAGTCGGAAGCGAAGAATATTTTTCCTGATGATTTCAAGGTATCGGATCAATTGTTTAACAGCTGACTAAGTTTGATACTGAGACTCCTGCCGAATATGTTCCTTGCAATTATTACGCCGTTCCTGTCGTAAAGGTAATTGGCGGGAATGGTCCTTACGTTGTAAAGCCGTGCATATCTGGGATTAGCGGGATCTGTCTCCCTGGTGCTTATCCATGGCAGTTCATCGAACCTGACTGCAGTTTTCCAGTCTTCTTCATTCTGGTCGAGGTTGATCTGGTATATTTCAAATCCCTTTTCTTTAAAGGTTTTGTAAATCTCCTTGAGCTGGAGGTTGTCGGCTATGCATTCCTTTGACCTTACCGACCAGAATGAAAGCAGAACAATCTTTCCCTTAAGCGATGAAAGAGACACCCTCTGTCCGTAAATATCCTCGAGGGTCGGATTAAGTACTATTCCTGGCGTATTTTCTGCAATTGATTCCAGCTGTTGAGAATAAAACCGGTCAAGTTCATTTCTGGTATCATGGATCAGCGATTGAACCTGTCTGGAGTCAGGATAATACCTTGAAAGCGTGTCAGATACAATTTTCAGGTATTGAATGTCGCGTGGTTCATACAACACATAAGTGTTTTCATCTATTTTCTGATACAAAGCCTTGATTGTTGACAGCGAATGGATGTTCTCTATAATAAAACCAATGTTTTTTATCCTTAAGTCCTTTATTACATCAGTATATTCAGCATCCAGCTCTGACAACTTTTCTCCCGGAGCATTTTCATGGAGGGCATTGTCATACATATTTCTGAGTGAATCCAGTTTCGTCTTGGCCGAGGCAAGTCTCATGTCGAGTATTCTGAGTTTTTCTGAATCATCCGAGCCTGAAACGGAATAATTACTGTACAGATGCTCTCCCTTGAACTCGAGGCTGATCCTGTCACCTCCTTTTGCCAGAATTGTTATAAAATCAGAAGCTGAGAAGCCGAGGGTGTAAAATTCAGGCCTGCTTTCCTTGATCCTGAAACTGAAACTGCCATTTTTACGGATCCTTGCGGAATCCATCAGCATGGAAGTTGTAATATCAAGTTTGTTGAGGTAAACAACTTTTTGAGAGGTGTTGTTAACAATGCCCCTGATTATGAATTGTTTTTCGTTCCTGCAAGCAGCCAGTGCAAGCAACGTTAGCAGTAGAATAGGTAATCTCTTCATTGGGTCTTATTGAAAATTCTGATTATTTGGTTTGTGATTCTGAAGCGGTTCCATGTCCCTGTTCATCAAATATCCTTGAAAGCGCAGTAAGAAGTTCATCTCCTCGCAAATCAGATGCCAGGACTTTTCCTTCTCTGTCGAGAAGAAAATTTGCAGGTATAGATTCAATTTTATATAGAGATACAACAACCGAATTCCAGTACTTTACATCGCTGACGTGGATCCATTTTTCGAGTTGATCCTCTTCAATCCCTTTCAGCCATGCCTCCCTGGTCTTGTCGAGCGATACCTGATAGATCTGGAATCCTTTGTCCCTGTACATATTATATGCTTTTACCAGGTTTGGATTTTCCCTCCTGCATGGAGAACACCATGATGCCCAGAAATCGAGAAGCACTATCATCCCCCTGGTTGAGGAGAGCTTCACCGTATCACCACCGGGTGATGGAAGAGATATCTCCGGAACAGTAATGTCACCTCCCATGGCAGCCTTTAGACCTTTATCTTCCCGGTCATGCATTTCAAGCATCTTTTCCACCTGGTTGTGCAATGTAACAACCAGGTCATAATCAGGATATTTACTGTATAGAGATGAGTCAACCTTTTTGAAATAATCTATATCCTTTTCGAAGTTCAGGACATATAAATTCGGTGATATTTGCTGGTACAGGGCAGCCAGGGTGGCCAGCGATCCTATATTATCGTCGATGTATTTCCTTGTGAATAGATTGATTTCATTCAAATACCCATGAGCAAGCCTGTCGAGGGAGTCAATCAGTTCCTCCCTGCTCTGCATTTTGGGATTCTGCTCGTAAATTTTGTTCAGGCTCATCATTTTTCTGACACTATTCCTGAGGTTCCTGTTATATTCTGCCATCAGTGAGGTACCCATTGAGCCGGTAATAACTATGGGATAATTCAATGAATCATAGTGGGATGTAAATTTTATCTTCTCTCCCGGTTCCAAAAGCATTGTCAATAAGTTATTTTGATTAATTTTGAGCTGGTAAAAAGCAGGATTTTTAATCTTAATTTTCATTTCAAAACTACCGTCTCCGGATAACATGACCGAATCGACCGTTATGACCTTATCAGATTTTAGCTCATCGAGGAAAACATATTTTCCGGCAGCTGGATGTTCAAGGATACCCGATATCCTGACAACCTTCCCCCGGCATGAGGTCAGAGCTGTTATAACAAGCAGCATTAGGCCAAATATTCTATTCATCGCAAACAATATTAGCAGGTTAATTTCATTGAACCAAGATGCAAATTTACTTTTTTTTCCTGTGGCAAGATTATGACAGATTAATCAGGTTCTATGATATGGGATAGCTGTTAAATGAACTTAATGACAAATCAGAAGTTTTTTGCAATGTTAAATAAAATAGATTATCTTAAAAGACTTTTTAATATAAGATCGCAGAAAAATTATGAGTTACATACATTTTGAAAAGGGGCAGGTTGTAAATCTTGAGTACTCACTTTCGAGGGAGATAATAAGGACGAACCGGGCCGGGTCTTATACTTCCACAACAATTGTAGGATGCAATACGCGCAAATATCACGGACTTCTTGTATGCCCTGTTGATGAGCTTGGAGGAGAACGATACGTGCTGTTATCCTCCCTTGATGTGACTGTTGTCAATAATGACAAGAGCTTCAACACCGGTATTCATAAGTATAAGGGCGAATATTTCAATCCCAAGGGGCATAAATACATAGAAAACTTTGAGGTTGAGACAATTCCTTCCAGAACATACCGTGTTGGAGGGGTGATATTCAGGCATGAGCGACTCCTTGTGCACTATGAAGAACAATTTCTTTCGAGATTCACTATACTGGAAGCTTCTGAGCCGATGAAGCTACAGATAAGGCCTTTTCTGGCTTACCGGAACATTCATTCTCTAACTCATGCAAACCTGTGTGCCAACACAAAGGTGGAATTTATCCCTAACGGAGTCAAAATGAAATTATATGAAGGATTTCCGTATCTCCACATGCAGTTTTCAGGGAAAGTTGAATTCGTGCATGTTCCCGACTGGCATCTTGGGATAGAATACCCCGAGGAACAGAAGAGAGGGTACGATTACTCCGAGGATCTTTTTACTCCGGGCTTTTTCGAGCTGGATGCAAAGGAGGGGGATGTCATTGTTTTCTCTGCCTCTACCAAAGAGGAAAAGGTATCTGGTCTGAAAACCAAGTTCACCAAAACCGTTGCAGGGAAAATTCCCCGCAATTCTTTCATCAATTGTCTGAGGAACGCAGCTCAGCAGTTCATTGAAAGGCGTCATGGTCAAACCCTGATCATAGCTGGCTACCATTGGTTTGGATCATGGGGCAGAGATACCTTCATCGCTCTGCCAGGAATTGCGCTTGCACGGCACGGGCTGACTCTTTTCAGGGAAGTGCTCGACACCCAGGTATCAAAGATGAAGAACGGATTATTCCCCAATATGGGTAACGATGATAACCCGGCTTTCAATTCAGTGGATGCTCCGCTTTGGTTTTTCTGGGCTGTTCAGCAGTATCTGGAGAATGGCGGAACTGATGCCTGGGAAAGGTACGGGGAAGCCCTGAAATCGGTTTTGCATGCCTACAGGCAGGGAACAGCTTTTGGTATTCACATGAGGGATAACGGACTTATTTACGCCTGCGCCCCAGATAAGGCACTGACATGGATGGACGCTGTGGTTAACGGAACGCCTGTTACACAGAGAGGAGGATATGCTGTAGAAATAAATGCACTATGGTATAATGCAGTTTGTTTTGCTCTCGCACAGGCAGAAGAGGCAAAAGACAGAAAATTCATTCGTGAGTATGAAATGCTGCCGGAACTGATTAAAAAATCGTTCCATGAGACTTTCTGTGATCTTGACCGCGGCTTTATGGCAGATTATGTGAATGATGATGAAGGGAAGAACTTCTTTGTGAGGCCAAACATGCTCATTGCAGTATCTCTGCCATATTCGATGCTGACCAAGGATGAGATGAAAAGGATCCTCGATATAGCAGACAAGGAACTTGTTACCCCAAGAGGGCTGAGAACTCTTTCACCGGGCAATCAGTACTACAAGGGTACATACGGAGGTAATCAGGAGGAAAGGGATAAAGCATATCACAACGGAACTGTATGGCCATGGCTTCTTGGACCATTCTGCGAGGGATGGCTGAAAGTGCACGGGACACAGGGCGTGCAGAAAGTCAGAAAACTGATCAATGGCCTGGAGGAGGTTATGAGTGAACATGGTATTACCACAATATCAGAAATATATGACGGAGATCCTCCTCATGCACCTAACGGTGCAATATCTCAGGCCTGGAGTATCGGGGAGGTACTCAGGATAATAGGTTTGCTCGAAACAAAATATTCAGATATTTAATTCAGGTAAGTTATGCGTGTATTAATGTTTGGATGGGAATTTCCGCCTCATATTTCCGGTGGCCTGGGTACTGCAAGCTATGGTTTGACAAAAGGTATGTCGTCACTTGAAGATCTTAATGTGATTTTTGTGGTGCCAAAGGCATGGGGCGATGAAGATCCGACCAGAGTCAGGCTTATTGGTGCTAACAAGATCCCGGTTGCCTTTAAACAGGTCTATTATAAAGGATTCAGAAGACCGATAGAAAAGATTGAGATCTCATCCAAAATAATTCCCTACACAGATCCGGAAGATTTTTACAAAAGAGTCAACAGCGAAGTCTCAGGACAGAATATCTTTATTCAGACCAACTCAAAAGGGATGGTTGATTTCTCAGGCAGATACGACGGTTTATTGCTTGAAGAAATCTATAAGTATTCTGTGGTTGCTTCCGTAATAGCTGCGGAAAACGAGTTCGATATTATTCATGCTCACGACTGGCTGGCATATCCTGCAGGCATCGCAGCGATGGAAGTATCTGGCAAGCCGCTTGTCATTCATGTTCATGCAACTGACTTCGACAGGAGCGGAGGCAATGTAAATCCTGATGTTTATCAGATCGAGAAAAAGGGCATGGATGCTGCATCAAAGATTATAACGGTAAGCAATCTTACCAGAGATATTGTAATTAACAAATACAACATAGATCCCGACAAGGTTGAAACAGTCTATAACGCCGTGGATCCCGTAAGGATAACAGAAGATGTCATGGTTGACAAGGGATTTGATGAAAAGGTTGTTACCTTTCTGGGAAGGATCACCATGCAGAAAGGGCCTGAATACTTCATCGAAGCTGCCTACAAGGTCCTGAAGATGATGCCCAATGTAAGATTTGTGATGGCCGGCTCGGGCGATATGATGGAAAGGATGATGAGAAGAGCTGCAGCCCTGAGAATAACAGACCGGTTCCATTTTACAGGATTTCTCAGAGGGAAGGACGTATTTAAAATGCTTACATTAAGTGACGTCTACATCATGCCCTCTATCTCGGAACCTTTTGGTATTTCTCCTCTTGAAGCCATGCAATCGAACGTACCTGTAATAATCAGCAAACAGTCAGGAGTTTCCGAGATACTTACACATGCGGTGAAAACCGATTTCTGGGATATAGACGCAATGGCTGACGCAATTTACGGTATTCTTAACTATCCGGCACTTTCTCAGATGTTCATCAAAAACGGAAGGGAAGAAGTGGTCAGGTTCAAGTGGGATAATTCTGCAAGGCATGTCAGGGATATTTATTACAGAGTAATCAGGCAACATAAGAACTAAAATATGAGTGCAGTAAGCAAAAAAGCAATATGCTTTTATTTTCAGGTGCATCAGCCTTTCAGGTTGAAAAGATACCGTTTCTTTGATCTGGGGCATGATCATTATTATTATGATGATTTCACCAATGAATCAATAATGAGAAAGGTGGCGGATAAATGCTATCTCCCTGCCAATGATGTGATAATGGAACTTATCCTTAAAAACAAGGGTAAGTTTAAGGTTGCGTTTTCCCTTACAGGCCTTGTGATTAAACAATTCAAGCTCTATGCACCCGAAGTTCTTGAATCATTCAGGAAGCTTGCAGAAACAGGGATGGTGGAGTTCCTGGCAGAAACAGAATCGCATTCCCTCGCATCACTAAAGAACAAGGATGAATTTGAAAGACAGGTCCTTATGCATAAGGATATGATAAGGGAATACCTTGGCGTTGAAACGACATCGTTCAGAAATACAGAGCTCATATATTCCGACCAGATAGGAGCATGGGTGGCAGAAATGGGATTTAAATCGATGCTTACCGAAGGGGCAAAGCACGTGCTTGGATGGAAAAGCCCTAACTATCTGTATTGCAATGCATTGAACCCAAGATTAAAAATTCTCTTGAGGAATTTTGTTCTCAGCGATGACATAGCATTCAGGTTTTCCAACAAAACATGGAGCGAATGGCCGCTTACAGCCGATAAATTTGCATCATGGGTCAACAAACTTGCGCCAAGAAGCGAGCTTGTTAATGTTTTTCTTGATTATGAGACCTTCGGCGAGCATAACTGGAAAGAGACCGGTATTTTTGACTTCCTTGCTCATCTGCCGGGTACTATTCTTAAAAAGACCCCTTTCAGGTTTATGACACCTTCAGAGGTGGCCGAAACTTTGCAACCTGTTTCTGCAATAAGCGTTCCTTCACCAATATCGTGGGCAGATGAGGAGAGAGACATTACTGCATGGCATGGCAATGAACTGCAGGCTGCAGCACTTGATAAGCTTTACCAGCTTACAGAAAAGGTCAATGTTTGCGGAGATAACCAGATAAGAAAAGATTGGGAATACCTTCAGGCAAGTGATCATTTCTATTATATGGCCACGAAATTCTTTTCAGACGGAGCGGTACATGCTTATTTTAATCCTTACGACTCTCCCTATGAGGCATTTATGAATTATATGAATATCCTTTGCGATTTTGAGATAAGACTTAACCGTTGTGTCCCGGATATAAATGAACAGCTTGAGATATCAAAGCTCAATTCAATGATTAGGGCTAAAGAGCAAATTATTGACCAGCTCACTGAAGAAATCGGATCACTCAGGAAAAAAAATAAAAAAGGCCGTCCCGCAGGTGCTCTGAAAAAAGCAACCTTGCTCATGGATGAAAAGTATCCGACAGAGATGCCCGTGAAACAAAATACTGCTAAAAAAGGCAAACCGAAAAAGAAAGAGCCTGCAAATCCGTTATTAAAAGGTAAAGGACCAAGGACTAACTAACCAGAACCAATAAATATTGCTGATGAATGTTGAACTAGTTTTTGAGACCAGCTGGGAAATCTGTAACAAAGTTGGAGGTATTCACACAGTGATCTCGACCAAAGCGCTTAATATTGTTAATGAGCTTGGAGACAATTATATTCTTATAGGACCGGATGTATGGAGGGAGGAGGAAATAAATCCTGAGTTTATCCCTGATGACTCCCTTTTTATGGAATGGAGAGCCCTGGCGGCTGAGGAAGGCCTGAGGGTGGATACAGGCAGATGGAATATTGCAGGGAAACCTATAGTTTTCCTGATAGATTTTACTCCTTATTTCGGGCAGCAGAATGAGATATTCGCTAAATTCTGGGAGACATATAAACTCGACAGTATTACAGGGCAATGGGATTATGTGGAACCTGCCCTTTTCGGATACGCAGCCGGAAAGGTAATTGAAAGCTTCACTTCATTTTATCACGATAAACATAATATCGTGGCCCAGTTTCATGAATGGATGACAGGAACAGGAATCCTTTATCTGGAGAAATACGCCCCCTGGATTGCCACCGCATTCACAACCCATGCAACTGTCCTGGGCCGGTCCATTGCCGGGAATAACAGGCCCTTGTACAGCAGGATAAAGGAGTTCAATCCGATCCAGATCACACGTGAATTCAATGTCGTGGCAAAGCAGTCGCTTGAGAAACTTTCAGCATCAGAGGCTGATGTCTTCACCACGGTAAGTGAAATAACCTCAAGGGAGTGTTCGTTTTTCCTTGGTAAAGATCCTGACATTATTACCCCAAATGGTTTCGAAGATTCATTTGTCCCTGCCAGGGAAAAATTCGGGGAAAAAAGGGCTGCAGCCCGGAAAAAGTTAAGGGAAGTTGCTGAAGCCGTGCTGGGATATCAGCTTCATGAAAACTGCATATTCATTGCAAACAGCGGGAGATATGAATTCAGGAACAAAGGCGTCGATATTTTTATCGACTCACTGGGTGAACTTAATAAGAATGACAAGCTTGAAAAGGAATGTGTAGCCTTTATCATGATGCCCGCATACCATAAAGGCCCCCGGCAGGATCTCATAGATATACTCTATAATAACGGACCGGGTAACGGTATTGACAAATATCTGACCCATTGTCTCCATTACCCCTCCTCTGATCCGGTTCTGCAGAGGATAGGGAGCAATAACCTTTCCAATGACAGGGATTCATTGGTTAAAATAATATTTGCCCCAAGTTATCTCAACGGTAATGACGGCATCTTTAACATGCCATATTATGACCTGTTGATCGGATTTGACCTTTCAGTTTTCCCATCTTATTATGAGCCCTGGGGTTACACTCCCCTGGAAAGCCTTATGTTTTCAATCCCTACTGTCACCACTTCCTTGTCGGGATTTGGACTCTGGGTAAGAAACTACTTCAAAGATCCGGGCAATGGAGTTTTTGTGGTTGAAAGAACAGACGACAATGAATCGGAAGTGGTTAAGGAAATCAGGGACTTCATCAGGAAATTTGCCGGTCTGGGTAATACTGAGGTTCTTGAGGCAAGAGAAAAAGCGCATTCTATTTCAAGGATAGCAATGTGGGACACGCTTGTCAAGAAATATTTTGAAGCTTACGAGATTGCCCTTAATTATAGCAGTGTTAGACGGGAAGAGCCCAGGGAATTTGCCAAGCTGGTCGAGGGGGTGGGATTGCAGGTACGAAAGCCTCACCAGAGGCCAGTATGGAAAGATATTTATGTCCACAGTGATGTACCCGATAAACTTGCATCCCTGAAAGAGATTGCCGGAAACCTTTGGTGGTCATGGAATAATGATGCCGAGGTGCTCTTTAAAAGGATGGATCCTTCACTCTGGGAGGATGTCCGTCATAATCCGAAACTGCTTCTTGAGAAAATTGATTACAAGCGGCTACTGGTTTTGGAAGACGATGAAGAGTTTACCTCTGATCTGGAAAAAATATACAGGAAATTCAGGAACTACATCGACCGGCCTGACAGTGCTGATAAGCCCTCTGTAGCTTATTTCAGCATGGAATTTGGCATTCATCCAAGCCTTAAGATATACTCAGGCGGTCTCGGGGTGCTTGCCGGAGACTATCTTAAGGAAGCCAGCGATTCAAATATTAATATCGTGGGAATAGGCTTCCTCTACAGGTTCGGATACTTCAGGCAGAAGCTCGGACCCAGGGGGGAGCAGCTGACTATTTATGAAGCTGAAGAATTCTCCCGTCTTCCGATTAATCCGGTAAAAGACGCTGAAGGGAAGCAGCTTACAGTAAGCATTGCCTGGCCTGGAAGAACTGTGAAGATAAGGGTTTGGGAAGCCCGTGTCGGCAAAGTGCCCTTATATCTGCTTGATACCGATACTGAAGAAAATACTCCGGAAGACCGGTCCACAACTCATTATCTATATGGCGGTGACCATGAGAACAGGCTTAAGCAGGAGCTCATACTGGGGATCGGAGGAATTCGTGCCCTTACGGCCATGGGCATAAAGCCAGACCTTTATCACAGCAATGAAGGCCACTCGGCTTTTATCAGCCTCGAAAGGCTGAGAATACTTATTGCCGAAAATCATCTTACTTTCAATGAAGCTCTTGAAATAGTTCGATCTTCAACATTATTTACAACTCATACACCTGTGCCAGCCGGTCATGATGCGTTTGAGGAAGATCTTCTTAGAAAATATATTTCACATTATCACAGCAGGCTTTCGATTACCTGGGATGAACTTATGGCACTGGGACGCTGTGAAGGAGATATCGACAGGAAATTCAACATGAGTTTCCTGGCTACAAGAATGTCACAGGAACTAAATGGAGTGAGCAAGCTTCATGGAGAGGTCTCCCAGGGCATGTTCAATAAATTATGGCCCGGATATCTAAAGGAAGAACTTTATATAGGATCTGTAACAAACGGTGTCCATTTTCCCACATGGGTTGCACCTGAGTGGGAGGAAGTTTTTGATGATATTACCGGAGGGCCCGATTTTGATCAGACCGACAGAAGCCTCTGGGAAAGATTGTATACAGTTGACGATCGTAAAATATACGAAGTTAAGACGGGGCTGAAAAAGAAACTGTTCAAATATATCAGGAAAAGGCTTCAGACCGATATGATGGAGAAGCACGTTAGTCCCCGCTCCCTTCTTAACATTAGCAGTCATCTAAACGAAAAGGCCCTCACTATTGGCTTTGCACGAAGGTTTGCCACCTATAAGCGGGCAACTCTTCTATTCCGTGATCTTAACCGTCTGGAGAAAATCGTTAATAATCCTGACAAGCCGGTGCAGTTCATCTTCGCAGGTAAGGCTCATCCACACGATGGAGGAGGGCAGGACCTTATCAGGAGGATATTTGAGATATCACAAATGCCTCAGTTTGAAGGGAAAGTTATCTTTCTCGAGAATTATGATATTGAACTGGCAAAATACCTGGTGAGAGGAGTTGACATTTGGCTCAATACTCCCACCCGTCCGCTTGAAGCATCGGGTACCAGCGGCGAAAAGGGTGTCATGAACGGGACAATCCATTTCAGCGTACTGGATGGCTGGTGGGTGGAAGGCTACAGGGCTTTTGCCGGATGGGCCCTTCCTAAAAAGAGGACCTTTACTAATCAGGATCTCCAGGACGACATTGATGCCGAAACTATTTACAATATGCTTGAATATGAAATAGTCCCTGCGTTCTATTCTTTCAATAACGATGGAATCCCTGTTGAATGGATCAGCCATATTAAAAACACAATGGTGAAGATAGCTCCGGAATTTACTATGAAACGGATGCTTGACGATTACTATGAAAAATACTACCGGAAATTGTGGTCCAGAAATAAATATCTCGTTGAAAACAACTTTGAAAAGGCAAAAGAGATTTCAGCCTGGAAGAGTGCAATAAGTGAAGAATGGGATAATATTGAGGTCTTAAACTATAATTTCGAACAGCCAGAGGGTAATGTATACCATTCCGGCCATGACTACCGTGCCGAAATAGCTCTTGACGTCAAGAAGATACCAAAAGAAAATGTAGGAGTTGAATTCATATTTACAAAGCTGAATAAGTACGGAGAGCATGAATTTGTAGACAGCCAGGAGTTTAAGCTTGTAAGCAATAAGAATGGCAAGTGTCTTTACAGGGCTAATCTTATCCCTGAAAAAGCCGGAACATTCTTTTATGGCATAAGAATATACCCGAAGCACAATGATCTTCCTCACAAGCAGGATTTCTATCTTGTACGGTGGATTGACTAGATATCAGTTGCTTTTTTAACCTCCTCCCCTTTAAGTACTATTGCAGTGCGGGAAGGGATGTATAGAAACAGATAGAAGGGTACACTGAATGTGTGCCTTTCTGCTTTTTTAATTGAGGTATAGAAGGGATTTCGGTCAATTCTGTTAAAACCACCGAATTCAGAACTGTCAGTATCGAGGATAATACGGAATTTGCCCTTTAAAGGTATTCCGTAATCGGCAAAGGATTTTGTCGGATGGAAATTAAAGACGAAAATCAGGTCGCCTCTTGAATAAACCAGCACCTTATCGTTATTATTCTCGAAAATCCTTCCCGTGTAAGGTTCATCAAGAATATGATATTTATTCTGCAGATTTACCATTTCCCGGTCGAATTCACCCAGAAAACTGTACTTGAGATTGTCATCCCTGAAAAGATGCCATTGCCGCCGTGCATATTTATAACTCCAGTTATTGCCTTCACGGGGAAAATCAATCCATTCAGGGTGGCCGAATTCATTTCCCATAAAATTCAGATAGCCTCCGCCGGCAGTGCTGAACGTTATCAGTCTTATCATTTTGTGAAGTGCAATTCCCCTGTCCAGGTTGAAGCTATGATACGATTTGCTCATTCCGGTATACATTTCCGCGTCAAGCATCCTGAAGATAAGGGTCTTGTCACCAACAAGAGCCTGGTCGTGCGATTCGCAGTACGATATGACCCTTTCCTCCGGCCTGTGCTGGGTAAGTTCATGGACCAGGTGACCCATATCCCAGTTCTCGTCGGGAGTATCTTTAACAAGTTTTATCCAGAAATCAGGAACTCCCATTGAAAGGCGGTAGTCAAATCCATATCCCATACTTTCAACAGGAGCGGCCATGCCAGGCATCCCGCTCATCTCTTCAGCGATGGTTAGCGCAGATGGTTTGTAAGAATGGATAAGCTTGTTTGCAAGGTAAAGGTATACAAGGGCATCCTCATCCTGTCCCCCGTCAAAATAATCATTATATGATGTGAAGTTCTTTTCAAGTCCGTGATTAAAGTAAATCATGCTGGTTATCCCGTCGAACCTGAAGCCGTCAAAATTGTATTCTTCAAGCCAGTACCTGCAGTTTGAGAGCAGAAAATGAATTACACTGTCTTTGCCATAATCGAAGCATAATGAATCCCACGCTACGTGATTCCTCCTGCTTCCGGTATGAAAATATTGTCCGGGTGAACCGTCAAACATACCCAGTCCTTCATTTATATTCTTCACGGAGTGAGAATGGACCAGGTCCATGATTACCCTAATGCCTTCATCATGTGCGGTGTCGATAAGTGATTTAAGGTCTTCAGGCGTTCCGAACCTTGATGATGCTGCAAAAAAGCTTGAAACGTGATAGCCAAATGATCCGTAGAAAGGATGCTCCTGGATGGCCATCAGCTGAATCGTATTGTACCCTGCTTTTTTAACTGCCGGAATAATATCATCTGCAAATTCCCTGTAGGTCCCGATCCTTTCGTGTTCAGTGGCCATTCCTATATGTGCTTCATAAATGACAGGAGCAGAATCTGCCGGGACAAAGTCATTGTTTTTCCAGTTATATGACTTTGCCGGATCCCAAACCTCGGCGCTGAATATTTTCGTACTTTCATCCTGCACAACACGGCCTGCATATGAAGGGATCCTCTCTCCTCCGCCTCCCTTCCATTTATTCCTCAATTTGTACAGATCGCCGTGCTTAAGGGCTGTATCAGGAAGCCTGATTTCCCAGTCACCGTGTGCGTTAATTCTTTTTAATCTGTAATCAGGCATTTCCTTCCAATTCGAAAAGCTACCAACCAGGTATATCTCAGTGGCATTAGGAGCCCATTCCCTGAATATCCATCTTTCGCCGGCCCTGTGAAGTCCGTAGTAATAATGCCCAGTTGCAAAATCCTGGATGGAACCTTCTCCGGCGAGCTCTTCCTCTTTGGCAAGGCACTTCCTTATCCTCTTTTCGATGATTTGTCTGAATTGGTCAAGCCACTGATCGGAGTAATAAAATTCAGAAGGTTTCATAATGACCTGTAAGAAGCAAAATGTTTGATAAATGTAATAAAACTAAATCGTTTTCCTTGTGTCGTTTTCCCTGCTTTGTTAATTTTACTGGCCACTTTGAAGGAATGATTGTATATAGAGGATACAGGAAGCTCAAACTGAAATGCCCGGTTGTTACCATAGGCATCTTTGACGGTGTGCATACCGGTCACAGGATGTTGCTTGAAAATCTTGTATCCTACGCACGTTCGGTTTGTGGTGAGTCTGTTGTCATTACCTTTGATCCTCATCCCAGGGAGGTGCTGTCGGGCCGTACTGAATCAGTAACCTTCCTTACCTCTATGGATGAGAAAATAAAACTTATTGAACAGAGAACGGTAGATTATCTTATTATCAGCCATTTTACCAGAACTCTCAGCAAGAAGGGAGCGCACGAATTCATACGGGATATACTGATAGACAAAATCGGGATGAAGTATCTTGTTATGGGTTATGATCATCACTTCGGAAGGGAAAAGGAAGGTGATTTCGATACTATTAAGAATTATTCCGAGAGTTTTGGAGTAAAAGTGATAAAAATTGACGAGGTGTATTCGGAGGGTGGTACAGTGAGTTCTACAGCGATAAGGGGAGCGCTTCTTACTGGAAAGATCGATTATGCAAACCGGCTGCTGGGCTATAATTATCAGATAACCGGAAAAATTGTTGAAGGATATCGCATAGGCCGAACAATTGGATTTCCCACAGCAAACATTCAGCCTTGTGACAGTCATAAACTGATACCTGGAGATGGAGTGTATGCCGTTGAAGTTCAGATTGATGACGAATTGATGCCGGGAATGATGAGCATAGGCATCAATCCGACTATCCACAGGGAAATGTCATCCAGAAAACTAGAAGTTCACATTTTTGATTTTAACAGGGAGATATATGGCAGGAAAATAACAGTATTTTTCAGGTTCAGGCTGAGAGACGAAAAGCGGTTTGACAATGTTGAACATCTGGCATACCAGATGAAGCTTGACAAAGAACAAGCGCTTAAGCTTCTTTCGTGAGCGTATTGGATTTAAATTATTAATTTTGTATCAATAAAATCAATTTGAAATATAAAGCGTTATGAATTTAATGGTAGATGAAAAGCCATATGCAGTAAAGGACATATCTCTTGCAGATTTTGGCAGGAAGGAGATAGAGATTGCCGAAAAAGAGATGCCCGGACTTCTGGCAATTAGAAGGAAGTACTCTTCTGCAAAACCTCTCAGGGGGGCAAGGATTACCGGATCACTACATATGACCATTCAGACGGCAGTGCTTATTGAAACCCTGGTTGAGCTTGGAGCTGATGTAAGATGGGCAAGCTGTAATATTTTTTCTACCCAGGATCACGCAGCAGCAGTAATAGCAGCAAAAGGCATCCCTGTTTTTGCATGGAAGGGTGAAACACTTGAGGAATACTGGTGGTGCACTGCCCAGGCTCTGTCATTTCCGGGCGGCAAAGGGCCACACCTTATAGTTGATGACGGGGGAGATGCCACTTTGCTTGTTCATCTTGGCTATAAAGCTGAAAATGATCCGTCTTTACTTGAAAGAGCAACGAACGTTAAGGAAGAAGAGATCATTCTGAACACACTGAAGGATTTACAGGCAAAGGATCCGGGAAAATGGCACAGAGTGGCAGAGGAGCTTAAAGGAATATCGGAAGAGACAACAACCGGGGTTCACAGATTGTACCAGATGCTTGAGCAGGGAGAACTTCTTGTTCCTGCCATCAATGTGAATGATTCTGTAACCAAATCCAAGTTTGACAACCTTTACGGATGCCGTGAGTCACTTGCAGATGGTATAAAGAGGGCTACAGATGTAATGATTGCCGGAAAGGTTGTGGTTGTATGTGGTTACGGGGATGTGGGAAAAGGCAGCGCAAAATCCATGAGGTCTTATGGGGCAAGGGTCATAGTTACTGAGATAGACCCTGTATGTGCATTACAGGCTGCGATGGAAGGTTTTGAGGTCAAAACTATTGAAGACTCACTCGGAGAAGGCAATATTTACGTGACTGCAACAGGGAACAGGGATGTGATACGTCTTGAGCATATGGTTAAGATGAAAGACCAGTCAATCGTGTGCAATATTGGGCATTTTGACAATGAGATACAAATGGACAGACTTAACCGGATGCCAGGTACAAAGAAGGTGAATATCAAACCCCAGGTTGATAAATACGTTTTTCCCGACGGGCACGAGATATTCATACTGGCTGAAGGACGCCTGGTAAATCTTGGATGTGCCACCGGACATCCTTCATTTGTAATGAGTAATTCATTCAGCAACCAGACACTTGCACAGATCGATCTTTGGACCAACAATTACAAGATCGGGGTTTACAGGCTTCCCAAATACCTGGATGAAGAAGTTGCTCGCCTGCATCTCGATCAGCTTGGCGTTAAGCTCACTAAGCTTACTAAGGAGCAGGCTGATTACATAGGAGTTCCACAGGATGGGCCGTTTAAGCCTGATCATTACAGGTACTAGGCCATTACTCGTTCCAGACATTTATATATCGTCCGTAATAGAATCTGGTCCTGTAATTTTTAAGAGGGTATCTGCCCGGACCCGACACCGGAGTCCCTGCTGCTGACAGTGCATATTTCGTTCCGCATTCTGAACATACGGCATAAATTGAAGAAACTGATTCAGGGCTGACCTTTACACTGAGGCTGTTCACTGCAAAATCATGCGGGCAGGTCCGGTCGTATGCATAATATTCATCGGGGCCGCAAAAAACTATAATGCCATTGCCATCGTATCCTGCCGCACTATAGCCCCAGTTGTTGGTACTTGAGCTTACTGTGATAGAGCCAAACATGGCATTCAGATCCACAAATTCCGGATCAAGAAGATCTACGGTGAAATTTATGTAAACATCGGGGATTACATCGTTCTTGTTTTTTGAACATGACAATGTGGATAGCAAAAAAACTTGCGCAATTAGAAGAAATCCTACTTTTGAACAGGGTTTCATCGGACACTGATTTGTATGCAAAATTAATAATATGACCTAAGAAAATACGTTACAAGATAAATATTATGATAAATATTAGACAATGAGGATATTGGTCGGGAAGTGCTTTATGCTGGCATTGGTGATGCTTATAACCGTCACTTTTTCAGAAATTTCAGGTGAAACCGGCGTTCTCGGCGGCAGCATGAAAAGGGAATCTGCAAGATCGGTTTCCGGGAAGCAGGGAAAAGCCAGGGAACCCAGAAGTGTAAGGAAGGCAAAAAAGCAACAGGCCTTAAAGGAGAAGAACCTGAAGAAAGAGTATGCTGAGTTTGTCAGGGAGAACAGGAAGCGTTCCTATGAGATACAAACCGACGAGGTTAAGGAACGCATGAAGGCCAACAAGAAGAGTACAAAAAAAAGTTATGCAGAAAAAAAGAAAAAAAATACTGAGGCGGGGAAAAAAGCGTCAAAAAAGTACTGAAATTACACTCAAGGTAAATAATGATTCTAAATATCAGTAGATTAAGTTGTTCATACGGAACATTGTTTTTATTAATCTTTTTGTTATCACGATTGATGGGGAATAAAGGTTTCAAGAGGAATAAATAATTGTATAATACCACTTTTCAGCATTTTTTTGCTTTTGGAAAAAAAAATTCTTATATTTGTTATGAAGAGTTCCGGGAAAACCCGGAATTCTTCTTGTTTTTTACTTGACACAGAAATAATGTCAGATGTCATTTACATAACCGAAGAAGGACTTGAAAGGATAAAGGAAGAACTCGATCATCTTAGAAAGATTGAGAGGCCTGCATTATCCAAGCAGATTGCTGATGCAAGGGATAAGGGCGATCTTTCGGAGAATGCGGAATATGCTGCTGCCAAAGAAGCTCAGGGTCTTCTTGAGATGAAAATTTCAAGGCTTGAGGATATTATTGCCCGGTCAAGAGTAATTGACGAAACAAGAATTGACAATACCACTATAAGGCTTCTCAATAAGGTCAGGATCAGAAACAGGGCGAACAACTCCGTGATGGAATACCAGATTGTGCCTGAAAGCGAGGCAAATTTCAAGGCAGGCAAAATAGCCATAAATTCACCCATTGCCATGGGCCTTATAGGCAGAAAGGCGGGAGAAACGGTCGACATAAAGGTGCCTTCGGGTGTTATTTCTTTCGAGATACTAAATATTTCTATTTAATAATATTTCTACTGTCAGATGGCAACTATTTTTACCAGAATCATAAATGGAGAAATACCCTGCTATAAAATTGCCGAAGATGATAAATATTTTGCCTTTCTGGATATTAATCCAATAAGGGAAGGGCATACCCTTGTTATTACAAAGCAGGAAACAGATTATATCTTTGACCTTGACGATGTCATTCTTGCAGGACTAATGGTATTTTCCAAGAAAATATCAAAAGCCATTGCTGCTGCCATTCCATGTGCACGGATAGGTGTAGCAGTCGTCGGCCTTGAGGTACCCCATACGCATATTCATCTTGTCCCTATTGACACAATTCAGGACCTCAACTTTAAGAATCCCAAGCTCACATTCACTCCGGAACAATTCAGGGAAATTGCGGAAAGAATAAGCAGGAATGTAGTCTTGTGACCTTTCAGGACAATCATCAATATAGTTTGTGTAACACCCTTTAGGAAAGATGCTCTTTTGTATCTTTGTCATTATTTCTTTGCTCGCTGCATGAATTACTTATACAATTTGTGGGATGACGTCATCAGCCTCCTGTTTCCCCGTCTTTGCTATGGCTGCGGAAACCATCTAATGAGGAATGAATCACTTATTTGCACAGAGTGCTATGTTGCCATACCCCGTTCGGAATACCATCTGAAGCCAGATAATCCTGTTGCTCAGATTTTCTGGGGCAGATGCCTGATAGAGAAGGCTGCCGCTTTTTCGTACTACACCAGGGGAAGCAGGATCAGGAATCTAATTCATAACCTTAAATACCGTGGAGTCAAGGAAGTAGGTTTTGAGCTGGGGAAGATTTACGCTCTTTCCTTAAAGAAATCAGGATTTCTTGACGATATTGATTTAATAATACCGGTTCCGCTGCATCCATCAAAGCTAAGGAAGAGAGGTTTTAACCAGAGCGATTTTATATCCGGAGGTATTTCGGCTGTGACCGGAATACCGGTTGATACCGGAGTCCTGGTAAGAACTGCCGGTACAAAAACCCAGACTCGCAAATCGAGATATGACAGGTGGGTGAACGTTGAAGGTATTTTCACCGTTGAGGGATTTGACAGAATAGTCAACCGTCATGTGTTACTGGTGGATGATGTAATAACAACGGGTTCAACAATTGAGTCATGTGCCAATGTGATACTCGCAGCTGAAGGGACCAGGGTCAGTGTACTTGCTCTGGCATTTTCAACCACAGGATAAGGGTTTCATCTGGCAATTCTGCCAGGATTCCTGTTCATGAAATCCTTCCAGCTTCTGTATTCATTTCCGGCTACTGGATTGTTGGTCTGATAGAAATGGCAAACCGCTGCAGCAAGACCATCAGTTGCATCGAGCTTCATCTTTGTTTCACTGAACATGAGGATGTGTTTCAGCATCGAAGCCACCTGCTCCTTGGAAGCGGAGCCTCTGCCGGTGATAGACATCTTTATTTTCCTCGGAGCATATTCAAAAATGGGAAGCGACCTGTTGAGAGCAGCCGCTATTGCTGCACCCTGGGCCCTTCCCAGTTTCAACATCGACTGAACATTTTTCCCGTAAAAGGGTGCTTCTATGGCAAGCTCATCGGGGTGATATTCATCTATTATCCTTGTGGTACAATCAAAAATGTGCTTTATTTTAAGGTAATGATCCCTGAATTTTGTAAGATCAATGGCTCCTATGGCCAGCAATTCAGGCGTAATGCCAGAAACGCTAATGACTCCGTAGCCTGTGATTGTTGTTCCCGGATCAATGCCCAGAATTATCCTTTGCTTAACTTTCTTGCTCAACAGATGACTTGATAGTAATGATTACATTATTGAATCAGTGAAAGCCCCCTGCTGATCCATGCTGGTTTTTCCGAGACCCATGGCTGGGGAATGTCACGATATAATCCTTTTGATGACAGCGCCCCTGTTTCCAGGAAATGAATAGCTTCCTTGAGGCAGAGTTCATTCCTGTCCTCAAAATCGTGTGCAATATCGTCTATAACATATTTATCAGGAGGAAGGCCATCATAGAAATCCCCTTCATCATTTTTATTTGCCACTTTGAAGATTATAGGCAGGAAGTAGTAGGCCTGGCGAAATGCATAAGTCCTCATTCCAACAGGCTTTCCATAGGTAGTGTCACCTATGCAGATCACATCCAGGAAGGGACTGAGGCCATTTATCAGAGCCTCACTTGCTGAAGCTGTCTGACCAGTAGTCAGAACAACCAGCCTGGTAAGGGAGAGGGGATAGACAGTAGGCATGAACGGGAAAACGGAGTTTTCATGCTGATTCTGATTGTTAAATATTAGTTTGATAAAAGGGGCATTATAAGGTACAGGTACGTCGCCTGCAATAAAGCTCGCTATTTTCTGCGCAGTCGAAAGCATCCCGCCAGGATTATATCTCAGGTCAAGAATCAGGTCCTTTATGTTGTTTGATTTGAAAAATGCAAAGGCTGCTGATAATTCTGCTTCCGATTCCTGGGTGTACATAAAATAATCATACACAATATGGCCTGTTATTCCGGAGGAAAGATGCAGAGTATCATAATGTATTACTGAATTGAGGATGAATTTTGTTTTTGTCGATGCTATTGCCACCTCCGTCCCATCAGGATTCTCGAACAGGAATTGATTTGTAATGCCCGCTTTGCTTTCTCCCATTACCCTGTCGTAGGCCTCATAATCATTTGAGATAATCAGGGGAGCAATATCCACCCCGTTAACTGATTTTATTATCCACCCCCTCCTTACTCCCTGAGCATACAAAGGCGACCTTGAATATATCAGTGCTATTCTGGCTTTGCTTTCCTCGTCAATCTTTATCAGTATTCCATGTCCGACGAAATCACCCGCCATCGAAGCCACAAATTCATCGTAATCCTCCACATAACTGTACCTGTCGACAGGTTTATACATCATTGCCTCCAATAAATCATAGGGATTATCGTAGTTTTCCTTGGTTACCACTGGCATCAGGTCGTTCCAGTAGTATTTATCAATCATAAGATTATACAGGCTGTCTTTGGCAATCTCGTCAATCAGAACATCATCAGGGGGATTATCATTATCTTTCCTGCAGGAGGAGATTAAAAGTATCAATACAAGCGTAGTGAACAAAGCCCTTTTCATCTGGAAATAGTTTTACCATATAATATCACATGCTGACCAGAAGGCAGGCAGGGAATCCGCATGCATGCAAGACTGTTTTCATTCTTGTCTGTCTCTGAATAACATATGGGTCTCATAGCGTATATAATTGTACAGTCACCTGTGAACCACAAAGATAACTATTTAAATATATCCTTCTTTGTGTTCTGGATCAATACTCCTGAAATGATCAGCAATAATCCTGCCGGAGTTGTGTAATAAACAGGTTCATGAAGTATAAAGTGAACGAAAACGAGAGAAATAAAAGGACCGAGGTAAACCAGGTTACTCACCTTGTCGGTGGTTACTGAAAGGCTGAGAGCCTTGAGCCACAGTAAAAAGGTTATCCCCATTTCAAACAATCCCAGGTATGCAGAAGATGCAATTGCGTTAAAAGATATTTTTTCAGGCCAGCTGCCGGTAAGAATCAGAGCCAGTACAAGATATATCGAACCGAAAAGAAAGTTCATAAAAAGCTTCACAGCTTCATCTCTCTTGTCTCTAAGGTTCATAATAAAATATAATGCCCAGAAAACTGAGCTTCCTGCTGCCAGGGCAACGCCTTTTGTACTGACAGCACCGGGATGGAATGGATTACCCTGCGAGGAAATGATATAGACGCCGGTAAAGCTTACCAGCAAGGCAAGGTAGCTCTTTTTTGGGATTCTCTGCTTAAGTAATGGGACCGAAAGAAAAACCAGGACTATGGGCCATATCATGTTCAGGGGCTGGGCTACCTGGGCTGGAAGTAACTGGTAGGCCGTCAGAAGGATGATATAGTAAAGAAGGGGATTTATAAATCCCAGCATGGCAGAATTCAACAGATCAGCCGTTGTGCTCTGCAGAATCAAATGGAGTTTCCCCTGGAACAGTATTACTGCAAAAAGGACAAAAGCCGATGTTACTGATGCGATAGTGAGAAGAGGCAGCACCGGCAGCATCCCGAGGCTTATCTTGAAGGCTGTTGGAACTGTCGACCAAAGCAGGATTGCAGCTAAAGCATAGAAGTATGACTGTCGCGATTTTTCCATCTTGCCGGTAGAAAAGGTATACAATAAATATAACAGGGCTTTAATCAGGGCAGCCGTTGGGACATATCGGGCGGGTCACATTTCCTTAGCTGATAATATCAAATCCGGTATAGGTCCTCAGCACATGAGGGATCAGAATTCCTTTATCAGTCTGGTTGTTTTCCAGAAGTGCTGCAACTATCCTTGGAAGGGCCAGGGCGCTTCCATTAAGTGTATGAGCCAGACGGGTCTGCTTATCGCCCTTATCCTTGAACCTGCATTTTAGCCTGTTGGCCTGGAATGATTCAAAATTCGATACAGAGCTTACTTCCAGCCATCTCTGCTGGGCGGCCGACCAGACTTCAAAATCACAGGTAAGTGCTGAAGTAAAAGACATATCACCTCCGCAGAGCCTTAATATACGGTAGGGCAGTTCAAGTTTTGCAACCAGGCTTTCCACATGGCTCACCATTGAATTGAGTGACTCATAGGAGTGATCGGGATGTGCAATCTGCACTATTTCCACTTTATCGAACTGGTGAAGTCGGTTGAGGCCCCTTACATGAGCTCCCCACGAGCCGGCTTCCCTGCGGAAACAAGGCGTGTAGGCAATATTTTTGACAGGCAGCTGTTCGCCGTTGAGAATCACATCCCTGTATATGTTTGTTACAGGCACCTCAGCTGTAGGTATAAGGTAAAAATTGTCAAGTGTAATATTGTACATTTGTCCTTCCTTGTCAGGAAGCTGGCCTGTTCCAAAACCCGAATCCTCATTTACCAGAATGGGTGGCAGAACTTCGTTATAGCCTGCCTTAACACCTTCGTCGAGAAAGAAATTAATCAGAGCCCGTTCAAGTTTGGCACCCTTCCCTTTGTAAACCGGGAAGCCTGCTCCCGTAAGCTTTATCCCGAGCTCAAAGTCGATAAGATCATATTTTCTTATAAGATCCCAGTGAGGAAGGGCATTCTCCGGAAGGACAGGAATGCTGCCACCTTCCTTTACTTTTACGTTATCGTCGGCTCCGTGGCCGGGAGCAACAGACTCATGAGGCAGATTGGGAAGCAGGATGATCTCGTTTCTTAACTCTTCCTCAACTGGTAACAGTTTTTCGGTGAGTGACTTGATTTCCTCCTTTATTGCAGAAGTCTTTTTCCTCAACTCTTCAGCTACCTCCTTTTTGCCTTCTCTCATCAGCGAGCCTATTTCCTTCGACACCCGGTTAATCTCGCTCTGAAGCAGATCTGATTTGGATTGGATATCGCGCCGGGAAGCGTCAAGAAATAAAATCTTTTCAACTATTTCTTCAGCCGGGAAGTTTTTGATCTTTAGCCTCTCAATGACAAAATTCTTTTTTTCGCGGATCAGGTTGATTGTAAGCATTATTTGACGGGATAATTATTTCAAAAAAAAAGCAGGCTTGTAATGCCTGCAGTAAAAATATTAAAAAACTCATGATATTATTTTCCTGGCGAGAAAAAGAAATACATGAGCCTGCACTTCTGTCAATTATTCGGTAATTGGTTTTACAGAAACGAATACTTTATTGTCTTTTTTCTTTCTGTACTCAACCTCACCATCAATCAGAGCATACAGGGAGTGGTCCTTGCCTATTCCCACGTTGCTGCCCGGATTATGCTTTGTACCTCTCTGACGTACGAGTATGTTGCCGGCTTTGACAGCCTGGCCCCCGAAAAGCTTGACTCCCAGCCTCTGGCTGTGTGAATCGCGGCCGTTTCGCGAGCTTCCTGCTCCTTTCTTGTGTGCCATATCCTTATAGTTATTTTATCTGAATATCCTTTTATTGCTTCCCTTCAGGAGATTTTTTCCCTGATGATTTCTTTTCTGAGGGCTTCTTTACCGCAGTTTTTCTTGCTGCTGGCTTTTTTGCCTGAGGTTTGCTGGCAGAATCCTTTGGTTCAGACTGTTTCTTTGCTGCACTTTTTTTCGTGCCGGGTTTCTTTTCTGCTGATATTTCTTCCTTTACTGCCTGCTTTGGAGCTTTTGTTTCCTCTTTTGCTTCAGAATCTTTCTTTTCAGCACCCTTCTTGCCTATACCAATGATCTCAACCTGTGTAAAATTCTGGCGGTGTCCATTTTTGACCCTATACCCTTTTTTCCTTTTTTTCTTGAAGACGATGACCTTATCTCCCCTTAAATGATCCAGTACTTTTGCCTCAACTAGGTAACCATCTATCAGGGGTTCTCCTACCAGAACGGAGTCATCTTCCTCGATAAGGAGAACTTTTTCAAATTCAACGCTTTTACCTGCCTCGGCCTCGAGCCTGTGAACATAGATCTTTTTTCCTTTCTCAACTTTAAACTGCTGACCAGCAATTTCAACGATTGCGTACATCATAAATCATTGTTATGTTACTCCGTGAGGCGCATATAACATCAAAGTTATATATCTTTACAAAGCCCCGCAGGATTAATTAAAATCGGACTGCAAAGATAATCATTTAGGATTATTTACAAATCTTTATCATGTTTTTTAAGTAAAATTATTCATATTGACTATTTAGGCTGTTTGATACCCGGGGAGATACCTGATGAGGTAATTGATGTTAAAAAAAAGAGTCATCCGGAACTGGCTCTTACTTTTAATATCTTTATATTTGTTTGTTACAACTGTAATGGTTATTTATCTGTTTATTAAATTATTAACATGAAGAGGGTAAAACTTAAGGTATTAGGGATCTCTTACAGCCAGACTCAGTCAGGAGCTTATGCGCTGATACTCGTCGAGGAGGATGGGGAGCGACGTGTACCTATAATTATTGGCGGTTTTGAAGCACAGGCTATAGTAATACGACTTGAGAACCTTGAACCGCCCAGGCCTCTGACTCATGATCTTTTCAAGAATTTTGCCGATGAATTTAATATTGCCCTCATTGAAGTCATGATATATAAACTCGAGGAAGGAGTCTTCTATTCCAGGCTCCTTTGCAATAATGGCGAAAAAGAGGTTTCAATCGACAGCCGAACATCAGATGCAGTAGCTCTTGCGCTCAGATTCGGATGCCCTATATATATCACCGAAGAAATCCTTGAAAAAGCAGGAATCACAATTTCTCCCGGAGCTGAACCAGAAAACCTGGCAGGCAATGAAAATGATGGAGTTGCAGATCTTGGAAGTTCAAAGTTTGATTCCTATTCCGATGAGGAACTCTATAAGATGATAGATGAGTCGATAAAGACCGAAGACTATGAACGGGCAGCAATCATCAGGGACGAAATTGAAAAACGAAAGAAGAAAAGGAAGTAAGATAAAGATTCCAGAAAGCATCCCTGCACAATTCAAATAAATTAGCGATTGAAAAATTTTAAAGTACAAAATACGAAGCTGGCCTGAGAACAGGCATTTTTTTAATATTTCAGTATCATGCTGATTGGAAACCTTGGTAAATTATAAATCAATGAAACACTCACTGCTATTTATCACTTTCCTGATTATGGCTGTATGCCAGTCGCTGGCCAGGGATTATACAGTAACTTCACCTGACGGCAAGATCAGACTTGCTGTTAGTGTCGGAGAAGAAATACATTGGTCGGCTGCTTTTGAGGGCAGGGAAATAATAGGTAATTCAAAGGCAGCAATGCTTCTTGCTGATGGCAGGACACTTGGTTCTAATGAGCGTATAAGAAGAGCGGTGACAGGCTCAGTGAACGAAATCATTAAACCGGATGTGCCTCATAAGCGGTCGGAAATAATGAATTATTGCAGCACCCTTGAGTTGACATTCAGGTCGGGTTTTGCTCTACATTTCAGGGTTTTTAACGATGGGATTGCCTACAGGTTTGAGACATTGCTGAAAGGTGATGTAACTGTAACGAATGAAGTAGCTGACATAAGCTTCCCAATGGGATCGGAAGCATGGTACCCCCTGGAGCAAAGTTTTATGTCGCATAATGAGAGGCTGTATATTCATGCAGACCTTGATACCATTGGGCCTGCTCATCTGGCAAGCCTGCCGGCTCTGTTCCAGTCAAACGGCATCAAGGTTCTGATAACTGAATCAAATATAAAGGATTACCCCGGAATGTGGCTTCGGGGCAGCAACAACGGAAAGGTTACCGGTGTCTGGCCTGCATATCCTGCCAGTGAGGAACTGAAAAGCGACCGCGATCTGTTAGTAACTTCAAGAATGGATTATATTGCAAAAACAAACGGGGCCAGAACATTCCCGTGGCGCGTTTTTGCCATAGCACCTGAAGACGCTGACCTGATTGAAAATGACATGGTTTGGAAACTGGCAGACCCTAAAGCTTTTGTTGAGACTGACTGGATAAAGCCTGGAAAGGTGGCATGGGACTGGTGGAATGCAAACAATATTTTTGGTGTCGACTTCAGAGCAGGAATTAACAATGATACATATAAATATTACATAGATTTTGCATCAGCAAATGGTCTGGAATACATTATTCTTGATGAGGGATGGTACAGGATAGGAGGCTCCGTTCTTGAATCCGTACCTGAAATAAACGTCCCTGAACTCTGCAGTTATGGTGCTGAAAAGAACGTGGGAGTGATACTCTGGGTCGTGTGGAAAACTTTTCATGACGAAATTGACAAAGCTGTTGCTCTGTATGAAAAATGGGGTGTGAAAGGGGTCAAGGTTGATTTTATGCAGAGGGATGACCAGAAGATGGTTAATTTCTATCATGAAGCTGCAAGAAAAACTGCAGAGCATCATCTTCTTATAGATTTTCACGGATCGTACAAGCCCGATGGTCTTGGACGAACCTATCCGAATGCCCTTACGCGGGAAGGTGTTATGGGGATGGAGAACAACAAATGGAGCCGCAATGTGGATCCCGAATTTGATGTTACCGCACCTTTTACCAGAATGGTTGCCGGTCCTATGGATTATACACCAGGTGCCATGGTAAACATGGACAGCGCAAACTTCACCCCACTGTTTACAAGGCCGGCAAGCCAGGGAACAAGAGTCCACCAGATGGCCCTGTATATCATCTTTGAAAGCCCTCTTCAGATGCTTTCAGATACTCCTTCAGCCTACATGAAGGAGCAGGAGTGTACAGATTTCATCGCTGACATACCGGTTGTATGGGACGACATCAGAGTCCTGAAGGCTAACCTGGGTGATTATCTTCTGCTTGCAAGGCGGTCGGGAAAGGAATGGCTTGTGGGAGGTATCACTGACTGGACTCCGAGGGAAATGGAACTTGATCTTTCGTTTCTTCCTGCGGGAGAATATCATATGGACATCTTTCGCGATGGCATAAATGCTGACAGGCATGCCCAGGATTTCAGGCATATTAAAGCAAGTGTGACAAGCGGAGAAAAAATGAAGATTAACCTGGCCCCGGGAGGAGGATGGGTGGCAAGAATAACGCCCAGATAGGAGTTAATTACAGGATTTTTTATGAAACAGTATTTAGAGCTTCTTGAATATGTTGTTCAGAAAGGAGTCAGAAAGGAAGACAGGACCGGAACCGGAACAATAAGTGTGTTCGGGTACCAGATGCGGTTTAACCTGGAAGACGGCTTCCCGCTTCTTACAACCAAGAAGCTTCATCTGAAATCAATAATCCATGAACTTTTGTGGTTTATTTCGGGAGATACCAACATCAGGTATCTAAAGGATAACGGAGTCAGGATATGGGATGAATGGGCCGACAGCGAAGGGAACCTTGGACCTGTGTATGGTTATCAGTGGAGATCGTGGCCGGCAGCTGACGGAAGAAAAATTGACCAGCTGAGAAATGTTGTGGATTCAATAAAAGGATATCCCGATTCAAGGCGCCATATTGTAAGCGCATGGAATGCCGGAGAAATTGATGAGATGATATTGCCTCCGTGCCACATCCTTTTTCAGTTCTATGTTGCACAGGGTAAACTGTCGTGTCAGCTTTATCAGAGAAGCTGTGACATCTTCCTCGGAGTTCCGTTCAATATAGCATCCTATGCTCTTTTAACTCTCATGATGGCCCAGGTTACAGGATTGAAACCGGGTGAGTTTATTCATACCCTCGGGGATGCACATATTTACCTTAACCACATTGACCAGGTTAAGCTTCAGCTTACCAGGCAACCTTTCAAATTGCCGGTGATGACATTGAATACTGCTGTTAAGGAAATAACAGAGTTCAGGTTTGATGATTTCACACTTTCGGATTATACCGCTCACCCTCATATTAAAGGAGAAATATCAGTTTAATGCAGGTTATTATGATTTCTATTATTGTTGCAGTTTCCGATGACTGGGGTATTGGCATGAACAATGACCTTCTCTGGCATATTCCTGAAGATCTGAAAAGGTTCAAGAAGCTAACCATGGGCAAAACAATAATTATGGGCAAGAGAACATGGGAGTCCCTGCCCAGAAGACCTCTTCCGGGGCGAAAAAATATAGTGCTTACCGATATCCCTGATGAATGCATTGATTGTTCGGTAACAGCCTATTCTATTGAGGACGCCCTGGGCAAATGTGAACAGGATGAAGAGATTTTCGTCATTGGCGGAGGCTCGGTTTACAGGCAGTTCATGCCCATTGCCGACAGATTGTATATTACTCATGTTCACAAAGAAGCTCCTGCTGATGTCTGGTTCCCGAAGATCGACCGGAGGAAATGGAAGATTATTGAAAAGGAGGAATGTATATCTGAAGATGAGAACCGTATTCCATATACCTATGTGGTATATGGAAGAAAGAGGATCTGAAGAATAGATCACGGACAATAATGTATTGTAGTTCAAATAGATAACGCAATAGATTAACTGGTCTGACCACTCCTTGGTTCAGGTTACATCATTGGATTTATGGGATAATATAATTGGAAGTGCTCTGTGGCTTGCAGCTTTATTTCTGATATCTGCACGATTTACGATACCTTCAGGACCTTCATATCTATCCTGGCCAGCTTGTGCATTGCATAATCAGTGGTAATTACAAGTTCTTTGGTCTTTGATGAAGGTGACTCGTACATAGCATCAAGCATTATTGCCTCGCATATAGATCTGAGACCTCTGGCGCCAAGCTTGAATTCAATTGATTTATCGACAATTAAATCCAGAACATCATCGGTGAATGTAAGATCTACTTCATCCATCTTGAAGAGCTTTATATATTGCTTGATAATTGCATTTTTAGGTTCGGTAAGAATAGCCCTGAGGGCTTCCCTGTTCAGGGGATCAAGATGGGTAAGGACAGGGAGTCTTCCCACAATCTCAGGGATTAGTCCGTAAGCTCGGAGATCCTGAGGAGCTATATACTGAAGAAGGTTATCCTTGTCGACTTTTTCCCTGCTTTTTGAAGCTCCGTACCCAACGATCTGTGTATTCAGCCGGCGGGCAATTGTTTTTTGTATTCCTTCGAAGGCTCCTCCGCAGATGAAAAGGATATTCTTTGTATCGACTGGTATCATTTTCTGTTCAGGATGCTTGCGTCCTCCCTGGGGTGGAACGTTGACTACTGATCCTTCCAGAAGCTTAAGAAGCCCCTGCTGGACTCCTTCGCCCGATACGTCGCGGGTTATAGACGGATTATCTCCTTTTCTGGCTATTTTATCTATTTCGTCTATGAATACGATGCCTTTTTCTGCAGCTTTTACGTCGTAATCGGCATTTTGCAGGAGGCGGGTAAGAAGGCTCTCAATATCTTCCCCCACATAACCGGCTTCAGTAAGGACTGTGGCATCGACTATTGTAAAGGGCACGTGGAGCATTTTTGCGACTGTTCTTGCCAGAAGGGTTTTTCCGGTACCAGTTTCGCCTACAAGGATGATATTTGATTTTTCAATCTCAATATCTTCGCTGTCAGGCTTTTGCATGAGGCGCTTGTAGTGGTTGTAAACAGCAACGGAGATGATCTTTTTTGCCATTTCCTGCCCGATCACGTACTGATCAAGAAAGTGTTTTATTTCAGCAGGTTTAAGGAGGTTTATAGCATCGAATGAAACTGTTCTCTTTTTGCCAAGTTCCTCGTTCATGATGCCATAGGCCTGCTCAATGCAATGGTCGCAGATATGTCCTTCAAGGCCTGCAACGAGCATGTTGACCTCTCTCTTGGTTCTTCCGCAAAAAGAGCATTTGTCCATTGGTTTTATTCCTTGTGGGTCTTCTGGAGGATTTCGTCGATCATTCCGTAGTCTTTAGCCTCTGTAGCTGTCATCCAGTGATCCCTGTCGGAATCTTTCTCCACTTTATCAGGGGGATTTCCCGAATGAAACGCAAGAATTTCGTAGAGTTCTTTTTTAATCTTCAGTATTTCGCGTGCCTGTATCTCAATATCAGAAGCCTGTCCTTCAAAACCTCCCATGGGCTGGTGTATCATTATCCTTGAATGCTTCAGGGCAGAACGCTTCCCTTTCTTTCCTGCAGCAAGCAATATTGCTCCCATGGAAGCGGCCATTCCGGTGCAGATTGTAGCTATGTCGGCAGATATGTACTGCATGGTATCGTAAATACCAAGGCCGGCATGGACCGATCCGCCGGGGGTATTGAAATAGATCTGGATGTCTTTACCTGGGTCTGTGGAGTCGAGATAAAGTAACTGAGCCTGAATTATGTTGGCAACATAATCATCTATGGGAAGGCCAAGGAAGATTATGCGATCCATCATCAGCCTGGAAAAAACGTCCATTGATGCTACGTTTAATTGTCGTTCTTCAATGATAGTGGGAGATATATAACTGCTCCAAATTGAAGTATATTTATGCAGGCCAAGACTGTTTATTCCATGTTTGCTGGCAGCATATTTTTCAAAATCGTTCTTCATGGTCATAATTAAATCCTTTTAATGCTGTAACAAAGATACAAAAATAAAACCTCATCAATGCAATTCATTGATTTCTATTCAAAAAGCTTATTGAATCCGTCAATCGTAACTGTTTTGTTTTCAATTTTAACAAGCTCTCTTATAAACGAGATAACCTTATCTTCAAGTATTTTCTCAGCTATTCTTTTTGCATCATCTTCCCGTTTCAGGGTTTCTTTGGCGTAATTTGTAACCTGTTCATCAGTAGCATAGAAGAGACCGTACTGTCGGAACTGATATCTGGTAATATTCTCTGCCTCCCTCAGAAGTTCCTCTTCACTTATTTTCATTTCATTCTGCCTGGCAATTTTGTTCCTTATCAACTGCCATTTAAGATCGTGTTTGAACGAATCAAATTCTTTTTCAATCTGTTCAGCGTTTGTATTTTCATTTGCTTTCAGAAGCCATTTTTTCAGGAAATCCTCAGGAAGGTTGAAGCCCGACTTCTCGATAGCAAGCTTTTTCAGGTCGAGAGAAAGCTTATATTCACTTTCCTTATTAAGATTAACGGCTATTTCATCCTCAATTTTTTTCAGGAATTCATTTTCAGAAGATATTATCCCTTCTCCGTAGATCTTGTCGAAAAGCTCCTGGTTAATCTCAGCTTCTGAAAAGCGGCTTATTTCATTTACTGTAAACCTGAAATTCCCGTTGATTTCCCCGACTTCCTCCCTTTGTCTTTTTAGAAGGGCGGATATCTCATTATCGTTCGGTAAGGCCTTTCTGAGGTCAAAATCAATAGTCTCTCCTTCCGATTTCCCGATGAATGCTTTTTTAATTTCTTCATCCTTAACTACATCAATGCTGAGAGTTGTATCGTCGGCAAAGATTCCTTCAGGGACAGGGTTATTGTCGTCAGTCAGGGCTTCGATCCTTCCCCTGAGCATATCTTTCTCCTCAGAGAGGCTTACCCTGTTGAATTTTCCGTAACGGCGCCTGTAGTTTTGAAGGTATTCATTCTTCATTTTATCATCCACCTCAATCTCGTAAAAGTCTACCTTGTTCTTCTTTGAAAGGTTTACATCGAAGGAAGGGGCAAGCCCGAGCTCAAAAGAGAAGGTGAATGAATCCTGGGTGTCAAAGTCAATATGCAGTTCATCATCGGTTTCGGGCAACGGATCCCCGAGTATTTCAATCTTTTCGTCGGTGAGATATTTCTGTATGCTTTCAGTGACAAGCTTATTCAATTCGTCAACCTGAACTGCCTTGCCGTACATCTTCCTTATAATTTCTATGGGGACCATTCCAGGACGGAATCCTTTGATAGCAGCTTTTTTTCGGTAGTCTCTCAGCACTTTTTCAGCTTTAACCTGAAAATCAGATTTATCAACCTGTACTTTCAGTATTGCATTCAGGTCGCCGGTGTTTTCTCTGGTGATATTCATTTCAATCTGGTTAAATGATTCAAAAAACCGCCAAAACGCACACTCAATGATCGTTATAGGCGGCATTCATTATGGTGCGGATGAAGGGACTCGAACCCCCACGTCATAAAGACACAAGATCCTAAGTCTTGCTCGGCTACCAATTACGACACATCCGCAAAAATCTCCGCAAAAGTAGGGAAAATTATTATCAAAACAAACCAGGTTTATCTGCGCAGTTCAAAGTTCTTTCCCAGATAGACTTTTCTTACATGCTCATCGTCAGCAAGTTCAGAAGCAGTTCCCGACATCATGATCCGTCCCTCAAACAGAAGGTATGCCCGATCGGTAATGGAGAGAGTTTCATGAACATTGTGGTCGGTGATAAGTATCCCTATATTCTTTTCTTTAAGTTTTGATACTATGTCCTGGATGTCTTCGACAGCAATGGGATCCACTCCTGCAAAAGGTTCATCGAGGAGTATGAATTTTGGCTTCAGTGATAAGGCTCTTGCGATTTCCGTACGCCTTCTTTCCCCGCCGGAAAGCTGTATTCCCTTGCTTTTTCTTATCTTTTGCAGGCCGAATTCATCAAGCAGGTTTTCAAGCCTTTCTTCCTGCTCCTTTTTTGTCATAGGCGACATTTCAAGTACAGCCTTTATATTATCTTCCACCGACATGTTCCTGAATACTGAAGCTTCCTGGGCAAGGTATCCGATGCCAAGCCTGGCCCGCTTATATACCGGAAGTGCTGTTATCTCTTCAGTGTCGAGAAATATCCTTCCTTCGCTTGGCCTGATAAGACCTACGATCATGTAGAAGGTGGTGGTTTTGCCTGCCCCGTTGGGGCCAAGCAATCCAACAATCTCACCCTGCTCGACATTTACCGAAACATGGTCCACAACCGTTCTGCTACGATATTTTTTTACAAGATTGCTAGTGTATAATTTCATCCTGTGATCTGGCTTTAAGCGCATCATTGCTTTCAGGCCTCATCCTTCATGAATTCAGCATGATGTTTTTCCTTTTGTTTTATAACGCGTTTGGAAATGACGATGCCTATCTCGTACAGGCCCAGAAGCGGTATGCACACAAGCATCTGGGAAAATACATCGGGCGGCGTTATTATCGCAGCTAAAACGACGATTACAAGAATGGCATGCTTCCGGTATTTCTTTAGGAACTCAGGTGTTACAATCCCAACCTTGGTAAGGAAAAAAGTCAGGATTGGCAGTTCAAAAATGAGCCCTGTGGCAAGACAGATTGATGTTAATGTGCCAATGTATGACCTTATATTGATTTGGTTTACAACATCGGGGCTGACATCGTAAGTGCTTAAAAAATGGATAGACAGAGGTGCCAGAGCGAAATAGCCAAAAAGGACCCCGGTAAAAAAGAGAAGAGAAGCTGCCAGCACGGCTCCCCTGGAATATTTTCTTTCATTGGCATGAAGAGCAGGTTTGAAGAACTGCCAGAATTCCCACAGGACATAGGGAAATGCAAGTATTAATCCTGAGACAAGCGCTACGGTAATATGGGTGGTAAGCTGTCCGGCCATTTTTATGTTTATGATATTGAAAGGCCTGGTATTGATGCATAACGCAGGCATGTTCAATAACTGGCCAATATTACAGAGAGTCCTGTTTGTAAAAAAATCGGGATCTCTCGGCGCAAGAATGATCTCATCGAAAATTACATTCTTAAATACAAACGCAACTATCATCAACACGACGATAGCTAATATTGATCTTATTATATGCCAGCGAAGTTCTTCGAGATGTTCGAGAAACGACATCTCCCCTTCGCTTTCGCCTTTCTTCTTTTTTAGTGCCATTGCCCTGAAGAATAAAAATGTCCACAAAATCCAGCCTGTAAAGATGATAAATCTTCTCTTTCAAAACAACATCATTTTCTTATGAGTAAAAACATTTCGTTTCCAGGTTTCTTATGGCATACCTCCGTAATCCTCATCCAGGTAGCTTAAAACCCAATATTGTTAATTAAAAGTTAAATATGGTAAATGAAAAAGAATTTTTATAACTTTATTAAAATATAGGTTAAAAACACATCAAGGAATAGAATTGATCATTCGGGAAAGATTATGCAGGGAGATTCGACAATTCACGAGTATTTAAAAAAATATTTTGGTTTCGATACATTTAAAGGTACTCAGGAACCGATTATAACAAACGTACTTTCAGGACGCGATACATTTGTTTTAATGCCCACCGGTGGGGGAAAATCGCTTTGCTACCAGCTTCCGGCAGTTATGAAGCCGGGAACGGCAATAGTTATTTCACCCCTTATAGCATTGATGAAAAATCAGGTTGATGCCATGAGGAATTTCAGCACCGAGGATGAGGTAGCCCATTTTCTTAATTCCTCCCTTACGAAAGCTGAAAGCACAAGAGTTAAGAATGACGTTCTGGCAGGCAGGACCAAATTGCTGTACGTTGCACCTGAGTCGCTTACAAAAGAAGAAAACATTGATTTCCTGAAAAATGTAAGCATATCATTCTATGCTATAGATGAAGCACACTGTATATCTGAATGGGGTCATGATTTCAGGCCGGAATACCGACGAATCCGGCCCATAATTGACTCTATCGGCAGGTCGCCCATTATTGCGCTTACAGCAACGGCAACCCCTAAGGTTCAGCATGATATCCAAAAAAATCTCGGCATACTTGAAGCTGAAATATTTAAATCGTCATTCAACAGGCCTAACCTGTATTATGAAGTCAAATCCAAGCAGGATGTCACCAAGGAAATAATCAAGTACATAAAGAACAATCCTGGGAAATCGGGGATCATCTACTGCCTCAGCCGGAAAAAAGTGGAGGAGCTTTCTGAAGCGCTTAAGGTAAACGGTATTAAAGCCCTTCCATATCATGCAGGGATGGACTCCGCAACCCGCACCGCCAACCAGGATAAGTTCCTGATGGAAGAAGCAGATATCATTGTGGCAACAATTGCTTTCGGAATGGGTATCGATAAACCCGATGTACGATTTGTCATTCATTATGACATTCCCAAAAGCCTTGAAGGCTATTACCAGGAAACAGGACGGGCAGGCCGCGACGGGGGAGAAGGCAACTGCATTGCTTATTACAGCTACAATGACATCGTCAAACTTGAGAAATTCATGCAGGGAAAACCAATAGCAGAACAGGAAATTGGCAAACAACTCCTTCTTGAAACGGTCTCATATGCAGAATCATCTGTTTGCAGGAGAAAGCTTCTGCTTCATTATTTTGGGGAAGAGTACCCAAAGGATAACTGTGAAGCATGCGATAACTGCCTACATCCGAAAGCTCAGTTTGAAGGCAGCGAGTCAGTAGTGAATGTTCTTGAAACCATTCTCGCTGTTAAGGAGAAATTCAAGGCAGATCACATCGCTAATATCCTTTCCGGGAAAATGACTGCAGCTATAAAATCTTACCGTCATCATAAGCTGGAGTTTTTTGGAATAGGTGAGGACAAAGATGAAAAGTTCTGGAATATGGTTATAAGACAGGCGCTTATAGCAAAGCTCCTGACCAAGGATATTGAAAATTACGGGCTTCTGAAGGTTACAGAAAAAGGGATGGAATTCATTGAGGAGCCTTCATCATTCATGCTGGCCGAAGATCATGATTATGCCGAGTCATCCGATGAGGAAAATGCTTTCGGAGCACGAACTGCCGCGGTGGATGAAGAGTTGTTCAGCATCCTTAAGGACCTCCGGAAAAAAATATCAAAACAGAAAAACGTACCGCCGTTTGTCATCTTTCAGGACCCTTCACTTGAGGATATGGCAATACAATATCCCATCACCCTTGATGAACTGCAGAATATTTCCGGAGTGGGAGCCGGGAAAGCCCAGAGGTACGGGACAGAATTCGTAAATATCATCAGGAAATACGTAGAAGAAAAGGAAATCATCAGGCCTCTCGACATGGTTGTCAAATCAGTCGTCAATAAATCAGGGTTGAAGGTGTATATAATTCAGAGCATTGACATGAAAAGGCCTCTTGAGGACATCGCCGAAACCAAAGGCCTTGAAATGGAGGAGCTTCTTTCAGAGGTAGAAGCAATTGTGAATGCTGGTACCCGAATAAACCTCGATTATTACATCAATATGTGTATAGACGATGAACGCCAGCACGATATATATTCATATTTCAGGGAAGAGGCTGAGTCTGATTCGCTGGAAGAGGCCATCAATGAACTGGGCAGTGAATTTGAGGAAGAGGAGATAAGGCTGATGAGGATAAAGTTCCTCTCGGAAATGGGCAACTAACCTTCTGGTTTTTTCCAGCCTCCTGCAGCAAGCAAAACCACTGAAAGGACATAGAACGGATATATAATCTGCGAAGGCAGAAACCATTTCATTAGCGGTGCTCTTCCATACCGCCTTGTTGTGTTCCTAAGAATAAGAAAATCAGGCACAGATTTTATCAGGAATACCAGTAGAAATATTACAGCATATTTGAAACTGACAAAAGCCAGGATAAAAGTGCCGGCCTGAACAGCTGTCATGGCAAATGTTGCTGTTGCAAGGATAATGGTACATAAATCTCTGTATGCACTGCTTTTAGATATCCATCTTTTCCTTTGCATGAGGAATGTCCGTAAGGTATTTGCCGGGGAAGTAATGACCAGAGCTTTCATTGACTCAAGCCATCTTATTTCTGCATTTTTATCCTTCTTGATGCTGTGAAGCAGGAATATATCATCGCCGGAGTCAATTTCAGGGTGAAGGTTTGCTGCATGAAGTTCATAAGCCTTCCTGGTAAAAGCCATGTTGGCACCGTTGCACATAGTGCTCATTCCTGCAGTAGCAGTACCGGCTGTTATGCCCTGCAGGCTGAGGAACTCCAGTTCCTGGAATTTTCCCGCAAATCCCTTTCCTGGTTCAATGGCGACCGGGCATATTATCAAATCGGGTTTATATTTGTCGTAGAATTGCGCTATTGAACTGATCCAATGTGGTCCTGCCCTGCAGTCGCCATCTGTTGTTATTATCAGCTCGCCTGAAGCCCTGGTTATTCCGGTCATTATTGCTTCCTTCTTGCCCCAGCCCCTGTTTCTTATTGTTGTAAGGTTCTTAATTCCGGAATATTCCGAAGCAGTCCTGAATGTTTCATCAGTTGAATTGTCATCAACGATTATTACTTCGAACCTGTCAGGGTGATAACTTTGATCAGCAATATCAGTGAGAAGGTTCCGGATATTACCTTCTTCATTATGGCAAGCAACTAAAACCGAAACAAATATTCCGGGTAATTCTGAGGATTCAAAGGATTTGATTCTGTGAAGGTGTTTGTAAATCACCAGCATCAGAAAGCAATACAGAGTTGACAGCAGTATGGGGAACCAGTACATTTATCAGTCTTTGAGCCATTCATATAATTTATAATGCTCACTTGTCATTCCCAGTGATTCATATGTTTTGCAGGCATTAAGGTTATTGGATTCAACGTAAAGACGCAGTCCTGCAATGCCTTTCTTGTCAGCCTCGTTTCTGATATGCCTGTACATTGAGCTGAATATCCCCCTGCGGCGGTGTGAAGTTCTGACATAAACCGACTGAAACCACCAGATGTAGGTATTTCTCCAGTCGCTCCATTCGTAAGTTATGAGGAGTGAAGCCACCACTTTGCCCTCATCTTCTGCAACATAATACTGTCCTTTTGATGAGTCGATAAAGACAGCGTTTACCCCGCTGGCAACAATAACATGATCGAGCCTTATACGCTCGGTTTCCCACGCCATTTCATGCTGAAATACTGCAATATCAGTGGCATCATCAGGTTGGGCTTTTCTAATGGTGATCATTTTGTGTGTTAAATTAAACAGGTAACATTATCAGTATTCATCCCAGCTTCTTACAGCCAGATCATCTTCACCGAGCCTGCAGAATGCCAGGATAAATGCACTGGCAAGCCTTGCATTTGTAAGAAGCGGCACATTATAGTCAACAGCGCTTCTCCTTATCATATAGTCGTTGTTAAGCTCTGATGCACTCAGGTCCTTTGGTATGTTGACCACGAGATCAACCTCCCTGTTCATTATTAAGTCTATGGTATTAGGCGACCTGTTCTCATCGGGCCAGTATGCGATGTGTGACTCAATGCCTGCATTCTCAAGGAATATTTGTGTTCCCCTTGTTGCGTAGAGTTTATGACCTTTCTCCCTGAGGGCTCTTGCGCTGTTCAGAAGTTCAACTTTTGAGCGGGCAGGACCTGTTGAGAGGAGGATGCTCTTTTCCGGAACACGGTACCCAACTGAAAACATGGCCTTTAGTATGGCTTCGTAAAAGCCTTCGCCTATGCACCCAACCTCGCCTGTTGAAGACATGTCTACTCCAAGTACCGGATCGGCTTTAGCAAGCCTTGAAAAGCTGAACTGGGGCGCTTTAACTCCGACATAGTCAAGATCAAAAGCCGATTTATTCGGTTTTTCAGCTGGTATACCCAGCATTACTTTGGTTGCCAGCTCAATAAGGTTTATTTTCAGGACTTTTGAAACGAACGGCATGCTTCGGCTGGCCCTTAGATTGCATTCTATAACCTTTATATCGTTGTCTTTTGCAAGGAACTGAATATTAAAAGGTCCTGAAATATCAAGCTCTCTTGCTATCCTTCTTGATATTCGCTTTATTCTTCTGGCTGTTTCAAAATATATTTTCTGTGCAGGGAAAACAATTGTGGCATCACCTGAATGCACGCCGGCAAATTCAACATGTTCGCTTATAGCGTACGCAATGATCTCTCCTTTTCTTGCCACCGCGTCAAGTTCTATCTCCTTTGCGTTCTCAATGAATTCAGTAACAACCACAGGATGCTGTTTTGAAACGCGGGCGGCAATATCGAGGTAGTGTGAAAGCTCATTTCTGTTTGATACAACACTCATTGCCGCACCTGAAAGGACATAGGAAGGCCTGATGAGAACCGGAAACCCGATCCGGTCAACAAATTCAAAGATGTCTTCAACCGAAGCCAGCTCTTTCCAACGTGGCTGATCAACAGAAAGTTCATCACACATCTGGGAAAATTTATGCCTGTTTTCAGCCCTGTCTATTGAAAGGGGTGATGTCCCCACTACCGGTACCTTCTCGTTATAGAGGCGCATAGCCAGGTTATTGGGGATCTGTCCGCCTACCGAGACAATTACTCCCCTAGGAGATTCCAGATCAATAATATCAAGGACCCTTTCAAAAGTCAGTTCATCAAAATATAGCCTGTCGCAGATATCATAATCTGTACTTACCGTCTCGGGATTGTAATTTATCATCACGGATCTAAAACCCTCTCTTTTCAGTGCGTTGACCGCATTGACGGAACACCAGTCAAATTCAACACTTGAACCGATTCGATAAGCGCCTGATCCGAGAACAATCACGGACTTTTTGTCGTTGTCAAATGCTATATCGTGTTCTGATGCGCTGTATGTAAGGTACAGGTAGTTGGTGCTGGCCGGATATTCAGCTGCAAGAGTATCGATTTGTTTTACATACGGGACAATTCCTGTTGCTTGTCTGTATTTCCTGACCATCAGCAGATCTTTGTCTATATCATCAGGAGCTGATTTAAGAACATGCCGGGCTATCTGGAAATCACTGAATCCGTATATTTTGGCTTGCTTTAGCAGATCCTGGGGCACTGATTCGATTTCATCAAATCCGCCGAGCTCATGACTGATGTCAATTATATTCTTAAGCTTGTAAATGAACCATTTATCAATCCTTGTAAGTTCGTGTATTCTTTCGACCGGCATCTTTTTTTCAAGAGCTTCAGCTATTGAGAAAATGCGCATGTCGGTAGGTTCCGAGAGCTCTCTTTCCATGTCAGTAAAACTGAGATTGCGGTTACCGGTAAAGCCGTGCATCCCTGATCCGATCATCCGGAGACCTTTCTGGATGGCTTCTTCAAAAGTTCTGCCAATGGCCATAACTTCTCCGACACTTTTCATGCTGCTTCCTATATGATGCGACACGCCTTCGAACTTATTAAGATCCCAGCGCGGTATCTTGCATACGATATAATCGAGTGCAGGTTCAAAAAAGGCGGTTGTGGTCTTTGTCACGGAGTTCTTCAGTTCATGCAATCCGTAACCGACCCCAAGCTTTGCAGCCACAAATGCAAGCGGATAGCCAGTAGCTTTTGAAGCAAGGGCACTTGAACGCGAGAGGCGCGCATTGACTTCAATGACCCTGTATTCCTCGGAATCCGGCGACAAAGCATACTGAACATTGCACTCACCGACAATACCTATATGCCGTACAATCTTTATGGATAACTCCCTGAGCTTATGATATTCGCTGTTTGTAAGGGTCTGGGATGGGGCAACAACTATGCTTTCTCCTGTGTGTATACCAAGGGGATCGAAATTTTCCATGTTGCATACTGTGATGCAATTGTCATATTTATCCCTTACCACTTCATATTCAACTTCTTTCCATCCTTTCAATGATTCTTCAACAAGAATCTGGTCAGAATAGGAGAATGCTCTTGATGCAAGAGCACCAAGATGTTCCACGTCTGATGCAAAACCGCTTCCCTGGCCTCCCAGGGCATATGCCGCCCTTATGATTACCGGGAACCCAAGCTTTTCCGATGCTTTCAGCGCTTCGTCAGTGGTTGAGACAGCAAAGCTTTTTGGTGTGCTGATATTTATTTCCTCAAGCTTCTTTACAAAAAGTTCACGGTCTTCAGTATCTATTATCGCTCTGACGGGTGTTCCGAGAACCTTAATATTATATTTTTCAAAAACACCTGAGTGGAATAGCTGGGTTCCGCAGTTTAAAGCTGTCTGGCCTCCGAATGAAAGAAAAATACCGTCAGGAAGTTCCTTCGCAATTACTTTCTCAACAAAATAAGGGGTTACCGGGAGAAAATATATCTTATCAGCCAGTTCCTCCGATGTCTGAACTGTGGCAATGTTAGGATTCAGCAGGATAGTGCTTATTCCTTCTTCCTTCAGGGCTTTCAAAGCCTGCGAACCTGAATAGTCAAACTCGCCGGCTTCCCCAATTTTCAGGGCACCTGATCCAAGGATCAGGACTTTTCTGATATTCATCTTCATTGGAGGTGATTAATGCTCAAAAATAAATAAATTTTCAGAAGTGCTATGGCATTACAAAAAAATGCATATATTTGCATCGAAAATGAATAATAATGCAAAAATCAAAAAGGCTTCTGGCGATTGAAAAGATCATTTCTGAAGAGAAGGTATCCACGCAGGCAGCATTGATAAAAAAGTTAAAAGCAAAAGGCATCTTGTGCACGCAGGCAACTTTGTCACGTAATCTGAGGCAGTTGGGGGTAAGCAGGGTACCTGACGGTTCAGGCGGGTACCGCTATTCACTTTCGGAAACCTCGAAAATGGACGAAAAGCCTGACGTAAAGATGAATATCCTTCCTGTCATCCGCGATGTTATTGAAGCAAAGGGTCTGGTTATTATTCACACCATTCCCGGAAATGCAAATTCCACGGCGTATCACATTGATGCTGCAGGACGCTATGAAATAGCCGCAACACTTGCAGGTGACGATACGATCCTGGTGATACCGCGTGATGGTATATCAATAAGGCAGGTTCATGACTGTCTGGAGCTTATCTATCCTGGCCTGCGCAGGATGGCCATGAAATGAACAGTAAGGACGGGAAGATTGGATATAAAAAGAAGTAAAAAAGCATTGATAAGAACAGTTGAATTAAAACAAAAATATTTTAAAGCAAATAATTGATATGAAAGAAAAGGTAGTTTTGGCATACAGCGGAGGACTGGATACTTCAGTGATCCTAAAATGGCTTATCGAAAAAGATTATGATGTTATTGCATTTGTGGCAGATGTAGGTCAGTCCGAAGATTTTGAAGAATGCAGGAAGAAAGCTTTGCTTCTAGGTGCAAGTAAGGTCATAATATCTGACCTGAAAAAAGAATTTGTTGATAATTATGTCATCAAGGCAATCATGGGAAATGCTGTATATGAAGACAGGTATCTTCTTGGAACAGCGCTTGCCAGACCACTGATTGCAATGAAGCAGATTGAAACGGCTGTTGCAGAGAATGCAGGTGCGGTAGCTCATGGTGCAACAGGCAAGGGAAACGATCAGGTAAGGTTCGAATTGTGCTATTATGCTCTTAAGCCCGACATTAAAGTCATCTCGCCCTGGAAGGATAAAGAATTTCTGAGCACCTTCAAGGGAAGAACCGATCTTCTGCGGTATGCATCCGAAAAGAAAATTCCAGTAAAAGCCAGCATAAACAAACCTTATAGTGAAGATGATAACCTTATGCACATAAGCCATGAAGCAGGCATTCTTGAAGATCCCATGTATTCAATGCAGAAAAGCATGCTGGCAAAAATGGTCATGCCCCAGGATGCACCGGATTCTGAAACTCGCTTAGTGATTCATTTCAGGAACGGGAGGCCGGTGAAGCTGATAAACAAGGACGACGGTACTGTAAAAGAGGATTCGTATGAAATGTTTATCTATCTCAATGAAATTGCCGGAAAAAACGGAATTGGTTTGCTTGATATGGTTGAAAACCGTTTTGTGGGAATCAAATCAAGAGGCGTATATGAAACTCCCGCGGCAACTGTTCTTAATATAGCCCACAGGGATATTGAAGGCATTGCAATGGACAGAGAGGTGATGAGGCTCAGGAACATGCTCACTCCCAAATTCTCGGAACTTATTTATTATGGATTCTGGTTCAGTCCTGAAATGGATTTTCTTATGGCAGCAATTGAAAAAAGCCAGGAGCTTATTGACGGAAGCGTTCATCTCTGCCTCTATAAGGGGAATGTTATCATTGAAGGCCGTGAATCTCCTTCGTCATTGTATAATAAGGAGCTTTCAAGTATGGATATTGAGGGTGGATTTGATCAGACTGACAGCCGGGGATTCATAAGGATAAATGCCATCCGGCTTATGGCTCACAGGGCAATTGTTGAGGCAAGCAAAAAGAAACAGGGCTGAAAATATTCTTATGATTGGAACAGCTGAATATTAATACTTACAAGCACCTGAAATGAAACTTTGGGATAAGGGGATAGCTCCTGAGAATTCGGTTATTGAATTTACTTCGGGAAAGGACAGGGAAACAGATCTTGCCCTGGCTAAATGGGATATAGTAGCCTCTATGGCTCATGTAATTATGCTAAGGGAATCAGGCCTTATATCGGATGATGAGAAAAGAGAACTGCTGAATACCCTGAATTCGCTTTTTTACAGGGAACGGGAAGGACAGTTTGTCATAGAGGAGGATATTGAAGATGTACATTCACAGCTTGAGAAGGAAATGACATCAATACTTGGCCCGGCGGGCAAGAAAATTCACACTGGCAGATCGAGGAATGACCAGGTACTTGTCGACATAAGGCTTTATAACAGAGAGCGTATTGACAAGCTTGCTCATATGATGAAAAAATTATTCTGCCAGCTGCAGTCATTGAGTGAAAAGCACAAAGAGGTGTTGCTTCCTGGTTACACCCACATGCAGCCGGCAATGGTCTCTTCTTTTGGTATGTGGTTTGGTGCATATTCTGAATGCATAGCTGATGACATGATGATACTTGCAGCGGCAAGGACTATAAATAACAGGAATCCGCTTGGTACAGCTGCCGGATACGGCACCACGCTGCCGTTGAAGAGAAGAATAACCGCAGAGTTGCTAGAGTTTGATGACCTGTTGTACAATTCTGCCTATGCCGGACTTAGCAGGGGAAAGGTCGAGATGGCAATTGTTGCAGCGCTGTCGGCTTTTTCCCAGACTTTGTCGCGTTTTTCCATGGATATATGCCTTTTTATGAGTGCAGAATGCAGATTCATCGATTTTCCCGATGAATATGTAACCGGTTCAAGCATTATGCCACAAAAGAGAAATCCGGATGTATTTGAACTTATAAGAGGGAAAACCAACCTGCTGCAAACCCTGCCTCAGCAGGTTCTGATGCTTACATCAAATCTCCCTTCAGGGTATAACCGCGATTTACAGCTTCTCAAGCAGTTGGTTGCAGATGCATTTTCAAATATTGAGGAATGCATCAGCATACTTTACATAATGCTTGATAATATAAAGGTCAAAAAGAACATAACAAGCAATCCATTGTATAACAATATTTTCAGTACGGAAGAAGTAAACCGCCTTGTAAAGGAAGGCATACCCTTCAGGGATGCATATAAAGCGGTTTCTGAAATGATTAAGTCAGGATCATTTTCCAAGACTACATTGGCAGATTATACGCATGAAGGAAGTATTGGGAACCTATGCAACAATGAGATCGCAATGATCTTTGAAGGAAGGATGAAATTCTTTAAAAGCAGTTCCGCCGGAGAGCTTGCAGAAAAGATGATGAAGCATGTCTAGTTTGCCAGGTCAGGATAAAGCCTGATCACAAAATTTGAGAATCGCTTGATTACCGGATATTCATTCTTTTTGACTGAGTCGTGGTCAGTCAGGGCTAATTAATGGGAAATACTACTCCTTGAATTTTCGGATGTTATCAACGAAGACATCGAACAGATAATCCGTGTCAGTGGGGCCACCGGAGGCTTCGGGATGGAACTGGCTGGAAAAGAAGGGCATGGATTTATGTCTCATTCCTTCGTTAGTGCTATCGTTGAGATTGAGGAAAAGAGGTTCCCAATCATTTCCTAGTGTATTGTTATCAACAGCAAATCCATGGTTCTGTGAAGTGATAAATGCTTTACCTGTTCCGGCAAGGATAACAGGCTGGTTATGACTGCGGTGACCGTATTTAAGTTTGTAAGTGTCAGCGCCGCTTGCCAGTGCCATAAGCTGGTTCCCGAGGCATATTCCAAATACAGGTATGCTATCTGAAAGAGATCTCTTTATGTTTTCAATGGTTTTTGTGCACATTTTCGGATCACCAGGTCCGTTTGAAAGAAATAAACCGTCAAAATCCTCTTGGTGGTAGTCATAGTCCCATGGCACTCTAATAATTGTTGTGTCTCGTTTCAGGAGATTTCTTATGATATTGTATTTAACACCGCAATCAATAAGAACGATCCTGTATTTTCCCGAGCCATATATCTTCTTTTCATGTGTGCTTACTTCAGAAACCAGATTTGCGGTATCGGGGTTGAAAAACTCTGTGGTTGTTCCTTCCGGTTCTATCTTTCCCAACATGGTCCCTGTTTCCCTGATTTTTTTTGTCAGAGCCCGTGTGTCGATGCCATAAAGGCCGGGTTTATTATTTCTTTTCAGCCAGTCGCCCAGACTTTCTGAGGCATTCCAGTGACTGTATTCTGAGGAATAGTCAGAAACAATAAGTCCGGAAATATGTACAGAAGAGGATTCATAGAAGCGGTACAGGCTGTTCTCCTCAGTTTTGGCAGGTGCACCGTAATTTCCTACCAGGGGATAAGTAAGGCATAGGATCTGGCCCCGGTATGAAGGATCGGTGAGGCTTTCTGGGTAACCTGTCATTGCAGTGTTGAAGACCACTTCCCCTGCGGCAGGGGATATGGCGCCAAACAGTTTCCCCACGAAAACCGTCCCGTCCTCAAGCACCAGTCTGGCTGGTATGGTCTCTTTCATTTCGTCATTATCAAAAAATTACCTGATGGCACAGACAGCTTTTGCTATCCGATCAAGGGCCTCAAGGACCACTGACCGGGTTGTGGCAAGATTCATTCTCATGAATCCATCACCTCCGGGCCCAAACGTTGATCCTTCATTAAGTCCTACACCTGCCTTTTTCACAAAAAAATCCTGGAGCTTGCCTGGTGTCATTTCCAGTTTCCGGCAATCAAGCCAGATCATATATGTAGCTTCCGGATGAACCGGGATGATCTCGGGAATGTTCTTCCATAAAAACTCTTCGGTCAGGAGTACATTCCGGCTGAGGTATTCCAGCATCTCACTTCGCCATTCTTTACCTTCTGTATATGCTGCTATTGATGCGACTGTTCCGAAAACGTTTCCATTGCCAATATGTATCCGCTCAACTGTCTTATTGAAATACTTCCTCAGCACCGGATTGGAAATTATCACTGATGAAGTTGATAGTCCCGCAAGATTAAATGTTTTGCTCGGAGCAATGCATGTTACTGTTATGTCGGATACTTCCCTGGAGATTCCGGCAACATTGGTATGTACATTCCCAGGCAGTACGAGATCGCAATGTATTTCATCAGACAGGATAAGGATATTGTTTTTCAAGCAAATGTCGGTCAGCTTTTTTAATTCTTCGTAATTCCAGGCCCTTCCTACAGGATTATGAGGATTTGAGATGATTATCATTTTGGTTGTTTCGGAGATCAGATCCGAAAGAGAATCGAAGTCCATGGTCCATCTGCCTTCTGTTTCCTTAAGTGGATTCATAACCAGGTTGCGGCCATGGTTTTCTACTGAGGGAAAGAAGGGTGGATAAACCGGGGGCTGGACAATAATTGAATCGCCCGGACGTGTAAATGAAAGAATGCAAAGATTAAGGGCAGGCACGACTCCAGGGCAAAAACAGATCCAGTCGTCTTCTATCTGCCAGCTGTGAATATCCGAAAGCCACCGTGAGATTGACCGGAAGTACTCTGCCGGGCGGAATGAATAACCAAATATTTCATGCTTCAGTCTCTCGTTAATAGCACTGATAATAAAATCCGGGCACCTGAAATCCATGTCAGCAACCCACATGGGAATGACATCCTTATTGCCAAAGATCTCGTTCCTCAGGTCATATTTCACACAGTTGGTTCCATCCCTGTTGACAGGTTCGTCGAAATTCCATACCATCGGATTGGGTATTTTTCAGAGGTCTAAAAGTACATGAAAAATCTCGATTGACACAAAAATGAAAAAAAATCCCGCCCTTTGTCTTGTGGCTCCTGCTTGTTCTTGACACATTCGTATATTGGAGAGGGCAAATTTTTGAATTATGAACAAAACATGCGGACTGGTGGTACAAAACGATATGCATAAAATTACCAGCTTTTTCCGGTGTATGGAAAAGTTTGGTTTTTAAACTATCTATTGTTTTTGTCTTACAAGTTCACAAATTCTCAGGCTACCTTAAAATAGATTATTGCAAGAAAGCTATGTAAATAATATTTATTATTTTTATAGGCGTTTTTGAATGGTACTAATTTAAACTAACCCACGATGAAAAAGGCGATTGCAATTACAATTCTACCATTGATCATAATAGGTTTTGCGGTTTTAAGTTCCTGTAGGGACAAAGCATCCAGAAAAGAAATTAAGAAAGTTGAGATGGAGCAGGTTCAAACTCTGGAAGGCGAAATAGAGAAGAACGTATATCCTTTGCCAACGTCAGCTGAAGTCATCAGGATGCTTACCGACCTTGAGGTAGGTTATATAATTGGCATATCAAATCCTGTGGAAAATGCAAAGAAATATTTTACAAGTGCCAGCAGGGCAATTAATATGGGTGTTTACGGAGCAGACCTCAGCTATGCTACGCTCTACAACATTCAGCAGGCGGTTATTGATTACCTTGAAGCAATAAGGTCTATTGCGAATGAGCTTAACATGGCACAGATATATGATGAGTCGTTATATGAAAAGATAAAGGTGAATTTTGACAACAGGGATGAACTTGTAAATATACTTACAGAAGCTTTCAACAATACCTATGCCTATCTGAGCGAAAATGACCAGCAAGCTCTTGCCCTTATGGTGGTTGGCGGTGCATGGGTTGAGGGAATGTACCTCACAACTCACGTATCTGAGGCTGCTTATCAGGTAGCAGGTATTGCTAAAGTCCTGCTGGAGCAGAAAAGCTCCTTTGAACTGTTTATGGAAATAACCAAGCCCTATCTTGAAGATCCTAATCTCAATGATTTTATAAATAAACTTGAGCCAATGAAAAAGGTCTATGAGGGCCTTGGTACAAGCCTTACAAATCAGAACATCATTGACATTACAAAGGCAATTGAAGGCATAAGAAGCCAGATTGTATAATAATATCCTGGGTATCTGACCGCAAACAAAACATTTTGCGGTCTTTTTTTATCTTTTACTTATGAGGGAATCAGTTCTACTGGCTTTAATACATATTTTTGCTATAATTTCAACGATCAATCCTGGTGGAATTTCCTCAAGAGGCAAGAAAATTTTGCGTAGTTATCTCAGAAGGTATCTCAACAGGGAGCTTGAAGAGGAATATTACGCTCTTTTCGAGAATAACCTCGAGTTCTATTCCAATGAACTTAAAACCGTTGACAAGGATGAACTTACCGATGAGGACTCGCTCATAACTTTTCAGATCACAAATATCTGCCGTCAGATCAAGAAAGGACTTTTCCTTGAAGAGAGGATGATAGTTTTTCTTCAGCTACTGGAATTCACATTTGAGGACGGCACAATGTCGGAGCAGGAAAGGACAATCCTCGATATAGTAGCCAGAACTTTTAATATCTCAAAGAAGGAGTACGATAATGCTTTTGCATTCATGATAAGCAGGTCGTATGATGATGTTTCGCCTGACTGCATCCTCATTATAGAAAATGAAGACCCGGCAGACTGGGCCAAAGATACATACAGGAATTATGAAAGCTGGCGACATATCAGGAGCAGGGGATTCAAAGGACAGCTTTTTATTTTGCATATAGAAAGTACTGGCTCTCTCATCTTTACATATGACGGACCTCTGGAACTCTATTTCAAGAGCCGGGATATAATAGCCTGCAGGCCTTATCTTCTTGAGCGGGGGGTAAATATAAAGGGCCACGGCATAGAACCTATATATTATTCAAGGATCTTTAAGAAATTTGTATCGAGGAAATTCCCTGAAAAAATAGTCTTTGAGGGGCATGATATAGAATACATTTTCAAAAACTCCGAGAATGGTGTCCAGAAGATGAATTTCAGGATCGAATCAGGTAATCTGATCGGTCTAATGGGTGGCAGCGGAGTTGGCAAATCAACCATGCTAAATCTGTTGAATGGGAAAATCACTCCCGCCAACGGAAAAATATACATAAACGGCTATGATATCCATGCCGATTCGGAAAAGCTTAAAGGTCTTATTGGATTTGTCCCCCAGGATGACATGCTGATAGAAGAGCTTTCTGTTTATCAAAACCTCTTTTTCAATGCCCGGCTGTGTTTTGGTGATTATAATGAAGAACAGCTGGCAGCAACTGTTGACAAAGTGCTTCAGGAACTTGACCTATATGAAATAAAGGATCTCCAGGTAGGCGATACCCTTAATAAGCAGATAAGCGGAGGCCAGAGAAAAAGACTCAATATAGGACTGGAACTTATGCGTGAACCAGCTGTCCTTTTTGTTGACGAACCGACCTCAGGGCTCTCTTCCTTTGATTCGGAGAAGGTTATGGTCCTGCTCAAGAATCAGGCACTTAGCGGCAAACTGATATTCGCCATCATTCATCAGCCATCATCAGATGTTCTGAAAATGTTCGACAGGCTATGGATCCTTGACAAAGGAGGATACATGATCTATGATGGTGATCCGGTGGAAGCGCTTGTATATTTCAAGACTGAAACATCACAGGCGAATGCATCCGAGAGTGAATGCCCTAACTGCGGTAACATAGAAACTGATGATATCCTTCATATAATTGAAGTAAAGATAATTGACAATGCAGGTTTTCCGGGGAAGGAGCGACAGATAGGTCCGAGGGAATGGTATGATAAATATAGGAAGAAAATGATGCCTGAAGTCGGAGCGGAACCTGTGAAGAAGGATCTTCCATCAAGTAATTTCAGGGTGCCGGAAAAAAAGGCGCAGCTGGTTACCTTCATAGAGCGCAATATACTCAGGAAGTTTGCCGACAAACAGTACATGACAATCAACCTCCTGGAAGTTCCGGCACTGGCAATTATTCTTGGATTTATTTCTAAGTTCACCGAGGGTGAAACATATTTTTTCGCAGCAAATAAGAACTACCCCGTTTTTATGTTCATGTCGATCATAGTGGCTCTTTTTGTAGGCCTGACAGTGTCGGCAGAGGAGATCTTCCGAGACCGTAAGATACTTGAAAGGGAAAGATACCTGAACATAAGCAGGTTCAGCTACCTTCTTTCGAAGATCAGTTTTCTGTTTGTGCTGTCGGCAATACAATCGCTGCTTTTTGTGCTGGTTGCCAACAGCGTTCTTGTGGTGAAGGGAATGCTGCTCCAGCAATGGATAATTCTTTTCTCATCGGCATGCTTCGGCAACATGCTTGGATTAAATATTTCCTCGGGTATGAGGACCGCTGTAAGTATCTACATATTGATACCGCTTTTACTCGTTCCCATGCTGCTTCTGGGTGGGGCAATGATCAGGTTCGACGATCTTCATAAATCACTTAGCAAAAAGACCTATGTTCCGGTAATTGGAGACCTCATGGTTACACGATGGGCCTATGAAGCCATGATGGTTGAGCAATTCAAAAACAACAGGTTTGAAAAACCTTTCTTTGAATATGATATGAAAATAAGCGAATTGGACTGGAAAGCATCTTTCCTTATCCCAACGCTGAAGGTGAAGATTAGCGAGATAAGGGCAGCTGGCAAAGATCCGGAATATGAAGAAAATACCAGGAGCAACTTCAGGAAGATAAATTACCATATCAGTGAACTTTCCGGGCTGACAGGAATATCGCCTGACAAATGGATTGATAAAATGAATTATGAGGAATTCATGGAATATATTGGCGATGAGGCTAAATCATATCTCGACAGCCTGAGCCCCTGGCTGAGAAAGGAGAGCAGAAGAATATCCGCAAAGAGGGATTCGGTATATAATCTATTACTTATGGGCATGGGAGAGGAGAGGTTCCAGGAGCTCAGGGATAGGAATTATAATGAAAATGTTGCTAATATTGTTCTTAATAGATTGAATACCAGCAAGATATATGATTCAGACAAGAAGCTTTTACAGAAAGCCGATCCGGTATTCATGAAACCAGGCTCCAGAAAAGGGAGAGCGCATTTCTATGCACCATATAAACAGCTTGGGAGCCTTAAAATTGACACATTGATATTTAATGTCTTGTTTATCTGGGTCATGACATTAGCTCTCTTCGTTTCATTATATTATGATCTCCTGAAGAAATTTGTTTTCTTTCTCGAGTCGCTCAGGATTCCGATATGGAGGAAGTTCGGAAGGGAAATGTTGCGTACCTGATTACTGCACATTAATTATTAAGTATTCAATGGAGCGGGTTATCCCAAAAAAATATCTAGGACAGCACTTTCTAAAGGACAGGGCGATCGCGGCAAGGATCGCCGGGTCACTTTCAGGAGAAGGTTGTGATTCTGTTCTTGAGATCGGTCCTGGCATGGGAATATTGACAGGATTCCTTCTGGATAGGAATTTCAGCGATTTCCGGGTTGTTGAAATTGACAAGGAATCTGTCAGTTATCTTGAGAAGAACATGCCCGGTCTGACTAATATCATAACGGGCGATTTCCTTTCTCTCGATATAGATTCTCTTTTCAGGAGCAGCCTGGGAATAATTGGAAATTTCCCATACAGTATTTCAACCCAGATATTTTTTAAAATACTTCAGCATCGCGACAAGGTTAAAGAAGTATGCGGCATGCTGCAGAAAGAAGTTGCGGAAAGGATATGCGCCCGACCTGGTTCAAAAGCTTATGGTATTCTGAGTGTTCTTCTGAAGGCTTACTACGATGCGGAATATTTGTTTACGGTCAGCGAAAAGGTGTTTTTTCCGCCTCCGAAAGTTCTTTCCGGCGTGCTAAGGCTTAAAAGGAACAATGTTATTTCACTTGATTGCGATGAGAAGTTATTTTTCAGGGTGGTAAAAGCCTGTTTCAATCAACGCAGAAAGACTCTAAGAAATTCCGTTAAAGCTGCTTTTGATTTGAAGGCTTATGATTATCCGGAATTCAGTCTTAGGCCTGAGCAGCTTACGGTGCAGCAGTTTGTAATGCTCACCCGATGGATTCAGGATAACATCATTGATTCAGAATGAGAAACCTATAGCGTCAACAGGATTCATTCTGGCAGCAGCATAGGCCGGAGCATAGCCGGCCACTATACCGATAGTTCCTGATATTACTATTGCAAGAAGCGCGTTTCCCAGTGTTAGGTGCATCTCCAGTTCATAAAGGTAATTTATTACCTGGGTACCTATAAAAATAAAAACAAGCCCCAACAGTCCGCCCACAACTGACAGTATTACTGATTCTGTCAGAAATTGTTGAAGGATAAAAAACCTTTTGGCTCCCAGGGCCTTCTGGATGCCTATAATATTAGTCCTTTCCCTGACCGAAACAAACATAATATTAGCGATGCCGAATCCTCCAACAAGAATAGCAAATCCACCTATGACCCATCCTCCGATGTTGATTATCTTGAACACTGAATCAAATCCCTGAGTCAGGAGACTAGCCCTGTTCACTGAAAAGTTGGATGTTTCTCCAGGCCTCAGTCTTCTGGCAGCGCGAAGTATCATAGTAGTCTCATCTGAAAGCTCTTCCACAGGAACCCCTCCCCTTGCCTTTATCATAAGGTTGGATTCCAGCGACCTGCTTCTCATGTTAATAAAAGTCTTTCCGAAATTCAACGGGACAAGAATGATTTCATCCATTCCGCTGTCGGTTATGCCTCCTTTCCCTTCCTTTTTAAATACTCCTAATACAACAGTTTTAATACTCCCGATGGTGATCTGTTTGCCGACAGGATCAGCAGTATCAAAGAGCCTCCTGGCAATTTCCGAACCCAGTATCGCAGCATTCTTACCGGTAGCTGATTCATCGGGCGAGAAATAACGGCCTTTTTCAATCTCGAATGATCTAAGGTTTTCAAATTCATGCGTGGCAGCCCAGATTGTAACATCATTTGCCAGGCTGCTTCTGTACTTCACCTGCCTTGATTGAAGTACAGAATAACAGACACTTTCCACTTTTGTTGACCTTGTCTGTATTGCGTGGTAATCATTTTGAGAAATTGATGGCCATTTAATTATATCCCACCAGGCAAGATTCGGATCAAACGACCATGGGAATTTCTGCACGTACACAACATTATCGCCCAGCGTGGAAATGCTGTCACGAACTGCTTTCCCCATCCAGTCTATCACAGTGAACACTGAAATGATTGAAAAGATCCCAATCGTTATTCCAAAAAGGGAAAGGAATGTACGCAGTTTATTCACAACAACTGATTTAACAGCGAAGACGATCCCTTCTCTGAAAAGCCTCAAAAACATTCTTTAATTCTTAAAATTTTTCGGCACATCAAACTTACATAAAAAACACTTTATAATCACCGGCGGCATAATTTATTAAGCAGAAAGTTTGATGTCCTAATATTCCTAATTTTTTGTATCAAGGTTATTAAAAAATTGTCTATTTTTAACCGCCTGAAACTGAAGGGAAATTCCTTATAAAAAATCGGACCATGAGCAACAGGAAAATTCAAAGTGCCTTAATATCTGTTTTTTACAAAGACGGGCTGGAGGAGATAGTTACAACCCTTCATGACTTAAAAGTTAAGATATACTCCACTGGGGGCACATTTTCATTCATAGAAAAACTTGGGATACCCGTTGAATCAGTGGAAAGCCTTACCGCTTATCCCTCAATTCTGGGAGGCAGGGTGAAAACCCTTCATCCGGCAGTTTTCGGAGGTATCCTGGCAAGGAGGGGAAATCCTGAAGATGAACGTCATATTGCTGAATATACGATACCTCTCATAGACCTTGTCATTGTTGATCTTTACCCGTTTGAAGATACAGTCAGAAAATCAAATGATGATGAAGAGATTATAGAAAAGATCGACATTGGAGGAATTTCTCTGATAAGGGCGGGAGCAAAGAATTACAATGATGTACTGGTTGTGTCAGGAAGGGATCAGTATCCGGATCTGCTGTCACTACTGAAGACAGGCAGAGGAGTGACAACGCTGGAGGAAAGGAAGTCATACGCTGCCTCGGCATTCAGTGTATCCTCAGGTTATGACACTGCTATCTTTAAGTATTTTACCGGAGGAGCTGAAACAGGCTGCTTCAGGGAAAGTCTTGATGGTTCTTATCCCCTTCGGTATGGAGAAAATCCTCATCAGAAAGGTGTATATTACGGAGATCCCGGGCAGGTTTTTGAGAAGCTTCACGGTAAGGAGATATCTTATAATAACTTTCTTGATATTGATGCTGCAATTTCGCTTATTGACGAGTTTGATGATATAACATTTGCCATCATAAAGCATAATAATGCATGCGGTGTGGCTTCGCGCAAAAATCAGGCTGATGCATGGAGCGATGCGCTTGCCTGCGACCCGGTATCTGCCTACGGAGGTGTGATTGCAGTTAATACAATAGTAGATAGCACTTCCGCATCGGAGATTGATAAGGTGTTTTTTGAGATCATCATCGCTCCCGGATTCACAGATGATGCGCTCAAAACACTGATGCATAAAAAAAACAGGATCATACTGAGAAGGGGAAAATCTCAGTCTTTTAATAGCAGTTTCAGGTCGGTTTTGAACGGAGTTCTCTGGCAGGAGAAGGACTCCAGAACAGAATCAGCAGAAGACATGAAGACTGTAACACCCAGGTTACCTGAACCGGAGGAGATAGCCGACCTTGCATTCGCCAATAAAATTGTAAAACACAGTAAGTCAAATTCTATTGTTCTGGCTAAGAACAGACAGCTTCTTGCAAGCGGTGTGGGTCAGACTTCACGGGTTGATGCACTGAAGCAGGCGATTCAGAAAGCCCTTGCTTTTAAGTTCGACCTGAATGGAGCCGTAATGGCCTCTGATGCCTATTTCCCTTTTGCCGACAGTGTTGAAATAGCTCACAAGGCAGGGATAACTGCCGTTATTCAACCAGGCGGCTCTGTAAGGGATCAGGAAACAATTGATTATTGTTCTGGTAACGGCATAGCAATGGTATTTACCGGCATAAGACATTTTAAACATTAGATATTAATAAGAGTTACTAATGGGTTTATTTTCATTCTTAACACAGGAGATTGCTATTGATCTGGGAACGGCAAACACGATTATTATACATGATGACAAGGTTGTTGTTGATGAACCTTCAATTGTAGCTATTGATAAAAATACGGGAAAACTGATTGCCATTGGGGAAACAGCAAGGCAAATGCATGGTAAGACCCATGAGAACATAAAGACTGTAAGACCTTTGCGTGATGGAGTTATTGCTGATTTCAACGCTGCAGAACTGATGATAAGGGGGATGATAAAAATGATCAATAAAGGCCCCAGGCTGTTCGCCCCCTCGCTAAAAATGGTAATAGGGATACCTTCGGGCAGCACTGAGGTTGAGATTCGTGCAGTACGCGATTCATCGGAGCATGCAGGCGGACGTGATGTATATCTGATCTATGAACCAATGGCTGCTGCAATTGGTATAGGTCTGGATGTTGAGGCGCCTGAAGGTTCAATGGTAATCGATATTGGAGGAGGCACAACGGAAATTGCAGTAATAGCACTTGGAGGAATTGTTTGCAACAAGTCAATCAGGATTGCCGGTGACGGCTTCACAGCCGACATACAATCGTACATGAGACATCAGCATAATATCAAGATCGGTGAAAGGACGGCAGAAGATATTAAGATCGCAGTGGGAGCAGCACTGCCCGATATTGATAACCCTCCTCCTGATTATGTTGTCAGAGGTCCCAACATAATGACATCTCTTCCTATTGAGATACCAATATCGTACCAGGAGATTGCCTATTGCCTCGACAAGTCGTTGACTAAAGTTGAAGCTGCCCTGCTTAATGTTCTTGAACAGACACCTCCCGAACTCTATGCTGACATTGTGAACAAGGGAATTTATCTGGCCGGAGGCGGAGCGCTCCTTAAGGGACTCGATAAAAGGCTGGCCGATAAAATTAATATAAACTTTAATGTTGTTGAGGATCCTCTTCACGCCGTTGCAAGAGGAGCTGGCGTTGCTCTGAAAAATGTAGAGAAATATCCTTTCCTTATGAGATAATAAGCCGGATTAATGAGAAATCTGCTCAACTTCCTGTTGAAATACAACAACCTGATTGTCTTTCTCATTCTGGAAGTGGTTGCATTGGCTTTGCTTACTTCGGCCAACAGTTTTCATAATTCAAGGATTGTAAAAGGATCTCTGGAACTCACTGCAAGACTGGAATCAAAAATTAATAACGCCAGAGCCTATATAGGTCTCAGGGAAATTAACTCAGCGCTTGCTCTTGAAAATTCAATCCTGAAGAATACACTTGAACGCTTCACCTCAGACGGCAATATGATTTTTAATTCCGTGAGCGATTCAGTATATAAACAAAATTACAGATATACAACAGCAGAAGTAATAAACAACTCTGTCAACAAGCAGAAGAATTTCTTCACGCTGAACAAAGGGAATAAATCGGGAATCACCCCTGATATGGCGGTAATAACAAACAACAGTGTGGCAGGAGTGGTTGTGGGCTGTTCAGAAAACTTCTCGGTTGCCATTTCCCTGTTAAATATAGATTTCAGGGTTAGCGCAAGGATAAGGTCTTCAGGATATTTTGGTTCCCTGGGTTGGGGTGGAAGGAATTACAGGCAAGCCCAGCTTAGCGAAATACCTCAGCATGTGAATATAAGTGTGGGAGATACCGTAGAAACGACAGGTTATTCTACAATATTTCCGGAAGGTCTCATGATAGGCCGGATAAGTGATTTCAGGAAAAGCGGTTCAGATTTTTACACTATAACGGTAGATCTGGCAAGTGATTTCAGAAAACTCAGGTACGTGGATGTCGCCGGGAATTTGAACAAAGCTGAACAAACGAAACTCGAAAATCAATTTCAATGATCAACCAGATTTTAAGGTTCGGATTAATATCCCTGGTTCTGATTTTATTGCAGATGCTGCTGTTCAACAATATCCAGTTCAGCGGGTATGTTAATCCATATATTTATCTGATGATCATTCTTCTCTTGCCTGCAGGCATGCAACCCTGGCTGCTGCTGTTAATTGCTTTTGCCATTGGAATGCTTATTGACCTAACTTCAGGCACACCGGGTGTACATGCTGCTGCAACCGTGTTTGCAGCATTTTCAAGGCCTTACGTGCTGAGGCTTATCGCACCGCGCGACGGCTATGAGGCAGGCCTGCAGCTTTCTATGACAAATTATGGCTTCCGCTGGGCATTTTTATATACAATTATTATTGTATTAATCCATCATACAGCCTTGTTTTTTCTTGAGGTTTTCAGGCTTAACGGTTTTTTCAGGACAATATTGAGGATTCTCTTAAGTTCGTTATTTACAGCAGGATTTATCCTTATAGCTGAATACTACAGGAAGAACAGGTAACCGGCCGGAAATGAAAGACTCCTTTTTAAGCAGAAAGTATGTGATAATGGCATTTATTGTGCTGATATCGGTAATCCTTATCATCAGGCTTTTTGTGATTCAGGTTGTTAAAGACACTTACCGGTTATCGGCAGAAAACAATGTATTGAGATATGTGACTCAATACCCTGCAAGAGGACTGATTTATGACAGGAATGATAAAATACTAGTCTACAATCAGGCTGCCTACGACCTTATGGTTGTTCCCTCTCAGACAACAGAAATTGACACTGCTACGTTTTGCGAACTACTTGAGATCACAGGGGATGTTTTTAAGGAAAGAATGATGGCTGCAACCAGCTATTCGAGGAGAGCTCCCTCAGTATTCCTGAAGCAGATATCCGCAGAAACATATGCCAGGTTCCAGGAAAAGATGTTCATGTATCCGGGTTTCTATGTACAGCCCAGAACCCTGAGAAAATATACTAAACCAATAGCGTCTCACCTGCTTGGCTATGTGAGTGAGGTTGATGAAGCTATCATTAAGAAGGAACCATATTATAAGCCTGGCGATTATATTGGCAAACTAGGTATCGAGGAAGCCTATGAGAATGAACTTCGGGGAAGAAGGGGGATGAAAATCTACCTGGTTGATGTTTACAGCAGGGTAAAGGGATCATATGCCGAAGGCCGGCTTGATACCACTGCCGTACAGGGTGATGATATCGTATCAACCATTGACATGAACCTTCAGGAATATGGGGAGATTCTTATGCGGAACAAGACAGGAAGTATTGTTGCACTCGAGCCATCTTCAGGCGAGGTGCTCGCACTGGTATCCGCTCCGAACTATGATCCCGCATTGCTTGTTGGAAGGGTGCGGTCAGACAATTTTTTACGGCTTAATGCTGATACAATCTATAAGCCTCTGTTTAACAGGGCTCTACAGGCTTCATATCCACCGGGATCAACTTTTAAACCAGTTAACGGCCTTATCGGGCTTCAGGAACAGGTGATCACTCCATCAACCTCATTTGGCTGCAATAATGGCTATCTTTTTGTGGGATGCCACTCTCACAGTTCTCCCCTCGACCTGGTTCATGGAATATCAAATTCCTGCAATTCATACTTCTGTCAGACTTTCAGAAGAATTCTTGAAAATTCTCGGTACATGTCAGTATCTGATGCCTATGAAAAATGGAGAAAATATCTCGACGAATTTGGTTTTGGAAAAAGGCTTGGTATTGAGCTCACCAATGAATTGCCCGGATTTGTTCCTTCAACCAGCTATTATGACAGGTATTATGGTGAGAACAGATGGCGGGCTCTGACAATTATATCGATGGCAATAGGACAGGGGGAAATAGGTGCCACTCCGCTTCAGATGGTAAACATGACAGCTGCAATTGCCAACAGGGGATATTATTTCACTCCTCATGTTGTTAAATCCATAGGGAAGGATGAGAAAATAAATGAAAAATACCTGCTAATGCATAAAATAAATATAGATTCAGCGAATTTTGAAACCATAATATCAGGAATGGAAATGGCTGTAAATGGCGGATCTGGTTCAACAGCAAGGATTGCAGCCCTTAACAATATTATAGTATGCGGAAAAACGGGAACTGCTCAAAATCCTCATGGGAAAGACCACTCGGTTTTCGTCGCCTTTGCCCCAAAAGATAACCCCAGGATAGCAATATCGGTATATGTCGAAAACGCAGGTTTTGGAGCAACTTATGCAGCGCCTATAGCAAGCCTGCTTATTGAGAAATACCTGACGGGAAAAGTTACAAATACATACCAGGAACAAAGAATGCTTGAATTAAACTTGCTTGAAAAGTGACCAGGAATAAGAATATATTCAGAAGGATTGACAGGATAAGTGCGGGAATCTTTCTGCTGATGATCATTATGGGATGGTTCAATATTTATGCTGCCGTTTATAATGAGGAGCACAGCGGGCTTTTTGATTTTACCCAGCGGTATGGCAAGCAATTTGTCTGGATCATAGCAACAGTTGTCCTTGCTGTTTTTACAATAATAATAGATAACAGATTTTATTTCTTCTTTGCCTGGTTTATATACGGATTGACAATATTCCTTCTGATAATGGTCCTGCTTGTGGGCAATGAGATAAACGGTGCAAAATCGTGGTTTGAGATAGGTTCATTTACTTTCCAGCCGTCGGAGTTTGCCAAAACCGGAACAGCCCTGGCACTTGCATCATATATGAATTTGCGAAAGAATGATCTAAAGAGGTTCGGTATATTCATTCCGGCTATTGCAATAATTGCCTTTCCGGCCATACTTGTTGCACTTCAGCCCGATATGGGTTCTGCCACTGTTTTTTTCGCTCTTTTTCTGGTTCTTTTCAGGGAAGGCATGAATCCCTATTTCTTCTATTCAGGAATAATTATGGTCATCCTGTTCTTTTTTACTCTTTTATTCAACAACCTTTATCTTTCACTTGGAATAATTGCCGGTGCCCTTCTGATAGCATACATACTGACCCGGAACTGGAAGCTTTGCCTGACCGGATTATTGATTCTGGTTCTTGCAGGTTCTGTATTCTATATGCTTAACAGGTTCGTAATTAAGAGCCTTAGCAATGAGATGGTTGTTTTTATTGCAGTTATTGTTTCAGGTGCAATCTTTTCCCTGTATTCATATTACAGGAGGGCGGTCAGGCTCTTTGTGGTGATCCTGTTCCTTCTTGGAAGCCTTGCTTTTGTGAATTCTGTTGATTTTACATTCAATAACCTTGTTAAGCCCCATCAAAAAGAAAGGGTTGAAATAATGCTTGGTTTCAAATCAGATCCCCATGGAACCGGATATAATGTAAACCAGTCGATCATATCAATAGGATCGGGAGGACTCACAGGTAAGGGATATCTCAGGGGGACCCAGACGAAATTCAAGTTTGTTCCGGCCCAAAGCACTGACTTTATTTTCTGTACAGTTGGAGAAGAATGGGGTTTTATGGGATCGATTGTAGTAATTGGATTATATATGGCCCTTCTGATTAGGCTTATAATTCTGGCTGAAAGGCAGCGCTCAGTATTTTCAAGAGTTTATGGGTATAGTGTAGTATCGGTGATTTTTTTCCATTACATGGTTAATATTGGAATGACAATAGGACTTGTTCCGGTAATAGGGATTCCGCTTCCGTTCTTCAGTTACGGAGGCAGTTCTTTATGGGGATTCACAGTACTGTTGTTTATCTTTCTCAGACTTGATGCCAGCAGGACAGAATATTTGGTTTGATCAGAATGGAATAGTTATCCTGTGTGAAATTTCTATACCAAAATCTTTTTCGACATAATCAATCAGCTGGGGAAAAAACTCCATAAAGTCATCCTGGAGGGAATAATAGTTTTTTTTCAAAGCGCGCATGGCAAATCTTGTTTCATTCGGTAACGTTGTCCTTTTGCTCAGGGTTTTGAGCACATTCCTGATACCGCTCAATGTCTGGTACGATTCTATCCAGTTATTGATAATGAAGAATGGCATCATCTGCCTTACATTTTCCGGCAAGATATCATAATTATTTACCATTGCCCTGTAAAAATTGTATGTCACACTCTCAAGGGGCCTTCTTGAAAAAAAATTCCATTCCCTGCAGAGGAAATGATCGTAAATAATGTCGGTTATTACGCCGGAATATTTATGGTATTTACGTGAGAAATAAATCTTGCTTCGGTGTACAACAGGATGGCGGTCAGTAAAACCGTCAATATTTCGGTGAAGTATTATTCCCTTGCGGACCAGATCGGGATATTTCAGATAATCACGCCCCTTTACATAATCGCCTATGTAATTTCCAATGATAATTTTATCAGAATCACCAGACAAATATATGTGAGCCAATACATTCATTCAGGTCATAATAGTACAAAGAATTTGCCATATCAGCCTTCTTCTCCAAAACATTTTCTTTAACATATTTTCAGGCATGCGTTCTGAGTGTGTTAACATGTTGTATAACATATATTTGAAGGTCTAAATTTAGTGTCCCGAAAAATACAGTGAAAAGCTCGGAATTCAGTATGTCAAATTATAAATTTGTGAACTGACTTTATACTGGTTTAAATTAGTTTTTAGTAATTATCTAACCATTTATCAATCATGACCAGGAAGAATATTATAATAATCGGAGCAGCAGGACGTGATTTTCATAATTTCAATACCTGTTACAGAGATAAAAACGAGTATAATGTAGTTGCATTTACAGCTGCCCAGATCCCCGATATTGATGGAAGGAAATATCCGGCAGAGCTTGCAGGAAGTTTATATCCAGAGGGGATCTCCATTTACCCTGAATCCATGCTTCCTGATCTTATCAAAAAATATTATGTTAATGAGTGCATTTTTTCATACAGCGATGTCCCATATCAGAAAGTAATGTCGGTAAGTGCCATTGTTAATACTGCTGGTGCTGATTTTATCCTTAAGGGCCCTGGTGAAACTATGTTAAAAAGCATAAAGCCTCTTATAGCTGTGGGAGCTATCAGGACAGGATGTGGTAAAAGCCAGACCTCAAGAAGAGTAATAGAACTTCTTATGGCCAGGGGATTGAAGGTTGTGGCTATCAGGCATCCGATGCCTTACGGTGATCTTAATGCACAGAAGGTCCAGCGTTTTGCGACTGTTCATGACCTTGAGAAGCATAAATGTACAGTAGAGGAGATGGAGGAGTATGAACCTCACGTAGTCCGGGGTAATGTAATCTATGCAGGGGTTGATTATGAGGCGATACTTCGTAATGCCGAGAAGGATCCTGATGGATGCGATGTAATAGTCTGGGACGGAGGTAATAATGATTTCCCCTTTTACCAGCCTGATCTTATGATTACAGTTACTGATCCTCATCGGGCAGGTCATGAGTTGAAATATTACCCGGGAGAAGTTACACTGAGAATTGCGGATGTTGTGGTAATAAATAAAATAGACAGCGCTTCTCCTGAATCCATTCAGATTGTGCGTGAAAGCATAGAAAGTGTTAATCCAAAAGCCATAGTCATAGATGGCGCTTCGCCCATAAGGGTTGATGATCCTTCATTAATCAGGGGCAGGAAAGTTCTTGTTGTTGAGGATGGCCCTACTCTTACCCATGGTGAGATGAAAATAGGCGCCGGAATTGTTGCTGCAAGAAAATACGGTGCTATTAAGATTGTTGATCCAAGACCATATCTTTCAGGCAGGCTAAGTGAGACATTTAAACTTTATCCGGAGATAGGTACACTCCTGCCTGCAATGGGATATGGTGAGCAGCAGCTCAGGGATCTTGAAAAAACAATTAATGACACAGATTGTGAAAGTGTAATAATAGCAACTCCTATCGACCTCAAAAGGATAATTAAGATCAATAAGCCTGCAACCAGGGTTTACTATGATCTTCAGGAGATTGGATTTCCTGATCTTTCAACTGTAATAGACGGATTCATGGCGAAAATAAATAAGGGCGCCAAATAATGCCCTTATAATCACCTTTTTACGCGTGCATTGCCTTTCCAGATGCCCCATAATTGTTCCTCGTCAGCTGGCTGGCAATAGTCTGTCATTGTTGTTGTGGCAAGGGCACCAGCAGCCCAGGCAAAGCGAATACACTCTTCAGGATCCCATTTTTTAAGGATTGAATAGAGAAGACCACCTACGAAACCATCTCCACCTCCTATCCGATCAAGCACATGTACCATGCGGGGTTCCTCTACATACCACTTGTCGCCCGCAAGAAGAATAGCTCCCCAGAGATGTTCATTGGAACTAATGACCTGGCGAAGGGTGGTGGTATAAACAGAAGACCCGGGATAGAGTGTTCTTACCCGGCCTGTCATTTCCTTGAATGATTCTATCCTGTGAGAGAGGTCTTTGCCTCCTTCTTCAGGTCCCTCAATTCCAAGGCATAATTGAAAATCCTCTTCATTGCCTGCAAGAATATCCGAAATTCCGGCAATCTCTTTGAAGATTTTCGAAAGCTCCTTCTCCCTGTTTTTCCAGAAGGATGCCCTGTAGTTGAGATCAAATGAAATAAGGGTCCCCGTTTTTCTTGCAGAACGGGCCAGTTCCAGGCAGAAATTTCCTGTTTCCGGCGATAAAGCGGCAATAAGACCCGACATATGCAAAATTTGAACACCCTCTGTTACAAAGAGGTTGGTGAGATCAAAATTCCTGACGTTAAGAGTTCTGCCAACTTCACCTGCCCTGTCGTTGTGTACACGTGGTCCGCGGACTCCATATCCGCTGTCAGCAATATTGAACTGGTGACGGTATCCCCAGGGTCCGCCCTGTTCAACCTCAACACCCTCATAAGACATGTGCCGTCCGGCAAGATTGTCTTTAATGAACCGTGCAATGGGACTGCCCTTAACAAATGTGGTGAGAACCTTGACCGGCAGACCAAGGAATGATGAAACACTTGCAACATTTGTTTCTGCACTTGTTGCCTGCATGAAAAAAGTATCACTGCAATGGACAGGCTGACCATTGAGCGGGGTTATACGTACACCCATGCTTGTAGGAACAACCAGCGACCATTTGCAGCCTTCCTTTAATTTTAAATTCATATAGATATTTTTATTATGCCATTTAAACCTTTTTGCCAGAAGATCCTGTTGGTAACATGCTGGTATAGCATCTTGAAAAATTTCCTTTTTACTTTTCCCCCTGGCAAGAAGAGTAACATATTTATTTTATCCGCATTTTTATTGCCTTTGTTTCTTTTTCATATCCGGGTTTATTCAGGAGTGCAAACATGTTCTTTTTGTAAGCTTCAACTCCAGGCTGATCAAAAGGATTCACATCGAGTATATAGCCGCTGACCGCGCAGGCCAGTTCGAAAAGATAAATCATCTGACCAATGTAGTGTTCGTTAAGTTCGGGAACATTAATAACTATGACCGGTACATTCCCGTCGCAATGAGCAAGAATGGTTCCTGACTCGGCATTCCTGTTAACCTCGGAAAGTCTTTTCCCGGCAAGGTAATTCAACTGATCTTCATCATCTTTTTCCTTCGGGATCGTCAGCTTTTTAGCAGCATTTTTAACTGAAAGGATGGTTTCAAACAGTATTCTTTGTCCATCTTGTATATATTGGCCCAGTGAATGAAGATCTGTTGTAAAATCAACAGCAGCAGGGAAAATGCCCTTGTTTTCCTTACCTTCGCTTTCCCCGTAAAGTTGTTTCCACCATTCTGCGAAATAGTGAAGGCGGGGAGTAAAACCAGCCAGAATCTCAATATTCCTTCCTGTTTGGAGGATTAGATTTCTCGCAGCAGCGTAAAGCAAGGCAGGATTTGTTGATGCATCTTTATTGTTTCGGGTGATAGCTTCCATGGATTTGGCACCTTTTACCAGGGCTCTTATATCCAATCCGTTTATTGCAACAGGAAGCAGTCCGGCCGGGGTCAGGACTGAATAACGGCCACCTGTGTTATCAGGGATAACAAATGTTTCGTATCCGTTCATTTCAGCAAGCGAACGCAGTGCCCCTTTATTAGCATCGGTGACTGCAACAATTCTGTCAGCAGCAACCGCTTTCCCTACCTTTTTCTCAAGATGATCCTTGAGAAGCCTGAATGCAATGGCAGGCTCGGTTGTAGTTCCCGATTTTGAGATTACCACAATTGAATAATCCCTTGATTCAAGCAGTTCGAGAAGATCGACTATATAATTTTCGCAAAGATTCTGTCCTGCAAAAATTACTTCGTGTTTTCTCTGTTTCATATATGGGGCAAAAGTATGGTCCAACGCTTCAATTAAAGCTCTTGATCCCAGGTATGAGCCTCCGATTCCTACAACAACCGTTGTATCTGAAATAGCTCTTAGATTGCCGGCGACTTGTTCAATTCGTTCCATCTGAGGAACAATATCATCAGGCAGTGTTAGCCATCCAAGGAAATCGCTTCCTTTCCCTGTCCCTGTGTTAAGACTCGCAAGATGCATAACAGACAATTGTGCCAACGCAGCAATTTCTTCATAAGGGACAAAGCTTTCAACGTTTTTCAGGTTGATGTTGATGTTTTCTTTCATAAGAGTAGTGTTATTGGGCGTTTTGTGCTGTTGTGTAAAAATAATAAAAAAGCCGGTATGATTAGTTCATCCGGCTCCTTAATGAATGATGAGGAAAATTGATTCGGGATTATCTTCTGTGTATGCTTCCGGCGCTTGATGAGTGAGCATCAACATACCTTGGGTTACCTCTGTAGCTTATGTCTCCTGCGCTTGATGCCCTTGCCCTGATTCTTTCCGAAACGTATACCTCTGCATCACCGGCGCTTGAAACTGAAACTTCGGCTTCTTTCACCTTAAGCTCAAAAGCATTGAGATCGCCGGCACTGCTCAGGCTTGCTTCGAGAAAACCTGCTTCTCCGGTTAATGTCATGTCTCCTGAACTGCTTATATCCAGTTCAATCCTGTCGGCATATACTTCAAGTTTTATATCTCCCGCACTGGAGGCAGATAACCTGAGATTTGCAGCTCTGACCGGTGTTTCGCCAATAACATCTCCGGCACTGGTCGTGCTTATAAGACGAATTTCAGGCATTGTGATGTATACTCTTTTCAGTTCAGCATCACGGATGCTTGTATTGGTGTAAACATGAATGATACCATTTCTTAACTCCGTCATAATATATTCATGCAGGTTCTCATCAGCTTCAACAATTACTTTTTCATCATTTCCCTGGCTTAGATAAACATCTATACCGGAACTTACCCTTACTCCATCGAATCCCGTTATGTTTCTTTCAGTTTTTACAACTCTCTTGTTTCCGTAAACAGTTCTTCTGAACTGAGCGCCGGCACTTGTGGTAATTCCCATCAGAAGAAGGACAATAGTCAGATTTTTAATAATTTTCATCGGTTTTTTATTAATTTTAATAATTTATACAAAAGACGGGAAAAGAACTTTTATGATGCATTGCCCCGTAAAATTATACTTATTTATCCGGGAGTAAATCCATTAATGGGACAAATCCCGGAAAATAACCTGATTCACTAAACCTCTATGGGCTTTTTTCCGGCAAAAAGATCAAAAAGTTGATTAATTTAGACCTTTGGAATATTGACAGAGATTTGTGTTTTGATGCTATTTAGAAGCCTGAGGTGATTTCCTTGATAATCATGGATTTAAATATTTGTTGACAAACAAGGTAAATTGAAAGACGATGAAGCGAATAAAATCCCTGGCGGCGATATTAATACTTGTATCACTTGCTGGCTGCAACAATAAAAAACAGTCAAGTGAGCCAATACAGTTGCCACAGGATGTAACAAGCAAATTATCAGGTAGTTTCTCCATTGGAGGCGCATATGCTCTTTACCCGCTTATTGAAAGGCTGGCTGAAGACTTTATGACACTTCATCCGGATGTTAGTATTGAAGTTGTGAAGACCGGAACTGGAGCTGGCGTTGCTGGACTTATCAGTAACCAATATGATCTTGCGATGACATCCCGTCAGCTTACCGATGAAGAGGCAAGTGCAGGTATTTTTGTAATCCAGGTGGCAAAAGACGGAGTGGCGCCAATCGTCAATCAGCAAAATCCTTATCTTGGCGTCCTTCTTGATCAAGGATTAAGCACAGACGAATTTTTAAGGATATTCACTTCCGGCAATGTGTTGACATGGGGTGAAATCCTCAAAGCTGGTTATAAGGAACAGGTCAATGTATTCACCAGAAGCGATGAATCAGGGGCTGCTGACATCTGGGCGGGATTCATTTACAGGGATAGAACCGCTTTAAAAGGAACAGGTGTTGAGGGTGATGATGAGATGATAAGAAGGATTCAGGGTGACAGATTTGCCATAGGATATTGCAATCTTTCATATGCCTTTGATTCCCTGGGTAAAAGAATAAGCGGCATTCAGATTGTGCCTGTTGACCTGGATTTTGACAATAAGGTTGGCAGATCAGAAAATCCGTTCAAGGACCTTGAGACCGCCCATCGCAGTTTATGGCTTGGGTACTATCCCAAAAGCCTTTGTCGTGAACTTGCTGTTTGTTCTCTTGGCAAACCTGCTGATCTGCTGATTATAGAGTTCCTTCGCTATGTTCTGGGGGAAGGACAAAGAAGCATTAAGAAAGCCGGATTTTGTGAACTGAACAATGTTTACATCCGGCATTCTCTCCAAAATCTTGAATAGGTTGCCCGGAAGCTTTTTATCAGGCTACCTGAATAATGCCGGATCCATTGTCCTTTCGTTGTTTCTGAAAGCAACAACAAAAGCGTCAGGAAAACCTTCTTTTCTTATGATCCTCTGAAGAGTACGGGCTTCATCCAGGTTAAGGAATTCACCGGCGCAGGAGCGGTATGCTCCGGCGTGCAGGTATTCGTAGGTTGGATAAATCTTTCCGCCTATTGTAATCTGGCCGCTACCAATTGACCTGTCGTTGGTTTTGTATTGGACACGGTAGACTACAGCATCCTTTTTCGCGGCAGGCTCAGTTACCGGAGCAACAATTTGCGGAATCGCTGTTTTTTTGTCGGCAGGGTTCTCCGTTTTCACGGGCTCAGTTGGTGGTGCAGCAGCTTTCTGAGTCTCAGCGTTGGATTCAGCAGGTTTTTCTGTTCTCAAAGGTTCAGTTACAGGAGTTTGAGAGATTTCAATTTTTGGCTCAGCTTGTTTTTTAGTTTTTGCTGGTTCAGCAGAAGACTTTTTTTCTGGTTCGGGTAATGGTGAAGGCTTAGCAGTAACTGATGGCACATCTTTTTTAATTGTCAGGGCTGGGTCAGTAGCTGCAGTCATAATACCTGGTGCTTCCCTGCCTGCGATCTCTCCATAGGCATTATAAAGCATTGTTTCAGATAGATTTGTCAGATAACTGGTATCATTGTACCCTGTGAAACTGATCATATACAACTGTTCCTTCTCCCTGGCAGAATTATCTCGCGATGTAAAAAAAGCATTCCTGCCGTTTTCCGGGTTGATTGAGAAAGCTATCTCGTCATTTGGTGTGTTAATATAATCGCCGGTATTAACGGGCTTATCCCAGGCGGTTCCGTTGTATCTGCATACGTATATGTCATAACCCCCTTCTCCTTCAGTCCTGTCCGAAGAGAAAAAGAGATTGTTCCCGGCATCAAGAAATGGATAATGCTCGTTACCGGCCGTATTGATTCTATCCCCAAGATGTTCGGGATCAGACCAGCTGCTGCCTTCTCTCCTGCTTACAAACAGGTCGAGTCCCCCGATCGAACCGGAGGTTTCTGAAGCATATACTATCATTTGTCCGTCAGCTGATAGTGCCGGATGTGTAAATACCGATTTGTTATTGCAAAATGGCAGGGGCCTGAAATCAGAGACCCATTTACTTTCTCCATACAGTGTTGTCTCATGCTTTGCTTCGTAGATCTGTTCAGGAATCTTTTTTTTGATTTTTGCTGTAAAATACATGACCGTGTAGTCAGCGTTAAAAGTAACAGCCTCGCATGGGTAGTTGAATATTTCCCCTGTCGAAAACAAAGTCTTGTTTATCAGGGTTGTATCGGAAAGGTAAGAGTAACAGGCTTCACTTGAACCGAATGAAACATGATCTGACGGGATCCTGCCTTCCTTCCCTGCCTCTGACATATATAAAATACCTTTTTTATAAAACCTTACCCCAGATGCAGGCGGGACTATTTTCAACCCGAACGGGCGAATATCCATTGCAGGATACTTTGAGATGCTATCTGAATCCGGATGGTAAGTTGTATCAAAATATCCGGAAGACGGTGTTTCATTCAGCAGGGTATTTCCCGATACCAGGCTGAATGAAATCCCGAGGAACAATAATTCAAATAATATTCTCATATTTTTTTAAGTAATACATTTTACCAGTGACCGGTTTTTGTATTTCTTGACCTGTTCTTTGAAAAATTCAAGCCCAGAGCAATTTCGGCTGTAAGTGATTTCTTGAAAAACGGAGAATCCTTAGGCAGCGCAAAATAAGTTCCCACGTAAAATCTGGGATACCTGTACTGAAAGAAGAAAGATATCTTGCTGTAGTCGTTGAAGTAGGTCCCAAGACAGAAATTTCCGGCATACAGCCTGAGGGCAGGTTGAATATTCTCTTTCAGATCAAATGACAGAGAATCGTCGGTAACGACAATTATGGAAGGCTCCAGTACCAGGTTCAGTGAGCGGCTGATCACTATCTTGTAACCCGCGATAAGGTTATAATGTCTCGATGACGGAACAATGTATGTATTAACTGAGTCTGCATCTTCAGGAGGCTCAAGTATATCAGTAGCTGACAGACCGGCGTAGATATCGGGACTATAGTAGTAAACTCCGATATCAAAATTTGGATACGTAAATTCCTTGAACGGAATGTTAAGATCGGCATTTCCCTGATAGAAGTGATAGATGCCTTTTGCAGCAACTCCTGCAGATATAAATGAAAGGTTTTCGCGGTTCAGGGGAAAATGATATGAGAGAGTAACTCCGGCCCCTGATGTTATAGTATCTGGTCGTACATCATTAAATGCCATGGCTCCTATCCCTACGTTTGAATAACTGTAAACGGCCGGAGAGGAATAATATCCCGGGATTTTCCTTGTGATCCTTGTATTGCCGCTCAGGATCTGGGAATATGATTTGCCCTGGAATCCTGCCAGCAGGTCAACAGATAGATAATCCTTGCTTCCGGCAATAGCCGGGTTAATAATGAAAGGAGTATAAATCCTCAGGGAAGTTGGATTTACTGGAAGCTGCTGTCCGGATGAATCATTGCATATCAAGATTGCAGCAATAATCAATATTGTCTTGGTAATTACCGGCACGCCATTCCTGACCATATTCTTAATTAAGGATTCTAAATGTTAATTCCACAAATTCTTACTCAATATACTAATTATGCAGTAATAAAGATAGAGATTCAGCTATTTTTAACAGATATTCTTCAACCATTCCTCGACTGACTGTGGGCTTAAGCCTGCCAATCCAAGCTTGTTTTTTTTATTAAAACCGTTCAGGTCATTTGCCAGCTTCCCGGCTTTTTCCACCTCCTTCAATCTGTTAACGCTTGTGAAGCCAATGCTTTTCAAAGGTCCTATCCACTCTTCAGGTATACCAAGCTTAAGATATTCCTCCTTTTTGCTTTCTGATTTCTGACTTCCCGAAAGGGGTTTCATCTGGGGGAAGAAAAGAACATCCTGGATTGAAGGCTGGTCTGTTAACAGCATGGCAAGCCTGTCGATGCCGACACCCATACCCGAAGTTGGAGGCATACCGTATTCCAATGCCCTGACAAAGTCCTGATCGATAAACATGGCTTCGTCGTCACCTTTTTCAGAAAGCCGGAGTTGTTCCTTAAACCTTTCCATCTGGTCAACGGGATCATTAAGTTCAGAATAGGCATTGGCAATCTCCCTCCCGTTTATCATAAGTTCAAACCTTTCTGTTAATCCCGGCTTGTTCCTGTGCATTTTTGTCAGGGGAGAAGTCTCAACCGGGTAATCAATGATGAAAGTAGGTTGTATGTAATTGTGCTCGCATTTTTCACTGAATACCGCATCTATCAGCTTGCCTTTTCCCATTTCCGGTGAATGAGCTATTCCCAGGGAATCGCATACTTCCCTAAGGGTGGTCTCATCCATTCCTGAAATATCAATTCCTGTATTTTCACGAATTGCTTCCAGCATGCTGACTCGCCTGTATGGAGGATTGAGGTCAATAATACTTTCATTATAAATGATCTCAGTTTTCCCATGAAGATCTGTTACCACTTTCTTTAAGATCTCTTCTGTGAAGTTCATCATCCAGTTGTAGTCTTTATAGGCAACATAGATCTCCAGTACGGTGAATTCAGGATTATGAAAGCGGTCCATCCCTTCGTTGCGAAAATCCTTGGCAAATTCATAAACTCCTTCAAAGCCTCCTACAATAAGCCTTTTGAGATAAAGTTCGTTGGCAACGCGCAGGTACAGCGGTATGTCAAGTGTGTTATGATGCGTGATGAAAGGACGTGCAGCTGCTCCTCCGGGGATTGGCTGAAGTATAGGCGTTTCCACCTCAAGATATCCCTTCGCGTTGAATAATTCACGCATCGAGTTTATAATCTGGGTCCTTTTACGGAAGACCTCCCGTACATGGGGGTTGACAATAAGATCGACATAGCGTTGCCGGTAGCGCATCTCGGGATCAGTAACCGCATCATACATTATCCCGTCCTTTTCCTTAACTACAGGCAATGGTCTGATGGATTTGCAAAGCAGTGTGAGTTCCTTCACATGAACGGTTGTTTCTCCCATCTGTGTCTTAAAGACATGTCCTTTAACGCCTATGATGTCTCCAATGTCGAGCAGGCGTTTAAATACGATATTATAAAGTGATTTGTCTTCATCCGGACATATATCATCGCGTCTGACGTAGATCTGTATTCTGCCCGATGAATCCATTATTTCTGCGAAGGATGCATTTCCCATTATCCTCCGGCTCATTATCCGGCCAGCTATGATAACTTCCTGGAAGTTGTTCTTTTCAGCTGAGAAATTATCAAGGATCTCCTGCGCAAAAGCATTTGTCTTGTACTCGGATGCAGGGTAGGGATCAATACCATATTTTCTCAGCTCATCAAGGGCCTGCCTCCTTATCTGCTCCTGTTCACTTAAAATCATAGAAATGGCTCTTATAAAACTGTGCAAATATAGGAAAATTACGGTATCAGATATTTTTACCCTTGTTTCCTCTCATCATGCAGATCTCTGCCCTGAATTTCTCTCTTAAGATTCTCGTCAGGGGACCGGGCTTCCCGTCACCGATCAGGCTTTTGCCAAGCCTGACCACAGGAGTGATTTCCCATGATGTATTTGTAATAAAGATTTCCGTAATCTCTTTTGTGCGACTTTCGTGCATCGGTTCTTCAATGACTTTTATGCCTGTATTTTGCGCGATCCGGATCACGTTCTTTCTGGTTATTCCTGAGAGAATGTAATCAGATTCCGGATGAGTATAAATAGTATCGGCTGCAACGAAAAATATGTTTGAATGTGAACATTCCGTAAAAAACCCGTCTCTTATAAAAACAAACTCTGAAAAACCAACTTCCAGAGCTGATTGGTAGCTCAATACATTTGGGAGCAGGGCAACTGATTTTATATCGCATTTTTTCCATCGTATGTCTTCCCCGGACAGTACTCCGATCCCGCTTTCTTTTTCAGATGTTTCAGGTGTGAATGATTTCACAGATGCAAAAACTGTTGGTGCTGTTGCCGTGGAAGGAAAAGAGTGGCTGCGTGGTGCAATCCCCCTTGTGACCTGAAGATATAACAGAGCATCGCTTCCGGTCAGGTTGTTATTTTCTATCAGTTTTTGCGCTACTGCCGGAAAAGAATCTGCTTCTTTCCAAGCAATCTGGATTTTTCCGAGTCCTCTTTTTAGCCTTTCCATGTGACTCTCAAAGTCATAAAAAAACCCAGGATACCATCTTACTACTTCGTATATTCCGTCAGCGAAAAGAAAACCCCGGTCATCAGGACTGATATGTATCTCTTCCATGGGCAGAAAGTTGCCGTTCAGGTACGCAGTGTTATTGTTCATTATATTTCTGAAGTTTACTTATTAGGATGCAAGTTGTTCATACATTTTTATTTTACTGGCACTAAATTTCAGGATAAAAAACCTCGGTCCGATAATCAATTGCCCTGCGTGCTTCCTCAGGTGAGGAAAAGTTGCCACAGGCTGTCTGGACAAACAAAGAAGCTCCAAGGACTGTAGTTTCTTTCCGGTCGGTTATTTTCACCGGTACTCCGGCATAATTTGCTCTTAACTGGTTCCACAGGCTGTTTTTCGATCCTCCCCCTACGCAAAGTATATTCTCAGCGGCAAATCCTCCGGCATCCTCAAGGGCTTTCTTCCCATCGGCAAGTTTCATGCAGAGTGCTTCCAGTATTGCTCTGTAAATCTCATCGCGTGTAGACTCCATTGTCAGGCCGGTTATGCTGCCTTCAGGCTTGCCTTTAAGTTCTTCGTAGAAGGAAGTATTTACCTTTACACCATTGCAACCGTGAGGCACTTTTTCAGCCCCTGCTATCATATATTCGTATACATTTTCACCAATGTCATTATAGAGTGTCCTCCTGGCCCATTCAAGTACTCCTGATGCTATCCACTGGTTGCCAATATTATATAATCCGGGTCTTGAATCGAGTTCGGTAGTGATGCCTTTTTCCAGCTCTTCCTTCCCTGTTTTGAAACCTAAAGAGCGAACCATAAGTATTTCCCATGTACCGGAACTTAATACCGGTTGGTTTTTTTCAGCTCCAGATCCGAAAATTGCAAACTGAGTGTCGTGACCCGTTGCCACTACCGGAATGCCCTGGGGTATTGATGTTACAACTGATGCAGATGGCGTAACCGCGCCAGTAATAGTTCCCGGTTCAACAACTTTTCCTGTCTTTTCAATCGGGAATCCTATTCTATCGAAAAGATTCTCCGAGAACTTGCCTGAAGGTAGGGAGGTCATCATTGAGGTGCCTGCCATTGTAGTGTCGTTAACCATTTCTCCTGTAAGGAACAGGTTAAACACAGAGGGCATGAAAAGGAAGCAATGACTCTTTTCTACGAGGTCAGGTCTGTTCTCCATAAACCAGATGAGCTTGTTTATGGTGTTGAAATTAAAAGGCAATACTCCGCTTTCCCGGTATAGATCATTAAGGGGGATGTATTTATCAATGGTTGCCATTACGGGCACAGTTCTTTCGCACTGCCATGAAATGACAGGATAGAGCATATGGCCTGACTTATCAAAAAGTGTCCCGTCAACACCGAAAGTTGTAACCGTGACTCCAGCAATCTCCTCTTTATGGATACTGCTTACAACCTTCTGAGAACCTATGCACATTTTTTCCCAGATTTCGTTTGTATCCCATATTCTGTATGAAGGAAATACCGGATCAGGACGGGCGAAATTAGGAAAGGATTCTGATGCCAGGATTTCACCCTTGCTGTTGATGGCAATAACCCTTACATTGGTCGCTCCGCAGTCAAAAACTATGACAATATCTCCTCTGGGCATTGTTACAGGGTTTTATGTAAAGAATAATATAGTCACACTCCTTTGGGAAGCGACAGTGATGCTCCCGATAAAATCAGTATCAGCATGTACACCAGAATAGCAGCGATGACTAAGATTCCCGTACAAGTGAAAAATTTCCTGAGATATCTGAAAGTCTTTTCAAGTTTCTTCCTGTCATGGTTCTGTATGGCGTCTCTAGCAGACTTGGAAAACCGGAACAGGTAGAGTACAAGTAGGAAATAAATAAACAAAAAGATGAAAAATATTACAGCGATAAGGTTTTCCGGGATGCCCAGGGTAACATCCTCAGATTTAAATGCCGACAGAAACGCTCCTGTTATTATTCCCAGGAATATCATAAGGCCAAAAATAATAAATCCCACTACTGCCAGGAACATAGCCCATTTGCGTGCTATATTCAGGTTCTTTTCTGTTATGGGAGTAACCTCAGTGATATTGTTTTCAGGAGGTTGGTTCATAAGGTCCGTCTTATCCGTATAACGGTCCGTAATTTTTGCATGCAAGGTAATCGGAACCTTCCCTGTTCATGCCGAATGCATTCCACACCGCAGGCCTGTAGATCTGATCTTCAGGTATATTGTGCATGCAAACCGGTATCCTGAGAAGGGAGGCAAGCGATATAAGATCTGCTCCTATGTGTCCATAGCTTGAGGAACTATGGTTAGCTCCCCAGTTGGCCATAACTGAATAAACATCCCTGAAGGCTCCGTCCCCTGTAAGTCTGGGGGTGAACCAGGTTGTGGGCCAGGTTGGGTCAGTTCTGTCGGTAAGCACTTTACTTACCTTGCCTGGCACGTCAACTGTCCAGCCTTCAGCGATCTGAAGCACAGGGCCCAGTCCCTTGACAAGATTGACCCTTGATATGGTTGTAGGCATAACACCTTCAGTATCAAACTGCGACGAGAAGCCTCCTCCCCTGAAATAACCTGTATTCGCAGGATCCCAACTAGTGGCTTTGAGACATTCTTCAGCATCTTTTTGGGTCATCTCGTAGAAAGGCTTAATGACAGATTTGCCTTTTGATTTTTGGCGTCCGGAAAAATCAAGAGCAGAAGCCCCTGAATTGATGAGGTGAATAAATCCGTTTTCGGACAAACCTTCAGGTTTGATTCCTGTTACTCTTTTAATGGCTGCAGGACTCCAATATGTACGTATGTCAGAAAACATCTGTGCAGTATTGGTCAGAAGCCATCCAAAAAGCATGGGAACCCCGTTCATGGCATCATTTTCGGTTGCAACAAGATAGGGTGGTCTTAATCCATTCCAGTCAAAGGATGAGCAAAGGATTGATTCAAGAAAATCTCCATTGGGCATGAAATCGGTCCATTGGCGCTGACCCTGGAATCCTGCAAGTATGGCGTTATGACCCCTTGATTCCTCGCCAAAGCCTGCTTTCTTGAGCTCCGGATTTCCAACCATGAGATCACGTGCTATCAATGTCATCTTAACAACAGTTTCCCAGTCTTTGTCTTTCTGGGCTCTGGTCTTTGGTTGTGAGTTCAGATCCTTACCTTCGATACAGTATTTTTTAGTCCAGTCAAAAGCTTTTTTATACTCTTTTTTATCATATATGCCCTCGGTAAGCCTTCTTGTAAATTCGCTGAGATCAATATATTCAGTTCTCATGCCAAGGTAATCCTGGAAAAAGTCATCCCTGACTATCGATCCTGCTATTCCCATCGATACTGTTCCCATTGCCAGGTACGATTTGCCTTTCATGTACGACACTGCCAGTCCGGCACGCACAAACCTCAGTATCTTTTCCTTTACGTCATCAGGGATATTCTTGTCTCCTGCATCCTGAACATCATGTCCATAAATTCCGAATGCAGGCAATCCTTTCATGGCATGCGCTGCAAGAGCAGCAGCAAGATATACTGCTCCGGGCCTTTCTGTACCATTGAATCCCCATATTGCCTTCGGTATGGTTCCGTCCATGTCGATGGTTTCACTTCCGTAACACCAGCAGGGCGTTACTGTAAGGCTTACTCCAACACCTGTTTTGCTGAATTTCTCGGCACAGGCAGCTGCTTCAGCAACTCCCCCGATACATGTATCTGATATGATACACTCAACAGATTGGCCGTTGGGATAACGAAGGTTTTTGCTTATAAGTTCAGCTGCTGATTTTGCCATGTTCATGGTCTGGTCTTCCAGCGATTCCCTGACGCCTCTTTCACGACCATCTATAACCGGACGGATGCCAACCTTCGGGAAATCTCCAATTACCGTCTGATAGTTTGTGTTTATCCTGAATTCTCCTGATGACATTATAAATGAATTTAGTAGTTAATACGAATTTTGTCAGCAAACAAATATAGTTATTTCTTGATACTATAATATCCATAATTTCCTAAACATACCAGCTTTTTCGCATGGTTTTTATCACCGCGACTCAAGGAATTCAACTCCTCCGGCGTTGATGTTGTTCAATCATTCAACATCCGGGGTGAACCAGGGTTTTTGACAGGCAATGCATCGAAACTGATTGATGTCAATACCGGCTGGATTATCATCTGAGAATCTTGGTCCTGCAACTTGATAAATGCTTGTACATCAAATAACCAATTCCTGAGGAATCGCCACCTGATAACCAGGATCCTGGCCTTGGGGAAAATCAGGTTTTTAAATTTTCATCATTAGTAATGATATATTCAAATTAATGAAATTCCACTTCTGGATGATTATTTTTTCAGTACCCTATGAAAGACCAATGTGGTATGTTTTTGTACCTTTGCCGGACCTAAGTTTCTTATTTTTATGCAGAGAAGCAGAAGATTGCCATCATGGCTTAAGATGCAGCGTGCAAGCGGAGAGAACTATACCAGGGTGAAAAAGCTGGTGGAAGAAAACCGCCTCCATACAATCTGCACAAGCGGAAACTGCCCTAACATAGGGGAATGCTGGAATGCCGGAACAGCCACTTTCATGATCCTGGGAGATATATGCACACGGGCATGCAAATTCTGCGCAACAAAAACAGGCAAGCCTTTACCGCCAGACATGCTTGAGCCTGAGCGTCTGGCTGAAGCTGTTAAAAAGCTGCAACTCAGACATTGTGTAATAACTTCAGTTGACAGGGATGATCTTCCTGACGGAGGCTCTTCATTCTGGGCCGAAATAATAAAGGCTGTAAAAAGGATGAATCCCTTAACGACCATTGAGGCACTGATTCCTGATTTTGACGGCAAACCTGAGAATTTAGAGAAGATAATTGATCAAAAACCCGAGATAATCTCTCACAATGTTGAAACAGTAAGACGCCTGACACCTCTCATACGCTCCAAAGCCAGATATGACAGAAGCCTCTCTGTAGTGAAATATATTTCTGATGCCGGAATTTTAGCTAAGTCGGGATTGATGCTGGGTCTTGGGGAAGACGAGAAAGAGATTTATGAAACAATGGCTGACCTTAAAAATGCAGGGTGCAAAATTCTTACCCTTGGTCAATATCTTCAACCTGCACCAGGGTTTCTCGAAGTATCGGCGTATATTAATCCTGAAAAATTTGAAGAGTACAGAAAGGCAGCCATTGAAATGGGATTCCGGTTTGTCGAATCACATCCTCTTGTACGTTCTTCTTTTCACTCAGAAAAACATGTAAAGGCTCAATAAAATTGATTATCTTTGCTCGATTGAAAAGGGGAGTGGCGAATTGAGTTATAGAGCTGTATATCAAGATATTGGAGTCAGGGATTACAAGGCAGCGTGGGATTATCAGGAAAAAGTATTTACCCGGCTGGTTTCCGAAAAAATTTCATGGAGCAATAACTCAGACGGTTATGATGAATACACCCCAGGAACGCTTATATTTGTTGAACATCCACATGTCTATACTCTTGGCAAGAGCGGATCAGAAAATAACCTACTCCTCGATGCGTTACAACTTAAGGCAAAGGAAGCTGATTTTTACAGAACCAACAGGGGAGGAGACATAACTTACCATGGACCAGGGCAGGTGGTAGGTTATCCGATCTTTGATCTTAACAGGATGGGATTAAGCCTCCGGGAATATATTCATTGCCTTGAGGAGGCAATTATCCTGACTCTGCGGGAGTTCGGACTGAAAGGATCACGATTAACCGGTGCAACAGGCGTATGGCTGGATCCTGAAATCACAGGAAGGGCAAGAAAAATATGCGCTATCGGTGTTAAAGCAAGCAGGTATGTAACAATGCATGGTTTTGCTTTCAACGTGAACACTGATCTTTCATATTTTGGGTATATTAATCCGTGCGGTTTTACTGATAAAGGCGTTACGTCAATGAAAAATGAACTGGGTGCTGCTCAGGATATTGAGTCGGCCAAGATGATAATAAGAAAAAACCTGCAGAATGTTTTTGATCTGACTTGGGTTGAATACTGAGTGATGGAGAAGAAATGGATCATTAAGGAAAAAGGCGACGTTTCTGTGATTATGAGACTGGCAGATGCGTTAGACGTTTCCATTCCGCTTGCCAATCTTATGGTTCAAAGGCAAATAACTACTCCCGGGGAGGCCAGATCATTTTTTGAACCGGATCTGTCAATGCTTCACGATCCCTTCCTGATGAAGGATATGAACATTGCGGTTGAAAGAATCTCTACCGCAATAAAAAAGAATGAGAAAATACTTGTTTACGGAGATTATGACGTTGATGGGACAACAGCTGTTGCAATGATGTATTCATTCCTTAAGGAACAGTATTCGAATGTTGAATTCTATATTCCCGACAGGTACAGGGAAGGTTATGGTGTTTCGGTTGTTGGAATTGATTATGCATATCAGAATAATTGCAGGGTCATGATAACCCTCGATTGCGGAATAAAAGCAGTTGAGAAAATTAAATATGCCCGGACAAAAGGCATTGATGTAATAGTATGTGACCACCATTACCCTGGTGATGAGATACCCAAAGCCGTTGCTGTTCTTGATCCTAAACAGCCTTCATGCTCCTATCCCTATAAGGAGCTTTCGGGCTGCGGAGTTGGTTTTAAACTGATACATGCTTTTTCAAGAGTGCAAGGAATCCCTTTCAGCAAGATAATTCATTATCTCGACCTCGTTGCAGTGAGCATTGCCTCTGATATTGTTCCACTGAATGGAGAAAACAGGGTACTTGCCTACTTCGGGCTCAAGCAGCTGAATGAGGCCCCGCGAACCGGTCTGAAGGAGATAATCCGTGAATCCGAAGTCTGCAGGAGCCTCACAATAGAAGATGTGGTTTTCAAAATAGGACCGCGAATAAATGCTGCCGGAAGAATGGAATCGGGAAGCAAGGTTGTTGAATTGCTCGTATCATCAGATATAAAACAGGCTGCTGATATAAGCAGGGAGATCAACGGCTTCAATATCGAGAGGAGGACAGTCGACCGGAATATTACTACGCAAGCCATGCGGATGATATCCGAAGATCAGAGGGCAGTCAATGCAAAAACAACGGTACTTTATAATCCCTCATGGAAAAAAGGTGTAATTGGAATAGTGGCATCACGTCTCATTGAGACTTATTACCGTCCAACAGTGATTTTGACCGAATCAAATGGATTTGCTACAGGTTCAGCGCGTTCCGTGCAGGGTTATGACCTTTATCAGGCAATAGAATCGTGCAGTGACCTGCTTGAAAGCTTCGGAGGTCACATGTTCGCAGCTGGTCTGACAATGAAGAAGGAAAATATAAAACCCTTCATGGATAGGTTTGAAAAGTTCGTGGCCAATAATATTACTGAAGATCAGCTGGTTCCCAGGATTTTTATTGACTGCGAACTGGAGTTCTCTGAGATCAACGGGGATTTCTATAATTTTCTTACGAAGTTCCAGCCCTTTGGCCCTGAAAACATGTCACCAATTTTCATGTCAAGAAGAGTGTTTGATTCAGGGACCGGAAGAATGGTTGGAACCAGCGGAGAACATTTGAAGCTCGACCTGGTCCAGGAATCATTCCCTGAAAAGATTTTGCCTGCAATCGCCTTTGGACAGGCCAACCACTATGAATATATCAGGGGAGGGAATCCTGTTGATGTTTGCTATTCAATAGAGATGAATGAATTCAGAGGCGCCAGGAACCTCCAGCTTAATATCAGGGATATAAAACCATCAGAGAGTGCAGGCTTGTAGTGACTTATTTTTAAGGAACTAAAAACTTAACCTGACCTGCATTTTTATCTCATCCGAAAATCTTTCACCATCGCAGGCTCCAGTCAGGGAAGTAATGCCGTATTTAATACGAAGCTCCGTATTTTGGTTTATTTTAATCTTCCCCATAATGTATGCCCGGCTCCCTTTTCCCGATAAGGCCGGAATGCTAAACCCGTAAAGCAAGTCATTTTCGTAGGTATAGATCCTTGAATCCCAGTTGCCTGTATTGAAGATGCAGTATCTCATCCATATTGTCAGAGGTATTGCTGAAAACATTACTTTAAGGTCCTGAAAGATCAATATTCCATTGATGCACGAGGAGGGAAGGATTTTGTACTCAATTCTGTTGCCCAGAGATAGGTTCTCATAAGGGGAATACTTCAGTGTAATTCTTCCTGAATGAATCGCAACGATTTCCTGGTTAGTGATTCTATCTGAATTTTTGCTGTTTTGTGATGATCTCCTGTGGTTATATACCAGTTCTCCCGACACTTTTCCCGGAGGCAGGTATTTAATTCTAACTTCTTTATTTACAGATACTGACGGAGCGCTGCAACTGTATTTTAGCCATTTGTTTTGCCGCAGGTCACAACCGGCACTGATAAAAAGATATCTCGACGCCTCAAATGTCATATTACCGGCAATACCGCTGACGTTGTCTCCTGATGAGCTGCAGAATGGCCCTTTACCATGAAAGGCAGTATAACCTGGTTCATAATTTCTGTAAATCAGGCTTATTGCAAGCCTGTCAGCCGGACGGACCGTAATGCTTTGCACAAATGCGCTCCTGTTGATCAGATTAAAAGTGTATTCACCCGAGATGATCAGCCGTTTTATCACGGCATTATAGTATAATGACAATAGCCTGTTATTGTTTCCTTCAAATTCAAATATGTGTTCAGGCCCCGAATAAGGATTTCTTATTGGCAGGGAGAAACGGTTTTCAGAAAAAAGCATCCCTGCCCTCAGATTTCCGTAGGTCCCTGAAAAGCTGAGTCCCCAGGATGTTTCTCTGACAGCATCTTTCCCTGAAAGTGAAGAAATTGAATTGTGCAGACCTGTTTTGTGGAGGGCTTCACAATAATCCGGGACAATTCCGGTGTCAGCTCTTGTTTTTCCATCGATCATGTTCGTAGAATAGAAACCGGAGATTGTGCTTTTCCCTACCTGTAGTTGGGCAGCGATTCCCCGGAAGAAATTGTTCTCGTCGCTGGACGTATATGGCTTTATTTCATCGCTTGAAGGCATATTGACGGGAGCTGTGACAGAACTGCCCGGCATGATTGATGAATTGATATTTGTGCCCAGTCCAAAACGCGCAGAATAATCGCCGCATATTATCTTCTTAATAAATCCGGTTCCTGAATATGCAAGGTGTGCAGAGATGTACTCGGCTTCAGGTGGATTCCAGTTGAAGAACTTTTCTCCGCTGTCTTTCTCAGTTGTTACTCCACCTGAGATCCGTCCGGATAAAAATCTGTACCTGGAAAGGATTTTCCATGGCGATCCGGGGGCTTCCTGTTCATAACCTGAAGGTTTTACGGAAATATTTGTCAGCAAAGTGCTCCTGCATTTTGAATTATTTTCATGAGATGTGATTTTATTATCCAGCTGAATAAATGGTATTATCATTTCAGCTGTCTCCCTGTCAAAGCCTGGAACATTTACAATCTCATATGGAGATAATATTTTTCCGGTTCGTTTTATGTAATCGGCAAGAGCCCTGACCTGGAAAACAGAAAGAAAGAAGAGTCTGGAAATTTCCTGCTCATCTGCCGAGTTGACTTTTACGCCATCTTCCAGAAGCTCGTGCAGCCTCTCCTGATAGAGAACAGCTTCCCTGCCTTCCGTATCTTCTCCGGCAAGCTCTTCAACTGCTGAGATGATTTCTTCAGATAAGTTTTCCTCCTGTGCATGAAGTGAAAAGGGGATAAATACATAAAATACCAGGAAAAGAATTACTGACCGGACATATCCTTCATGTAAATTATCTCTTAAGAATAAAATTGCCTGCCTGACACGAACAAGCGGAAGAGACCTTAATTTTAGAAAATGATCCTCCATAGTGTTCAGCGGAAATTAAAAATCAAGGATGTTGATGAGGTAATTCCCAGCTTTTCATGAGTCAGAAAGGCTATGTCAAGTTTTGCATATTTCATCAGGTATCCGATACCGAAGCTGAAAGAAGTATTGTCGGTACAGAAGCCTGCTCTAATCCAGAATTTCTTTCCTGTATTATACTCAAAGCCTGTTTTTACGGTGAGTTTTTCGCCGGTGCTCATTTCTGCTTCAATTCCTGCATTAACAGAGTTATTGAGCGTGATCCCTGCTCCAGCTCTTATCCTTGAAGGCAGATAAGTTTTTCTGATCGTATTAGGCACAGGATTGAAAATGTGTATTGCTGCCAATACATTGTCGTCATTACTGAAAACCAGTCCGGCCTCGAATGTCACAGATTCTTCATTGCAGTATTTTCCGGCAGTTCTGCTGGAGTAGTAGTCTATCATTATTCCGGCAGAGATATTTTCAGAAAGCATCAGTCCGCAGGCTAATCCGGTCATCTGTCTGTTGAAATCGGTATAGCCAAAACGGGAATAAACCGCACCCAAAACTGTTTTTCCGGCTGGTATGGTCAGTCCTGTATAACATGTGCCCATCTCCTTGATCCCGAATCTGTTATCATAGCCAAAACCAAAACTGGAAGATTTCAGACCGGCAAGCAGCGCCTGGTTGTGGAACGATGACCAGAATCCCGGATTAGCAATGCATGAATATCCCGTCCCGGCTTCTGAGGCTCCGGCTGACAGCCTGTAAGGGTCTGTGCCGGAGGCAGTATAGCAGGAAAAAATCAAAATGACCGAAACAGATATTTTGTGCAGCGAGAACAAACTGTTTCAATATGAATACCAAGATACGAAAAAAATCCTTTCAGAAAAATGGAAAAGATTATTTTTAGTTGCGCCCTGCCATTTTTTTAAGATCGTGTCTGCAGTTCAGAAAGAATGAGCTGTTGTTATCAGACCAGTGAAGCTAAGCAAATGGAATGCTACAGACAGCCAGGCAGTTACCTGAGATCAGTGAAGTTTCGGAAAATAAATTAATTAGTCTTAAAGTTATACTTTACCTTTTTCAGCTCTTCATTGGCTTCGACTATTTTTTTCTTAAGGTCCTGTTTATAGCCGACAATTTCCTTCATTATTTCTTCATTGCCTGTGCCGATTATCTGAGCAGCAAGAATGGCAGCGTTTTGAGCCGCATTTACACCAACGGTTGCCACAGGGATACCAGGAGGCATCTGAAGAATGGAAAATATTGAATCAAGGCCTTCAAGGGAGGCATTTACCGGCACTCCAATAACAGGCAATGGAGTCATGGAAGCAATAACACCGGGGAGATGAGCAGCCATTCCAGCTGCAGCTATTATTACTTTAATCCCCCTTCCTGAGGCATTTTTTGCGAAAACTTCCACCTCCTCAGGGGTACGGTGAGCCGAAAGGGCGTTTATTTCGAACGGGATCTTAAATTCATTCAGGATCTGTGCGGCCTTTTCCATTACCGGAAGGTCGGACGTGCTTCCCATAATTATGCTTACCAGGGGTTTCATCTGAAAAACTGTATTTAATATACTGACATGGACAAAAATAAGCTATTATTTTCATATTTTCGCAAGGCCATCCTGGTGAGAAAAGGTAATATGAAAGATATATGTATTCTCGATAAAAAATTCAGGGAGCTAATTCCAGAAGAAGCAATTCTGAAAAGAGCAGGTGAGCTTGCTGAGATTATCAACCGTGATTATAGAGAAAGGGATGTCGTTTTTCTGGCAATCCTTAATGGCGCCTTCATCTTTGCTGCAGATCTGTTTAAAAAGATTGATCTGAAGGCCAGGATTACTTTTGTGAAGTTCGCTTCTTATTCCGGAACATGCTCCTCAGGTTCGGTTGTTGAACTAATAGGTCTGAATGAAGACCTGATTGATAAAGAAATAATTATTCTGGAAGATATTGTTGATTCCGGGGATACACTGGAAAAGATAGTAAATGAACTCCTTGAAAGGAAAGTTAAAAGCGTATCGGTTGCAGCGATGTTCCTCAAGCCTGACTCTTATAAAAAAAATATACCGGTAAGCTATATCGGTTTTGAAATACCACCGGATTTTGTTGTGGGTTATGGTCTTGATTACGACGGTTTCGGCCGTAATCTCCCGTCTGTCTATGCTTTAATTACTTAAATATTTTAATTATGGTTAATATTCTGATTTTTGGTCCTCCTGGTTCAGGCAAAGGTACTCAGTCGGTTAAGCTTGCCGATGAATTCAATCTTACTCATCTTTCAACCGGTGACATGCTTCGCGCTGAAATTTCGGCCGGGACAGAACTTGGAAAGAAGATGAGTTTAATAATGTCAAAAGGAGAGCTTGTTCCTGATGAGGTAGTTATAGAAATGATTGCTGCAAAAATCGATGGAACAATAGATACGTCTGGTTTTCTCTTTGACGGATTTCCACGAACTGTTTCCCAGACAGAAGCGCTGGAAAAAATGCTGAACGACAGGAAAATGAAAATTGACATAATGCTCGTCCTGGAGGTAGAACATGAAGAACTTGTAAAGAGACTTCTTGGAAGAGCCAAACTTTCTGGAAGGCCTGACGACATGGATACTTCAGTTATCGAAAACCGGATAGACGTTTACAAGGAGAAAACGGAACCAATTATTGACTATTGCCGGACCAGAGGAATATATCAGCCTGTAAACGGCATGGGGACCATAGATGATATCTTCAGCAGGCTTGCAGACCATATGAAAAGGCTTCTGTAGAATCTGTACGATAACATGGTTTTTATAGATGATCATTCCTGATCTTTTGCACAAACAGGGTCATGGATTATATAATGATACACGGGAAAATTACCTAATGATAACTGTCAAATGTCTGGGTCGAACTTTGTTGATTACGTAAAGATTTACTGCCGTTCCGGAAAAGGAGGCGCAGGTTCGGCACATCTTCGCAGGGAGAAGTTTATCCCGAAGGGAGGTCCCGATGGCGGAGACGGCGGCAGGGGAGGACATGTGATTCTTCGCGGAAACAGCCAGCTGTGGACGTTACTTCATCTGAAATATGAGCGCCATGTTTTTGCCGGGAATGGACTGAACGGGGGTAAACAGCAGTCTACCGGAGCAGATGGAAAAGACGTAGTTGTGGAAGTGCCGCTTGGAACTGTAGCAAAAAGAAGCGAAACGGGCGAAACAGTGTTTGAGATAACTGAACATGGTAATGAAAAAATACTTCTGAGAGGCGGAAAAGGAGGACTGGGAAATGTTCACTTCAAATCTTCAACCAACCAGACACCCCGCTATGCACAACCTGGAGAGCCCAGCCTTGAAGATACATTTATACTTGAGCTTAAGATACTTGCAGATGTCGGCCTTGTTGGATTCCCGAATGCCGGAAAATCAACATTCCTTTCAGTAGTTTCTGCAGCAAAGCCCAAAATAGCCGATTATCCGTTCACAACACTTGTTCCAAACCTTGGAATAGTGGCCTATCGTGATGATAAGTCATTTGTTGTGGCAGATATCCCGGGAATTATTGAGGGTGCTCATGAAGGTAAAGGACTTGGTTTAAGATTTCTGAGACATATCGAAAGAAATTCAATGCTCCTGTTCATGGTGCCAGCCGACACTAGAAATATCAGGGAGGATTATGAGATCCTTGTCAATGAATTGAAAATGTACAATCCTGAACTTCTCGACAAAAAGCGTATTCTTGCCATCAGTAAATCAGATATGCTCGACGGGGAGCTTAAAGAAGAAATAAGAAAGGATCTTCCCGATATTTCAAGGGTCTTCATATCCTCAATAACCGGGGAAGGTCTTACTGCCCTTAAAGACATGATCTGGAAACAACTAAATAATTACTAATCATGCTTGAGCAGTTGGATCAACAGTTCTTTATTTTCCTGAATTCACTCAATTCACCATTCTGGGATAAGGTAATGTTCAC
>JAVEVC010000081.1:0-3702 GCA_034005245.1 Bacteroidales bacterium
TTCAGCAATATTTGTCAATGCAATGGAAGCGCCTTCCATTGCAAACCTGCGGGCAATTGCCTTTCCGATTCCCCTTGATGCACCTGTGATCAGGGCTGTTTTTCCTTCAAGAAGTTTCATATGTTGTGATATTTAAAATCCGTCAAAGATAAATAATATTTCTTTTCGCCTCACCCCATCCCTATCTCGCCCGTACCTCCCTCTTTTCTCCTTCTTTCTTTCTCGCTCGTCGACCTCTCACCCTGCAAGGACCTCCCTGACTGTTTTTCCAATATCCCCGGGGGAAGATGCAACATGAATACCGCACTCTTTCATTACGGCGATTTTTGCGGCTGCGGTATCAGATCTGCCTTCGATAATTGCCCCTGCATGTCCCATTCGCCTGCCTTTTGGAGCTGTTATTCCTGCCACATACCCAACGACCGGTTTAGTTGCATGTTCTTTTATCCACAGAGCAGCTTCAGTTTCCATTTCCCCTCCGATCTCTCCAATGATAACAAGGGCCTCTGTTTTATCATCTTCCATCATAAGTTTCACCGCATCAAGGATGCTTGTTCCTATTATGGGGTCCCCTCCTATTCCAATACCCGTCGACTGTCCCATTCCAAGCTCCGTAATCTGATCCACTGCTTCGTAAGTAAGTGTCCCTGAGCGTGAAATGATCCCAATATTCCCTTTTTTGTGGATAAATCCCGGCATTATTCCCACTTTGGCTTCCCCTGGTGTGATTATTCCGGGACAGTTTGGTCCTATAAGCCTGCAGTTGAACGATTTAATGAATTCTTTGGTGATCACCATATCCGATACCGGTATTCCTTCAGTTATTGCAACTATAAGTTTTATTCCTCCTGATGCGGCCTCCATTATTGCATCTGCACCTGCAACCGGGGGAACAAATATCACTGATACGTCAGCACCTGTGACCGCAACTGCATCTTGAACGGTATTGAACACAGGGCAGCCGAGATGTGTATGTCCTCCTTTGCCAGGGGTTACTCCGCCTACGATCCTGGTTCCATATTCAATCATCCGTGAAGCATGGAAGGTTCCCTCGCTTCCGGTAAAACCCTGAACAATAACTTTAGAATCTCTGTTAACCAGAATACTCATATGGGTCAGTTTTTAGATATTGTTTGCCGGGATGCACTTTGCTGATTATTAATGTTTAGCCTCAATCCGGTAAATTTAAATATATCCTTTAATTGCTTTATTTTGGAAACATAAGTTATAACAAAAGCGCGGCGGACTCTATTATTTAGCCTCCGGAATATCGAAAAGAAGCTGTTATTCATGTATCCCAGGATACTTTTCAGGGCCTTATTATGGTACCGTCGCTTTTTCTTACAGTCCACCTCGATCTTGTGCCTATGGGATATTTTGCTGCTTCCTTTTCGTTTATGTCCACACCTAGTCCGGGAGCCTCATTAATGTACATATAGCCATTTTTATATGTCTGGCATCCAGGGAAAACAGCCTGGGCTTTCTCATTCCAGAAATGTGATTCCTGTATCCCGAAGTTCCATACTGCAAGGTCTATATGAGCGTTAGCTGCATGTCCTACCGGTGAAGTGTCGCCCGGTCCGTGCCAGGCTGTCCTGACATTGAACCATTCACCCAGGCGAGCGATCTTCATTGCCGGGGTTATGCCGCCTATTTGTGAGATGTGCACTCTGATGTAGTCGAACAACTGTTCAACCATATAATCGCGGAACTCGTTAATGTTGTTGAATAGTTCCCCCATGGCAATTGGCACCGTGGTTGCATTCCTCAGGTGCCTGAACCATTTCATGTTTTCAGGCGAAAAAGGATCTTCAATGAAGAACGGGCGATATGGTTCAAGCTGTTTTATCATGTTAATTGCATCAATAGGCTCAATCAGCTCATGGATGTCGTGAAGCAACTGTACGTCCTCACCGCACCTTTTGCGGATATATTCGAACATTCTGGGCACTCTTTTGAGATATGTTGGCTGATCCACAAATGAATCGTCTTCCTTTCCGAAGCCAGCTTCTTTAAAGTGAGGCTTGGCTTCCATGGTTCCCGCGCCTCCATAGGCTCCCTGCTGTATCCTTATATGCCTGAAGCCCTGTGCCATGAATTGTTCTACCCTGTCGCCAAGGGCCTCAAGTGTAGCGCCGCTGGCATGGGCATAGCAATCAACAGCTATCCTGCATTTGCCGCCCAGAAGCTGATATACAGGCATGTTCGCCCTTTTGCCCTTTATATCCCAGAGTGCTTCATCAAGACCGCTCAGGGCATTGTTCAGAACCGGCCCGTTTCTCCAGTATGAGCTTACATAGGCCGATTGCCACATATCCTCTATATTGTCCACATCCTTACCTGCACAGAAATCATTGAGGTAGTTGTCAATCGCTGAAACTACAGCCATTGCCCGTTGTGTGAAAGTAGCGCATCCAACTCCGTACAGACCGGGTTCCGTTGTATCAACTTTGACAATGACAAGATTTGAGCCTTCCGGAGCAGTTGCTATAGCTTTGACACTTTTTATTTTAACGGGTGGTACACCCAGAGCATATGACGGTGTGACACGGGTTTCCGCCCTTGATTCAGGAGTTCCGAACAACCCCAGGATACCGGCCGCAGAACCGGCAGTCATCAGTTTCATTGCATCACGGCGACTGATTTCAGAGAGGTTTTCTTTTTTCTTCATTGTTTTGAGGTTTATCTGGTTTGGATTGATTAATGCTTATCGAATGTATAGAATTCATAGTAAAAATCCCATGTGAAATCATCTCCGGGTTCAATGTCAAGATTAACATAGGTCTCAGGGCACAACGTTGTCGGAGAAGCCCAGAAGATCAGTTTTGAAAGCGGCCTGTTTCCGGTGATCCTCACACCGGAGAAGGTTTCGCTGTTTTCAACCCTTATATCGAGATCCCCGGGATCCTCACTGAATCCTTCAAGGGAACCATAGAACACTGTCTCTCCATCTTGCAGGTTGCGCTTGAAAAGTATCATTCTGCCGTCCAGCTCTGAAAGGCTTCCGCCAGTTCGGCTTTCATCTCCCGATATTTCATAGGGAAATATCACCTTAAAAGCAGGTCCGACCGGCTTATTGTCAAAAACAAAAAAGTTGTGGTTATACATTTCGGTCTTTATGGGAAGTCTTCCTGTATTACTTAGGTTATGTGATATTTCCATTAAAGGCCTGTCTTCCGCCAGCCTTATTGTTTTTTTGTAAACATAGGCATAGCCTTTATGACTAAGGGCATGTACAAATTGAATCTCACCTGGCTTCCTCCTGATCTTCCACTTGCCATGATCAGTGATTTTGTAATAACCGAACCGGTCAAAATCCTTTTCATCAGGTTTTTCCAGCAGCCCCACTCCTATCTTTACGAATCTTTCCCCAATAGGTGTTTTCCCGTAATCCAGCGGAAAATACTCTTCAACAGGGCCCATTATTGCATCGTGAATGAGGGGATCGTATTTGTCAAACCATTTTCCGAAGTAATTATGCCCTTTGTATTCAAGACTTTCGATCATACCTGACCAGTCGAACCTTGTTCCCATGTAATAACCATTTTTTGTAAGAGGCGGGATAAGCCTGGCAGAGATGATTTTGTTGCTTATTTCAATCCGTTTGATGTCATCTGATTGAAATGCGCCTGTAATTAAAAAGATTCCCATAAGAAATATTATTGGTTTTTTCATCAATCAGGGATTTGTTGATAAAGGCAA
>JAVEVC010000081.1:3802-6635 GCA_034005245.1 Bacteroidales bacterium
GAAGCGCATCGTGTGGCCATAAACCAGATGAGGGGAGGATTTTCGAAAGAGATTGCCGGCCTGCGATCTGAGCTTCTGCGGTTCGCCACGCTGATTGAGCTTGAGCTTGATTTCGGGGAAGAGGATGTGGAATTTGCTGACCGCGATGAGCTGCAATCCATTGTCATAAACGTAAAGAATCTCACCGACAATCTGTTATCATCATTCAGGCTTGGTAATGTAATAAAGAACGGTATTCCTGTTGTGATCACGGGAAAGCCCAATTCCGGAAAATCGACTTTGCTTAATGCACTTCTTAAAGAAGAGCGGGCGATAGTATCGGAGATTCCGGGGACTACCCGCGATGCAATTGATGATGTTATAGTTATCAACGGACTTCAATACAGGTTCTCAGATACCGCCGGCTTGCGCGACACATCCGATATTATTGAAAGCCTTGGCATTGACAAGACATATGACAGGATTGAAAAGGCGTCTGTAATACTGCTTGTTGATGATGCCCTAGAAGATCCCCTTCTGATAAATCAGCGTGCTGATGAAATCAGGCGGAAGTCAGCCAGCCGTGCCAGCCTGATGGTATTGATAAATAAGACGGATATCTCAACTCCTGATAAGATTGATGACCTCAGATCGAAAATACGACTTGAGGCCGGAGAATATCTACTATTCATTTCGGCCAGGGAAAAAACCGGAATAGATAACCTTATGACCAGCCTTGCAATGATCGTGGACAGAGAAAAACTTGATTCCGGCAGCTCTATTGTTACAAACATCAGGCATTTTGATGCTTTAAGGAAGGTTTCTGAAAGTCTTGAGAGGGTTATATCGGGACTGGAGGAAGGTCTTTCCGAAGATTTTTTAGCAATTGATCTCAGGCATGCCATCCATTATCTTGGAGAGATTACCGGCGAAGAAATCTCTTCTGAAGAAATACTGGGTAACATCTTCAGGAATTTCTGCATAGGAAAGTAAAATGCAGTATTGTTGTGGTATTCATTTCTAAGCCTTTGCCGGCTTCCCATTGACAATTCTGAGTCGTCTCATCCGATATATGATCTTTACAAATCACACGGGCTTTTTCTTAAGCTGTAAATTGCAAATTTTTTTACCTGAATCAGTATGTTTTTTACCCGGAACAATAACTTTTTTACCTTTCAGGTCATGAGTTCTTACTTAATGGCAATTTCCCGAAATGCAGGAAACAAATACAAACGTGGATAAGAACCATTAAATGGTAGTTTAATTTTCATTACCCGTCTCAAAATGACTGTTTAAAAATTCAATCGGGCCAGCTAATTCATTTTTCAATTATTTAATGACATTAAGCTGATTATTATCAAATACATAAGGTATTGATTCGGCATCACAAACGTAAAAAAATGACTGTATTTAACAGGATTGATTAAAACCTCATGAAAATAAAAGAGTGTCTGGAGGACTGAATTTGCACAATAAAAGAAGCCGGCACAGAGTTTATGAAAGTAGAAAAATAAGAAGTCAATTCATCAATAGATGTTCGTCAACTCGGAAAGTGCCGGCCAATGTCAAAGTAACTAAAAGTACCCCGATGTTTAAATTAGCTTGATCAAAAGTTATTAAAAGTAGTCACAAGTTATTAACATTTAGGGGTTGAATTACATAAGGAGCTACCTTCATAGCAACTAGAAATCAAGATCTGTTCAATCCTTATCGACCTGGCTGGCAAATCTTTCCGTATATCTTGAGCCGATATTTGGAAAGCGCTTCAGAAGCGTTTCAATATCCGCAAGATCGGATGGAGTAAGATATATTTCAGTTGCTCCGGCATTATCCTTAAGATATTTTCTGTGTTTTGTCCCCGGAATAGGAATTATATTCTCCCCCTGAGCCAGCACCCAGGCAAGTGCGAGCTGGGTTGGTGTGCAGTTCTTATCAGCAGCCAGTCCGGCAAAAGCTGCAGCAAGCTGCTTGTTGTTCTGCCAGTGTTCGCCTGAAAATCTTGGAAGCTGGTGTCTGAAATCGTCCTTATCGAACTTTTCTATATCCAGTGTGTTTGAGAACAAGCCTCTCGATAGCGGGCTGAACGGGACAAGAGTTATATCAAGCTCTTTGCAAAGAGGAAGTATAACTTTCTCAACATCGCGCGTCAGCAGGGAATATTCGCTTTGCAATGCTGATACGGGATGAATTTCATTTGCCCTTCTTACAGATGATGCCGATGCCTCGGACAAACCTATGTAGCGTACTTTTCCCTCTTTAACCAGGTCACTCATTGCTCCTATAATATCTTCAAGAGGAACCCGCGGATCGAGGCGGTGGATATAATAAAGGTCAATGGAATCGGTTTTCAATCTTTTCAGGCTTTCTTCAATGGCTGTCCGCATATAGTCTGGTGATCCGTCGAGGTAAAAAGGATTGCCCGGTATTGCCCTGAAACCGAATTTTGTAGCTATAAAGACTTTATCACGGTTGGGGACCAGCACTTTTGAAATCAGCTTTTCGTTTTCACCGTTTCCATACATGTCGGCAGTATCCCAGAAATTTATACCAAGCTCAATAGCCATCTCCAGAGTGGCAACAGATTCATTATCATCTCTTCCGGTATAGCCGTGACTCATTCCCATGCAACCCAGTCCGATTGCTGACAGTTTTATGCCAGTGTTTGCAAAATCTCTGTATTTCATCAAATTTTTATTTTAGATATAGTGTATAGTATAATAGTTTACTTCAGCTGTCAGATGGTGATATTTCCAAACTCCTTGACATATTGTACGTTTGTTGTTATTTCGTCGAATGACCATGGGAACATTCCCACGATGACACCATCGGTGGGTTTGATATTCTCAAATGCGAA
>JAVEVC010000081.1:6735-9712 GCA_034005245.1 Bacteroidales bacterium
GCAGTAAAGTACTCCTTCATCTGCCTGTCGGTGTGCTGACCGAGATAGGAATAGCCAAGGAAAGGATTTGATCCGCATATCAGGCGGCTGACGCGATACGGGCCAAGCGATATGGCTGGCATTTCCGGCATCTGCTGATGATATGGAATGCCAGGGACAAAGGAAGGCGATCCTGCTTTCATGCCTGCAGAAGCAACCAGGCTTGCAGCAGCAGCAGCTGAAATCCGTGAAAGAAATTCCCTTCGTCCTGTTTTACAGCTGTTTTTCTTCTGGTTTTTCATCGTTTTTGCTTGATCAGATTGAATCACTAAAATACACTTTGTTACTCAAAATTCACTTTCTTGAAGTCTAACAGAGCATTACCTTTCCTGCGGTATGCCTGCCTGCATGTTTTATCTCCTTTGCTTTCGCATATCCGGCTCAGTCCAAGCCATGCATATCCGCAGTATTCGTTTCCGTATGCCCCGTATTGGGATATGGCCTCGATGCCTTTTTCATAGCACTGCTCTGCAAGATCATAATTCCTGTACTTTTTTTCCTGGAGCACGCCTGAAAGAATCAGTATCTGTGCATCATAATAACCGTTTCCAGCTCTTTTCCCATAATTAATGATCTGATCTTCAGCTTTGTCATATTCTTTCAGGAGCAAGAGATTTTTAATGTTCATTGCCCTGTACTGAAGGTTTGCGGGATAAATTTCAACCAGCTTACTGCTGTAATAATAAGCCTGGATATAATTGTTTTCAAAGCCTGTATATATCCATGACAGGATAGAATATGATTCAGCCTGCAAAAAAATTGATAACTCAGCTGATTTCACAACTTCCTTCAGCCCTTTAATCTTGTCACCATGCGGGAACATTGATGCAAGGGGCTTATAAACCGGATATATTTCGGGATATGTTTCCCTGTAATAGTTGTATAAACCTGTAAAGAAAAAGAAATCGGCAAAATAAGAGGTGAAGTCAAAAGCTTTTCTTATGTATTTGTAGGTTCCTGAGCCCAGTGTTATTAAACTCATATTAAGATCATTATCAGCAAAAAACATCAAAAGCAGCCCTCTCGAGCTGGTGTTTGCCAGGCAGCTTTCAGCTTCATGGTCGTCAGAATAAGGCTTTTGTTCGCACAGATAGATGCATTTTCTTAAATCTTCCTCAAATGACCGGCGTTCCGGTGAGGAAGGGTTTACAGGGTAATGTTTCCAGTATGTTATGAGACCTTTGAAGAGAAAATTCACCGGGTGGCCAGGATAAATCTTTTCCAGTTCTGAGTGAATCTCTTCGGCCCTATCATAATTGTTATTGTAAATATAACCGATGCCTTCTTTTACGATCTTGACGGCATTGCTGTCACTAAGAATCTGTGCCCTGGTATTATTTGAAGTTAATCCTGTGGCCATCAATATGCAGAAGCAGATCCGGGAAGCTGATTTTTTTGTCATTCTCTGTTCTATCCGGCAAATGGATGCGTGTATCCCGTTCTGTATTCCCTTTTAAGCATTCCGGATGCTTCCCTGTTATCTGTTATTTCATTAACAGCAGGATCCCATTTTACCAATGATTTTGTGTAATAGGAGATCATAGCAAGCTGAACAGTGGCAGTAGACATGAATGCATCCTCAGGTGCACAGCTGATGAGGCTCTTATCTCTTTTCCTGACAGCCTCCAGAAAATTTTTCACGTGATTTTCCTGCATCTTGGGGCCAGGGCATTGAATATTTTCTCGCGGCTCATTCCTGCCGGCAGGGAAAACACTAACCTTTGAGTCATCGGCAAAGAGGGTGCCTTTTTCGCCGTAAAAGAATATGCCATTGTTGTATTCGCCTGTCACGTCGCCATTGCCCCACAACCTGTGCTGCCAGAGCACAGGGGCTTTTCTGAATGCCATCTCAGCCGACAGAGTGTCAGGAGTGGTTATCTGATCTTTAAGGACATTTATTCCTCCGGTCGTAAAGAATTCAGCGGGCATGTCTTCAGCCATGATTTTCCGGATAATATCAATATGATGTATTCCCCAGTCTACAAGATGGCCGTTTCCATACTCTTTTTCAAGCCTCCATGATTTATGCCCGATACTTGGCCTGTACTCTAGTTTTGGAGCAGGTCCGCACCACTCCTCCCAGTCGAGACCTAGGGGCGGAGCCTGTATGGTTGTATCGTCAGGTACGGGTATGTAATGGATCTGAGCACCTATTTTATGAACCTCGCCTATCTTTCCCGACTCTATAAGTTCTTTTGCTTTCATGAATGCCTGGCTCTGGCGTCGCTGAAAGCCTATCTGTACAATATTTCCTGCCTTCCGGGCTGATGAAACCATTGCCTGGCCTTCCCTGACATCATATGAGAGCGGCTTTTCGCAGTATATGTCGAATCCTTTCCTGCATGCGGCAATAAACTGCAGTGCATGCCAGTGCGGTGGTGTCGCAATGAAGATCACATCCAACCCTCCTGATTCAAGTAGCTCTTCATAGTGCTTGAATGTTCTTGGCCTGGAGCCTTGAATGTTTGCCAACTCATCAGCACTTGAATTCAGGTGGCCCGAATCCACGTCACATACGGCTGCCACTTCAGCTCCACCGGCATCAAGGGCGGCCTTTGTGATTACCATGCCATACCATCCGGCTCCTATAAGACCTATTCTTAGCTTTTGAACTTCAGGAACCGGAGTGAACCAGTCTGGAGTGACTGCAGCAGCCGTACCTAACGAGGTCATTTCAAGGAATTTTCTTCTGTTCATTTGGTTTCTCCGGATTAAAATAATTATTCATCTAATTTAAGATTTTCTGTTGATTATCCGAAACAGGTATTCAAGTTGGAACTTTTTTCAGCCATCCAATTTATTTTAAAAGGGCGCTTGTCATCAGTTTAGTTTTAAAGAGAAGCATGCACATGGCTTTTATGCGGATTCTGACAGGCATTATTACACATCTGTACCATTTTTTCTGCTATGTACAGCAATAATGTTTATTTTTAATTTA
>JAVEVC010000082.1:0-9669 GCA_034005245.1 Bacteroidales bacterium
TTTGTTCATGGCATTAAAATTTAAATTAAACATGAATCAAAAGTCATCTGATTTACACATATTTTCAAATCTAATCCTTGGTTTGGGCTTTTTCATCAGTCAGTTTCTAAATTTTGTCGGTAGGCTCCAATCAGCTTGTGCACAACGGTTAAGTGTATGAAACGTTTGGCATATCGAAGCACTTTCCAATCAAGTTACAACTTCATTTGATATGAGCAGCCCTGCTCGATAACGCACAGGTTGCCAAATGTTTTATACAAATTGTTGGCGGTTGGTTGTTTTAATTTTGTCGTTTTGCTTTTCATTTTTTATTGTGCGATGCCAGCTTGCTCGCAGGTTTTTCCTTAGTCATTTGCTTCGTAGTAATATGAGTAGTCAATCCCTTTCATAAACATTTCGCGGTCGTTTATTTTGGAGGTGAGCGCGTTTGTCAAAAGTGATTTTAGAACACTGCTTTTGGTTGGACTTAACATCATTGCGTCCATATAATCTTGCTTGCGGATTTTACTCCAATCTACGCATTTTTTGAGGCGTTTTTTTAATATCAAATCCAACCATATTCTGGCGCTCCTGCCGTTACCTTCCATAAAGGGGTGGGCAATGTTCATTTCTACATATTTGTTTACGATTTCGTCAAATGTAGTTTCGGGCATTGCTTCTATTTGCTTCAAAGTGTCGCCTAAAAAGCGAGATACAGCAAATTGAAAATCGCCTTTTAAAATATTTTTTTGTCTGATTTGTCCCGCAAAATCATACAATCCGCCAAACAAATAAGCGTGTATTTGTTGCAAACCTTTTGTTGTGCCAACTTCTATGCTTTTGATAAAAGAGCTTTCAAACAAAGCATAGGCTTTTGTTTTGCTTTTTCCGTCTATGCTTTCATCACTATATGTAAACCATTCAATAAATCGGTTGGCCTTCTTGCTTGGAAATTCCTTACCTAATGCAATAATACCGGTGTAATCCAACATATCGGTTAAATATCGCTTTCCGTCACTCGCTAAAAGTTTCAGTTGGGTAGTGGCACTAACCAACTCGTTTTTTTCTTTTTTCAATTTGGTTTTAAGATATTTCCAATAGTTGCGAGTTTTGGTGTAGTCGTCTTGGTCGGTAAGCAGAGCTACAATATCCAGTACGCTAAACCACCATTTGGCTTTTTGCTCGTCCCAAACGGCTCTCACTTCGCGATCGTCAAAAAAACGTATGGATATTTTTGTATTACTCATCATTTAAATCTTATCTATTACTGGATTTTAAAATTTTCTATCCAAAGTTATGATAATTTTTATCTTGAAGTTGCTGTATACCGCACCATATAACAATGACCGCCAACGGCCGGCGGTATGAAACGTTGGGGAGTACAGGCTGCGTCCGTATCCACCGTTACAAAAGTTGATGCGAGGCAGAATGCTTGAATAAACACTTAAATACCAATGTTTTATACCGCGTGTTGTGCCGTCGTACTTTTTAATATCTTAAACTAACAAAAAAATATTAAATGAATTTATTAATTCGACTCGATAATATATTTTCTTTGACAATATATCTGTCGTATATAATTAAAATTAACAAGAAAACACATAAGACAATATACCCAGGAAATCCTGTAATTCCAGAATTTAGATCATTTCCTCCCGAGATACCAATGATTGAAATTGCTGAGGTAGCATTCATTGTTCCATGCAAAATTGCTGCAGCAATCACCGATTTTGCTTTTATTGTGATATATAAATAAAATGGTGTTAACAGAATGCACAACAATACCATCATTAAAACACCAATTTGGGGATGTTGCGGGTAATTGTGACCCATTAATATCAATGGCGAGTGCCATATATAGCAGAATGTGGCTTATTGTTTAATAATCACAAAAGAAGTTAATCAACAACACTTGTATGAAAATGGTATGAAAATTAAAAACCACCTGCATATAAAATATAATGTATGTGCTTGATTTACAATTGTAGCGAGAGGGGTATTTGCCTTACGGCGATTCCCGTAGGGGGTGCTTGACAACCAAAAACCCTGTCAGGCTGGCGCCTGACTACGGGCTTTTTTGTTTTTCAGCCCTGTGAGCGAGCTCACAGGCTTCAAACAAAAAAGCCCTGTGTCAGCCTGATGGCTGCCACAGGGTTAAACGTTGTAGCGAGAGGGGGAATTGAACCCCCGACCTCATGATTATGAATCATGCGCTCTAACCATCTGAGCTATCTCGCCTTGTCCACTCTAATCCTGATATTAACAGGCCTTTTAATAAACCTCAACCTTAGGTTCAGAAAAATCCTGCACAATCCAAATTTAATCCTGACGGCCTTTTTGCGCGTGCAAATATAAACAGATAACACCAAATAACCAATATGATTTTTTCTTTTGATATTTTTTTCTATATTGCAGTATAGAAGCATTTAATCTTCTCTTTATCATGAGTTTTAGGTATGAACTAGAATATACACTCAACTGTTCGCCAAAAGTTCTCTTTTCGCGGCTGAGCACTCCAGAAGGTCTGAGCGAATGGTTTGCCGATAATGTTACAGTTGAAGGAAATATCTTCACATTCCACTGGAATAAAACCCAGTCAAAAGCCAGACTCGCTTCTCTGAGAGAGAACAAGCTGGTAAGGTTTGAGTGGATAGGGTCTGAAGACGAAGAAACCGAATATTTTGAATTCAGGATTGATGTGCATGAACTGACAAACGACCTCGCCCTTATTATTATTGACTTTGCTGAACCCGACGAAAAGGAAGATGCAATATACCTGTGGGATACCCAGATAACTGACCTTAAAAGGATTTTAGGATCCTAGCCTAATTTACTGATGAATATTCCTCAGCTGATTCCCCCAGCCGTCCGGCTGATTATCGTATACTGTTTCCGATCTACATTTTACAATATGACAATATCATAAAAAAGACTGTCTGAACAAGCTGATAAATTGCCTGACTGTTCCATAACACAATAATCATAAGCCTATGAAAAGAGTTATCAGAACCTTACGCCATATTCTTATCATCCCTGCCCTGTCAGTAATTGCAGCAGTTTCAGCAAGCCCGTTATCTGACGGGCAGAAGGATAAACTGACTTACAGGGATCCTTCAATACCGGTTGAAATAAGAATAGAAGATCTGCTGGCAAGAATGACACTGCAAGAAAAGATCGGACAGATGAATATGCCTTGTGTTTATAAAAAAGCAATTGGCTGGGGACTGGAAGCCGGTACATTTTCCATACATGACTCAATGACCCTTGAGCAAAGGCTTGTTCAGATGGAAGGATGCAGAAAATTCGCACGTGGCGACCATAATGACCAGATCGGACCGGGAGGCGGATTCTTCACTCTGGCCGACAGGATAATTTATGAAGGTACGGAAAAACAGGCAAAATTCTTCAATGAACTTCAGCGCATTGCACTTCATGAAACGCGTCTCGGGATACCTCTCCTCCAGATTGAAGAAGGCACCCACGGATTAATGTGCGCCGGAGGCACTATCTTTCCTGAAGGCCTGGCTATTGGCAGCAGCTGGAACATGGACCTGGTCGGACGCATTTACAGCGCAGCAGCAAGGGAAGCAAGAGCTTCCGGCATTCATATGCTCTGCACAATTGTGATTGAACCAAACCGCGATCCCCGGCTCGGTCGCAACCAGGAGGGATATTCCGAGGATCCGTACATGTGTTCCCGAATAGCCTCAACAATAGTTGAGTCTATGCAGGGACAGGACATTTCCGGAAAAGATAGGGTGGTGACCGCACTTTCACATTTCCCGGGGCAAAGTGAACCGCTGAGTGGCATGGAGCGCGGTGCCATGGAAATATCTGAACGGAAGCTGAGAAACGTCTTTCTTCCTCCCTGGGAAGCAGGTATGAAAAAAGGAGCCCTTGCACTTATGGCAACATATCCGGCGATCGACGACATAACTGTCCATAGTTCTGAAAAGCTCCTCAGGGATCTGCTTCGCGGGGAACTCGGCTTCAGGGGTATTGTGTTAAGCGAGGGCATGGGCATTAGCACCATCATAACCGAAAGAATGACCGGCACTCAAAAAGAAGCAGGACAGATAGCTGCCAAAGCCGGTATCGACGTAGGTATCTCAATGGAGGAAGCATACCTGGGATCCCTCGTCGAAAGCGTGGAACAGGGAGTTGTTCCGGAAAAAATTATCGATGATGCCGTGCGCCATATTCTTAATGTAAAATTCAGGTTGGGTCTTTTTGAAAATCCCTATGTTGATCCGGTTTATGCTGTAAATGCCGTTCATTCTCAGGATCATCAGAACCTGGCCCTTGATGCAGCCCGGGAAGGTATTGTCCTCCTGAAGAACGAGAATAACATCCTTCCTATTGACAGGGAAATACGTTCAATTGCGGTTATCGGGCCCCTGGCAGACTCCGGCAAAGACCAGATCGGCGACTATATACCACACAGTATACCACAGGAATTGATAACTGTCCTGAAAGGTATAAAAAATAAAGCCGGGAAAAACACAACGATAAAATATGTAAAGGGCTGTAATGTTACCGGCGGGGAATTGAACGAAATTGACAAAGCCGCGGAAGCTGCAAGAAACGCAGATATTGCCATTGTTGTTGCAGGGGAAATGGGAAATGAGACCAATGGTGAAGGCCGTGATGTAGCCAGCCTTGATCTTACCGGGCTTCAGGAGGAATTGCTGGAAGCTGTATATAAGACAGGAACCCCTGTAGTTGCGGTCCTGATAAACGGGCGGCCCCTTTCTACAACATGGGCTGCCGATAACATACCTGCCGTCGTTGAAGCCTGGATGTGCGGCGAACAGGGAGGCAATGCCATTGCAGATGTCCTTTTTGGCGATTTTAATCCCTGCGGAAAGCTGCCTGTAACAATACCCCGTCATTCGGGCCAGCTTCCCGTTTACTATAATTATACTCCCTCCAAGGACCCTCAGATAAAAAGAGGCTATATTGATATGCCTGCCACTCCGCTTTACCACTTCGGACACGGACTAAGTTATACCAGCTTTGAATATGGTAATCTGCAGATAAGTCCTGCCAGCATCCCATCAGGAACTGACATCATGGTAAGTCTTGATGTGACAAACACCGGGAAATGCCACGGCTCCGAGGTTGTCCAGCTTTACATAAATGATGAAATAAGCAGCGTAACAACCCCGATCATGCAGCTCAGGGGCTTTAGCAAGATTGATCTTGCCCCCGGTGAGAAGAAAAACGTTGCCTTCACCCTTGGATCTGATGATCTTTCGCTTCTTGACAGCAACATGATGCAAATAGTTGAACCCGGGAACTTCAATGTGATGATTGGGAGCTCATCAGCGGATATAAGACTGCAGGGTAGTTTTGATGTCAAATGATCTGTCAGCTATCCTGAAGACATAAATCCGGGCGTCATGATTCAAGCATTCCGGTCAAAAAGCAAATTATTGATAAAAATCAAGTAATTTTGCAGTCTTAAAACTGGCAGGCATTGAAGAAGCTTGATTCATTTGTTTTAAAATCCTTTATAGGTCCGTTGATACTCACATTCTTTATTGTGCTTATCATACTGATCCTGCAGTTTTTATGGATGTATGTTGATGAACTGGCAGGAAAGGGACTGGAAATCAAAATACTTGCGGAGCTGTTATTTCAATTCTCACTTTCCTTCGTACCTACCGCCCTCCCCCTTGCTATACTCCTTGCTTCGCTGATGACCTTTGGAAACATGGGGGAATTCAGTGAACTTACTGCCCTTAAATCATCGGGGATACCGCTCAATCGCATAATGAGACCATTAGTACTTCTGATAGCCGTTTTATCCATCGTATCATTTTTCTTTTCAAACAACGTACTCCCGTATTCAAACCGCCAGGCCAGAACTCTTCTGTATGATATCAGGCGGAAACGCCCCGATATAAATCTCCAGGCCGGTACCTTTAATAACGATATTGAAGGATTCAGTATTAAGATAACTTCAAAGGACCCGGTAACAAACCGCCTAAACAGGCTCTATATCTATGACCACCGTGAAAACAGGGGTAACTCAGCGGTAACATACGCCGATTCAGGCTATATGCGTGTAACGTCCGACGAAACAGCAATGATAATGGTGCTTTACAGCGGATACTCATACACCGATATGGGAGAAAGAAGTTCAAATCCAGCTGACAAAAAGTATCCGTTCAGAAAGGATTATTTCAAGGAACAGACCCTTGTTATCCCGCTCTCAGGTTTCGACCTTCAGAGGAGTGAGATTGATCTTTTCAAATCCCACTCGGCCATGCTTAACATTTCTCAGCTGACTTTTTACATCGACTCGCTCAATAAAAGATACACTGAAAAGGTCGACAACTATTTCACTGAATATAAAACCACTGCATTGTATTCCGGAAGGGCAAGCCTTATAAGGTTGTCGGGTGAAGAAGACACACTTGAACTGAGATCTCAATCCGATGAGCCTATCAGCGAATTATACAACTCTCTTCCATTGGCTGAAAAACGAAACGTTCTCCTGAGGGCTATACAGGGAATAAAGGAAGGAACCAGCTTCCTGGCGTCAAAGAATGAATCACTGCATATTGAAATCAGGAATATAAAGAACTATGAGGTCAACTGGAACAAGAAATTCACCCTCTCGTTTGCCTGCATAGTTTTCTTCTTTATCGGAGCCCCCCTGGGCGCAATAATAAGGAAAGGAGGACTGGGAACTCCTGCGGTTATATCAATACTGTTCTTTGTGATATGGTACGTAATATCCCTTTCAGGAGAAAAGCTTGCGAAAGAAAACCTGGTAAGCACATTCGCAGGAATGTGGGCAGCATCATATATACTGCTTCCTGCCGGACTCTTTCTGACATATAAAGCATCGAATGACTCAGTCATAATGAATATAGACACTTATCTGTTGTTCTTCAAAAAGATTAAGGATTATATATACAGGATTGTTATAACAGGCGCAAAGCGCAATCCTGCTTTTGAAAAAGAATAATATTGCTAAAATGAAGGAAATTAAGCTCAACACTGTAGAAGAAGGGATAAACGACATTAAAGAAGGAAAGATAGTCATCGTAGTTGACGATGAGGACCGTGAAAATGAAGGCGACTTTATCTGTGCTGCTGAACTGATAACCCCCGAGATAGTGAATTTCATGGCCACTCACGGCCGGGGCCTTATATGCGTAGCACTTCCTGAAAAAAGATGTGAGGAACTTGAACTTGACCTTATGGTCGGCAACAACACATCCATTCATGAAACGCAATTCACTGTATCGGTCGATTTGCTAAGCCGGGATACTACCACCGGAGTGTCAGCAAAAGACCGGGCACTGACAATAAGGGCTCTTGTCGACCCCGCTACAAAACCATCGGAACTGGGGCGTCCGGGACATATTTTCCCGCTTAAGGCCAAAGTAAAGGGTGTGCTCAGGAGGGCAGGGCATACTGAGGCAGTGGTTGATCTTACAAGAATGGCCGGCCTTAAACCGGGAGGAGCTCTTGTGGAGATTATGAATGAAGACGGATCAATGGCCAGGCTGCCCGATCTGGTAAAGATAAGAAGGAAATTCGGAACTAAAATAATTGCAATACGTGACCTGATACAATACACTCTTGAAAGAGATACAATAATTGAGAAAGGGGAAAAGGTTAAGCTGCCCACTGATTTCGGCGTATTTGAATTCATCCCGTTCAGGCAGACAAGTAACGGGATTGAGCATGCTGCACTTGTCAAAGGCAATTGGACCAAGGACGAACCTGTCCTGGTGAGACTGCATTCATCATGCTTCACAGGTGACATATTCGGCTCACTCAGATGCGATTGCGGTCCCCAGCTGCATAAGGCAATGGAAATGGTTGAAGCTGAAGGCAAAGGAGTGGTTATTTACCTCAACCAGGAAGGAAGAGGTATCGGCCTTTTCAATAAGATAAAAGCATACAGGCTCCAGGATGAAGGCATTGACACTGTGCAGGCCAATCTTATGCTCGGCTTTGCCGAAGATGAAAGGGACTACGGTGTGGGAGCCAGCATTATGAGGGAACTTGGACTGGGAAAAATCCGTCTGATATCAAATAATCCCGTAAAAAGAGCCGGTCTTGAAGGATACGGGATAAAAATTGTGGAAGTTATACCCCTGATCATTCCGCCAAACAAATTCAATGAATTCTACCTTGAAACCAAGGCAAACAAGATGGGCCATAACATCACATGCTACAAACATCTGAAAAATCCTGAGTAATTTCCTATATTTGGTTTTTAAGCCGATGTAGTACCAAATGAAAAATCCCAGAATAGTGTTTATGGGAACGCCCCAATTTGCTGTAGCATCTCTAGGGTCGTTACTTATAAACGGCTTCAATGTGTCAGGAGTTGTAACAGCCCCTGACAAGCCTGCCGGAAGAGGAAGAAAAATATCTGCATCGCCTGTAAAGGAATTTGCAGTGTCAAATTACCTCCCGGTAATGCAACCCGTCGACTTAAGCGATCCCGGTTTCCTTAGCAGCCTTATAAACCTTAAACCTGATATCTTTATCGTTGTTGCTTTTAGAATGCTCCCCGAGCCTGTGTGGAAAATACCTACCCTTGGAACTTTTAACCTTCATGCTTCGCTCCTGCCTCAATACAGGGGCGCTGCCCCGGTAAACCATGCAATAATCAACGGAGAAACCGTGACAGGTGTTACTACGTTCCTTATCGATGATAAAATTGATACCGGAAACATACTACTGCGTGAAGAAGTTAATATCTTCCCCTTTGAAAATGCCGGAGACCTGCAAGACAGGCTTATGAAACACGGTGCCCGCCTTGTGATAAAAACCCTCAGTGGAATCATCGAAGATAAAATTGAGCCGCAGCCTCAGCAAAACTTTATGATGCCGGGAGAAGTCCTTAAGAAAGCTCCGAAAATATATCCTTCAGATACAGTTATTGACTGGAATAAGGATCCTGAACAGATACATAACCTGATAAGGGGTCTGGCGCCGGAACCATGCGCAGGATTTATCCTGGTAAAAGGGAATAAAACCGTTTCATTTAAGATATACGAAAGCCATCACGAAGCAACCGGTCATTCCTTTGAACCAGGCAGTATAATTTCGGACGGAAAAGAAGAAATGAAAATTTCATGCAAAGGCGGCTTTGTTAATATCCTCCAGCTAAAGCCTGAAGGCAGAAAGAGGATGAGTACGCCGGAGTTTCTAAGGGGTTTCAGAATATCTGATTACAGGATCATTACTGATCAACAGGTTTAAGGTCTCTTAACCATATTTTTTGCCCGGCTGATGGTTCTTCCCCGGGTTGCATCCTGTTAAGGTCAAGAAGGCTCTTAAGCCTGATACCATATTTTTGGGATATCATGTAGATTGTCTCCCCTTCCCTTGTTATATGAAATTCAGCTCCGGCTTCCGATCTGTCCTTCTTTGCCTGGAGATAGAGGATCTGTCCGGGTACCAGATCCGACTTATCAGAAAGTTCATTATATCTGGCAATTTCCCATTTCAAAACCTGGAAAGCCTCGGTGATATCGTCCATCTTCTCACCATCCTTTACTATGATATACTGTACACCGTTGTTTATCATTATCCTCGATGCCCTGGCCAACACAGCCCCGAAGCTGCTTGTCTCCTCAGCAGCCTGCGACGGCTCTTTGGTGTCAGTATCTGCAACAGCCTCTATGGTTTTATTTGAGGTTGAGGTTGAGGTTG
>JAVEVC010000083.1:0-9235 GCA_034005245.1 Bacteroidales bacterium
ATCGTTCCGCTCTGTGTTCATCCTAAGGAAGACATCTCAGAACGCAGGGAGGGTATGCGGAGAGGACTTGCAAAGCTGATGAGATAGCCCGTACTTCAGCCAGAACTACTACCAGCCTGCGGTTACCATTTCTGTCAGCTCCATCCCCTAACCCCGGTCTTCAGACCGGGGAGACAGAAATCCTTCACACCTCTATCCGCACTCCCTGCTCTATCCATTGTGTCATTCATCAAATCCCGATCTTATGAAGTCTCTGGCCGTCGGGAAAGTGTCTTCAGTCAGGCTGCGGATCTCAGCCAGGTCTGTCAGGAACTTCAGGATATCATCCTCATGCTCTTTCATGTTTTCCATTGCTGCCGACCAGGCTGCCATCATTCTGTCGATGGCTATGAGGGCTATTTTTGCCGATCCGTTGGCATCAGCCTGCATTTCATCATTATCAAAACCATTGATGTCTGAAAGTGCCCTGTATAGCTTTATCGAAATGAAGAAGACATAGAAATAAATAACCTGAAGGGCATCATACAGCATGGGGTTTGAATCCTTCAGCTCCGGATAGAGTTCCTTCTCTTCAAAGATCAGCTCCCCCGGCCTGTAGTAATCAAGCCAGGCAAGCATGCCCGATGAAAGATCATACGCCTTGATATATAAAGGATGATCTTTGGGATCACATTTTCTGAACTGGTCAGGATCTTTAAACGATTCCTGCCTGATCTTCGTTTTTCTCATAATATCATTGATCATTGACATTGCGCTGTCGTAGACATTATCAAGGTAATGCCACAGTCCGGAACCTCTGGTTTCAGCCCCGTCCTTTCTGAATGAATAGATCAGACATTTTGATGTGAAGGAACACCTTTCGCACCACAGATCACAATAATTATAAATCCCCTCAATAAGACCCTTCTGCCGGGCCAGTTTGGGGATACGGTCATTTGATTGTCGGATTGTTTTCATGCTTTGGTTTGATTTTAAAAGGTTAATTCTGTTGTATGGAGATCATTTGTATTTCCTAATGTTTGATCTCTTGGGATTAAGATCCCATTTGCCGGGATTTTCAATTATATATTTCCGGATCCGTTTCAGTTCGGAATAGGTTCGGATTATATGGTCATGATATCGTGGTTGCCATCTGAAATCCAATCCATTCTTTTTTGCATATATGGTTACGGCCGATTTTAACCCCCGCATTATTGATGATATATTTTTTGATTGGGGTGAAAATTCATTTTGGTATTTATTTGTGGACACGTCATGCATGGCATTACAACAATTACCACGGTTTTTGGTCATTGTTGACACGCCATGCATGGCGTGTCTACCATGATAATTTCCCCGGAATTTGTTTTGATTGTACTGGTTTTCCCCGATAACGATAATTGCATGAAAATGATCGGGCATAATAATGAATTCATCCAGGGTGATATTCATATCCGGACGTATTGATGGTATTTTTAACCATTCTCTTTGCAGGCAATTTCCCAATGCAGATAATTGCATTTCCCCATTCTCAACATTCCCTAAATACGGAATTCTGTTGTGTGTGCATACTGTAATAAAATATCCCCCGGGCCATGAATAATCATATCCCCGGTAGCGGACGGACCCGATGCGATACCTATTTCTGAACAGGGCGCACATAGGAAATTAATTACAATACGAGACAGACGTAAAATAAAAAAACCGGGGGAAAAATATTAGTTTTAAGATTATTTTTTTCACATGAAGCCTTCATACCGTTTTTAACGGGACAACAGGAGAATGATAATAATGAAGGTTCCATACGAACCGCTTAATATACAATCATATAATAATATTATTTTCGTATGAAAATTCTCCATACTTCCGACTGGCATCTGGGAAGGTCGCTTTATGACTGGAAGCGCTATGATGAGTTTGAAGCCTTTCTCGAATGGCTGATTAAATTCATGGCAGATCAAAAAACCGACCTGTTGCTTATATCGGGCGATGTCTTCGATTCCACAACACCTCCCAACCGCGCACAGGAACTTTACTACCATTTTCTGAGCAGGATCCGTGAAACAGGGTGCAGACATACGGTTGTAATCGGAGGCAATCACGATTCTCCAACATTCCTTGATGCACCCAAAAACATTCTTGGAGCCCTTAATATTCATGTTGTTGGTGCTGCAACCCAGAATCCTGAAGACGAAGTATTTGTCCTGAGGGATGTAAATGGGGCGCCGGAAGCCATAGTCTGTGCAGTTCCCTTTCTTCGCGATCGCGACATCCGCACAGTTGAGGCAGGTGAAAACCCCGACGAAAAATCCAGGAAACTTATGCTTGGGATAGAAAACCATTATGCCACGATTGCTGCACTGGCGGAAGATCTTCAGGATCACAAGCAACGCGTGCCGGTCATCGGCATGGGACACTTGTTTACAAGGCATGCAAGAACTGTTGAAGGCGACGGTGTCAGAGAACTCTATATAGGATCGATTGCACATGTGGACGGCAGCAGCATATCGGCAGGATTTGACTATATGGCCCTCGGACATCTTCATATGGCACAAACTGCCGGCAACTCTGAAATTATCAGATATCCGGGTTCCCCAATCCCGATGGGATTTGCTGAAGCGGGCCAGACAAAAAAAGTCATTGTTGTTGAATTCAGACGACTCTTGCCCATAATAACTGAGTATCCAGTTCCATGTTTCAGAAATCTTATTTCGGTTTCAGGAGATATTGAAACGGCATCGCGGGAGATCGAAGAATTAATTGCCCGGGAAACAGAAGCCTGGATTGAAATTGAAATTACTTCTCCTGCTCTGGCTACCGACATCACCACGCATTTTGACGGCCTTACCGAGAACACGAAACTTGAGATCCTGAGAATTAAGAACAGAAATATTGCAAACCTGGCCATAACACCAGTTTCAGAAAACGAATCGCTCGACAGGCTTGATGATTCCGAAGTTTTTGGCAGGTGCCTCGATGCCTCCGGCATTAACGATCATGACGAGCGCAGGCAGCTTGAAAACACATATGCTGAAGCAAGACATTCAATGGTAAATTCAGATTCAAACGCTGATTAAGGTAAGTAAATGAAAATACTGACACTACGATTCAAAAATCTCAACTCCCTTGTCGGCGAATGGTCAATAGATTTTACGGTACCAGAATATACGTCCGACGGGATCTTTGCTATCTCGGGACCGACAGGTGCAGGCAAATCAACCATTCTCGATGCAATCTGCCTTGCATTATACGGGCGAACCCCGCGACTAAAGGTTATATCAAAAACAACAAATGAGCTTATGTCGCGCCAGACAGGAGTTTGTTTTGCGGAAGTTGTATTTGAAACCGATAAAGGCCGCTACAGGGCATTCTGGAGCCAGTGGCGCGCCAGGGAGAAAGCCTCGGGAGCCTTGCAGGATCCCAGGCATGAGATTTCAAAAGCGGATACGGGTGCAATACTGGCATCCCAGCTTTCAACTGCTGAAAAAACAGTTGAGGATATCACCGGAATGGATTATGGCCGCTTTGTACAGTCAATGATGCTTGCGCAGGGCAACTTCGCCGCCTTCCTTCAGGCAACAGGCAATGAGAGGGCGCCGATACTGGAACAGATAACCGGAACGGAAATATACAGCGATATCTCAAAATATGTGTTCGAACGACATAAGTCAGAAGGGGAAAAGCTCAGAGAACTACTTGCCGAGAACAGGGGCATAACAATTCTCAATCCTGATGAAGCAGAACTGATCAGAAAAGAACTCGAGGAGAAGAACAGAAAAAAGAATATCCTGACAGTGGGGAAGGAAAATACTGAAAACGCTATCTCCTGGCTGAAGAAGATCAATAGCCTTAAATCGGATCTTTCGCTTATTGATATGGAGGAGAAAGCCCATGAAAAGGAGATAAATGAATTCCAGCCCCGGCTCAGTTTGCTTAAAAACGCAAAAAGGGCTTTGGTGCTTGACGGGGAATATGCAGCTCTCGTGGCACTGAGAAAACAGCAAAACGAGGATGAAAATTCTCTTAAGAACTACCTCCTTATGGCTCCGGAGCTAAAAAGCCAGACTGAATCCGCCCAGGCTGCATTCAACGCTGCAGAAAGCAATTTCGAAGAAATAAGGAGAGGGAACGAAAATCTTCTCAGGCTTACAGTGAAAGTAAGGTCAACGGATCAGGAGATAGCACAAACCCTGTCAGGCCTGACAAGTACTGAAACTGCTGCAGGAAATCTCAAAGCTGACATAGCCCGGGAGTCAGAGAAGATACAGAATTTCAGGAATTCGATATCTTCTTATAAAAGTGAACTGGAAGCGATAGAAAAATACCTGTCCGATAATTTCGCTGATTCCTCCCTGGTTGCTGAACTGGCAGGGATCAGGGCGGAAATTTCAGGCCTCATTGAAACCCGCGGCCTACTTCTGTCTGCAAAAAACAATCTGGCCGCAACCCGCCAAAACCTTGGGAAAAAGCAACAGGAAATTGACAGGCTGGAGCAGGAAATGACCACGCTGGCAGAGCAGGAGAAGAAGGAATCGGAAAAGATTGGCAGGATAATCAGCCAAATCAGCAAGCTTCTTGAAGGTAAAAAACCGGAGGAGATCCAGCAGAGAAAAGATCAGCTTATTTTACATCTTGCCGAGCTTCGCAAAATAGCCGATCTTGAAACAGAGCGCAAAATGCTGGCGGATGGAAAGCCCTGTCCCCTGTGCGGATCGCTTGTTCATCCTTATGCAGAGGGTAACATTCCTTCGACAACTGAGTCAGAAAAGGAGCTGGAAATCCTTCTGGGAGTGTTGAATAGCTATGGTGTTTTGAACCAGAAGCTTACTGAATTGCGCGAAAAAGGAGGATTATTGACAGAGAAGCTTGGCCAGGCAAGAAACCAGAGAGATTTGGCTTCCCAGCAGAAATCAGCTCTCGAAGAAAATGCCAGGGCACAATCTGAGGAAGTTGAAAAGTTGAATATTAGTTTGAGTCATAAAACGGAAGCCCTGAAAAGTTCGGTCGGACCTTTTGGCATAGCAGAATTGCCTGAAACACGCGAAGGCCTTGATTCATTGATCGATTCTCTGGAAAGAAGAAAGAACAGCTGGCTGGCTTATGAAAAAGGGAAAACTGAAGCCGACAATGCAATAAAATCGCTGCAGGCTGAAATAAAGATTTGTACTGAGATCATAAATGCAAGAGATTCTGATCTCGGCGCTAAAAACATTGAGCTTGATTCACTGAAAAAAAGACTCGAAGAACTGAAAAGAATTCGGCTGGAATCCTTCGGGGAGAAAAATGTGGATGCAGAGGAAGAAAAATCAGGGGATGCCTTGCAGAAAGCAGAGGAGGCAAGATCATCTGCCCGGGAGGCTTTGCAGGCAAGCCGGCAGAAACTCTCAGGGAACAACAACAGGATAGATGACCTGAAGACAAATATTGGTAACAGGCAGGCAGAACTTGATGTTCTGGAAGAGCAGTTTGCAGGGCATGTTGCCAGACACGGCTTTGCTGATGAGGCGGATTTTATGTCCTGCAGGCTGCCGGCTGATGAAAGGGAACAGCTCGAACTGGAAGCGAACAGGCTGGATACCATGAAGACATCTCTGGCAACACGGAAAGCCGACAGGCAGAAACAACTGGCGCAAGAATCTTCCGGGAAGCTGACAGATGAACCCCTTGACAAACTCGTTTCCAGGTTGTCGGAAATAAACCTGGCGCTTACAGTGCTTCTTCAGGAAACAGGAGCATTAAGCCAGAGGATCCAAAGCAATAATGAAGCCAGGGCAAAAGGAGAACTTATAGGACAGAAGATCGAAGTCCAGAACAGGATCGTTGAGAAATGGAGCAGACTCAATGACCTCATTGGTTCCAGGGAAGGAACCAAATACCGGAACTTTGCACAGGGACTTACTTTTGAGATCGTTGTGTCGCATGCCAACGCACAGCTTTCAAGACTCAGCGACCGCTACCTGCTGATACGCGACAGGGAAAAGCCTCTTGAGCTGAATGTGGTTGATAATTACCAGGCCGGAGAGATTCGCTCCACAAAGAACCTGTCGGGAGGGGAATCTTTTATTGTCAGCCTTGCCCTCGCCCTGGGTCTATCACGTATGGCAGGAAGAAATGTAAGGGTCGATTCCCTTTTCCTCGATGAAGGCTTCGGCACCCTCGATGAGGAAACCCTCGAAACGGCTCTGGGTACTCTCGCCAGCCTCAGACAGGACGGTAAGATGATAGGCGTGATATCCCATGTCGGAGCCATGAAAGACCGGATAAATGCAAAGATCATCGTTCAGCCCGTGAGGGAAGGACGAAGCATTATCACCGGGCCGGGATGCGAGGGAAAATAGGGTTAAGGGTTTAGGGTTCAAAGTTCCTGGTTCCTGGTTCCTGGTTCCTGGTTCCGGGAAACTCAGAGGGATTCCCCTCCCGGAGGGGTCAGGGGTGGGTTGTCGAGGTTGAAAGACTACCTTGGATAAGGCATCAGAATTTGCATGAATAACAGTGGAGTTCTTCCTCTGAGCTCCTCTGTGCCTTCTCCGGCTTTCCTCTGTGAAATAATTACCGAATTTATTCTTCTCCGTCACTCACTCCTCACCCCTCATCCCAACTTTCGCCTTTCCCTTCAATCCTTTTAGAAAAATTAACATTTTCAAGCCCTCAGAATTGCTCGGTTTCTCTTTCCGCACGGGAAAAATGGTTTAATTTTGACAATCTGTGATAGGAGAGTTTTAAATTGCTGCAGGGGCTACTAAACAGTAAGGTGCCATGCAAATTGTTCCACAAAAACAAAAAAGAATTTGACTGATTTTTACATTATGCACGTTGCTATATGCCAGGAGTTATCGAAAAATTACAAGAAAAGCCTCAGAAATGATCCAGGCCAAAAAAGAGCATTATTTTTTAGTATTATCTGCCTGTTTATCACTGATATCTGAATCTTAAACACTAAAATAGAACGATATGAAAAATCTCAAAATTATCATTTTGCTTGCAGTTCTGATAAGCATGTCTGCATCATCATGCAAGAAAGCAGAGAAGTCTGCCGAATACCCGATGTTCTGGACCTGGCTCGATTACCGCCCCGGAATGAATTTCGATTCCGTGTGTGCTGTCATGAATGAGGCTGGACTTGATGGCATCATGCTTAATGCCCCTACGCCTGATGATTATCGTGTTGCTATCCCCATTGCACAGAAGCACGGCATTGAGGTTTATGCCTGGCTCTGGACAATGAATCCCGAACATGACAGGGATCTCATCTTAAAGGAACACCCCGAATGGTTAAGTGTTAACAGGAAGGGAGAGAGCCTGGCCGATATCAAGGCTTACGTTGATTATTATAAGTTTATGTGTCCGACATTGCCTGAAGTCAGGGAGCATATAAAAAAGAAGATAGTTGCTTATTGCGAAGTTGAAGGGCTGAATGGCATTGCAATAGATTATCATCGTTTTGTGGATGTGATACTTCCCACAACCCTGTGGTCGAGATATGGTATTGTACAGGACAGGGAATACCCCGAATGGGATTTCGGATATCACCCCGAGATGATAAGATTATTCATGGAGAAATACGGTTACGATCCCCGCGAGCAGGAAGACCCATCCGTCGATGAAAAGTGGCTTCAGTTCCGCTGCGACCAGATCACTGAAGTAGCCAATGAGATTGCCGAGGTGGTCCATTCATATGGAAAAGTAATGGCTGCATCGCCGTTTCCCACACCTGCAATGTCGAGACAGATGGTCCGCCAGGACTGGGGCAGGTGGAACCTCGATATAGTCTTCCCGATGGTATATCATAATTTTTATACGGGCGACGTGAGTTTTATTTCCGATTGCACAATTGAGAATGTCAGGGATAAAAATCCGATGACGACACTTTATTGCGGAATGACGGGCACCAATGGTCCGGAGATGTTCGATTGCATGGATGCAGCTTTAAATAACGGTGCAGAAGGCATTTCCATATTTACAATCAGTAGCCTGAGATCGCCGGAAGTACGGGCAAGGTTCAAGGAATACGCCGACAGTGCCCGGGCATCGCGCAAGCTTGCAAAATCAGAAACGGAAACGCCGGTCACAAAAGAAGTAAATACTGATCCCTTCCAGAACAGTGCAATAATGAATGCGGTGAATCTAACCATGCAGTCTCAGCTCAGCCTGGCCAAAGCCATGACATTGCCGGAGCTGAAAAAAGCCGACCAGGCTACGGTGGAAAGGCTGGTTCAGAATGCCATGAGGGGTAAAACAGCCGAGGATTATGTTGACCGCCTTGTAAATGCTCCCAGGAGGGATGATTCTCTTCAACCAATAGCAAAAGCAATAGCCGGTCAGTTCTTGAAGGATAATGAAACTACACCTCTCAACCTTGGCGATTATCAGTTGGCCGATGAATACGGAGCCACAAAATGCTACAAGGTAACAGAGCAGAACAGCAACGTGGTGTTTGATGTCACCTTCTACTTTTACGGAGGTATACTCTCAGGATGGAGCGTCAAGCCTGAGGAGGCTTCATACAAAAAATACAGAAGCGGACTTTCTTCCTGAAGAAAACCCCCCTTTGATCCCTTAGTGCAGTCCTTAGTGCCCTTCGTGGTTAAAACATTAAAGCTTAACCACGAAGGACACCAAGGTCAACACAAAGGAGCACAAAGGGTTGTAAATAAGGGCATTTGTTATCTTACTGCACCGCCCGGTAAGCATTTACTCTGCCAAAACCATAATAAGGCGAGATTCCCTTTCCGTCAATCTTGTCGGCAGTTTTTTCCAGTCTGGTAATAACATCAATAGGTCTCATTTGCCCTCCGTTCTTGCCAATGATCAGTGCTGCAACACCTGATACGTGTGGTGCTGCCATGCTGGTTCCAGCCATCCAGACATAACCTTGCGGGTATGTGCTTAGCACCATATCCCAGTGATAATTTTGATTGGGATAAAAATCAAAATCACCCCCCGGGGCAGCTACTTCAACAAATGATTTCCCATAATCTGTATAGCTTGCTGGTATATCAAGATTAGGAATTATTCCATTCACTAAGTCCCTGTACCAGTAGTCAGGAGCCGTTGCAGAAACAGTTATTACTTTTGCCAGTCCGGCAGGCAATTTGAACCATGAACCACCACCGTCAAAATTAGTAGCATCATTCCCTGCTGATGTAACTATAACAGCACCTTTCTTATATGCATAATCCACTGCACGTTGCTGCGCCAAAATAAGAAATTGTATTTCTACAGCCGGGATCTTTGCTAAATTATTGTTATCATCAAT
>JAVEVC010000024.1:0-42814 GCA_034005245.1 Bacteroidales bacterium
TATCTGAAGGCATATCCTGCTGGAAATCACGTCCGGTGGCTATTTTAATTCCAAGGGCTTCCACAAAATCATGATCCACTACTGCAAAATTGATACCCCTTGGAGCCATTCCCTGATCTGTTTCCATATTGTTAACACATTAACAGTACATTAACAATATTCCGGTAAGAATAATTCAATATTTCATTAAATAGAGACTTTATTTTTTTCTTAATGCAACAGAATAATATGAATATCGTCCTTAATATGATTTTATAAGTCATCAGGCCAGGTCGCGGGCAGGAAGAAAGAAACAGGGAAAAAGGAAAAGATCAGGATGGACAGGCGGATGTAAATTTATTGCCTTGATATGTATCTTTTCTGGTATTCAAAGCGTCATTGGTTAATACGGCAGTTGCTCTGAAAGTTCAGAAGTAATATAAACCCAAATAATATGTTAAAAGATCTCATCAGGTATAGTTTAAGATCACTAAAGCGTCAAAGGTCTTATATAGTAATAAATATTCTGGGATTATCGATAGGGATTGCCTGCAGTTTGCTAATTGCAATCTATGTAATAAATGAAGCCAGCTATGACAGGTTCAATGAGAAAAAAGACAGGATATACAGGTTAGTGCTTAACGGCAAACTCGGGGGACAGGAATTTATTGGCGCATATACGTGTGCCCCCATTGGTCCGACGATGCTCAGGGAATTTCCTGAGGTTGAAGACTATCTGAGGATGACAGGGCGGGGGCCTACTGTTGTTGAATATGAGGATCAGACGTTTACTGATGACAATGTTCTGGAGGCTGATTCAACATTTTTCAATTTCTTCTCGATCCCTTTAGTAAAGGGAGATCCCAAAATTGTTCTTAATGCACCGCGAAGGGCTGTTTTGTCAGAGTCAACCGCCAAAAGGATCTTTGGAGATCAGGATCCGGTTGATAAAGCAATAAAAATCGGTGACGATACAGCGAGATATATTATTTCAGGCATTATGGCGGATGTTCCTGGAAACTCTCATTTTGAAGCAAGTATCCTGACCTCATTCATGACCAATCCTAATTCACGGAACCCTGTCTGGATGAGCAACAGCTATAGCACATATCTTCTGTTAAAACCCAACACAAGCTATTTACGAGTTGATGAGAAGATCCCTGCATTGCTTGAAAAATATGTTGGTCCCGAAGTTCAGAGGTTTATGGGTATTTCAATCGAAGAGTTTATGGCACAGGGCAATAAGTACAGGTTTTTCCTTCAGAACCTAAAGGATATTCATCTCGAACCATCAATTCAGCAGGAGTTTAAAGAATCGAGTGATCCGAAATACCTGTGGATATTTGGAAGCATATCACTGCTTATAATAATTATTGCAGTCATAAATTTCATGAATCTGGCAACAGCCCAGGCTACCAGAAGAGCAAAGGAGGTTGGAATAAAAAAAGTAGCAGGTTCAACCAGGGGAATGCTCATTTCCCAGTTCCTGTCAGAATCATTTGTCCTTTCATTTATTTCGCTCATAATAGCTCTCATAATAATTATTGTCAGCCTTCCGTATTTCAATAACCTGCTGGGTGCAAGAATGAATCTTGATCTTTTTGAGAAATGGTACAATATCCCTGTTTTACTTGTCTTCACCCTCGTGGTTGGTTTTCTTGCAGGAAGCTATCCTGCCTTGTTCCTTTCATCGTTTAATCCTACTGAGGTCCTGAAGGGTGGGGTTAAAGGAACCATGCATAACGGAAGAATAAGAAGATTCCTTGTTATTTTCCAGTTTGCGGTGTCAATACTTCTGATAACCGGGACCCTGATAATGTACCGTCAGATATTCTTCATGCTTAATAAAGATGTAGGATTCAACAAAGAACAGATGCTTGTTATAAATATGGCACATTCCCTTCAGACCAGGGTTGAGGCATTCAAGGAAACAGTACGGGACATACCCGGTGTGTTGAATATAGCCAGTTCGACAGCTGTTCCGGGACGAAATAATAATTTGAACGGATATGGGATAGAGGGCAGACAGGATGAATCCTTCCTTCTTCAGACCAGCTGGGTTGATCACGATTTTATTGATACTTATGGCATGTCACTTGTAAAGGGCCGGAACTTTGATAAATCATTTACTTCCGATAAGGATGCATGCATTATAAATGAGAGTGCTGTAAAGAATTTCGGTATTGCAGATATTGCTAATACCAGGCTTATGTTACCGCAGGATTCAGGTAGATTTCGTTATCTGCAGGTTATTGGAATTGTAAAGAACTTCAATTTCCAATCGCTGCGTAATCCGATCCAGCCATATATTTTGGTTTTCAAAGGCGACCGGCAAAACTGGGGATATGTAACAGTTAAATTATCTGCGCAAAATTACCAGCATACCATATCACAGATTGAAAAACAATGGAGAGAGTTCACATCAAATGACCCTATGCAGTATTATTTTGTTGATGAAGACTTTGAGCAGATGTACCTGCAGGAAAAGCAGAATGCGAAACTTGCTGTGATATTCTCCATACTTGCTGTATTTATTGCCGCACTGGGGTTGTTCGGATTAACAAGCTTCACTGTAGAACAACGCACCAAGGAGATAGGGGTAAGGAAAGCCATGGGATCATCAGTGGCAGGTATATATTACGTTATTTCAAGGGAGATTATTATTCTTGTTACTATATCTGCACTGATTGCCTGGCCATTAATATATTATATTGCCGGCAGATGGCTGGAGAACTTCTATTACAGGATAAGTCCGGGAGCATTCAGCTTCCTGTCCGGGCTTGCCATTGCACTCGCAGTTGCCACACTTACAATAAGCTACAGAATAATAAGGGCGGCAAGGGTTAATCCGGCACAGTCGCTGAAATATGAATAGATTTATTTAATTACAGGGAACAGGGTACTAATACATTTTGTTTATCAGATGACCGATCTCATCACGTTTTTTAAGAGGGAATGTGTAAGTCTTTCCGTCTCTTGTTATAATATTCAGTCCCTTGACAAGAAACAATCCCTTATTATAGAATATTACTTCAAGGATATTATCAAAAAGAATCTCCAGATTAAAATTCATGGCTTCTTCTGCAAGAGACTTAAAATAAATCCTTTGATTTGTAACAATCAGTTTTCCGTTAACAGGTTTATTGTCAATAATCTGATTGGTGTCGCCTGCCTTGAGCACGACTTCGTTGGGATATAATTTTACTGTCATTTCTTTTTTTTATATAAAGACGGTCCTTTTCTGAACAAAGCTGCAAAAAATGAATAGAATGTAAAATATTTAGACAATAATCCTTAAATTCGGAAGGAACACTTATTTGATTATGTCAAAAGAATCTGAAAAGCTTGTACGTGGAATTTCTCCCACAATGATTAATGTACTTAACATTGTGCAAAAGGTTGCTGCCACTGATGCTAATGTCCTAATTACAGGAGAGAATGGTACCGGGAAGGAGCTTGTTGCACGGGAAATCCACAGTAAGTCGGGAAGGGCAGATGAAATAATGGTTAGCGTCGATATGGGGTCAATACCGGAAACCCTCTTTGAGAGCGAACTTTTCGGTCATGTAAAGGGTGCATTTACAGATGCAAGGGAGGACCGCAGGGGTAAATTTGAACTGGCGTCAGCCGGTACGCTTTTTCTGGACGAAATAGGGAACATGTCCCTTCATTCACAGTCGAAACTGCTTAATGTTCTTCAGAGCAGGAAGATAGTAAGGGTTGGATCAAACCGAGAAACAATGGTTGATATAAGACTTATCTGTGCCACAAACCATGATCTTCCAAAAATGGTGTCTGAAGGCAGATTCCGGGAGGATCTTCTTTACAGGATAAACACTATTGTTATTGAGGTCCCACCCTTGCGCGACAGGGTGGATGATATCCCTGTTCTTGCAAATTTCTTTCTCAGGGTATATTGTGAAAAATATAACAAAAAACCCATGAGAATAAATACACACGCTCTTGAAAAACTGGCAAACCATTCCTGGCCCGGGAATGTAAGGGAGCTTCAACACTCTGTGGAAAAAGCTGTAATAATGAGTGATTCGCAGGTTCTACTGCCATCTGATTTTGATTTCGGTTCTGCCTCAGGGAACATCTCGCAGCGGGAACCTACCCTGGAAGAAATGGAGAAGAAGGTGATCCGTGAAAGCCTGAAACGCAATGGGAACAACCTTAGCGTAGTTGCGGCTAAGTTGGGAATTACCCGGCAAACTTTATACAACAAACTCCGGAAATATAATTTGTAGGGACGTTGCATGCAACGTCCCTACAAATTATATTATTATGATACAATCTGTCCGTCAAAAAGGTTCACTATCCTGTTTGCATATCCGGCATCCCTCTCTGAGTGAGTCACCATAATTATTGTAGTGCCCTCCTTATTTAGTTCCGAGAGAAGGTTGATTACTTCTATACCATTCTTTGAGTCGAGGTTTCCGGTAGGTTCATCTGCCAGGATCAGTCTTGGATTTGCAACGACAGCCCTGGCTATTGCAACTCTCTGCTGCTGACCTCCTGAAAGCTGTTGAGGAAAATGTTTCGCCCGGTGAGTTATTTTCATCCTGTCAAGGGCTTGTTCCACTTTTTGCTTCCTTTCACTGGTCTTCATTTTTAGATATATCAGCGGCAGTTCAACATTTTCAAACACATTCAGTTCATCTATCAGGTTAAAGCTCTGAAAAACAAAACCGATGTTCCCTTTTCGGAATACGGTACGGTCACGTTCTTTGAGATCCGCAACCTCTGTCCCGTTGAAAAGATAGCTTCCTGATGTCGGATTATCAAGCAATCCAAGGATATTCAGGAGGGTTGATTTGCCGCATCCCGATGGGCCCATGACTGCAACATACTCACCTTCCTTTACCCCGAGATTGATATTGTTGAGTGCTGTGGTCTCAACTTCTTCAGTTCTGAAGATCTTAGTTAAATCTTTAGTTTTTATCATGATTTACATAATTAATAGTTATCTCTTTCCTTTAAAGATTAGCTTCTCGTTTTTCCCGAAGGCTTCATAGCCTGATATTATGACTTTTTCTCCAGGCTGAAGACCGTCGAGCACTTCATAGTATCTTGGATTTTTTCTGCCTATGGAAACAGGTCTTCTGATAGCAAAGGACTCGGTAGGATCGAGTACAAAGATCCATTGGCCGCCGGTTTCCTGGAAAAATCCGCCCACCGGCACCAGAACTGCTATTTTTGGTTGTCCGAGCTGAAGGCTGATGTAGTATGTCTGGCCGGTTCTGATATTGTCAGGCATAGTGTCAATGAAGATCATGTCGATCTTAAAAGTCCCGTTTCTTACTTCCGGATAGACCCTCTTTACAATCAGGCTGTACTCATTTCCCTGACGGTCAAGAGTAGCGGTGAGTTGTGTTCTTACCCTGTCTATATAGTGCTCATCTATCTGAGCTGTGACCTTGTAGGATGTTAACACGTTTATTTGGCCCATATTTGCTCCACGCTGAATTGACTGTCCTATCTCAGGCACAAGTAATCCGAGCTGCCCATCAACCGTTGCCCTAACATTAAGGTTTTCAACTCTTTGTCTTACAAGAGCAAGATTCTTGCGCATGTTATCAAGATTGGCTTTCAGGGTTTCTACCTGTACCGATCTGAAGATTGAATCCTGTTTTTGCCTTTCCATAAACAGATCTCTTGAGCTTTTTGCCATATCCAGATCCTCCTTTGACCTGATGTATTCCTCCCTCGATATAAGGCTGTCCTTTATCAGAATACTGTTCTGCCTGTATATACGTTCCTTTCTCTCTATGTCATATTTCAGGTTTATGAGTTCCCGTTTTATGGAGATCCTTTCCTGCTCCATTGTAACCTGGGTGTTTCTGAGGAAGTTTTCCTTTTCGGCGAGCTGGGCTTCACTATCAAGAATATTAAGATAAAGATCGGGGTTGCTTAATCTAAGTATGATATCCCCTTTCTTTACCATAGATCCTTCTTCTATAAGAATTTCCTCGACCCTTCCGCCTTCCTGGGCATCGAGGAAAATGGTACTGATTGGCTCAACCGTTCCCGGTACTGTGATATAATCGTTGAACTGATCCTCAATCACTGTTTCAATGATCATCTTGTCTTTTTCAACCTTATATGCAGAGGTGCGATCAGCAAGAAAAGCCATATAGAAGAGAACGGCAATTGCGGTCCCGAAAACAATATATCCGAAATGCTTTTTTTGAAGGCCTTTCTTTTTCGGTATTGGTTTATCCATTTTTTCTATGGGGGTATCCATTTTTTGTCTTTTTTTTTATGTATTTATAATTCCTTCATATTCTCCGGTTGAATAGAAGTGTATGGTAAGCTTTCTGATGAGTAATTGTAGTTTAGTTCTGATAGCTTCTGTTTCAGCCCTGAAAAGATTAGTTTTTGCAGCTGAGTAGTCGGTAACATCAACCAGGCCAGCTTCAAATTTCTTCTCAACAGCATCAAATGATTTTTTATTGAATTCCAGGTTTTCTATCGCCGCGGAATATTCATCTTTGCCCCTGTTGAAATCAAAACATGCATTTTCAATGTCAGAATACAGGCTGTTCTTTTCAAGTTCGAGTTTCAACTCAGCATCATTCTTTCTGATTTTTGCCAGCCTGATATTCCTTCCAGTGGCATAATTGTTAAATATCGGGATATTGAGGGAAAAATAAATCGCCTGGCTGTTATTGTTCTTAAGTTGCCGGGAGAATGAATCCTGCTCGGGAACTCCTTCACTGATTAATTTATAGTATCCTGTATATGCTACACCGCCTGCAGAAAGTTTTGGAGCAAGATTACCCCTGGCAGCAGCAAGCTGTTTTTTTGATGCCATTAATTCATAATTAATTGCTTTCAACCTTGGAAGTGCCTGAGATGCGATATTGTAAACACTGTCGATGTCATACCGGGTATCAGTAATAAATTCGTTATCCAGATCTGGGATGAGAATTTCGAACTCCGTCCCGGGCTCCAGCTGAAGCAACTGCTTGAGAGATGTAACTGCTTGATTTGTATTGTTTCTGGAAATGGTATAAGAAAGCCTGTCTTCTGAAGCCCTGCTTTCCATTTCATATTTTTTTGACAGAGCTTCTTTTCCGGTTTCAACCATTCTGGTAATCCTGAAAAGTTGCTTTTCCGTGAGATCAAGCTGCATTTTTGCTGCATCTTCCAGTCCCTTGGCATATAACACCTGGTAATAAGCTCCAAGTATATTAACTACTATGGTATTCCTGATTACTTTCTCGGTTTCCATACCTGCTTTGAGCATAAACCTGTTTGCGGAAACTGTATTAAGCAAGGTGAAGCCGCTGAAAATAGTAACTGACGAGCTTAACGAATATGAATTGCTAAGGTTTTGTTCAAAAGTGATGAGGTTGGTAACAGGATCAATAGATCGTCCGAAGCCGACCTGGAGATCAGATCCGATATTTACAGAGGGGAAGAGATTCATTCTGGCTTTCAGGTAGTCTGTTTCTCCTGATTCAGTCTGAAGCACCTGTCTCTTCAATCCGATGTTGTTCTCAACTGCATGATTAATGCAATCCTGTAATGTCCACTTTTTTGCTTCCCGGGCTGAAGTTATCCCTCGACCACTTATCAAGCAAAGTATTAATATCGTGATTAACTTATCCATCGGCAATTTAGATTGTTTAATAAACTAACCCAAAAGTCATGCCGTCTTTGTAAATATCACAATAATAGATATATATGAAATTACGAATGAACTAAAATGTCTAATTATCATACATATTGCTGGATGATAATCATGCAATTGTAAGAGATTTTGCCATTTATTTTTGTTTCAGTACACTTTAACCGGGATTTATAGCAAGGGAAATCAGAGGAAAGATTTCCGGAAAGCAGTTCTTTTTCCTAAATTGTCTTTGTTTCATGGGAACAAATACTTGTAAGATTATTTTATTGAAATGAAGATGACGGCAATCATTTATCTTTGAACTGAGTAGTTATGGAATGCAGAAAGAATTGCGGAGCTTGCTGTATAGCAGCTTCAATTTCATCTCCAATACCTGGAATGCCCGACGGCAAGCCGGCAGGTGTTAAATGCATACATCTGCTTGATGATATGACCTGTGCTCTTTATGGTGATCCTTCCCGCCCCAAGGTGTGTATTGATTTTAAGCCTGATCCTGACTTTTGTGGAAACAGCAGGGATGAGGCAATGAGGATACTGTATTCCTTGTCTGATTAAAGATGTTTTACCACAGTGTCAGTTCTGCTGTCGCACTACGTTTTTAAGTCCTGGAACGATTCTGTTCTTATTTATTTCCCGGAACTATATACTATCCGGCCTCCCACTATAGTAAAATCGACCTTTGTATTCATTATCTGATTCTCAGGAATTGTAAGAAGGTCCTTGTCGACAATAACAATGTCGGCCAGGTATCCTTTTCTGATCATGCCTTTGCGGTTGTCCATGAACTGGGCGTAAGCGGAGCCAACAGTATAGAAATTGATTGCTTCTTCCATGGTGAGTTTTTGCTCAGGGAACCATCCGTCTCCTTCTTCTCCGCCTCTGGCCTTTCTTGTTACTGCAGCATACAATCCCTCCATGGGATTCAAGGGTTCAACCTGATAATCTGTACCAAAAGCCAGCACAGAGCCTGCATCAACAAGGCTGCGCCATGCATAGGCTCCTTTACATCTTTCAAATCCTACACGTTTTTCATAAAAGTTTTTATCTGAAATGCAGTGTGTTGGTTGCATTGAAGGAATAACTCCAAGTTGAGCAAAGCGGGGGATGTCAGATTGCTGCACTGTCTGTGAGTGCTCATCCCTGTGGCGGCTGTCACGCCGGCCATTGACTTCAATGGCTTTCTCAAATGCATTCAGAGTCCAGTTATTTCCTTTGTCACCTATGGCATGGACTCCTATCTGTAGACCGTATCTGTCAGCTGTTACCACCATATTCTCAAATTCCTCATACGTCATCATTGCCAGCCCCGATGATTCCGGATTGTCATTGAAAGGTTCGAACATCAGCGCAGTTCCTGATCCCATGCTTCCGTCGATGAATGATTTGAGATAGCCGAATCTGATCCAGTTGCCGGTTCCCGGGTATTTTTCTGAAAGTTTTATATATTCAGAAAGAAGTGATGTGTCTCCGGTGAGTGACTTGCCGATATCGATCCTGCAAGTTAGCAAACCATCATTTTGAAGCTTCTCATACATTTCAAAATCTGCACTGCCCGGCACCTGGATACTCGTAACACCCAATTCACGAGCCTCCTTAAGAGCGAGAAGATAACCCTGCCAGGTTTTTTTCTTGATTTCCTCGGGTGTCCTTATTGTTTCAACAGCACCGGTTCTAATAAGATCCATTGCAGTCTCTTTCAGAATGCCTGTAGGTTTTTTGGTGACGGGGTCTTTCTGTATCTCGCCACCAAAAGGATCGGGAGTGTTTTCAGTGATACCCGATGCTTTAAGCACATAACTGTTTACAAGAACAGAATGGCCGTCCACGCGCGAGAGGATTACAGGATTGCGTGGAGATACAACGTCAAGCAACTCTTTTGAGGGCCAATCCCTTACAGAAAACAATTCATGGTCCCAATGTCCTCCTCTTACCAGTTCTCCGGGCTTTGATTTATCGACCTGTGCCTTTACTCTTTGTGTAATCACCTTGGGATCACCGACATAGCGTAATTCAACATAGTCAGGATCAAGTGGTCCGAAGTGTACATGAGCATCATTGAATCCGGGAATCACAAGTCGTCCGCGTGCATCTATAGTTTTTGTGTTATTGTCATTTATATATGATTTTATCATCTTTGTTGATCCGACGGCAATTATTTCTTCACCTTTTATTGCAACTGCCTCAGCCAGCGGATTGTCTTTATCAACGGTCAGCACCTTCCCGTTTAAAATAACCAGATCGGCACTGTCCTTGCTTGTACATGAAACCGAAAAAATCATAAATGTCATTGATAATAAGGCTAATATATTTCTCATGATAAATTTATTTCGAAATTGAAATATATTAATAAATTTTATTTTATTCCAGGTTACAGCATAAAGTTGAAGTTATCCAAATGGATGGCAATATAAAATATCTGCCGAACCAGGTTTTATTTGAACATTTCATTTTATTTTTCCGAAAAATTATAATTTCGGCATTTGTGTTAAACACAGCTCGATTTAATGAATTTCATATGAAAACAGTTGCCTTGTTTCTTCCCTGAATAATACTAAACCTTTGATGGAGACTGGGGAAGCAGGGAGATCATTTCAGGAGGCCGGGTTTTTGATCTATACGGAAAAAAAGGATTTATTGCGTTGATTTCAAAATTATATAAATGAATATTTGTTTGATTGGTTATGGCCGTATGGGCCGTGAAATTGAAGCTGCAGCTGTAAGCTGCGGTCACAGGATCGTTATGGCGATTGATAAGGATAATTTGACGGATCTCGGACGAATTGATCCCGGGGAAATTGACGTCGCTATTGAGTTCACAACTCCTGAAACTGCTTTTAACAATATTGCACGGTGCCTCAGAAAAAAGGTGCCTGTTGTCTGCGGAACAACCGGATGGCTTAAGGATTACCAGAAAGCTTCTGATATCTGTATTGAAAACGGGACCTCGTTTATTCACTCTTCCAACTTCAGCATAGGCGTGAACATCCTGTTCAGGCTTAATTCCATCCTGGCAGAACACATGTCGAAATACAAGGAATACATCCCATTTATCGAGGAAATACATCATACACGGAAGCTCGACTCTCCCAGCGGTACAGCTATTACCCTTGCAGGTGGTATCAGCGAAAAGCATCATGGATATGACGGATGGAGATTTGACCATGAAACGGCCGAAAAAAAGATCCCTGTGAGATCCGTTAGGGAAGGAGCTGTCCCAGGAATTCATACCATTACCTGGGATTCTGAAGTGGATGCAATAACATTGAGGCATGAATCGAAAAGCAGAAAAGGACTTGCCATGGGAGCTCTTATCGCAGCAGAATTCATACAGCAAAGAAAAGGTGTGTTCACAATGAGCGACGTGCTGGGATTCTGATAAATATTCTTATTTTTACCGGTTCTTTTTTAATAACGTTCATCATGACTGATTTTTTTTCCAGGAAGAACATAAAATTTGCTATAGCCGCCATTCTTTACATCCTGGTTGTAATCTGGATAGGTAACTACTGGTTCTTTTTGGGTCTTGCAGTAATTTATGATTTATATATATCAGAGAAGGTGAACTGGACCTTTTGGAAAAAACGCCAGGGTCCGAACAGTACTTTTATTGAATGGCTTGATGCCCTGATATTTGCTGTTATTGCTGTAACACTGATAAATATTTTTCTTTTTCAGAATTACAGGATCCCTACCGGATCCATGGAAAAATCGCTGTTGATCGGTGACCATCTGTTCGTCAGCAAGATTGCTTTTGGTCCAAGAATGCCCAATACCCCTGTAGCTTTCCCGTTTACGCAGCATACCATGCCGGTTGTAGGAGGAAAATCATGGTCAGATATTGTTCACTGGCCATATAAGCGACTTACAGGAACGGGCAGGGTCCAAAATAATGATGCTATTGTGTTCAACTTTCCGGCAGGAGATACGGTTGTTCTGGAGGAACAGGCAACGAGTTATTATGAAATAATAAGGAGAACTGCTCGCGAACTGCAGCAAAGAGATTCGTACGGAAGTTCAGCTCCAAAACCAGCAGAAAGTTACATGGAAGATGCCAGGAATGAGGTGAGAAGCAGATTTAATATAGTATACCGGCCAGTTGACAGAAGGGATAATTATGTAAAGCGTTGCATAGGTATCCCCGGCGATACGGTATTTATAAGGAGAGGCCAGGTGTTTGTAAACGGGAAAGCTGTTCGGGAAAATGAAACCCAGCAGACTTCTTATGTGGTTACGACCAATGGTACAACAATAAATCCAAAGGCATTTGAGCGGCTTGGAATCTCTAAGGCTGACCAGACAATGGTTTCAGGATGGGTGTATATATTGCCGCTTACCAAAAGCAATGCCGATGCGATTTCAAAATTCACCAATGTGACAGATGTTTCAGCTCTTTATGCTGAGGTTGGTGAATATGTGCCACATATTTTCCCTTATAGTAAAACTCTTGCATGGAATGAAGATAACTTCGGGCCTTTATGGATCCCTTCAAAGGGAGCTAAGGTAAAGATTGACACATCAAACCTTTGTCTCTATGAAAGGATTATCGAGGTATATGAAGGAAACGATTTGAGAACTGAAGGGAGCACAATTTACATTAATGGTCAGCCGGCTGACAGCTATACGTTCAGGATGGATTATTACTGGATGATGGGCGATAACCGTCACAATTCAGCAGACTCAAGGTATTGGGGCTTCGTTCCCGAGGATCATATTGTTGGGAAACCGAAATTCATATGGCTGTCGATCAACAGGGAAGGATCAGGATTCAAAAGGATCAGGTTTAATAGGTTGCTTATGAAGATCAGGTGATTGACTACCTGATGAAAGTATATTTTCAGGGCGGATGACCTGTTGGATGACTGCCTGAGTATTTTTGGCGGCTACTTTATAGAAGCAAGGCAAATAAAAAAGCTGACTCAAGGCGGGTCAGCTTTAGAAATGGTATCATCAAAGACTATTTTACCTTATCCACAACAGCTTTAAAGGCCTCGGGGTGGTTCATGGCAAGATCGGCCAGGGTTTTCCTGTTCAATCCTATACCTTTTTTCTCGAGCTTCCCTATGAATTCCGAATAACTCATGTCGTATTGCCTTACGCCTGCATTTATCCTTTGTATCCAGAGAGACCTGAAGGCGCCTTTCTTTTTCTTCCTGTCGCGGTAAGCGTAAGTTAACCCTTTATCGAGTGTGTTTTTAGCTACTGTAAAGACATTCTTTCTGGAACCGAAGTTCCCTTTTGTCTGTTTGAGAATTTTCTTTCTTCTGGCTTTTGATGCTACTGAATTTACTGATCTTGGCATGCTTTTTTGTTTTTTGGTTATCAGCGTTCCGCTTCCGGCGGAATCTTAACGGCGTGATAACCTGGTTAATACTCTTTTTATGGATCAAACCTTCTGATTCATTTACTTGCTAGCAAGCATAAGCTTTACATTTTTCATGTCAGCTTTATCAACAAGGCCGAAATAAGTAAGATTCCTCTTTCGCTTTGTTGATTTTTTTGTCAGGATATGACTTTTAAATGCATGTTTGCGTTTAATTTTTCCTGTTCCGGTAAGTGAAAATCTCTTTTTCGCACCGGAATTCGTTTTCATTTTTGGCATCTTGTGAAATCAAAAATTAATTTTTACTATTTTTTCTTCTTAGGGGAAAATGATATTATCATCCTTTTCCCTTCCAGCCTGGGAAGCTGTTCTACTTTGCCGTACTCTTCAAGATCATTGGCAAAACGCAGCAACAATACTTCACCCTGCTCCTTGAACAATATTGATCTTCCTTTAAAGAACACATAAGCCCTCACTTTTGCTCCTTCTTCCAGGAACTTAATGGCGTGCCTGAGCTTGAAATTATAATCGTGATCATCTGTATTCGGGCCGAATCGTATTTCTTTTACAACAACTTTGGCCGCTTTGGCTTTAATTTCCTTTTGTTTCTTTTTTTGTTGATAAAGAAACTTTTGATAATCAACGATTCTGCATACAGGGGGATCCGCGTTTGGCGAAATTTCTACAAGATCAAGTTCCAAAGAATCAGCCAGTTTAAGGGCATCCTGGATACTCATAACTGCTGTTTCTATTTCCTCACCGACAACTCTTACCACTCTGGCAGTGATCCTGTTGTTTATCCTGTGAGCCTGCTGGACAGTTCTTGCAGGACTCCTCCTAATTGGTACGGTAATAGTTCTTTCCTCCTTTACTTTTGTTAATACTTTCTTTAATTCGGTCTATGCAGCTAATATTCCAGTTCTTGTGAAATCTCGCTTCTGATCAGATCAACAAATTCCTGGATTTTCATGCTTCCCCTGTCGCCTTCTCCCTGTTTCCTTACCGATACTGTACCGTCAGCAGTCTCTTTTTCTCCTATTATCAGCAGGTATGGGATCCTCTTTAATTCATTATCCCTGATCTTCTTACCTATCTTTTCACTCCTGTCGTCAATTAGTGTGCAAATATCGGAATTATTTAGAATTTCCAAAACATTTAGAGCATAATCATTGAATTTTTCACTTATAGGCAGTATGACTGCCTTTTCCGGGGCAAGCCAAAGGGGAAATTTCCCGGCTGTATTTTCAATCAGCACTGCAACAAACCTTTCAAGAGAACCGAATATTGCCCTGTGTATCATCACAGGCCTGTGCTTTTGATTATCGCTGCCATTATATGTAAGGTCAAACCTTTCCGGAAGGTTATAGTCAACCTGAATTGTTCCCAGCTGCCATTTTCTTCCTATTGCGTCTTTTACGATGAAATCGAGTTTTGGTCCATAAAATGCTGCCTCTCCAGGGACCACAACAGTTTCAAGATTTTTCTCCCGCGCTGCAACAATAATATCCTGTTCAGCTTTTTCCCAGTTTTCATCAGTTCCTATGTACTTTTCCTTATCGTCAGGATCCCTGAGTGATATCTGGGCTGTATAATCGTTGAAGTTGAGAGTTTTGAAGACATATAGCACAAGGTCAATTATGCTCTTGAATTCTTCTCTGAGCTGATCAGGCCTGCAAAAATGATGTGCATCATCCTGTGTAAAGCTTCTTACCCTGGTCAGGCCATGAAGTTCTCCGCTCTGTTCGTATCTGTAAACAGTACCGAATTCTGCCATTCGAAAAGGCAGGTCTTTATACGAATGAGGAGTAGCATTATAAATTTCACAGTGATGAGGGCAATTCATTGGTTTTAGCATAAACTGCTCTCCTTCCTGTGGTGTGGAAATAGGCCTGAAGGAATCTTTCCCGTACTTTTCAAAGTGACCTGAGGTCTTATAAAGATTCACATTGCCAATATGAGGGGTTGTCACCATCTTATAGCCTCTCTTGCGAAGGACACCTGTAAGGAAGCTGATAAGATTCTGGCGTATTTCCGAACCCTTTGGCTGCCAGAGAGGAAGTCCCATCCCAACTTTTGGTGAAAATGTAAAAAGCTCGAGCTCTTTTCCGATGCGGCGGTGATCCCTCTTTTTTGCCTCCTCAAGAAATACGAGATAATCGTCAAGCATTTTCTTTTTTGGGAATGAGATGCCATAAATCCTGGTAAGCATCTTGTTTTTTTCGTTGCCTCTCCAGTATGCGCCTGCAAGACTCAATACCCTGACTGCTTTTATCGGTTCTGTAGAAGGGAGATGAGGACCCCGGCAAAGATCGGTAAAATTACCCTGTGAATACAATGTTATTGTGCCATCCTCGAGTTCGTTTATCAGTTCAATTTTATATTCGTCACCCTTGGCTTTAAATAATTCAATAGCTTCCTTCTTGCTTACTTCTTTTCTGATAATAGGCTGGTTTTTTATAGCAAATTCTTTCATCCTGTCTTCAATCTTCTGAAGGTCGTCCTCTACTATTACCCTGCCCTCGCCGGGATCAACATCGTAGTAAAATCCGTTCTCAATAGCTGGTCCTATCCCGAATTTTATACCCGGATAAAGAGATTCCAGGGCTTCAGCCATAAGATGAGCAGAAGAGTGCCAGAATGCATGCCTGGCGGGTTCATCTTCCCATTTGTGAAGCTTCAGAGTTGCATCCGCGGTAACAGGCCTTGACAGGTCGACAACCACGCCATTAACCGTGGCAGCATATATTTCACCTGCCAGCCTTGGACTTATTTCTTCAGCAATCTCAAGGCTTGTAATGCCATTCCTGTATTCCTTAACTGATCCGTCGGGGAAAGTTATCCTTATCATTATTTGTTTCTGGTATTAATGGATTGCAAATGTAGTGATTTTTTTTTTTGAATACCTGAGCCTAAATGAAGCAGCACTGAAAGCAATTTGGAGATATAACTTTTAAAAGGCTAAGGAAAAATCCAGAACTGATCCGTAAAATATTTTGTGATATGCAGCTTTCAGGATTTTTGTAAGACTTTATAACAGTGGCACGCAATTTGAAATTAAATTATAGGTCAGAAACAATATAAAACAATGAAAAAGATCATTTTATCAACGTTAGTTCTCCCTTTTATCCTCGTTTCATGTGAAATGTCGCCGGAAGCTTATTTTTCGGCAACACCGGGCGATCCGACAGTAGGGGAGGAAGTCTGGTTTACAAATGAATCGGACAATGCTTCAAGTTTTGAATGGGACTTCGGAGATGGATATATTTCCAATGAGCCGGAACCAGTCCATGCCTACAAAGCAACCGGATCCTATAAGGTTGTACTGACTGCCTGGTCACATAATGGCCTTAGCGATGAGGCCTCGCTTGTAATAGATGTCAGGATTCCTACCTTGCTTGAAATAGAGGTTCTGGAGTACTATGAAGAATACCCGGTATCAGGGGCAAGTGTTATGCTTTACCCAACGCTGGCCGACTGGGACAGGGAAACTAATATGATAACCGAGGGATTCACTGATTCAGAGGGCAGGGTTGTTTTTGCCGACCTTGACAATTATGTTCATTATGTTGATGTTTGGGAAGAGAGCCACAATAATTATGCGCTGCGTGATGAAGACGTCGGATTTATCCGCACACCTGAGATTATGCTCAACAGGATAAACAGGTTCATTGCCTACGTTGATTATGTTGAAGAAACAAAAGGCGAGGGAAGAAGGGGATCAAAGGCGATAATAAGAAAGATCGAAAGGAAAGTCATAGATAAACACCAGCCTGAGCCATATTCGGATGATGAGAACTGGCAGGTGCTTTACAGTAAAAGAGTTGTTACTTACAAGTAAGACTGTCTTTTATCACAATCGCATGGTATTTCTAAAACCAATTCTGTACCAATATCTGGCGATCGTGCTGGAAATCACTAAGCCTGTAATAGGCCTTGTTATCATCCGATTCAATCTGGTAAAGCCAGTAGCCTATAGAGTTTCCTGGCGAATAATAAGTTCTTTTGATATATAATCTGTCGCCTACCACGAATTCACATTTCTGTCCGTAGGCTGAAAATTTGCCATAAGTGCTGTCCAATGATGTTTTAATCCAGATCAGGTTAGGTTCTCCCAGTTTTTCCGGTATATGCTGCCTGTATTCCATAAAAGTGCCCACATATTTTCTGGTAAGAAGCAGCTTGTCTTCCTGAATGGATGATTGCTGAGTCGTGGCACATGATGCCAGCAATACCAAACAAATATACAAAAGTCGCTTCATGTCAGTTTATTATATGATATATCCGTAAATGGTTGTAAGGTCTGTTAGAGTAATTAACGTAATTATCTGATAATAATTGTAGTTAATCTCGCGGCCTGCAAAAAAAATGATAGGTCCGGGGAGTTAAGGTCTCTCTTTTAACGTCTTCCCGGGTAAACAGTTTTACCTGCATATTTGTTGAGACCTGAACCGGTCATAACTGACATCAGTGGATGTCCTTCCCCCTTCATTGAAGCACACCCTGTTTCACCAGATTTGTTTATTGCAACGAATTTTTCGCTGGGGAAGAACATAGAATTCACATTTTTGTATTTTCCGGCTATCATTTTGATGGCATCCTCACACGCCTCCTGTGGCGAACGTCCTTCCTTCATTCTCAGTACAATGTAAAATGATGCGCATGATTTGATAACATCTTCGCCCCGGCCAGTGGCTCCCGCCGCTCCAACCTCATTGTCGACATAAAGTCCGGCACCTATAATTGGAGAATCTCCGACTCTTCCATTCATCTTGAAACTCAATCCGCTTGTTGTTGTGCAGCCGGCGACATCGCCATTCTTATCTACTGCAAGTACATTTGTGGTTCCATAGTGATATTCAATTTCAGGGAAATCCCTGAAATATGCTTCCTTATCTGTAATATCCATAAGGTGTTCGGGAACGCCCCAGTCATCACCCTGGCTGAGTTCTTCCTTCCATCTTAGCCATATCTTACGGGCTTTTTCAGTAAGAAGATTTTCCTGGGTGAATCCATGCGCTTTAGCAAATTCCAGGGCGCCTTGCCCGACCAGGAGAACATGGTCGGTATGCTGCATTACAAGCCTTGCCACGGATGATGGATTCCTTATTCCTTCCAGGCAGGCTACAGCACCAGCTGAATAGGTCTTTCCATCCATGAAAGATGCGTCGAGTTGCACAACTCCGTTTTCGTTCGGCAAACCGCCCAATCCTACACTTGTATCTTCAGGATCTGATTCAATCACATTGGCAGCTTTTTCGGCCGCATCAACCGCACTCCCGCCATTTTTAAGCACTTCCCACCCTGCAATCATTGCATCCTGACCGGTCTGATTGGCATGGCTTGTTATTATCATGGGCGTAATTTCATTGACCTTCCCCGGGCGGGAATATCCGGAGATGAAAGGAATTGTAAATGCTCCAGCAGCTGCTGTCTTGAAGATGAATCTTCTGCGCGTTATATTGTTTTCCATTGGATGAAGAATTGGTTTTCAGGTTAAATTTAGTAACTGAAAGTACAAATTTAATCTGATCCTCCGGTAAAAACATTAATCTCTAAAAAAATCAGCTAATTGTGATTTTTTAGATACCCGAACAATAGCATTCATTTTTTGTTAATTGATTAACAATAAGGCGATATATGAATAACCAAGGACTTAAAATAGCCTTCTTTGACGCAAAACCTTATGATATAGAGGTATTTAATGAACTTAATTCAGGTTATGGGTTCGATATCAAATATTTCAAGTTTCATCTCACCTATGATAACATTGTTCTGACAAACGCTTATGACGTGGTCGTCCTGTTTGTCAATGATACTGTTGATTCTCATATGATAAATAAGTTGAGCAAGTACGGAGTAAAGCTCATTGCACTCCGCTCCGCAGGATTCAACAATATCGACCTTAAGGCAGCCCAAGATAAGATCAGGGTTGTCAGGGTCCCGGAGTATTCACCTTATTCAATAGCTGAACACACAGTAGCACTGATGCTTACTCTTAACAGAAAGATACACAGGGCATATTACAGGACACGTGATTCCAATTTCGCACTGAGCGGACTTCTGGGATTTGACATGCATGGGAAAACTGCCGGTGTCATTGGCACAGGGAGAATTGGAAAAACTCTTGTAAGGATACTGAAAGGATTTGGAGTTAAAATTCTTGCATACGACAAATTTCCGGATAATGATTTTGCAGATGAAACCGGGTGCGAGTATGTAAGAATTGACGATTTATATCGCAAATCTGATATAATATCATTGAATTGCCCACTAACAGAAGAGACTGAGTACATAATAAATGCTGATTCCATTTCCAGAATGAAGCCCGGAGTAATGCTTATCAACACCGGAAGGGGAAAGCTTATTAAGACATCTGATCTTATTGACGGATTAAAAAACGGGATTATAGGCTCAGCCGGGCTGGATGTTTATGAGGAAGAAAGCAGGTTCTTCTTTGAAGATCTTTCCGACCGGGTATTGGCGGATGATGTACTGGCCAGGCTTTTATCATTCAATAATGTAATTATTACATCGCATCAGGGTTTTTTCACGAGGGAAGCTCTTCATAATATAGCTAAAACAACACTTGAAAACATAGATGATTTCTTTTCAGGAAAGAAACTCGAAAATGAGGTTTGCTATAAGTGCGGAAATTAATAAGTATTGATTTCCTGTCTGTGAAAAATTAAAATATCTGGTTCCTCAGCCATCCGGGACGGTTCGTTGTTATTCCTCTAACACCAAGTGTTATAAGTCTTTTTGCCTCAGCCGCATCATCGACAGTCCATGTGAAAAGTTCCAGATTATGGCCTTTTACAATGGTTGCAATCTCATTGTCTATTATTCCATAAACCAGGCTTACACCATCGAGGCCGAGACTAGATGTTTTTTCAAGATTTTGCTTCAGAAGCTGGCTGTTGGCGCATAACCAGTAACACTTGTTGTCCGGGAAAGCTTTTTTTGTGTCTGCAATTGTCTGAAGGTCAAAGCAAATAAATACGAACTTCCTGTTTCTGCCATATTTACTGACATCTTTTGCAAGAAAAGGAAGCACCTCGCTCTTGCATTTGATTTCAACAACAAGTTCTTTACCCTCAGGAACTGATTTAATGATCTCCTTGAGAAATGGGATCTTCTCTCCCTTGTATTTCTCATTTTTGAATGAACCGGCATCAAGTTTTCTTAATTGTTTCGACAAAGTTTCACTGACCTTATAATCCTGCCCTGTAGTTCTTTTGGTGTCAGGATCATGTATGCACATTATTTTGTTGTCTCTGGAAAGGTAAATGTCAACCTCAACTGCATCGGCACCAAGCTCCCATGCAAGTTCTGAGGCAGCAACAGTATTTTCGGGCGCCAGGTACGATGCCCCCCTGTGGGCAATAATTTCAACCTGGCCGTATGTACTAATATTTATCATGCAAAACAGAAATAATAAGGTGAGTTTTCTCATAATATCTTAATTATAAAACAATTCTACATGTTGGTCTGAGCCGTGTCCAAGCATATCCTCTGTTTATTTTCCCAGAACGTTATGCAGTTCATTTCTTATTATGCCAGTCCACACCCTGTACCCGTCTTCATTAAGGTGGAGTCTGTCTTCAAGGAACAGGTCATTGTTAGGGAGGCCGCTTGATGTAAGAAAGGCTTTTTCCGTATCAATAAAAAAGGTGTTCTCGTGTTTTTGGCATACTTTCCTTATGAGTTCGTTGGCTTCCTTAATTTCGGGCCATACATGCCATCTTGACCCTGTAGGAGTTATTGCGATCCAGAAAACAGGGGTTTTGGTATATTTTCTGCGGATTATATATAGTGTCTTCCTGAATAGTTGAGCAACTTCAAGCGGGCTTTTGTCTTTATCACTGCCGGATATGTCATTCGCTATGAATAGGACAATGGCACTTGTTTTATGAGGATATATTATTCTGTCGGCATATACTGCAAAATCGCTGAGTTTTGCCCCTCCATAGCCTCTTTGAATTACATTGTATGGCGTCATGTCCTTCCCAAGAGTTGACCAGAGCCTTATACTGGAACTTCCAGCAAACATTACAGCATCAGGCGGGTATGATTTGTTTACATCTAGCTGTTCAAATTTCTCAATTTCGGGTTCCCATGCTTTTACTTCCGGGTCTTCCCTGTACATTTTTAATGGTGAGCAGGAAATTATGATCAGAAGTATGAGGAAAAAAGTAAATCTTCTCATATTTTTGGCTTTTTTGCTGATAAAAATGAATAATTTGTAATACTTATATCATCAGTCTGTCTAATCAAAAGAATACCTTTGTTATCTTTCAATCTTTTTTACAAATATAGTATTCAAAAACAATTATTGCTTTATCAGGATTAAGATAACTCATTATGGCTAATTCATCAACAGGTACCCGGGAGAGCTTTTCCGGAAGATTTGCGGTTGTGGCCGCAGTTGCCGGGTCGGCAATCGGGTTGGGAAATGTTTGGAGATTCCCCTATGTTGCAGGGGAAAATGGAGGAGGTGCCTTTCTTCTTGTATATCTTGTCTTTGTTATTGCTATCGGTATACCGGTCATGACATCAGAGTTTATCATTGGAAGATCAGCTCAAAAGAATCCATATGGAGCTTTTAAAGCACTGGCGCCCGGGAAGCCGTGGTATTTGATCGGCCTGATGGGAGTTGCAGCAGCTTTCATGATCCTGGCATTTTATACAACCGTTGCGGGATGGACACTTGAATATTTCTTTCAGTCACTGACCGGCAGTCTTTCTGGTAAGAGTGACAGCGAGTTGTCAGTTATGTTTGATGAATTTACCAAGAATTCTGTCAGGCCTCTGATATGGTTCCTGATATTTATGATTTTTACGGCGCTCATAATCTTGTCGGGGGTAAAAAAAGGAATAGAGAAATACACCACTGTGCTGATGCCGCTGTTGTTTGTCCTTCTGATAATATTGTGTATCAGATCACTTACATTAGAAGGCGCAAAAGCTGGCCTCTCGTTTCTCTTCAAGCCTGATATCAGTAAAATAACACCAAAGGTTATACTTGAAGCTCTCGGCCAGTCATTCTTTTCACTAAGCATAGGAATGGGAACTCTTATAACATATGGCTCATATATTAGGAAAGATGAAAAGTTATCCTCCTCTGCATTAATGGTGGCAATAGCCGATACTTCTGTTGCAATTATTGCAGGAATAGCAATTTTCCCTGCGGTTTTCGCCCTTGGTGGATCACCATCTTCTGGATCCGGTCTCGTTTTTATTGTGCTTCCGGGAATCTTTCAGAAGATGCCATTCGGAGAGATTTTTGCAACAATGTTTTTTATCCTGCTGGCAGTGGCAGCCCTTACTTCAACCATTTCTGTGCTTGAAGTGATTGTAGCATATCTTGTTGAAGAGCTTAAGATGACCAGGAAAAAGGCTACAATTGCTGCTACGCTTTCGGTTTCGGTATTAGGTATTCTTACGGTTCTTTCGCTTGGAAACCTGAGTAATATTAAGATTCTTGGAAAGAATATATTCGGATTGCTGGAATATCTGACTTCAAACATTATGCTTCCATTGGGCGGATTGTTTATCGTTCTTTTCATTGGCTGGTTTTTCAGTCCTGCGCTGACGAAAAAAGAACTCACAAATGAAGGGACCATAAAAAGCTCTTACCTGCCTTTTTTCAGATTTATTGTAAAATTTATTGCCCCGGTAGCCATTGCAATGGTTTTCATGTACGGACTGGGACTTATGTAGAAACGGATCTATAAGTCTCATATTTTGCTCGCCACTTTTTGATTAAATCTCATCCGAGAAATAGGCTCCGGGCAGATCCCTCAGGTTATATCTCGACGACATCGACTCTCCATAGGCTCCGGCAGAGCGTATGGCAATGATATCACCTCTTCTGGTTTCCGGTAGTTCTGTAAATTTTGCAAAGGAGTCAGCTGATTCGCATACAGGACCAACTACATCGTACCTGTGAATGCTCCCGTTTGATGTGAGATTCTCAATCTTGTGATATGCCTGGTAAAGTGCAGGCCTTATAAGGTCAGTCATTCCGGCATCTATAACAGCAAAAGTGGTCTTGCTGCCTTTTTTGATATATAATACCCTGGATATGAGGCTTCCGCACTGTCCGACAATTGAACGCCCCGGTTCTATGTGTATTCTTTGCCCCGGAATAAGAGAAACAAACTGGTTTAACATTGAGAAATATTCATCAAAACCGGCTGGTTCATCAGGGTTTTTATAATCAATGCCAAGGCCTCCACCTACATTTATTATTTTCAGATTCACACTGTGTGAGCTGAAATACTCCTGAAGTTCATTGATCCTTGTGCACAGGCTTTTAAACACCGACATCCTTGTAATCTGTGATCCTATGTGGAAATGAATACCCTCAAGGCTGATGTTTCTGAATTGCGGCAAGTGTTTGAGAACTTCATCCAGTTCCCATATATTAATGCCAAATTTACTTTCCTCAATGCCTGTAGTAATGTATTTATGCGTATGAGCTTCGATATATGGATTGATCCTTAGGGCAATTGTCGCAATCTTGCCTGATTTTGAAGCTAATAAATTAATAACCTCAATTTCAGGCAGTGATTCGCAGTTAAAACAGAAAATTCCTGCATCCAACGCTCTTTCTATGTCCCTGTCAGTCTTGCCAACTCCTGCAAAAACAATATCCGAAGCCTGGAAACCACAGGCAATCGATCTTTCTATCTCGTTCCAGCTTACGCAATCAGCTCCAAATCCGAATGAAGATATTATTCTAAGTATTCCTGGATTAGCATTTGCTTTTACAGCAAAATGGATTTTGTACCCGTATTTTTCAGATCCGATTTTTACCTTCTCACATGTGTCCTTTAGTAAATCCGTGTCATAAAAGTAGAAAGGAGTAGGAAGCTCTTTCAGTTTGCTTATTGTATTAAGATCTATCATCCTAGTTATTGAAAAGATGTTTATTAAGCTGTCTTAGTGCTTTTTCTTTATCCGCTGAGTCAATCAGGAGAGAAAGACTGTAAGGGCTTCCTCCGTAAGAGATCATTTTAAGTTTGATTGAGTTGAGCGCTTCGAATATTTCAGGTGCTGAACCAACTCTTTCCGGGCGGAAATCCCCCACGACACAGATTATTGTCTGATTTTCTTCAAGTTCCACCAATCCAAGCTCTTTCAGATCATTAGCTATCTGCTTAATATTATGAGGATTATCAATTGTTAATGATACTGACACTTCAGATGTGGTTATCATATCAATTGGAGTCTTGTAGGCTTCAAAGATTTCAAATACCTTTCTCAGAAATCCGTATGCCATCAGCATCCGGTACGATTTGATCCTGATGACAGAAATGCCATCCTTTGCAGCCACCGCCTTGTAATCAACGAAATTTGTTGACGCTGTGATAAGTGTACCTTCATCATCCGGATCCATTGTATTTTTAAGCCTGACGGGGATGTTTTTTTCACGGGCAGGATTAACGCTTGACGGATGGAGTATCTTGGCCCCGAAATATGCCAGCTCGGCTGCTTCATCGAAGGATAAATCCCTGATCACGTTTGTTTTTTCCACATATCTGGGGTCGTTATTGTGAAACCCGTTTATGTCGGTCCATATCTGTATCTCTGATGCATTTAGGGCAGCCCCAAGCAGGGAAGCAGTATAATCGCTTCCTCCCCGCTTAAGGTTATCAATCTCACCAAAGGCATTTCGACAGATAAACCCCTGCGTTATGATAATGTTTTCACCGGCATGTTTTTCAAGCTCCCTATTGACGTTTTCGGCAATATAAAACGAATCAGGTTCTCCGTCTTTGTCAATACGCATGAAGTTCAATGCGGGAAGAAGAACGGAACGGATTCCCTTTTCCTGGAGAAGAATGTGAAATAATGAGGTGGATATCAGTTCACCTTCCGCCAAAATTGATTTTTCCTGTATTCTTGAAAATGGTTTGGTGGTATTATTCTCAAGGAAACTGAAATGAGCATTAATAAGATCGAAACCTGCCTTGTATCCTTCATCAGTTGTGAAAAGATCCTTAACAACCTGATCATATTTCGACTTTAGAATCTCTATCTTCTGCAAGGCTGAATCGTTCTGGCCGTTTTGCAGAAAACCCGATATTTCAACAAGGCTGTTTGTTGTGCCTGAAAGCGCCGACAGAACAATGATCTTCTTTTCATTATCCGCAATAAGCGGTATTATGGATCTCATTCTTTCGGGAGTCCCTACTGAAGTTCCCCCGAATTTCATAATTTTCATCTTTACCTGTAAATAACTGTTATATACTAAAAAACCTGCATTGGTCTGCAGGTCTGGTTTCGCTCATTTAATGAATGATTATAGTTATTGCAGACCCGCTTACTGGTTATGCATGGCGTGCCAAAAGTATTTACTCACCTTGTTGTTCATGCAAAAATTATCAGGGATCAAAAATATACTTTTAATTAATACATGACATTCAAATGATAATTTTTTTATTATTTTTGGACCCGCATTTAATAGTTGTTGCGTTCTTTAACTTGTGTGCAAGAGATAAGGATCCCAAAGCCCTTGAGCATTAATAACATTGGGCCTGCAGACCTTATATTGCCCAGATGGCGAAATTGGTAGACGCGCTAGTTTCAGGGACTAGTGTCAGCAATGATGTGCAGGTTCGAGTCCTGTTCTGGGCACCAGTTCACCAGCAGGTGGTTTATTTTATCAGTGCTGTTGAGAAATATTTGATTATATGCGTTCTTTAAAGATATACAATTATTTGTTAAAGCCTTTGTAACCTATTGCCAGACACTTTGTGCCCTGAACCTCAAAATGCCCAGATGGTGAAATTGGTAGACACGCCAGCTTGAGGGGCTGGTGCCGGTTACGGTGTGCAGGTTCGAGTCCTGTTCTGGGCACTTAAAACGCAACCCGATATTTACTGACCGGGTTGCGTTTTTTTTGCAGTGTTTTTACGTTTTTAATTGCATATTGAGTCGTAAATGGCCTGAAGAATTTCAGTCCGTATATTCAAATCAGACAGGAGGTTGTTGTTTCGGGTAGGGAAGACCCTGTTGCTGAAAAAGACGTAGCTTATCTCTTTAACCGGATCTACCCAGACAAATGTTCCGGTATATCCTGAATGACCGAAGCTTTCAGGTGTTGCCCCCCTGGTGGGATACGTATCTTTTTGTTCAAGTTTCTGGTTGTTCAGCAGCGGTTTGTCGAATCCCAGGCCTCTTCTATTGTTGTTATCAGGAAACTGAACCCTTGTGTATTCCTTCATAACATCCTTGCCTATAATCTGTTCTCCTCCATATTCCCCCATTCTTCTGTAAAGTTCCATGAGCTTTAGCAGGTCATTTGCCGTGGCAAACAGACCTGCATGTCCGGAAATACCGCCGAGCATTGCAGCTCCTTCATCATGAACCGTCCCCAGTAATTGCTGCCTGCGGAAAAAAGTATCATTTTCCGTGGGTGCTATCCTGCTTAGAGGATATTTTCGATAGGGATTGAAAACTATGTCACGAGCTCCGATACGGTGGTATATATTCCTGGTCACATATTCATACCATCGTTCGCCCGCCAAACTCTCAACTATTTCCGGTGTGATGATGAAGGTGAGATCGGAATACACATATTTCTTTTCCCCAAGCTCGCTTTTTTTTATTTCAGTGAACATTTTTTGCTTGTAATTCCTGTTGATATAGAGTTTGTCTGCAATTTTGTATGGATATCTTTGCGATGCATCATGTCTCAGGATCCTCTTTTTAAAGATTGAGTCTTTCCTTATCGTTGATTTCCAGAAGGTGATGAATGGAGTGAGGCCTCCCTGGTGCGTAAGCAGATCCCTCATCAGAATGTCCTCTTTATCCGAATTTCTGAAAAAAGGAAGGTAGTGACCAAGAGTATTATCAGGGGAGAACCTGTCTTCAGTATCAAGGAGCATCAGACCGGGAAGCGAAGCTGAAACTTTTGTTACTGAAGCGAGATCATAAAGATCTCCTTTATCGACGGCGATCCTGTTGTCAAATGTATGATATCCGTAGGTCTTGTGGAAAACCACAATGCCTTTTCTTGCAGCAATAACCTCACAGCCCGGATAAGCTTTTGCCCGGAGGCCCACATTGGCTATTGAATCAATTTTTCTTGTAAGTATTTCCGATGACATTCCGGCGCTTTCAGGGAATCCATACTGAAGCCTCAGATTTCCCGGAGTGATAATACCATAACCCGATGGCCAGTCTTTATTTATTGTAACAGGCAGAAGACCGCTTGCTCCAATGCCCCCGAAGATTAGCTGTGCCGCCATGTCTTCGGTGTAATCGTTTTCCTGGTATGTGAGTATCAGACCGTTTGCTTTGCCTGCCGGCTTCAGCCTTCCCAGGGCATAAGGATTGCCAAAGTAAGCCAGTATAACTTTCCTTGAGTTCATGAGCTCATCAAGAAAACTTAGAAGTCCGTTAGTTATGCCAAAGTTATTATAAGGCCTTTGGTCCGTTTTATAAACTCCTGCGATAACCAGGTCAAAATCATCAAGCTTTTTCAATAGACCAGGTATTGAATCCCTTTCTTCAGGATCTATTGAGAAATGCGTTGAAGGTAAGTAATCAGAAATCCTTTTCTGGAAGATCCCGGGATCTTTTCTGTTAATTGAAAGTGTGGCAATTTTCAATGACCGGATGTTCCTTACAGGTATTATGTTTTCATCGTTCTTCAGAACAGTTAATGAGCTGGAGTATAAATTGCGGATCAGTGCTTTGCTTGATGGCGGTGTAAGATCCTCACGAAGGCCTGTCGTTTTTACCGGCATGGGGTTGTTCAGTCCGGCCCAGTATTTAACAGCCAGTATCTTACGGCATTTCTGCGTTAAGTCTGATTCTGTCAGTTTTTTTGCTTTAATAAGGTTCAGTGTTTCCTTAATAGCAGCCTCAACATCAGTCACGAACTCAACAATATCATTCCCGGCGGCCAGTGCTAATGCTTCAGCTACTCCGGGCCCATAATACTTTGTTACACCCTGCATATTCATTGCGTCTGTTATTACGAGGCCTTTAAATCCCATGCGGTTGATCAGCAATTCATTGATAATAAGCGGGGAAAGTGTTGAAGGAAGATTCGGTGTCGGATCGAGCGACGGGAGGCTAAGATGAGCTGTCATTATTGCTCCGGCTCCCATGTTGATAAGGTTGAGGAAAGGAAACAACTCAATGCTGTCAAGCCGTGATATGGAGTGAGTTATGAGTGGGAGATCCAGGTGAGAATCTGTGTTTGTATCTCCATGCCCGGGGAAATGCTTCACCGAGGCTATGATACCATTGTCCTGCATTCCTGAGGTGTACATTATAGATTTTGATGTCACATTTTCCCGGTTTTCGCCAAATGATCTGTAATTAATTACAGGATTGAGCGGGTTATTGTTGATGTCGGCAACAGGAGCAAGGTTAACATGAATTCCCATTCGTTTGAACTGTTCTGCTACAGCTTTTCCCATGAAGTAAATGAGGGAATCGTTCCTTATTGCTCCGAGAGTCATCTGGACAGGAAACTTTTCAACATTGTCAAGTCTCATCCCCAGCCCCCATTCAGCATCAATTGAAATCAGGAGCGGTATTCTGGATATCTTCTGATAGTAATTAGTGAGCTCAGCCTGTTTTTCTGGTGTGCCCTGGAAGAAAACGATACCGCCTATCCCATGTTTTCTGATTATATCGCTTACCTCCACTTCGTGGGATATACCCCTGTTTGAATATCCTGCTATCCAGATGCACTGGGCAATTTTCTGATCAGTGCTGAGTGTGCTTAGAACCGAATCAACCCATGGATGATTCATGTATTTCAGGAAAGGTGGTTCAGATGGCTGGGCAATGATATTCCCGTTGACCATACATAACAAGACTACAAATAACCTGAGCATAAATGATTTACAGTGCATAGTATACAATTGTTTGTTAATAAGCAGTATTCTGTGTGTATTGTCCAAATGTAACATTTTTATCCTTTTCCTGTAGCTAATGTTTAACCTGATATATTTTGAGTTATCTCTTATCCTGATATTGAAATGAATAATATCTGCAGGTTTATTTAGGTTTGAGCCTGATTTTGATCTTTATGTTAATTTATTACATTTGCTGAACACCTTATTACGAACCGTAACATCTTCTTTAATGCAAAAAGTCAATGATTTTCTTGTGATGCTTGACGGTTATATTGGAGGGCATCCCTGGTTTGTTATTTTACTTCTTAGCACAGGAGTATTTTTCACCATTTACCTTGGTTTTCCACAGTTCCGTTACTTTCGACATGCAATTGATGTTGTGAAAGGAAAATATGATCACCATCTTGATGTTGGCGATACATCACATTTTCAAGCCTTGGCTACAGCATTGTCAGGTACTGTCGGTACAGGTAATATTGCAGGGGTAGCACTTGCTATTCATCTCGGCGGTCCGGCAGCCCTCTTCTGGATGCTTGTAACCGCAGCAATCGGGATGTGCACAAAATTCGTCGAGGTGCTTATCTCGCACAAGTACCGCGACATTCTTCCTGATGGAACTGTATCAGGCGGCCCAATGTACTATATGAAAAAAAGGATATTTATCAAGACAAAAGGCGGTAAGGTGATCCGGATAGGAGCAGTTATGGGAGTATTTTTTGCTGCGGCAACAGTGCTGTCTTCTTTCGGAACGGGAAGTCTTCCCCAAATCAACAGTATTTCAAATTCTATATTTGCCACTTTTGGAGTCAGGCATATCATTACCGGAGCTATTCTGGCATTCTTACTTGCACTAATTATTATAGGGGGGATCAAAAGAATTGCAAAGGTCACAGCATTGCTTACTCCTACTATGGCAATATTTTACTTTTTTGGAGCCCTGCTGGTTATTTTCACCAATTACAATAATATTATTCCATCATTTGTTTCTCTTTTCTCAACAGTTTTTACCGGTACCGCTGCAACCGGAGGTTTTTTGGGTGCTACCATCGCATTTGCAATAAACAGGGGCGTAAACAGAGGGCTTTTTTCAAACGAATCCGGACAGGGTTCGGCTCCCATAGCTCATTCAGCCGCAAGAGCTCCTGAACCCGTTTCAGAGGGAATGGTTGCTATACTTGAACCTTTTATTGATACAATTATAATTTGCACACTTACCGGACTTGTTATCCTCTCATCAGGAGTGTGGACTGAAAAGATCGATAACCAGTTCCAGTCTGCAGATATGATCTTTCTCAGCCAGCAGTATGATGAAAATATTCCGGAACAAAAACAAGTTGTTACAGATTTTATAGTGCATAAAAAGCCTGTGCCACTATTTAATGGGGAAATTGAAGTAATTGATGGGAAAATGATCACGCCCATTACTCTCATCTCGTCAAGATCAGTGGCTGAAGATTTTAATTTCTATGATAACAGGAAGCCTTATACCGGAAATATAGCGGTTGCACAGGGTAAGTGGCAACCTAACTCCTCATCGCTTACAGTGCAGGGAAAATCACTGGTTCACAGTGCTCCGCTAACTACATATGCATTTACAAAGAGCATTATTGGTGAATGGGGAAAATACATTGTATCAATAGGCTTGCTTCTTTTCGCCTTTTCAACAGCAATTTCCTGGTCATATTATGGCGACAGGGCACTTACATACCTGGCAGGGCCAAAATATGTAATTTATTACAGGATAATCTATGTATTGGCTTTCTTTATAGCTTCATTCACCGATACCACAATAATATGGTCATTGTCATACATTACAATAGCGCTTATGGCATTCCCGAACCTGATAGGATTATGGGTTCTGAGAAAAGAAATAAAAACCACGATTGCAGAGTATTGGGTATCTTTCTCCTCAAAATATCCTGAAGACAGGATGTCGGTGAGATTTTTTAAAAAAGGGAAGCTGTGACGGAGTCAGACTTTCAGAATTTTTTCCTGAACGATATTTAAAATATGTCGGGAATTAATAGAGTGTAAATATTTAATAACTTTAATATAACGAAATTAACCTCCTTATGGCTAAAAGCGTAAACAGGCTTCTTTCACTTGATATTTTCAGGGGAATGACCATTGCATTCATGATTATTGTAAATAATCCGGGAAGCTGGCAATACGTTTATCCTCCATTGCGTCATGCAGAGTGGCACGGATGCACTCCCACCGACCTGGTATATCCTTTTTTCCTTTTCATTGTGGGCGTGTCAATGTGGTATTCCATGAGAAAATATGGACATGAATTAAATACAGCTTCCTTTGTCAGAGTAGCAAGGAGAACACTGATCATCTTTGCACTTGGCTTGCTGCTTACCATTTTCCCATATTTTGCCAGGGATTATTCATCTCTCAGAATAATGGGAGTGCTTCAAAGGATAGCGTTAGCCTATGGACTGGGCGCATTGATATGTCTTGCTATAAGAAAAGAATACTTATGGATTGTTGCCGCTGTACTGTTGCTATTATACTGGGGCTTGCTATATTTCCTCGGAAACCCCGATCCCTACAGTCTTGAAGGTAATATTGTTCTTAAGGTGGATGAAGCTATCCTCGGTATTAATCATATGTACAAAGGTTACGGAATCCCCTTTGAACCTGAAGGTCTGCTTAGTACTATGCCGTCAATAGCAACAGTCATAATGGGCTATTATTCCGGAGAGATTCTCGGCAGGGGAGTCCCATCATCAAAAATTTCAGTTAAAATGATTCTCGTAGGGATAGCTTCCATAGGCCTGGGTTTCCTCTGGGGTATTTTCTTCCCGATAAACAAGCCTCTCTGGACAAGTTCTTATGTGCTTTACAGTGGCGGTATTGCAATGGTTGTGCTGGCTGTTGTTTATTACATTGCTGATGTGTTGAAATGGCGGAAATGGGGAACGTTTTTCAGGGTTTTTGGAACAAATGCACTATTTGCCTATTTTATGGCTGGTATCTGGACCAAACTTATCCTATATGTTATAAAGATTCCTCTTGGAGATACAAAAGTCAGCCTCTATTCCTGGCTTTATGAAAATGTATGTGTCCCTGTTGCCGGAAACATGAATGGAAGCCTGTTGTTTGCGATTCTTCATATGCTGTTTATCTGGCTAATCGTACTTATTCTATACAGGAAGAATATTATGATCAAAGTCTGAAACGAAGTAAAAATCAGAATTAATTATGTTTATTATTAAGCAAATGTTATATCATGGACATATCTGGAATTATTTCAAGCGCTTATAAAGAACTTACAGGCTGTTCAGATTTCACGATATTACCATTGCCCCGGTCAGGATCAGATAGAAGATATTTCCGGATAATCTGTGGATCTGAAAGCGTTATTGGTGCTTATAATCCTGATCCTGAAGAGAATGAAGCTTTCGTTGGATTCACCTTCCATTTCAGGGAAAAAAGTCTCCCTGTGCCGGAAATATTTTATAATCTTCCTGAAAAAAGGATTTACTTCCTCCAGGATCTTGGTAACTCCAACCTGTATACATGGCTTCATGAGAGATCATATAGCCCTGATTTTGATATGGAAACCAAACAGTTGTACCGGAAAATTCTCGATAAGCTGGTCCTTTTCCAGACTGATGGAATAGAAGGACTTGATCTTGAACTTTGCTATCCTCACAAGAGCTTTGACAGGCAATCGATGATGTGGGACATGAATTATTTCAAGTATATGTTCCTCAAACTGGTAGCTGCTCCTTTCAATGAACGGCGTCTTGAACATGATTTCCAGAATATGGCCGATTTTCTGCTTGAAGCCGGACAGGATTATTTCCTTTACAGGGATTTTCAGACGGCCAATTTCATGATTGTGAATGAGGAGCCATGGTTCATTGATTACCAGGGAGGAAGGAAAGGAGCACCGCAATATGATGTTGCATCATTCTTAAATGATGCAAAGATAAGAATCGCTGATAATGTTAAGGAGGAGCTTCTTGATTATTATATCATGAATTTCTGTGCAAAAACAAATACCGGCTATGAAAAATTCAGATCGTACTACGCCGGATTCAGCATGATAAGGCTGATGCAGGCTCTGGGAGCGTTTGGTTTCAGAGGTTTGTACGAACAAAAGCCTACTTTTACCGAAAGTATAATCCCTGCAGTTCAATTACTGCAGCAGGTCATTATAAAAGCAGAGAAAGATGTGAGGCTTGATGAACTATACGGTGCAATAAATGCTATAACCGGTACAGAAAAATATAAAAATCTTACTGGTGCCAGTCACCTGTAAATCCCTTAAAACATGTTGAATGTTCATGTCTGGTGTATTTTATAATAAAATTTCATGAAAGCAATGATATTTGCTGCAGGCCTCGGGAAGAGACTTAAGGAAATTACCAGCCAAAGACCAAAAGCCCTCGTTGAACTAAATGGCAAAACCGCCTTGCACAGAGCCGTGGAGTATTGTACGTTGAATGGCTTTGATGACATCATTGTCAATGTGCATCATTTTGCAGATATGGTCGAAAATGAAATAGATAAACTTAACAAAATGGGTTTCCGGATATCTGTTTCTGATGAACGGGATTTGTTGCTTGAAAACGCAGGGGGATTATATAAAGCAAGGAAGTTTTTTAATGATGATCCTTTTCTGTTCTATAATGTGGACATAGTGACAGATCTCGATCTTAATGCAATGTTTCAATATTATGAGGCTAAAGGGGGACTGGCAGTATCGGCGGTCCGCCACCGTCCCGATAAGAAATTCTTCCTTACAGACGAATCAGGAAGACTGAGGGGCTGGTGCAATATTGAGACCGGTGACAAATCAGTTCCTGGAAACTATAGTGGAGAACTTTCACTGATAGCCAATTCATCTGTGCATATTATAAGCCCTGAGGTTTTTAAATATATGCATGAGGGCATCTACTCACTTGTGACACTGTACCTCGAGCTTCTCGCTGATAATGAGATCTGGACTTTTCTACATGACGATGGTTACTGGATTGATATCGGAACACAGGAAGACCTGAGGATGGCAAGAGACGTTCTGAGATCATTAAAGTCTCCAGAATGATCTGGTAAACACGACGTAGATAGTAAAGATCTCAAGTCGGCCTACTATCATGAGTATGCTGAAAATTAGTTTATTGAAATCAGAGAAATGAGAGAAATTGTTCATAGGTCCAATATTCCCAAGTCCGGGCCCAATATTCCCAAGTGAGCTTGCCACTGCACTGGCACCGGTTACCAGGTCAACTCCGGTTGCAACTATTACAATCGTCCCGATTATGAAAATGAAGATATATAATGTTATAAATGACATTATGGAAATATTGTTTTTTTCAGGCAGTAGTTTGCCATTTAGTCTTACCTGATTTATTACATTCGGATGAAGGATTCTGACAAAAGCATTCCTGATGTTTTTTATAACTAAAAGATGCCTGACCATCTTGATACCTCCTGTTGTTGATCCTGTACTGGCGCCCGTGAACAAAAGCATGAAAACTAAAAAGAATCCGGCTGATGGCCATAAAAGATAATCGGCACTTGCAAAGCCAGTTGTTGTTACAAGCGAAATAACATGAAAGAATCCTTCCCTGAAAGCAACTTCAAAGGGTCTGGATGTTTTCGTGAAAAGGATTGCAGTTGCAACCATACCAGCTATTACCACAGTTGCAAGGTAAAACCACAGCTCTTCATTCTGCTTAACCTTTTTGAAGTTTAGCTTTACCATGTAGTAATATATAATGTAGCTTACGCCCGCGAGGAACATAAAAAGCAAAATAATATACTGTATATATGGGGAAAAGCTTGCAAGGCTGTCGTTTCTTGTTGAAAATCCTCCCGTGGCAACCGTTCCGAATGAATGACATATACTTTCGAAAAGATTCATTCCCCCGATAACCAGCAGAATTGTCTCAAGAACTGTGAGTGAAATATATATATATAGTAACCTAATCCCAACTGACTTGGTTTTCGGATGGATCTTTTCCTTCAGGGATGATTCAAGCCCGAGAAACTGGAATCTGGTGATCTTCAGGGCAGGCAGGATTATTATCACAAGTACTATTATACCAAGTCCTCCAATCCAGTGAGTAAGGCTCCTATAGAAAAGAATTGAATGGGGCAGGATTTCCACATTCTGTAATATAGATGCTCCGGTGGTGGTGAATCCGGATGCAGATTCGAAAAATGCATCAAAAAATGACGTTATGGTACCGCTTAACAGATAGGGAAGCGCCCCCAGTGCAGTAAAAAAAATCCATCCCAGAGATACCGAAAGAAATCCTTCACGGTTTGTAATCCTGTCAAAAGCTGATCTTATTGTAAGAAGATACAAAACAACAGATATGCTTATAGTTATTAAAGATGACCATAAGAAAGGATATGGAGGTTCACTGTAAATATGAGCGACCGGCAGGCAGCTAAGAAATGACACAGTTTCAAGCAAGAAGAGCGTACTTAGAATCCTCAGAATTATCAACGGATTTATAAGCTTCATTACCCGGTTATTAACATCGGTGACAAATATAATCAGAAATAAACTACTGGTAATTTCATTGATGACTGAATTGATGCAGAATCCAACAAAATAAAAAATCATGCCTGTGGGTTGTATAAAATCTTATATTTGAAACTGATTAATAAATTATTTTAATATCATGGGTAGAGTTTTAGTAATAGGAGCCGGAGGAGTAGGAACTGTTGTTGTGCATAAAATGGCTTCCCTGCCGGCAGTATTTACGGATATATTGCTGGCAAGCCGTACGAAGTCAAAATGTGATGCTATTGCAGCCAGAATAGGAAACAACCGCGTTCAGACCGCTCAGGTAGATGCCGATAATGTTCCTGAATTAAGAGCACTTATAAGATCATATAAACCTGACATTGTTGTAAATGTTGCCCTGCCTTATCAGGACCTTCACATAATGGACGCATGTCTTGAGGAAAAAGTAGCTTATCTTGATACCGCCAATTATGAGCCTCCCGAGGAAGCTAAATACGAATATAGCTGGCAATGGGCTTATAAAGACAGATATAATGATGCCGGGATTACTGCTATCCTTGGTTGCGGTTTTGATCCCGGGGTTACTTCAGTATTTACTGCATACGCCGCAAAGCATCATTTTGACGAGATCCTTTATCTTGATATAGTCGATTGTAATGCAGGGGATCATGGAAAACCCTTTGCCACAAACTTCAACCCTGAAATAAACATAAGAGAGGTCACCCAAAAAGGCAAATACTGGGATAATGGAAAATGGATACTGACAGAACCTCATGAGATACATAAAACTCTCAATTACCCCGACATAGGTCCCAGAGAGTCATATCTGATATATCATGAAGAGCTTGAGTCGCTGGTAAAGAATTTTCCTACAATAAAAAGAGCGCGTTTCTGGATGACATTTGGACAGGAATATCTCACTCATTTGCGGGTGATACAGAATATCGGAATGGCTGGCATAGAACCGGTAATGTTTGAGGGAAGGGAAATAGTGCCTATAAAATTCCTCAAAGCTGTTTTGCCTGATCCGGGTGAGCTGGGTGAAAATTACAAGGGTTTCACTTCAATAGGCTGCCGTATCAGAGGCCTCAGCAAGGGCAGGGAAAAAACCTATTATATATACAATAATTGCAGTCATGAGGCTGCTTTCCAGGAAACCGGAGCACAGGGTGTAAGTTATACTACCGGTGTGCCTGCTGCTATAGGTGCTATGATGTACCTGCAGGGAGTCTGGAAAAAGCCTGGCGTCTTCAATGTTGAGGAATTTGATCCTGATCCGTTTATGGAACAGCTGAATATCCTGGGTCTGCCCTGGGTGGAAATACACGACATCGACCTTGAGATGTGAAGAACTAAACCGGTTCAATAATTCTCAGCATTCTGGTTAACTTTTTTCTCTCAAAGTAAATGATACCCGATTACAAAACATTGCCATCACCGTGTTATGTTATTGACGAAGCACGGTTCAGGCAGAACCTTTCTTTGATACGGCAGGTTGCTGACGAGTCAGGCGCTGAAATAATACTGGCATTTAAAGGATTTGCCATGTGGGGGGTTTTTCCTCTTCTCAAAGAATATGTAAGTGGTGCGGCCGCCAGTTCGCTTAATGAAGCACGGCTCTGTTATGAAGAGATTGGAGTTCCGGCACATACCTATTCTCCTGTTTTTAAGGAAGATGATTTTAACTCTATGCTGGCGTACAGCTCTCATATTACTTTCAATTCGCTGGCTCAGTATAGAAAATATTCGAATATTTTATTTAAATATTCGAAGAATATTTCAGCAGGTTTGAGAATAAATCCTGAATATTCCGAGGTGAGCTATGGAATATACAATCCCTGTTCACCGGGTTCAAGACTTGGAGTAACTGTCGGGGATCTGTCAAATGGCCTGCCTGACGGAATAGAGGGGCTTCATTTTCATGTGCTCTTCGAATCAGATTCATATGTGCTTGAAAAGGTGTTGGATGTAATAAAAACGAAATTCGGGCATTTATTCCCTCTGATAAAATGGATAAACATGGGAGGAGGGCATCTCATTACAAGGAAAGGCTATAATACCGGTCATCTTATAGATTTGATCAGGAAATTCAGGTCTGAGACCGGCCTTCATGTTATACTGGAACCAGGAAGTGCTTTTGCCTGGGAAACTGGTGAGCTTGTTGCAAGCGTTGAGGATATTGTTGAAAACGGAGGTATAAGGACAGCGATTCTTGATGTGTCATTTACAGCGCATATGCCCGATTGCCTTGAGATGCCATACAAACCAGGAATCCTGAATGCATCCGACAATTGCACTGAAGGCTACGTTTACCGGTTGGGAGGCAACTCCTGTCTGTCAGGCGATTTTATGGGAGATTGGTCATTTGAAAGTGAGCTTAAACCAGGAGACAGAGTTGTTTTTCTTGATATGATCCACTATACAATGGTAAAAACAACCACCTTCAATGGTGTTCAACATCCTTCAATAGGGATATGGACAATCGACGGGCAGTTCAGGTTGATTAAAGAATTTGCATATGAGGATTATAAGAACAGGTTGTCCTAAGTACGGTTCCTGATTTTATTTCCTGTTTATTGTTATTTCTGTAACAGTAAGTTTATCAGTACCTGTAACAGCATTGACTATTTTTTCGGCTACATCATGCGGATCCATAAACCCTGATAAGTTCCGGGTTTTATCCGCCGTTTCCCAGAAGTGCGTTTTCATGCCTCCCGGATAGACTGCAACTATATTTCTTTTTGTACCCTTCAATTCTGCTCTCAATGCTTCAGTATATCCCCTTGCGCCCCACTTGGCGGCACAATAAATCGTTTCATCGGCGCGTCCGGTCAGGGCGGATGTCGACATAATGTTTACAATGGTCAATTCCGCATCAGCAGGAGTGATCCTTAATGTTTCTGCAGTCAGGAGAATCATCCCTTTAAGGTTTGATTCAAAAATCGCATCGACCATGGTCTCATTTGATATTTCGGCTTTGGCGATAAGGCCTCTTCCTGCATTGTTGAAAAGGAATTCAGTAACATATCCGCCAGAAGTAAGGTAGCTGCCAAGGTCTTTAACATCTGCTTCCTTTCCTACATTACAAATGAACGGATTAGCAAAAGAATTGCTGCAATTATTTCTCAGCAGATTAACGGCTTCAGTTAACCTTTCCCCGTTTCGCCCCAGAATAATAACATTCCTGTCGCACCTCAAAAGTTGCTTTGCTATTTCCAATCCCAATCCTGACGATCCTCCGCTGACAATACTGACCTTTTTCATATTACATTGTTCTTTTTTCTTCTACTCTATGAGCTATCCGTTTATTATCCCCGATCCAAGCAATTCTTCCTCATCGTACCAGGCAGCAAACTGTCCTGGAGTTATGCCTCTTTGCATAAAATTGAAGATGATATAGATGCCTTCAGTTATGCGAAACAATTCTGCTTTTTGCAGGGGTTGCCGGTATCTTACTCTGACCTGGTAACTTCGTTTTTCTCCATTTTTCATCTCCTTATCCGGCCTAATCCAGTGAATATCTTCAGCCTTAACGAAAAGCCCCCTTCTGTACAGGCCCGGATGTGACTGTCCTTCTCCGACATAGATTATATTGTTTTTAATATCTGTAGACAGAACAAATAATGGTTCCTTGAAACCTCCGATATTTAAGCCTTTTCTTTGACCAATTGTGAAGAAATGAGCTCCCTGATGTTTTCCAACATATCTTCCGGATGAAGGTTGAAAGTGAAATGGTTCGGATAACAGTTTCAACTGGTTTTCATCCGGATTCATATTTTCCCGGTAAATATTGTGATGACACACCATATGGGAAGGGATCTGAATAATATCTCCTTCCTTTGACGCTAATTTCTGCCGGAGGAAAGTAGGCAGATGGACCTTTCCAACAAAACAGAGACCTTGGGAATCTTTTCTGCTTGCGGTTGGCAATTTCTCATCATCTGCGATTTTCCTGACCTCACTTTTCGTCAGTCCTCCTACCGGGAATAATGCCTCTGCCAGCTGATCCTGCGTAAGCTGGCAAAGGAAATAGCTCTGGTCTTTGTTCTTATCCCTGCCAGCCAGCAGTCTGAAATACGCAGATCCTTCCTTTTCAATCACTTCCTTTCTGCAGTAATGGCCTGTTGCTATATAATCACACCCAAGCCTTCTTGCTTCTTCGGCAAATGAATCAAATTTAATTTCCCTGTTACAAAGGATATCAGGATTTGGCGTGCGTCCTTTTTCATACTCAGAGAACATATAATCAGCGACTTTTTTGCTGTACTGGTCACTCAGATCAACAACATGAAAAGGTATGCCAGTCTTTTTTGCAACCATTTCAGCAAACATGAGATCATCTTCCCAGTGGCAGTCGCTATGAAGCAGGCCGGTTGTATCGTGCCAGTTCCTCATGAACAGGCCGGTTACATCAAATCCCTGTTTTTTAAGGAGCACTGCTGCAACACTGGAGTCCACGCCGCCGGATAAACCAATCGCAACCTTCTTTTTCATTCAGCAAAGATAACAAAAGGGAATAAACCTCAGGCAATTACCTGTTGCGAGTAAGCAATTCCAGAAACGGTGATGGCGATAAAATATCAACAGTTCAGAATTGACATGACAAATTCAATAACTTTACCTGCATGGGACAGGGTGTTTTAACAAAATTCAGTGCTTCTGCAGGCTCAGGGAAAACATTCAGGCTTGCAGAAATATACCTGACTCATCTTTTCAGGGCAAGAGAAAGTTATCGCAGGATCCTTGCGGTGACGTTTACTAATAAGGCTACTGGTGAAATGAAGCGCAGGATACTTGACCAGCTTCATATCCTTGCAGCCGGCGGAGATTCGGAGTATCTTGACAGATTGCTTGAGGTGACAGGAAAAACAGAGAGCATAATCCGTAAAGAAGCCGGCGAGATCCTTTATAACATACTTCATGATTTTTCAAGGTTTTCAGTATGTACAATTGATTCATTTTTTCAGAAAATAATCAGGGCTTTTGCAAGAGAGTCAGGTCTTCAGTCCGGATTCAATATTGAGGTTGATCACACAGCCCTTTTATCTTCAGCTGTTGACGAAATGATTGCTTCATCAGTAAATGAACAGGATGTGCAGGGCTGGCTTAATGATTACGTAACATCCAGGCTTGATGAGGATAAGGCATGGAACCCTAAGGATGATATCATGAAATTGGCTGAAGAGCTTTTCAGGGAGAAATTCAAGATACTCTCGGCAAGTGAAAGATCCAGGCTTGGGGACAAGAGTTTTCTCCAGGAATACATCAGGGCTGCAGGAACTATTGTGTCAGCATTTAAGACTGAATTGATCTCACTGGGAAATGAATGTTTGAAGATCTTTCATGAACATGACCTGGCAGATGAAATGTTTTATTATAAGAGCCGCGGTGTGCCTGGTTTTGTAAGATCACTTTCGCAGAGAAGAATTACGGAGCCCAACAGCTATGTCAGAGAAATCATGAATGATCCCCCTAAATGGTCATCAAAAGAACTTGCGCCTCAACTGCAGGAAGCAATAATGGGAGGGCTTGAGCAAAATATCAGGAAGGCGATACTCTACTACGACAAAGAAATTGTAAAATTTAATAGCGCCAGGGAGATACTCCAGAACATCTATGCCCTTGGAATATTGTCGGATGTGTTGTTTCACATACGCTCGCTTGCAGCTTCAGAAAATACTTTTCTCCTGTCGGATGCCGGTGAATTCCTTAGCATGATCATCGAGGGAGACCAGACTCCTTTTATTTATGAAAAGATAGGGAACAGATATGAGAACTATATGATTGACGAGTTCCAGGACACTTCAATCATGCAGTGGAATAACTTTTTTCCTCTTATATACGAGAGTCTGGGCCGTGGTAATGATAATCTTGTTGTGGGAGATGTTAAACAATCAATATACAGGTTCAGGAACAGCGACTGGCAGATCCTGGGGAAAATTCTTGACAGGCAGATACCTGAAGAAAGGCTCCGGAGCATATCTCTTAATACTAATTTTCGAAGCCGTTCAAATATAGTAAAGTTCAATAATTCAATCTTCACTATAATACCCCGACAGGTTGATGAATTATTTTCAGGTGATCAGGAAGCCTTTAAATTCTGCGACATCTATTCTGAAGCGATCCAGAATTTCGACAGGAACAATTGTGATTCCGGATTTGTAAGAATCAATTTTGTTGAGGATGTCTATGAAGATGATTCTCCTGACTATAATAACAACATCAGAGGTAATAAACAAAAAGTTGTTAAGAAATGGGAAGAATTGGTGCTGGAAAGACTGCCTCTTGTCATTGAAGAATTTCAGGATAAAGGCTATGCTGCCTCTGACATCGGAGTGCTTGTGAGAGACAGCAAAGAGGGCACCGATGTCCTAAATACTATGATCAGGTACAGCAATGGCTGCTCTCAGGACAAGAAGCGAAAGTACAATTACAATATCGTTTCAAATTACTCACTGGTACTTTCCAATTCACCTGCAATAATATTTATTATTTCAGTTCTGAGGGTCATTATTGATTCTGAAGATATTATAAGCAGAGCTCAGATGCTCAGGTTCTTTCTTATGTCGCAGGGGGGGGGCAACGCTGATAATGAGCCATTGTTCAGGGATTCCCTGATAAATGGATCCCAGGCATGTCTTCCTGAAGGAACTGCCGGTTTTCTGGAACGTAACAGAAATTTGCCTCTCTTTGAAATAGTTGAAAACATAATAAGCTTTTTTGATCTGGGTAATTATCCCTGGAATATTGCCTATCTTAATTCATTTCAGGACAAGGTGCTGAATTTTACAATGACCGGGAAATCAGTAGATTTAGATTCATTCCTGGCCTGGTGGGATACTGCGGGTAGCCAGTCTTCAGTGGTTCTTCCTGAGAATCAGAACGCCGTAACAGTTATTACTATTCATAAATCGAAGGGACTGGAATTCAGCGTTGTAATACTGCCGTTCATATCCTGGAATCTCGATCATAATACCCACCATCATCCAGTTATCTGGGTGAAACCAGATAAACCGCCTTTTAATGAGCTGGGAATACTTCCTGTAAGGTATAAGAAAAGCCTTGAGAATACGATCTTCGATTCTGCTTACAGACAGGAAAAATATTCTGCCTACCTGGATAATATTAATCTGTTATATGTTGCCATGACAAGGGCAAGAGATGCGATTTATGGTTTTATTCCTGACAAACCCGATGCAAACAGCGGCATAGCAGAGAGTTTGAAAAAAGCCCTGCTATCCGTAGAAAATCCTTCAGGGGATAATGGAATTGTGCTCCGTGAGAAATATGATGATGGAAAGAAGTTTTTCGAATTTGGCGAGATCCCGGTCAGGCAAGAGTCGTTTGCCGGCCGGAAAAGCCTGTTACTAAAAGACTATCAGGTAAACCGTTGCAATGAATCCCTTAAACTAAAACTTCACTCTGAAAACTATTTCAGCTCAGACAGTTCGGATATCAAAAATAAGATTGCTTACGGCAAGCTTATGCATGAAGTG
>JAVEVC010000025.1:0-7771 GCA_034005245.1 Bacteroidales bacterium
AGATTATTGTTGAACTTGACCTTTTTTCCAATTTTTACGATACCATTCAGTGGCAACTGTCGCCCTTGTACCATAAAAACAACATTAACGGTATTAAGAGCATAGAAGATCACAAGGAGGTATTATCTCTCCGGCATCCTGATATACTAGAAGTCCAGGAAAAGATGGTGAAAAAAATAATTTCTGAGCTAAGGGATTTTGATAATCTATACTATGAGATATGCAATGAGCCTTATTTCGGAGACACCATCTCACTTAGGGAATGGGAAGAGCACATGACCGGTGTTGTTGTAGATGCTGAAAAGGAATTTAAGTATAAACACCTGATATCTAATAATGTAGCTAATCATAAAAAGCTGGTGCCAAGCCCCAGGAAACACGTATCAGTGTATAACTTCCATTATGCGAAGCCACCTGTTACAGTAGCTATGAATTACCACCTGCAGGCAGTTATTGGTGATAATGAAACGGGATTTTCCGGCACAGAGGATGCGACATACCGCATAGAAGCATGGAATTTTATCCTGGCCGGGGGAGGGCTCTTTAATCACCTTGATTACTCATTCACTGCCGGTAATGAAGATGGGAGCTTTATTATAGAAGAAGGACAGCCAGGGGGTGGGGGAAAAGCTCTTCGTAACCAGTTTAAGATACTGGCAGGATTAATTAACACTTTGAACTTTATTGAAATGAAACCGATCCCTCCTGGGCGGGTGAAAGTCATCATGGGCAGTGATGTGTCAATACAGGGTCTCGAAAAAGAAAATTCTGTTGCTGCTCTGTATATTTCAGGAAAGGATACCACTCTGGCACAATCTGTTTTTGATATTGACCTTTCGCCAGGGTCCTATGTCCTTGAATGGATAGATACAAAAATTCTAGGGAAAAAATCAGGTGAAGCCGTTGATCATAAAGGAGGATGGATGACTATAAAAACCCCTGATTTTTCAGAAGATATTGCACTCAGAATCCAGATCAGGTGATCCCTCCCTCCATGTTGGATTACCAGGGCAACATCAAGGGATGACCAAGACAATCTCAGGGATTCAGTGAGCCCTTATCATATGCAAGCCGGATCAGCTTCCGGATAATTTCAATACACCCAGATCTCGTCCATAAAGAACCATGCCGGATATCCCACTCCGTAATGCCATGACGGGCAGATACCTGTGGTTTCAACATGTACTTTTATGTACCTGGCTTTTATCTTGTTCTTTGAAACTATTTCTTTACTCACGTATTTAACTTCAGGCGATCTGTCTTCCGGAATCTCAACTCTTCCCATAAGTGCATAGCCGATATTATCGGATGAGACATAGCATGTGATGCTTTTTGGAAGAAGAATCCATGATCCGAGCTTATGGAGCATGTCTACCTCAACCGTGTTGAATTCTTTTGGTTCGCCAAGGTCAATTATCACCTCCGCATCATTTTTTTCCCAGCCGACCCAGCTCTCGTTAAAAGTTGCTCCGCCCAGCAAGCCATCAGTCAGGGCTTTATCAGCTATCAGGTCGTAGGGCTTGTCAGGAGGCAGGGTGTAAGTTACCTTGGCATTTTTAGCCAGGCTTTCCTTTCTGCCCGGAAGGTTCCGCTTTAGGTACAGATCACAGTATTCTTCAATTGTATTATTCCTTTCATTCAGGATCGTTACTCCAAGATGCTTTGCCCTCTCTCTGAACAGTTGCAGTTCCTTTCTGATCCTTTCAGCATCGTCCATTGCTCCTGTCCTGGCTATTTCCAGTTCTGCAAACTGAATGGACAGCCTTTGCTGCCACACACGATTTAACAGAACCTGATCGGATGCAACTGCCTTTTCTGCTTTGTCAAAGAGCTTGCGGTATCTTTTCATCAGATTCGAATTCAGCATCCCATCCTTGTGTGTTATAGGAGTGTCATAAATCCACAAAGGTATTCTGCTTCCCAGCAAAGCCCCTTCCTGCATTTTAATATACTGGTAGATATACGGGGCAGCCTTCCCGTAATATCCGTCAAGAAAGCAATTCATTACAGAATCCAGGTCAACATCCGGATCCCATAGGAGTTTAGCCACAAGGTAACTTCTCAGCTCAGAAAAGTCACCTCCTTTTGAACCGGAGATCTGGGAAAAATGCATGTTGACATTATTCTTTCTGAATAACTGCATATTATCCTGGAGTATATGTAGATTCGGGAAAGGAGACACATAATTATCAAAATTGATACCATAGTCCCAGACAAAAATATTGTCAGAAATTTCTGCCCATCCTTCGAGGTTTTTTACAAACTCCCTTCCTGAAGTATTTTCGGTCAGGCTTACCTCCCTGTAACAGTCTATGTCACAAAGCATAATGTTTACATTGGGCAGGGGTTTCACATATTTGGGAGGAGGTACGGAGTACAGATATGCCAGTGTAGAGAACTCCTTATCGGGAAAACGTGCTGCAAGTTTATTGAGGAAATGAATGATTGTTCCGGAAGGTGAGCCTTCCATCTCATCAATAGCTTTGCATGCGTCGCATGAGCAGTTAGTGAAGTTGCCATCGTTCTGGCTGACTGAAATAATGTTCCTGCCCGGATTTGCCTTGAAAATAGAGTCCACGCGGGCCGATACAATCTCAAAAACCTCCGGATTGGTAAGGCACCACTGGCTGGCTGAACCTGGTCTTCTCTCACCGTTTATCAATGAATAATATTCCGGATGGGTCTTTCCGAACTTTGCTGAAGGAAGTATACGGTCGAATGTATGAACCCAGTAATTTGCCGCAAATATTTCTCCGGGTTCCTCGAGCCGGTGCCATATCTTATACAGGGTATCTTTTCGCATGCTGTAGGCCTGTGTCTGGCGGTACCTGAAACCCGGATTTTCTGTTCTGTTGATAAAGTCAGGCAACCTGATATCTTTACTTACAGGACAAACCCATGCATTAGCTGCATAGCATCGGACATCCAGCCAGTTTTCAAGAAATGAAACAACACCATACAGGGTTCCGGAACCAGGTCCTCCGGTAATGGTTAGAAAATTCCCGTCGCACGACAGATTGAAACCATCTTCCTTCAAACCGTATAATTTGACTTCTGGCAGCGTGTCGGCCAGGCTTCTTATAAAAATGTCACCGGGCTTTTTTCCTTCAGCAGACTCTATGACAGGTAGCGCGGTGCCGGTAATTTTCATTATAAAATGATTGAGAAGATCTGCTGCCCTCTTTTCATTATTAACGCTCTTATCAGCTACTATCCTGCCGGATGCCTCACCATTCCTGACAATGAATGTCTGGCCTGCAGCAAAATTGAATAATAGCAGAGCTGTATAAAATGCAATAAGTTTCTTCATGACAAGCCTAAATTATGTTTAATGATTTAACCGGCAGAGAATTATTTAATATCAAATAATCTGCAAATGTGCCTGTAATAAATATTCTCATATACACAGCCGTAAATGACCTCCCTGTTCTGATCGAGAAGGTGGTTGAATTTATCTATTTGCATAGCAGCTAATTTGTATGAAATGTGAATCAGCTGCCTCATGTCTTTGTTATAATATAGATTATCAGGGATGTGTCTTATAGAATCTGCAAATCTTTTGCCATTCCATCCCATCACTTCCATAGCTTCCGGTAAGGCTGATTTTTTGATATCAATGACGTCGGCATAGGGTGCGCAGAATTCCTCCATCTTATCCAGTGCGTTGACATACAGATCTTTTGCAAATTTCAGAGCTTCGTCTCCGCTTTCTGCAAGGCCGGTGACCTCTTCCAGCCAGGTCGTTCCGGCTGTTTTCACATGAATTCCCTTATCATGTTTTTTTATTATAGATCCTATTACCGGATATATCGAGAACTTGTCCGATCCGGAATGGACGCTTATCTTGAGGTTTTCAGGCAAACCAAATTCTTTTACCGCCAGGCTGATCACCATCAGATCAGCTTCAAACTCAGTGGCGAATAGTTTTATATCACCTTCATAATCAACGCCTTTATTGAAGCGTCCTGAAAATTTGGGTGCAATTGTCGCAAGGGGAATGCCTTCTTCATTCAACATTTTAAGGATAAAAAAGAGTTCCGCCGGAGTCTGTGGCGATTGAACCTCATCCATCGATATTTCGGTTACAAAGTTGCCCGGACCTTTCAGGCTTTCGATTTTCCTGTATAATTCGCCAGCTTTCCTTGTTGCATAGAGATATTTCAAGGCTATTTCATTGAGATGTGATTTTGTAACAGTCAATGACTTATTGATTGCAGGAAGCTTTAAATCTCCTGCATAATTCATTGCCCCTGAAAGGAATTTCTCTATTTCTGTTTCTTCTGCCCTTATTCCGATATATGAGGCTACATCGATCGTAAAAAAATCTGAACTACCAATAAACCTGTCCACCGTATCAAAATTAATGTGATCGGCATCAACAAAATATGGTTTTGAAAATCCCAGGAGTGAAGTAACATGGTCAGCCTCTTTTCTTACATCATCAGGCCCGGTTCCAATTATTGAATGCTCACGGTTTGATTTATTCCAGACAGGTGTGATCTCCACACCCTTGTTTCCGGCATCGATTATTGCTTTAAGCTGGGCTTCCCCCTGGTGCCCGAACCGGTCACCAAGCCCGAATGAATATTTGCCTGTATCTTTCATGTAAAAGTTAGATTACTGTATTGTTGATAATTAATAGGTTCACATACCTGCCTGTTGGTCGACAGGGTACCTTCATTATTTTCATAAGCATATGGTTTCGCTTAAAGCGGGATAAAGGTTTCATATTATGATCTGCATTGTTAAATATTACTGTCAATCAATTATTACTTTTTGATTCTTTGAAGTCAGAAGAGCCATAATTGTCCATGCAATCAGGTAAGCGCAACCTGCCACGATGAACATTATTACATAGCCTGTTTCAACATGCCCGGCATTTTTGTAGAAGTTGAGAACTGCGCCGGCAAGGTATGAGATGCCAAGTCCTCCGAGCGCTCCTGCCATGCCTCCGATGCCTGTTACTGAGCTCACTGCTCTCTTGGGAAATGCATCAGAAACAGTTGTGAAAATGTTTGCAGACCACGCCTGATGTGATGAAGCCGCCAGGGCGATAAGACTTACTGCACCCCATGTGCTTATCCCGGGTGACTGAGCAAAGACAATTGGAGTGACAAGTATTGCAAAAACCAGCATCGCATATTTTCTTGCTCTGAAAGGTGACATTCCTTTTTTGATCATGAATGACGAAAGCCAACCGCCGAAAATACTTCCTACCGTTGTAGCTGAATATATTACTACCAGCGGTAATCCGAAAGCTTTAACATCGAGGCCTGTGCCTCTGACTTCTGACAGCCAGCCAGGGATCCAGAAAAGATAAAACCACCATATAGGATCAGTAAGTCCTTTGCCAATGAAAAATGCCCAGGTCTGCCGGTATCTTAGAAGCTTAACCCAGGGGATCTTTTCCGTTGATTCTCCTTTCTCGTCTGCATCGCTATGTATATACTTTATCTCAGCATCCGACACCCTGCGCTGCCTTTCAGGTATTTCATAGAAAATAAACCAGAATATGATCCAGATGAATCCTATAGCTCCGGTAATTATAAAAGCAGCCTGCCATCCCCATGCAATAACTATTGCTGGCACGGCAAGAGGCGCCACTATTGCTCCGACATTTGTCCCTGAGTTGAAGATGCCGGTGGCAAGAGCCCGCTCTTTTTTCGGAAACCATTCTGCAACAACTTTAATTGCTGCCGGGAAGTTAGCTGATTCGCTTATACCAAGAAGTGCGCGCCAGAATCCGAATCCAAACGCACCTTTTGCGAGAGCATGCCCCATAGCAGCTATGCTCCAGAATATTACAGCAATCCCGTAGCCTATTTTTGTCCCGAACCTGTCAATAAGCCTGCCGGCCAGGACCATTCCAAAAGCATAAAAGAGCTGAAATGCCATGACGATGTATGAGTATTCCTTTTCCCCTATATTAAGATCGCTTTCAAGAAGCGGCTTCAGTATGCCTATTACCTGGCGGTCGAGGTAGTTGACTGTTGTTGCAAAGAAAATTAGTGCGCATACCGTCCATCTGTAGCTTCCTGCTGGTTTGGTTTCTGACATTTCTCAGTGTTATTTCGTTAATAGCTCCTATACATTGTATGTTGATGAAGAAGTTGCACCACCCCGGCCGGTCCAGTTTGTGTGAAAAAACTCCCCCCTGGGTTTGTCTATTCTTTCATAGGTGTGAGCTCCAAAATAGTCGCGTTGTGCCTGCAAAAGGTTTGCCGGCAGCCTTTCGCACCTGTAACCGTCGAAATATGCAAGTGCAGAGGATATTGCAGGCACAGGTATCCCGTTTTCAACAGCTTCTGCTACAACATTTCTCCATCCTTTTTGTGCTCTATCCACCTTTTCCCTGAAAAACGGATCAAGAAGCAAATTATCTATTTCAGGGTTGTTGTCATATGCTTCCTTTATTTTGTCCAGGAATGCCGATCTTATTATGCATCCTCCACGCCACATCAGAGCAATCCCCCCGTAATTAAGCTTCCAGCCGTATTCCCCTGCAGCTGCCTTCATAAGTGAGTATCCCTGTGCATACGACACGATTTTTGAGGCATACAAAGCTTCCCTGAGGTTGCCAATGAAAGCACTCCTGTCTCCCAGGAATGCTTTCCCCGGTCCTTTAAGAACCTTTGAAGCACTAACCCTTTCATCCTTGATAGCGGAAAGGCATCTTGAAAAGACAGCTTCTCCAATAAGGGTAAGAGCTATCCCAAGATCCAGAGCAGTTATGCCTGTCCATTTACCTGTTCCTTTTTGCCCTGCAGTGTCGAGTATCTTTTCAACCAGCGGCAATCCATCCTCATCCTTAAAAGCCAGTATATCCCTTGTAATTTCAATAAGGTAGCTGTCAAGCTCTCCTTCATTCCATTCCTTAAATACGAGATGCATTTCATCGGCGCTCATTCCGAGGAGGCTTTTCATAAGATGATATGCTTCGCAAATAAGCTGCATATCACCGTATTCAATTCCATTATGAACCATTTTCACAAAATGGCCTGCACCGTTCTCACCAACCCAGTCACAACAAGGTGTTCCGTCATCCACCTTTGCTGCTATTGCCTGAAATATTGGCTTAACCTCAGGCCAGGCAGCTATTGATCCTCCGGGCATGATGGATGGGCCAAGCAGTGCTCCTTCTTCTCCTCCGGAAACTCCGGTCCCGATGTAAAGCAATCCCTTGCTTTCAACATAAGCCGTGCGCCTGTTCGTATCAGGGAAATGTGTATTTCCGCCATCAATTATTATGTCGCCTTTATCAAGATGCGGGATAAGAGTTTCAATCATATCATCAACAGCCTTTCCAGCCTTGACCATTATCATTATTTTCCTTGGCCGTTTGAGGGAGCTTACTAGCTCCTCAATTGAATGAGCACCTATAATATTTTTCCCGCTTGCCCTTCCTGCAATAAAGTCATCAACCTTCTGAAGCGTCCTGTTGTAAACAGTAACACTGAAACCCTTGCTTTCCATGTTAAGGACAAGATTTTCCCCCATGACTGCCAGTCCGATCAGTCCAATATCCGATATGTTGTTCATAAATAAATATTTAATATGTTTATTGACTAATTCTTATCGTCTTACTTTTTTCTTCAATAGAATAAAACTACTGATGCCGATATTTTACCAATTCATTACGAATGTGCCATCTCGTCCTGAATCATTTGCCTGTTATCTTTCTTTTTAGTTTTATTAACCCTATGCGTACCTCTACAGGGGTAGGTAAAGCTTGTAAAATTTTCTTCTTTCGTCTTATTTGGTTCTCAACCTC
>JAVEVC010000025.1:7871-42301 GCA_034005245.1 Bacteroidales bacterium
ACCTCAACCTCAACCTCAACCTCGTCTATAATACTCCCTTACAACTTCGTCCATTACCTTATTGGTTCTGGCTGCAGTAATTCCGGTGCTTACTGCTTTTCCTTCGCCTGACAGTTGTTTTACTATCTGTTCTATCAGATAGAATTGTACATGCTCAGGACGCACATTTTCCAATTCAGTTCTTCCTTTTTCATTAATCAGGACTATAGGTTCAAAGCTGAAGGTCGAGGTCTTAATAATACCTTTATCACCGAATATCTCGAGAGAATCCCTGTTTCCCTCAGGAGATACTGTAAAACACCATGTGCCTGCAAGGATGATATTGTCATCGAAGGCAAAACTGGCTGAGACCAGGTCTTCGGCTTCATAGAGCCTTGCCTGATTAACGGCTATGGAGGCGATTTTTTTTACGGGTCCGAACAGATAGTCAAAGTAGTCCAGCTGATGTGAAGCCAGGTCAAAAAAGTGACCGGCACCTGAAATCTCCGGTATCACTCGCCAGGGGAGGTTCCCTGTTTTTTCATCAGGAGACAGATAGTTGTATATCTGTAAATTAACGAATCTGACTTTTCCAATTTCGCCTTTCTCAATAAGTTCCTTTATTTTCTGAAAACCCGGAAGGGTTCTCCTGTAATAGGCTACAAACACGGGCAGGTTTCGTTTTGCAGCTTCTTCATTGATTCTGATGCACTCACTGTAATTTACGCCCATGGGTTTTTCGATATAAACCGGCTTGCCTGCCTTCAGGACTTTTATTGCGTATTCAGCATGTGATGACGGGGGTGTTGCGACATAGACTGCGTCAACTTCCCTGTCATTGATAAGGTCATCCGCATCGGTGTAGAACCTGGGGACCATGTGTCGCTTTGCATAATCCCCGGCTTTTGCTGCATCTCTTCTCATAACAGCCACCAGCCTTGAATTGTGAACCTTATAAAAAGCGGGTCCGCTTTTCATTTCGGTCACCTTGCCACAGCCAATTATGCCCCATCCAATCATTTCAGTTTATCTTTTGATGCCCATAATCCTACAGCCGGGTTTGAGATGTAATATATATCCTCGCCTCCCGGAAGAGTATTCATGCCGTCCTTTAAAACATCTGGATTATATTTTGCGATCATTTGTTTCAGGCTGGCATATTTGAAATTCACTGATTCTATTTCCTGTCGGGTGACACTTCCCGGGCAATATGTTATTGAGAACCTGCCTTCAGAGCTTCCGTGTATGAGGTGGGCTGCAGCGCTAAGGTTATTCCTGAGGTCCTGGTTCGCATCGAGAAATTTCATGGTTGCAGGTGTACCCCTGTACCCGTATTTTCTGATCAGCCTGTCGATCTCCCTGTCTTCTCCGAACATTTTCAGACCAGGTGCCAGAACAATTAATTCACCGTTATCGGCCAGCGCCATGCGCGTCCGGTAAATGCTTTTATTTCCCAGCCAGGTGCTTTTATATTCTGACGGATCGAGATAGACCAGCACTTTTTTCAGTGGTTTATCGAAGACAGTGAAGTTCACTTTCAAGGATAACTCCGCAGCAAGCCTGAAAACTTCATCGTCGTCGCCAATATACAGCCCTCTGATTACAAGTTTCCCGGTTTCATCACGTCCTATAACGGTGTGGATATACACAACTGGAAGGCCGGGAGTGAAACGGGTAGCAGCATAGTTTAAAAGCCTTCTTACCGGAGTGTCGGCTTTACCCATCATACGTTCCATCCCATATACAGCACCTATGAAATGGCTTTTATTAATACCTTCCTGACCGCCTGTTCCAACAAAGAGGTTCTTTGTATAGTTGGCCATTCCTGCAACTTCATGAGGAACAACCTGTCCGACTGACAATATAAGGTCATGGCCGCCGGAGGTAAGCAGCTTGTTCAGCTGGGCAGGCCATGAATAGTTAAGGGCACCTTCAGTTATCTCCGAAACAAAATCACCAGGAACTGTTCCTACTGTTACGAGGTCTCTCCGCCAGTCATGAACGCGAAATAATTCCTTCGGGACCCCTTTAAACATCTCCGATAGTTCGTTATCTGTCATAGGAGAGTGGGTTCCCAAGGCTGGCAATATATCTTTCAGGTTATCCCTGTAATAGTTGTACAGTAAAGTGGTTATGTTACCTGCCCTGGAATGGAACCTGGTAAAATCGGGTGGGATCACCAGCACTTTTTTTCTGGGTCCAATCCTCACAAGAGCTGAATACACACCATATTCAAGGTCATTAGGTGTGATAATGCTGTTTTCCGAACCTGACTGAAAGTAAATCATATTTATGTTATATTCATTAACGGGAGCTGTTATTAAACACCGGAATACGCACTGAAGCCTCCATCGACTGGAATAACAATTCCTGTCACAAATCTTGAAAGATCTGAAACCAGGTATAGCAGGGTCCCGGTAAGTTCTTCGGGTGTTCCATAGCGTTGCATGGGGGTGCTTCCTATGATTTTTTTTGCCCTGGGGGTAGGTTCTCCTGTTTTTTCATCCATAAGCAAGAACCTGTTCTGGCTTGTAAGCAGAAATCCGGGTGCAATTGCATTTACCCTGACACCTGTTAGCGCCAGATGAACTGCAAGCCATTGTGTGAAATTATTAACAGCAGATTTTGCAGCTGAGTATGCCGGAATTTTTGTCAGCGGCCTGATTGAATTCATCGATGAAATATTGACTATTGCCCCGGCTTTTTTATTTATCATGTCAGAGGCAAAAACCATTGTTGGCAAGAGTGTGCCTTTGAAATTCAGGTCGAAGACCTTGTCAAATCCTTCAATTTTGAGGCCGAAGAATGTATCATCCGGATTTTCATCGCCCTTTCCATTCATGAGTTCGACCTTTGTGGTGGCTGCAGGTGAATTTCCGCCGGCTCCGTTTATAAGGATATCAATAAATCCCAGCTTCCCGTTTATCTCATCTTTTGCACTTACCAGGGTACTTTTGTCAAGCACGTTGGCAGATAATCCCATGGATTCTGTTCCGAACTCCTTTTTTATTTCACCTGCCGTTTTTTCCGCAGCATCTTTGTTAAGGTCAATGATTGCAGTTTTTACACCCTGACCGGCAAGCGCCCTGGCCATTTCAGAACATATAAGGCCTGCTCCGCCTGTTATTACTGCAACCTTGTCCCTCAAATTCAATTCATTCATTTTATAAAGATTTTTTTTAAATATAAACATAAGCACAGTGAAGCCAAATTATATATTTATTGAATTGCAGATTTATTTACATCCCTGTTTCCAGAACACTTATCTTTTGAATCCAAAATAGTTCTTTGCATTCTTATATGATATTCCTTCAATCAGTTGACCGACAAGCTCATTGTCATCAGGAATTGTTCCCTTTTCAATTTCTTCCCCGATGAAGTTGCACAGTATCCGTCTGAAGTATTCATGCCTGGGATAGGACAGAAAGCTCCTCGAATCCGTCACCATTCCTGCAAACCTTCTGAGCAGGCCCATTGCAGACAGGTCCCTGAGGTGTTTTTCCATGCCGTTTTTCTGGTCGAGAAACCACCAGGCAGCTCCGTACTGGACTTTTGCCGGTATGGTCCCGTCGTTGAAATTGCCTGTCATGGTGATCATCATCTCGTTGTCGGCAGGATTTAAATTGTAAAGAATTGTTTTTGCAAGCTTATCTTCCTCATCCAGGCAATCAATAAAGCGCGACATCTTAAAGGCATCCTGGGCAACTCCAATAGAGTCCCATCCGGTGTCGGGGCCCATCAGCCGGAACATTCTGGTATTGTTGTTCCTCATTGCTCCGACATGAAACTGTTGTGTCCAGCCTCTTTTATGGTTCATCCTGCATAGCTCCAGCATAACGGCAGTCCGGTACTTTTCTGTTTCCTCAGCTGTAACTTCTGTTTTCCCCAGAAGCTTCCTGAATATCCTGTCAGTTTCATTATCTGTAGCTGGTGCATAATAGAATCTGTCGAGTCCATGGTCTGACAGGCGGGCACCCGTCTCATGAAAAAACAAATGCCTTTTGTCAAGGGCATCAATAAGGGTGCTAAACCCTGATATTGACATGTTGCAGGCTGCTTCGAGCTTTTCAATATACGCCAGAAATCTGTTTGGGTCTTCAATTTTCAGGACATTGTCAGGCCTGAAAGTTGGGATGACAGCGGTCTCGAATGAAGCTTTAAGATTCCTGTGGTGTTCAAGATTATCTGCCGGATCGTCAGTTGTGCATATTACTTCAACTTTCATTTTCCTTAAAAGAGAGCGTATGCTGTATTCGTTAGTCTGAAGCAGAGAAGAAGCCTCGCGGTAGATTTTCTCCGCATTTGATGACGATAATAATTCATAAATGTCAAAGTACCTGGCAAGCTCAAGATGGGTCCAGTGAAACAGGGGATTCCCTATAGTTGCGGGGACTGTTCCGGCCCATTTCCGGAATTTTTCCTCAGGCGGAGCTTCCCCTGTGCAATATCGTTCATTTATGCCATTGATCCTCATTGCGCGCCACTTGTAATGATCCCCTTCCAGCCATGCTTCTGCAATATTGTTAAAACGCCGGTCCTCATCAATCATGGCGGGAGACAAATGGCAATGAAAATCTATTATCGGTTGATTTTCAGAATACTGATGGTATAGCCTTTTTGCAGTCTGGTTGCAGAGAAGAAAATCCTCATTGATAAATGATTTCATGTCAGATAAATAAACAAATGAACAACTAAAAATAGCAAATAAATTGACCACTTCGTCGAAAATCAGTTCCCTGTTTTATAATTTCGGGATAGCGCTTCCCGGAATATTGGCTGGCAGGACTAATGATCCCGATCATCCGCTCTGTAGTAATTAACATAAGCACAGGTGCTAAATGCATAATTAATTCACAAAGCGAAATGTTATTTGAAGGTATGGCAAAGTTAATTGGTTGTCTTTTCATTCAAAGATTGTACATTTGAGATCACTAAAGCCTTTTCGCGTTCACCTGTAGAGAACACCGTGAGGCTGTTTTGTTTTACCTGACCACCGGACCTCATCAGATTACTTCAAATGTGTAAGGATTCCGGTGAACCGATATCACAATGAGGCCAGGAACCCTCCAGGGGCTGGATTAGTTTTCAATACGTAAAAAAAAATTCTTAAAGATGAAAATTGAGTTACGTTATGCTGTTCATCCGGAAGATTTCAAAAGTTATGATACCCGGAAAATAAGGAAGGAATTCCTGATTGAGTCACTTTTTGAAAAAGACGGGATCACCCTTGTATATTCGATGTTTGACAGGTACATGGTTGGAGGTGCCATGCCGGTTACAAGGACACTTGACCTCACTTCTCCTGAAGAACTCAAATCTGAGAATTTCCTCGACAGGAGAGAAATGGGAATAATTAATGTGGGTGGCAGTGCAGTCATTACCGCTGATGGAGTTACTTATGATATATCCTTCAAGGAAGCCCTTTACCTGGGAAGAGATACAAAAGGAGTGACATTCAGATCTGCTGATCCGTTGAATCCTGCAAAACTCTATATCAATTCCGCTCCGGCTCATCGCAAGTATCCTTCGAAAAAGGTAACTGTCAATGAAGCTGAAGTTGTTGAGATGGGAAGTCCTGAAGCATCAAATCACAGGATTATAAATAAGCTTCTGATTAACAGTGTTGTTGAAACCTGCCAGCTTCAGATGGGTATGACCGAGCTGAAACCGGGCAGTGTATGGAATACTATGCCTGTTCATACGCATGACCGGAGAATGGAGGCTTATTTTTATTTCCAGGTGCCAGATAAACAGGCGGTTTGCCATTTCATGGGGGATCCTGATGAAACCAGGCATATCTGGATGAATAACGAGCAGGCAGTTCTTTCTCCCTCATGGAGTATTCACAGTGCAGCCGGTACTTCTAATTATATATTTATCTGGGGTATGGCAGGTGAGAATCTTGATTATGGCGATATGGATATCCGTTATCCCGACACCCTTAAGTAACCGGTTGCCATATTCTATTATATATTACCGGCAGACATATGAGGAAATGTCCTGAATTCATAAGAATTCAGGTAAAAAGCTGAGCAAAACGATAATCAATAATTAAATGAATGAGTTATTTGACCTTACAGGAAAAATTGCCCTGATAACAGGTGGCACGCATGGAATCGGACTGGCAATCGGAAAACTGCTGGCAAGGGCAGGCGCAAGGGTATGCGTAAATGATATCAATGAGGAAAAGCTTTCTTTATGTACTGAAGCATACAACAATGATGGTCTCGAAGTATTTGTTCTGAATTTTGATGTCACTTCCGAGGAAGATACTGACAAAGGAATCACTCTTATTGAAAAAGAAACAGGACAGGTCGATATTCTTGTTAACAATGCCGGAATTATAAAACGAATTCCGATACTTGATATGAGTGTTGAAAGCTTCAGGCAGGTTCTTGATGTTGACCTTGTAGCTCCTCTTATTGTTTCAAAAAGGGTGGTGCCAGGAATGATAAGAAAAAGAAAGGGGAAGATAATTAACATGTGCTCAATGATGAGCGTATACGGACGCAATACGGTATCAGCATACGCATCAGCCAAGGGAGGGCTTGCCCTTCTTACCAGAAACATGACCTGTGAATGGGCTAAATACAACATACAGATAAACGGGATAGGCCCCGGTTACATTGCCACATCGCAAACAGCTCCACTGCGTGAAAATAATCATCCTTTCAACGAGCTTGTCATGACGCGCACACCGGCAGGGAGATGGGGAAGCCCTGAAGATGTGGCTAATGCAGCGTTATTTCTGGCTTCCGCAGCAAGTGATTTCGTTAACGGGCATATTCTTTATGTTGACGGAGGCATATTGGCCAATTTCGGTTATGTTAAAGGTGAAAATGAAACAGAAGGCAAGTGAAATTTTAATACTTATAATACATGATCAGGATAAAATATTTCCGGTTGATAATATGGTTGCTTGCACCGGTTGTTCTAAACGCCCAGGCAGAGTTCAGGGCAGGAACTTCCCAGGTTAGCATCGAGCCTGATAAATCTCTGATCTCGCTTCATCTTGGCGGGTATGGAGCACCTCGTGATGGGCGCTTTACTCTTCAATGGAAGAAGCTGGAGCAGATGCCCGAATTAAAAACATTTGGAGGATTGCAGGATAAGCTGATTGCTGTTGCAAAAAATGAATTGCTATATAAACATTTCAGCGGAACTACCCCGCACTGGATAAAGGCTGGAGATGCCGAAGACATTAGAGCATTAACAGCTCTGAATCAAAAAATATACGCAGTAAACAGTAGTGGCAGCTTCCTTGTGACAGATGCAAACAGAAAAGCCAGATGGAGAAAATTGAAGATACCTGAAAAGCATGCTGTATCTCTGGCATCTTCAGGTAACAGATTGTTTGCACTGGATCAGAAAGGGATTATATGGCAGACTGATCTGTCACTTAAGGCGCCGGAATGGAAATCGCTCGAATCTGTTGACGGGATTATCAGCATAGCCGCCAACAGCATGAAGTTGTTCGCCATAACAGGCGATGGCGTCATGTATCAGTGTGATCCTTCCCGCAAGGAGATATTATGGCTGAAGGCAGCTTACAGGAATGATCATACCATAAAGGAAGACATTGGAATGATTACTATTGCCGGCAACACCATATACGGAATAAGCAGGGAAGGAGTCCTTTATGAAGGCGAACACAGGAGTGAAGGCAATCTGACGGCAAGAGCCCTGGCAATAGGTGACGGTGAAAAAACCGTTGTTATAATAAATGCCGATATATGCGGTCTTAATGATACCTATACCGGATTGCTGAAAAAAACGATAGGCGAGAGGCATAAACTACCTCCCGGGGCTGTATTCATTAATTCCTCGCACACACATTTTGCACCGGTATCTCAGGACTGGCTGACATGGCAGGAAGCAAATCAGCGCCCCGACAGTGTTTATCTTTATTCCACATTATGGAATGGTATTCTGGATGCCGTTGGCGAAGCTATTTCGCGGATGATCCCGGCCCGGCTCTGTTTCGGAAGGGGAGCGACAGACATAGGCTATAACAGGAGTCTTAAAGATCATCCTGAACTTTATGATAATTCTGTTGATGTTTTAAAGATAAAATATCTGGGAGACAGTTCAGAGAGCTACCTGTTCCTGGCTGCATGCCATCCTGTATTCAGCACTGCTGGAACCCTGCATTACACGATAAGTGCAAACTATCCCGGTGTTGCCCGCAAGCTGGTGGAAGAAAGGACAGGGACCTCCAATTCGCTGTTTCTTCAGGGAACAGCCGGAGATATCAATCCCAGAGACGACGGCGAATACATAACGGGCGAAAAACTTGCAAATGAAGTAATAGCAGTTATCAGCAGACCAATGACTGAACTCAGGGGAGGCATTTCTTATTCCCTCGACACCATCAATATTCCAATCACACCCTGGACCAGGGAGGAGATCATAAGATACAGGGAGGAAAACAGCACCCGCCCGGGTGAAATTTATTCCGAGAAGAATGTCAAATGGAGCGACCTGATGCTCAAATACTATGCAGACGGTACTATGCCAGGCACCCTTCCGGTATATCTGCATACTATTAACATTGGAAACTGGAAACTTGTTGGATTCTCGAGAGAGACAACAACCAGTTACGGGTTTGGAGTTAAAGAACTATGGCCTGACAAGATTGTCTCGGTGGCTGGCTATACGAATGACGTATCAAGCTACCTGCCAACGTCTTTGCATATAGAAGCCCGTAATTACGAGGGGCTTGATTCATTTTTCTGGTATGCTATGCCTGCAGTGTTCCCGGTCAATGTATACGAAATCATAATGGATAAGGTTGCAAAGTTGAAGCGGTAGAATCGACAGCAAAAGGCAGCTTCCGATCAGTCAATTCATAATAATCCAGGCAGGCAAAGTCTGAAATGAACTCATATAAAATTATAACATGCAAAATTCCGGTGATGGCTTTTTAAAACGAGCTTATAGTTCCGTCTCAAGTCCTATTGTAATAATCGGTGCTTTATTTTTTGTTTTCGGTTTTGTAACCTGGCTCAGTGCAGTACTTGTACCATACCTTAAGATAGCCTGCGAGCTGAATAATTTCCAGTCATACCTGGTGGCATTTTCCTTTTACATAGCTTATTTTTTCATGTCAGTGCCTTCCGGGTGGTTGCTCGAATATACCGGCTATAAAAAGGGGATGGTGACAGGTTTGATAATCATGGCCGTCGGATCAGTAATCTTTGTTCCGGCTGCTCTTACCAGAACATACGGACTGTTCCTGACAGGACTCTTTATTCAGGGCGCAGGTATGGCACTTCTGCAGACTGCTTCTAATCCTTATGTTACGATCATCGGTCCCATTGAGAGTGCAGCCAGGCGAATAAGCATTATGGGCATCTGTAATGGTGTTGCCGGAGTAATAGCTCCTGCAATACTGGGATTTGTAACATTAAAGGGAGCTGACGATATAGTCAGGAATATTTCGACTATGACTGCAGATCAAAAGAATATGGAACTGAATGCACTTGCCGCAAGGGTCATTGTTCCTTATCTGCTCATAATGATCTCATTGTTGCTGCTGGCTTTGTTTCTTTATTTTTCAAATCTTCCGGACATAAATGCTGAAGAGGAGAACGCAATAGCTGATGAAGGAAGTACGGCTAAAACCAGCATCTTTCAGTTTCCCCATCTTTTGCTCGGAGTCCTGTCAATATTTCTCTATACCGGTGTAGAGGTCATTGCAGGCAACACTATTATTAGCTATGGCGTATTTCTGGATATACCAATAGCCACTTCAAAATTCTTTTCATCCTTCACAATCTTTGGAATGCTTGTTGGTTATGTTATTGGAATAATCTGCATTCCGAAATATCTTCAGCAAAAAAATGCACTCATAATCTCAGCAATTCTTGGAGTGACATTTGCCTTGCTTGCCCAGGCAACAAATGGCTTTGCTTCAGTGATGTTCATTGCCTTGCTTGGTCTGGCAAACTCACTTATGTGGCCTTCAATATGGCCGCTGGCCATCTCAGGACTTGGGAGGTTCACAAAAGCAGGATCTTCGATGATGGTAATGGCTATATCAGGAGCCGCGGTTCTGCCGCTTCTCTATGGCCGCATTGCTGATGTTGCAAATGCTAAAATCGCATACTGGATAGTAATCCCCATTTATCTATATGTGCTGTATTATGCAGCATCCGGACATAAAGTACGCACCAAAAGAACTATTACCCGGTAAAACAGTTATTCCGGAAAGGTATTCCAATTCAGCATCTATGATAGATTTATCCGGTCACTGTCCGGAGAGATCTTAAGAACTGGCTGCCTTCTGGATCTTTCTGATTGCGCTGGCAAACAATTCCATATCATCTTTTGTTCCCAGCATTGCATTCTGCATTATCCACACAGCCTCTTCGTAGCATGCCTTTTCAGCAACAGGACAGCACACATTTGTGTAGTCGACATGATCAGGAATAGCATAACACATGAAATTCTTCTTCTGGAACAACGGCTGCTTATAGAGTGGATTGGGATAACCCATAAAGCATGGCACTCCTTCTGCAGCGAGAAATCTTGCAAATTCCGATTTGGGAAGGCCGTTAAACTTGGTCTTGTCATACCGGAAGATATAAATATGATAGCTGTGAAGTGTTTCTCCCAGTCCCCTTTCCAGAGGTTTTATGCCTTCAATTTTCTCAAGAAGTGAATTCAGATAAGTGCCGTTCTGATGGCGGAGGCGGGTCTGCTCATCCAGCCTTTTTAACTGGGTTCTTAGCAATGCTGTCTGCAGTTGGGTTATGCGATAGTTACAACCCAGGTAATGATGCTCATACCATTGACCTCCCTTCACCCTGCCAACGTTGCGAAGTGAATTCATCATATCATAAAGTGCTTCGTCATTTGTTATTATCATTCCTCCTTCCCCGCATGTAAGATTCTTCGATGACTGGAAGCTGAAACATCCTGCATCGCCGATGCTTCCCAATTTCCTGCCTTTGTATTCCGCTCCATGTCCGTGACATGCATCTTCAATTACCCTTATATTATGTTTTTTCGCAATCTCCATGATTTTATCCATGTCGCAGGCTTGTCCGGCAAAATGAACAGGAATTATGGCTTTTGTTCTTTTGGTTATTGATTTCTCAATTTGCTCAGGATCAATATTGTAGGTACGTGGGTCAATATCTGCAAAAACGGGGACGCAATTGGCCTCCAGTACGATGGATGATGTAGCAATAAAAGTATATGGTGTTATTATGACCTCGTCACCTGGTTTTACTCCGCAGGCAATAAGCGCAAGCCGGAGAGCTACAGATCCATTGACGCAGGCAAGTGCGTATTTTGTTCCGCAAAATTCTGCAAATTCATCTTCAAATGACTTTACGCTGTCCCCGCAGTCGGGATTACCCCATTGACCGCTTCTAACTACATCAATGATGGCATTTACATCTGTTTCATCGAAAACCGGCCAGGGAAAATTCCTGTCAACGGTTTTGGGTCCGCCATTAACGGCTAGTTCGTTTTTCATAACAATTATATTTTAATGTGTTTGTAACATAATTCAACAGATTCCAGCGACGATTCAGGGGAGCATTCCTCAGGCTGGATGTTGTTTTCGATACACTTCGAGAAACAAGCTATTTCGTTGTAATATCCTTCAACAGCGTCACCAGCCTCAGTTTCATTTAGCGTATCATCATCAGATATCTGAATGAGGTCCCCTTTCATTGTTGTATAAAGTATGCTGGCTTTCTCAAAGTTAGCCATATAACCTGCCTGAAACGGGAAACTAGCATGGAATGTATTTCCTCCTTCTATGCTGACCTTTGCATTCTTTTCGTTATAGCTCCATATTGCGCTTATGTAATCATATCTGCTGATGTATCCCGGAAGGCAGGTGCTTTCTATGTTGTCAGGTGATCCCAGGAGGTAAGCTGCAAAATCTATATCGTGAATAACGAGATCGAAAAGTGCACCTCCTGAGTTATCAGCCACTTCCCTGTCTTTCCATTGACCCCAGGCGGGATGGCCTGAGAAACGGCTAAGTGACAAAAACCTGAGATCACCAAACTCCCCTGAGTCAATCCATTTTTTTAATTTCTGGTATGGTGGCATAAATCTTACAACATGGCCGGTCATCAGTATCCTGCTCTTCTCTTTGGCCAGGTCAATCAGCTTCCGGGCCTGATTTATATCCAGGCATAACGGTTTTTCGATGAAAACATGCTTTCCGGCCAACAATGCCTCAAGTGCTGTTTCATAGTGAAAAGCTGTTGGTACACAAATACATAATGCATCTATGTTTTCATTATCTAAACACTCCCTGATCGTGGAATATTTGCTTATATCCTTTAATAAGCTGACATCTATGCTTCCTGTGGCAATGTTCCCCCCCTTTTCTCCAATTGATTTTTCTATAAGTCCGGGATTTCTGTCAACAATGGCAGCCAATTCAAGATCCTTATTCCTGAGGATATTAAGGGTGTGTGTAAGTCCCATAAAACCAAAGCCAATAACTGCAATTTTTTTCATTGGATCAATTTTCTTTTTCGTATTTACTGTTGCTCTTCGAGCGAGAACCTGATCAGGATATTCCTTTAGCATGCCAGCAGGAATATTTCTTCGGAATACAGTTTTTTCCTTTTATTTTCGCTGAATCCCGGGTTTGCTTTTACGCAATCGCTCTCCCGGTTTTATGAGGTAATACTCGAAAAACTTATATATCTGTTCGTTAGATTCTGCATTTGGGGAATGATCAGGGCGATTGGTCATGGCCACCCGGTTCTCATAACCAAGCAGACTGTTCACTGCTACTGAATGATTGAGGGGGAGCCATCGTTTGGGGGTATCTTCGGAACCGCCGGAAACAAGGAATGGCCTGGGTGCCATCAAGGCATGTAATTCATGGAGGTCGTGATTTTCCTTTATCAAATCCGGATAGACGCCTCGTGCATTTTCAACAAGTCCCTCTTTTCTCCATGTGTTGCTCCATGGCGGAGGGTAATACCCAAGATACCAGGGCTCCCAGTAGTTAACGTTCGGACGTGTCTCATCAAAAACTATTCCTGGATCAGACCAGACTGCACAGGCAAATTTGTCAAACATGCATGATGCAAACATAGCCCATTTGCCCCCGTACGAGTGTCCCATGATACCTATTCTGTCAGGATCTGCTTCAGGAAAGCGTGACAGCAGGAACCACGAATTTGCAGCTGCATAGGCCAGAACTGACAGTGGCTGAATGCTGGAACTGTTTACCCCTGGATAATAAAGCGAGTAGGTTTTTGAATTTGTTGTTTCAGTGGTTCCTATGGACAGTGTGATAAACCCTCTTCTGGCAAGCTGATACGCAAAATCGCGATATTCCTTTCCTCCGATTCCAGCTGCAGTTTCCGGTTCATAAAAAACAGTTATTACAGCAGGTTTTCTGCCAGGTATGTCAGGAACAAGAAGGTAAGCATTGGTCTTTTGCCCTGGAAGCCAGCTGAATCTGATTATATACTGTGTCAATCCCTCATCCCTTACCAGGGTATCCAGATACTCTATTTTCTGTTTTCTTATATAAGCCGGCCAGGCCCCCATTTTTTCAGTCCAGTAGGACAAAATTTCCTTCCTTCGGATTTTCCACTCTTTCGCATTCCTGACAACCCTTCCGTCTGAAAATAGAAGCGGCGACCTGTAATCTCCTGTTTTACCCTCGTATTCAGCCGGAGGTTTGAAATAATGTGAAAGATCTTTCCAGTCGGGAATTTTATCAGACCTGCCTGCTGACTGTCCGAAAATGCAAACCGGAAGGCAGAAGGAAGACAACAGAAGCAAATATGCCAGTTTTAAGATCTTTTTCTGGGAAGTAATCATTATTCGGAAATCTTAACAGGAACAAATGAACAAATCTTTTTATCTTTATTATGATTTTTATATCTTGAAATTCCTTCAGTTATTCTTCCGGAAATTGATATAATGTAAAGATAGTAGCTAAAAAATAATATCTATTAAAAGTTGATCATGAAAAACAAAAGGAATTATTCCAGACGGGAGTTTGTGAAACAGAATACAGTTGCCGGCGTTGGTGCAGCTGTAGCAATGAGTGTTGCTCCAACCATTCTTGTTAACTGCTCTGCTGATACAGGCACTCCTGCAATTCTCGGCGGACAAAAGATCAGGACGAAAGAATGGCCTGCCTGGCCTATGTGGGATCAGTCTGCTGATGAAGAACAAGTAATTAAAGTTCTAAGGAGCGGTGTCTGGTCCAGGGCAGGGGTTGTGTCGGAATTCGAAAAAAAATGGGCTGAAACGATAGGCTCAAAACGGTGCCTTGCGGTTGTCAACGGAACGAACGCACTTATTACTGCTCTGGTTCAGCAGGGTATTGGAGGCGGAGATGAAGTACTAGTTCCCCCATATACATTTATTGCAACTGTTATTGCCATACTGCAGACAGGTGCAATGCCTGTTTTTGTAGATACGGATCCTGAAACATTTCAGATAGATGCTGATAAGATAGAAGCCAAAATCACTGAAAGAACAAAAGCAATTTTGCCTGTCCACATCCTTGGCCTGCCTGCTGATATGATAAAGATTATGGCAATAGCAAGGAAGCATAATCTGATAGTTGTGGAAGATGCCTGCCAGGCATGGCTTGCGGAAATCGACCATAAGAAGATGGGAACTTTCGGCAACGCCGGTTGTTTCAGTTTCCAGAATTCCAAGAACATACCTGTTGGGGAATGCGGGGCAATAGTCAGTGATGATGATGAATTTATGGACCGGTGCTATTCATATCACAATTATGGAAATCCATATGGTTCAATGGTAGGAGATGTTAGTTCAGGAACCATGATGGCTGGTACCAAGCTTAGAATCACAGAATACCAGGCTGCAATAGGTCTTGCCCAGCTTAAGAGGCTTGAGGAACAGACAACTAAGCGTAATGAAAATGCTGCATACCTGAGGTCAAAGATCAAAAATATCCCGGGAATTTTACCTTACAAGCTGAACAACAAAGTTACCAGGGCAGCCTTCCACCTTTTCCCATTCCGGTATAAGAAAGAAGAGTTTAAGGGATTGCCGCGCTCTTTATTCTTTAAAGCTCTTGATGCAGAGGGTATCCCGGCAATGAGCGGCTATACTCCTCTTAACAGGATGCCATATTTGAAGCATGTTATGTCAACCAAGAATTTTAAGCTGATGTATCCTCCCGAGATGCTTGATTATGACCGGTACATGGAAAGAAACCAGTGTCCGGCCAATGACCAGCTTTGTGAGGAGGCCGTTTGGTTCTTCCATAACCTTCTTATAGCTGAGAAAGAAGATATGGATGACATAGCTAATGCTATTGAGAGGATCTACAGGAACGCCGACAAGATCAGGAATATTTAAGGCAACAGGCATCTCTTTTTAATTGAACAGACAGATTTCTGCCAGGGATAGGCAGAATCTAATAATTACATTAAAACCTAAATTTTATGAAAATCAGAAATCTCATTACAATCTATTTTATTTTATGCCTGATGACATCAGGATGTAACCAGCAACATTCAAAACAGCCTGAAAGCAAACCTGAGTCGACTCCGGATGCCAGCATAACTGCCACAATATATAATTCCGGATTTGATTACTCACATGATACATATAACGGGCTTTCTTCAGCTAGTGACGGGAAAATATACTATGTACTATGTTCTGAGCAGATAGACCTTGGGGGGCAGTTTTACTGTTTTGATCCACTTACCGGCAACATAGAGCACCTTGGTGACCTTACTGAACTTTGTGGAGAGAAAGATATGAAAGTTGTGGCTCAGGGAAAAAGCCATGTTAAGTTTTATGAAATGGATGGGAAGCTATACTTCTCAACTCACCTGGGTTATTATAGTATTATTGACGGAATGGAAAAGCCCGGATTACCCAAAGACGGATATGGTCCCTACAGGGGAGGTCATTTACTCGCTTTTGATATGGCCACAAGAAAAACAGAGGACCTTGGCCTGGCCCCAAACAATGAGGGAATACTTACCATGAGCATGGATACTGTTCGCGGTCTTATCTATGGACTGACCTGGCCTGTAGGTTACCTTTTCCGCTATAATGTCGCTACCAGGGAAATGAAGAATCTGGGGCCCTTTACCGGTGAGGGTGAAGATGGCAAGGGTGAAAAGTTTCGTGTCATATGCCGTTCAATAGCGGTTAATCCTGATGATGGTACTATATATCTTACCGATGCCGAAGGCAGGATCAAGCGCCTGAGGGTAGGTCAGGATGAAGTTGAAACCATAGAAGGAGAAGATATGAGGAAGGACTATTTCGGCACATACGATATTTTTACAGCAGGCAGCATGGCTTACAACTGGAGGCAGGTATTCTGGTATGCTCCGGAGAAAAAGATATATGGCGTGCACGGAAATTCAGGTTACCTGTTCAGGTTTGACCCTTCGGTACCTCGTATTGAGGTGCTCGAGAGGCTTACTTCAATTCCATCAAAGCTTAGCGGCATGAATGATCAGTTCAGTTACGGATATCTTGGCTTCATCCTTGGTCCCGACAGGCACACAATCTATTATCTTACCGGAGCTCCGATATACATTGACGGAAAGCGCGTGATGGGTGCGTCCAGCACTGCAAGGGGTGAAGCAAAAGGACTTGAAGACCTCCACCTTATCACTTATGATATTAATACCGGCCTTTACCTTGATCACGGAGCGGTATTTTATCCCGACGGACAAAGGCCTCTGTATGTCAACTCCATTGCAGTGGGAAGTGATGGAACGGTATATAGTATGGGCAGGGTTGAAAGAGATGGCAAAGTTGTAACGGATCTCTTCAGCATACCAAATCCTTTCAGGCAGGAGTAAATTCACTTTCGATCAAATACTTTTGATGAACTCTTTATTGATTAAAACTCTTTTGCTGGCTGGCATGACGTTTATGGTTCGGGATTATTGTGCTGCGCAGCAACCATCAGGTGTAAAAAAGCTTAAGGACGTCATTATCTATAGCGATCCTGATTATTATGCTGCTTTCCCTTCAGTTATCAGGCGCCGTTCAGGTGAAATTATCGTTGCATTCCGAAGAGCTCCTTCCAGGACCATTTTCATGGAGGAGAATTACACTCACACAGATGCCAATAGTTATCTCGTGCTTGTTAGATCGCATGACGGTGAAACATGGACCAGGGAACCTGAACTTATTTATGCACATCCTTTAGGCGGATCCCAGGATCCATGCCTCATTCAGTTACGTGATAAAACTTTGCTGTGCACAAGTTATGGATGGGCATTTGTCCGCTCCGATGGGAAAGCAAATATGAAAAAACCTTTTTCAGTAGCAGGGGATTTTGTATTTCTGGGAGGTTATATTCTAAGATCAAATGACGGCGGCAAGAAATGGGAAGGCCCGCTTTACCCTCCTAATATTGAGCCGGAAGTCCATTTTAATGCTGTCGGCGTTCCTTTGCCCGCCTATAACAGGGGTGCTTTGTTTGAATCCGAGACCGGAAGGATTTACTGGGTTGTTGCAGCCGGGCATTCCGAATCGCAATCAATTACGTCAACCCACCTTATTTGTTCTGACGATAAGGGAACTACATGGAAGTATTTAAGCCAGGTGGCAAAGGATGAAACTGCCTCATTCAATGAAAGTTCCGTCTATGAAACGCCCCGCGGCGACCTGGTTGTCTTTATGCGGACGGCAAATCTCGACGACCAGGCATGCATAGCACGATCGACAGATGGAGGCAGATCATTTGGGCCATGGGAAAAGATGGGATTTCAGGGACATCCTCTTAACGCCCTGAGGCTGCCAGATAAAAGGGTTTTGCTCACCTACGGCTATCGTCATAAACCCTATGGCATCCGGGCACGCATCCTGAATCCTGAATGCACGGATTTTGCTTCCGCGCCTGAGATAATTATCAGGGATGATGGCGGCAATGCCGATATAGGTTACACATGGCCGGTATTGCTGGATAAAAAACACGTGATGGTGACATATTATTTCAATAAGGATAACGGAACCAGGCATATTGCCGGCACAATTTTAGAAATTGATCAAAGCAAAAGCAGATCAGGGAACATCGCAGAATTCTGAAACTTATGCCTGCAGCTTTACATGTACTGTCAATGTTCTTAACCGTTATGAAATTGAAAATCCTGCAGTTTGCCGCGAAGATTCTTCGATTCGTGATGAGGTATTTTGTATTTATGCTCGTTTGCCCCGAAGCTTTTTGGAGAGAACCGGGCTTAACAGCCCGGAAAAGCCACTGTACCTGCTGGGATCCCGAATAACTCATTATTGCAACAAATGATATTTTTAAACAGGAATGCCAATTTGCAGATGAAGCTCATTATAATCAGCCTTATCCTGTACCCTGTGCTCTTTTTCCATGGTTGTTCGCTCAATTCGGATGACAGCATTGTAATTGGGAACAGGATCTTCAGCTATAAGATAAGCCCGCAGGGAAAGAATGTGTGGTTCATTGACAGGTCGACCGGTAATGATTATTTTGATCATGGCAGTGATTCATGGTGTGCATATATCGTTAAAGACGGAATTAAGGAGAATGTAACATCAGTATCATTAAATGGCAAGCATTTACTGCTTGAATTTCCCGGATCTGGTATAATGGCCGACATCCTTCTTAAAAAAACCAGAAACTCATTGAACTTTACAGTTGTCAAGGTTGAGGGCGATCCTGAATCACTTGTCTTTATGAATATTCCACTGAGCCTTGAAGGGATGCCTTATGAGCCTTTTTCAGCGTGTGCTCTTTCAATGAATTTATACACACATGTACGGCAACTGCCACCACTCCAGAGTCATCTCTGGGCTGCAGCATATTCAGAATTCGGATTGGAAGGAGCTTCAGTAACACTGATAGGGACAGAGCCGGATAATATGCTCCGGTACGTTCGTGAAATCGTTTCCATCGCAGAAGAAATACCATTCTCAGACAAAGGAGGTGCATGGGCACTGACCTCAAGGGAAGGATATGGATCCTATCTGATGAATTTTGGCACTCTGACCGAAGAAACTATTGAAGAATGGATAAAAATGTGCCATAATCTGGGATTTACCCAGATTGATAATCACGGAGGAGGGGATTTTTTCAGATTTGGTGATTTTGAGCTAAATGAACAAAAGTGGCCGGAAGGATGGAAAACCTTTGAAAGGATCAACAGCCGCCTGCATGAAGCCGGCATATCATCAATATTTCATACTTACGCCTTTTTTATCGATAAGAATTCTCCATATGTAACACCTGTTCCCGGCGAAGATCTTGGAAGTTTCAGGTCTTTTACCCTTGCCAGGCCAGTCAGGGAAGGAGACACTGAGATCGTGGTAAATGAGCCAACAAACGATATTTCTGTCACTACCGGCTTCTTTGTCCGCAATAGCCTGTCACTCAGGATAGGCAATGAAATAATTGAATTCAAAGGCGTTAGTGCTGATCCTCCGTATAAATTTACCGGATGCAGGAGGGGAGCATGCAACACGGTAATCTACCCCCATGAGAAGGGAGAGGAGGTTCACCACCTCAGGGAGATGTTTGGCCGGTTTGTACCGGATCCTGAATCAGCACTCTTTGATTCAATAGCAGCACGAACAGCAAAAATTGTAAGCGACTGCAATTTCGACGGCATTTACTTCGATGCCATTGATGGAAGTGATATTCTTGGAGGGGAGGAGAATTTCTGGTATTACGGCACCAAGTTCATTTTTGAAGTTGCAAGGCGTCTCAGGAAACCTGTTGGCATGGAAATGAGCTCAATGTCACATCACTGGTGGCATTACCGGTCAAGGTGGCAGGCATGGGACAGACCTGTCAGGGGTTACAAAAGGTTCATTGACATACATGCGGCAGCCATAAAATCACCCCGATTGTTTCTCACCCCGGAAATTAAGTCCAATGAATATGAGCATGGGCTCTGGAGAGGCCATACACCGGTCATTGAAAAATATGCAGGCATTGAAAACGGAGGTCTTCTTCTTCCTTTGCATCTTGGATGGTGGGGGAACCAGACCTGGAATCCGCCTCAGGTAGAACCTACCTTCACGGATGATGTTGAATACCTGTGCTGCAAGATGCTTGGGAACAACGCCGGAGTGTCAATGCTTGGTGGTGTTGATCAGAAGACCTTAATCGACAATCCGCTATTCGGAAGGCTTGTGGATATCATGAGGCAATACGAGGAATTGAGGCTGACAGGCTATTTCAGCGATTCGGTGCGACTCCGGCTTCGCCAGCCAGGAAAAGAGTTTACCCTGATCAGGGATGACAGGGATAGATGGAATTTCAGGCCGGTTGAGTATCAGAAGCACAAGGTCGAAGGGGTTTCACATCAGTCTTCAAAATGGTCTGTTGAGAATAAGTTCTATACCCAGCCATTGAAAATGAGGATAGAATTGCTGATGTCGGTACGGAAGTATAATGATCCTTCAGCAGTGGTTCTTGCTGATTTCAGGAATCCGGATGAATTTGCCTGCGAGGGAAGTTCGCAGGGTGTAACGTGGAGAATTGAAGATTCTGATGAAATACCTCGCGGAGCCGCAGGGGCAGGAAGCTTCAGTGCATATTCACAGGGATTGGGAAAAGAGGAAGGATTATGGCTAAAGATGGAAAAGCGTTTCGATCCATGGCTGGATCTTAAGGATAATCAGGGTCTTGGCGTATGGGTAAAGGGTGATGGCAAGGGCCAGCTTCTTAACCTTAGAATAGAAAGCCCTCGCCACCTGTCACACGGAGCCCGCGGGGATCATTTCGTAAAGATAGATTTTACCGGTTGGAGGTATTTTGAGCTTGTTGAAATTGAATCTTCCGGATTCAGCAATTATATATGGCCCGATTCAGGATTCTATGTTTATGATTCATACCGTAATACTGTGAAGTTCGAGAGTGTTGACAAGTTGCAGATGTGGTTCAATAACCTGCCTTCCGGAGATACGGCTTGTTGTGTTATTGGTGACGTAAAAGCTTTACCTCTTGTTCCTTTGAGTATAAGTAATCCGTCATTAAGTATAAATGATGCTGCAATCTCATTTCCTGTGACAATGGAGTCGGGGATGTACCTGGAATTGAACTCATCAGGCGATTGCACTTTATATGGTCAGAAAGGAGAGGTTCTGAAGAATATAAGATTTGAGGGGAAAATACCAGATCTCAGAAAAGGACAGAATGATCTTTCATTCACCTGCGAGGGATCGGGCAATGCCAGTGTCCGGGTTCAGGTTACAATGATTTCTGAGGGTGAGCCCATTATTAAATAAAAATAATTCTCATTTGGCAATGTTTATCAACCAACAATTGCTCCTGACTGATGATGAATCTTATTTGATAATAAATTGATCTTAGTAACTCTTACAGACTGCAAATAAATCTGACACGAAGTTAATATCGAAATAAAACATTGTTCATATTCAGTAATTTAGAAAAGCATGTACAAATCGGATTGAATTAATTGCAGATTAGGTACATAATTTATTACTTAGATATTATCCCTTGTGGGAATTTTAATTACGGGAAGGATTTAAGGAATTTTGCATATATTTAGTCAATAATACTTGATTTATACATTTTATAATTACCGGAAATGAGACGACGAGAATTCCTTGGAAAAACCCTGGCTGGAACAGCAGGTATAGCCCTCGGCACTTCAGGCATGCTCAAGTCATGCAAAGGTGCCAGCGATAAGGTTGTTCTTGCATTGATTGGCGCTGGTTCAAGGGGCCGAGACACCATAATAAGTTGCTGCCGCCAGGATCAGAATGTTGAAATTAAAACAGTTTGCGACGTAAACGACCTTAATTCCTCTGCTACAGTTGAAGCAATCGAAAAGGAGTTCGGTTATAAACCAGGCACAACACGTTATATGAGAGAGGTGCTGGATGACCGTGACGTGGATGCTGTCTGGATTTCTACTCCTGATCACTGGCACGCACTTGCAACAATATGGGCTTGCCAGGCAGGAAAGGATGTATATGTTGAGAAAAGCCCGAGCCACTCAATCTGGGAAGGAAGAAAAATGACGGAAGCAGCCAGAAAATACAGGAGAATAGTCCAGGTGGGATTTCAAAACAGAAGCGGTCCATATAATTTTGAAGCCCGTGATTACATTCAAAGCGGTAAGCTTGGCCAGGTGGTGCACATACGGATTTATAACCTTCTAAACGGCAAAAAGTGGATGTCTCCACCTGATGAAACGGTGCCCCAGACAATAGACTGGGATGCCTGGCTGGGTCCTGCAAAATATCGCCCCTTCAGCCAACAGATCATAGATGGCTGGGTTTATTACTATGATTTTTGTCCCGGTTTTCTGGATGATGCTGTTCATCAGCTTGACCTGACAAGAATGGTCATGAATGATCCCGGACACCCGCTTTCAGTATTTTGCCGGGGAGGTAATCACGTCTGGAATTCAGAGCAGGAAATACCGGAACTTCAATCCATAACATATGATTATGGCAGGTTTACGGTAACATGCGACAACGGAAACGTAACTAATTACATGACAAAAACTCCCAATGATATACGCATGGATCCTGATCGGTTCCCGGAATGGAAGACTAATTCATGCCGGATTGAGATCTATGGCTCTGACGCAATGATGTATCTGGGCAGGCAGGGTGGAGGCTGGCAGGTCTTTGGTCCCAAAGCCGAACTTGTTGCTGAACATGGCGGCATACATTCTGATAAAGAACACCAGATGAACTTTATTGAGTGTATCAGAAGCAGAAGGCAGCCAAACAGTACCATGGAACAGGGCCATATGAGCGCTTCGATGGCTCACATGGCAAACATATCATTCCGGACCGGTAACAGACAGTTGTTTTTTGACGGTAAAAATGAACAGTTCATCGATAATGAAAGTGCAAATAAGCTCCTTAAGGATACTTACAGGGGAGATTACCATGTCCCGGAAAAGATTTAATCACTATAATTGTTGATAGTCAATATTTTAGATCCTACAGAACGGTTTTTATCGAAAAGAGAAAAATAAAAATATTACAAGATGATAAGTGCAAGTGATAAAGTGGTTCTGGCACTGATAGGTGCCGGCGGACGAGGTACTCAGGTCATTCTCAGCATGCAGCAATGCGTGCCAGGTATTGAGGTGAAATATGTATGCGAGGTTGACGAGGAAAGAGGAGGAAGAGCGATCGAGGAACTCGGAAAAAAGCAGAAAACAATTCCACAGCGCATTAATGACATGAGGCACTCTTTTGAAGATAAAGATGTCGATGCTGTTGTGATCTGCACTCCCGAGCACTGGCATGCGCTGGCAACAATCCGGGCCTGCCAGGCAGGAAAAGATGTATATGTTGAAAAGAACATATCCCTCAATATAAATGAGGGAAGAAAGATGATTGAGGCTGCTGAAAAATACGGAAGGATAATTCAGTGCGGATTTCAGAACAGGAGTGGGCAATACAACATGCTGGCTCGTGATTACATACTCAGCGGCAAACTTGGAAAGATTGCACTGATAAAAGCATATTGCATGCTGCCAGGCCATAAACCATGGATACTTAAGGAAGATACCGACGTGCCGTCCGGTCTTGACTGGGATCAGTGGCTCGGACCGGCACCCACGGTACCTTATAATGTAAGCCGTCACAAGAGTTACAATGAATGGTGGGCATATTCCTGCGGACTTCCTCTGGCCGATTGTTGCCATGTTATTGACCTTGCCCGGATGGTTATGGGAGATCCTGATCATCCTGAATCTGTTTATTGTGCAGGTGGCCGCGTTTTGTATGATGATTCCAGGGAAATACCGGATAATCAAACTATAACATACGACTTTCCTGACTTCCCGATGACTGTGGAAGCATCTATCTATGGTGATTATATGTCAAAGGCATCCCCTGAAATAAGATATGGGAACCTGTTCCCTGACTGGCCTTTCAACAGCGACAGGATGGAAATTTACGGAACTGAGGGCATGATGTACCTTGGCAGGCATGGCGCAGGATGGCAGGTGCTTGGCAGGAATTCTGAAATACTTGCACAGGAATACGGGTATTTTCCGGACGAAGCCCATCAGCAGGATTTTATTAATTGCGTCAGGACCCGCAAAGTGCCCAATTCAAACATTGAACAGGGGCATAAAAGTGCAACCCTTGTACACCTTGCAAACCTTTCATATCGCACGGGGAAAAAACAGCTTCATTTTGATCCTGTCACCGAGTCGGTCACTAATTCGGAGGAGGCTAACATGATATCACAGGGAAGCTACCGGCAAGGGTATGAAATACCTGAAATAGTATGATATGGCCCCTGTGAGTAAAAAACTCCTGAAGGCAGGGATTATATCTTTTTTTACCGGATTGTCCCTGGTAGTTATTATTGCAGGTATTCTGATCGCCCGGACCTGGGGAAGAACCCTTATTCAGGTGGATATTCACCAGAACAAGAAGCTGATTTATCTGTCAACGTTTGCAGAACCTCCTCAGTTTGCCATATGGCTTGAAAACCCTGAATCGCATGAGCTGACAACGGTTTTCGTGACTCACCGGGTTGCTGTCGGGGACTGGGAAGGCAAAGCAAACGTTCCTGTTGCCCTGCCATACTGGTATAACCTTTTCAGAAAAAACGGGAACGACAATCCAGGGTCGGCTAAACCTTCTGATATGGCAATTTCCGGAGCTACCCCAAAGGATGATTACTTTTCCATAAGAGTGGAAGTTGAGCCAGAATCAGAATGGATCTGCTGGATTGAGATGAATCTTGCAGGTGATTTTAACGAAGCCTTTCCTGAATTCGATCCTGAAACATTTACTGAGGACGAATTCAGTAACGGGCAACCTGCACTGCTGTTCAATTCATCATTAAAGGCAGTTGAGGATATGAAGTTTACACCCGTAATTACCGGACAGTCGATCTGGGATGACGGCGAGGTGAGAATAGAGCCCGTAAGCGAAGGAATTACAACAGCAAGAGAAGTATTCGACACGATTGACATATCAGTCATCAGGCCAAAGCCAAAACTAATTGATAAATACAAAATCAGGGACCTGTGATACTGATTTCCATAATTGATGATCTTCTATTAACATGAGTGTCAGGGACCGCAGAAATATGCTATTTGGTTTTCCTCACTCCAGCAATCCAAAGGAGGGCGTAGAAGATCAATTACTCCCCTGGTTTATGGAAATCAACAGATCTTCGTATGTGTTAGTATGTTCAGTTGGTATCTTACGTCAATGGAAATAAATTAATTCTTAAACTGAATAAATCATTTTATTATGGGAAATAGCAAGAAAAAAACCTCAACCCGGCGATCCTTTATTGCGAGAACTACAATGGTTACTGCCGGGATAGCCTTGGGTGCGAGAAGTATAAGCGCTGCAAGCTATAACCGGGTTGCGGGCTCAAATGAGAAAATAAGGGTTGGCTTTATCGGTGCCGGAAACAGGGGAAGCCAGCTGCTTCATACATTCATGAAAATGGCAGATTGCGAAGTTGCAGCGCTGTGCGATGTGTATGAACCATATGTGACACGCGATTTTTCAACGGTAGATCCCAGGTACATCAGCACCAGACCTTTTCAGATCCCCAAAATGGGTGAAAATTTTCAGTCACGGGTGGAAAGGTACAGCGATTACCGCAGGATGCTCGAAAACAAGAGTATTGATGCAATATGTATTTCTTCTCCTGATCACTGGCATGCTCTACAGACAATTCACTCAATTGAGGCCGGAAAGGATGTTTATATAGAAAAACCCTTGTCGAAAACAATTGAAGAGGGCAGGGCAATGGTGGAAGCCGGCAGGAAAAGCCACCAGATCGTCACGGTGGGATTGAACAGGCGAGCTGCTCCGACATTCCAGGATCTGGCAAACGAAATACCCGGAGGCAAGATCGGTAAAATAACATTTGCCAGTGCCTGCCATGTTGGGAATATGTTTCCGACAGGAATAGGCAGAAATAAGCCGGAGGATCCTCCTGCGGATTTCGACTGGGATGCCTGGCTCGGACCAAGGGCATACCGGCCATACCAGTTTAATATCGCTCCCTATATGTTCAGATGGTGGGAAGATTACGCAAACCAGATTTCAAACAACGGTGTTCATTATCTCGATCTTATCAGATGGATGCTGGGTGAGGTTGCTCCTGTTTCGGTTACTGCAACAGGAGGGAAATATGTAGTCGATGATGACCGGACAATACCCGATACAATGCAGGCAACCTTTGAATTTGCATCCGGAGTAATCGTGAACATAAACATTCTTGAAGGAAGTTCGGGAAGTTTTATTCCATACGGATTCATTGAGATGCGCGGAACAAAAGGTACACTGCTTACAGCCGAGAATGATTACAAAATAGTTGCCGGAAAGCCTGGTCAGTTCCAGACCTGGGATAAACTATTGGAAGATCAGGTCGTAGATATGAGATCAGATGATACATACCTGACTAATGGGAAATATAGTGACAGCACATCTAACCATATCAGAAACTTCCTTGATTGCATTAAATCGAGAAAGGAACCTTTTTGTCCCCTCGAAGAAGGTCATCGCTCAACCAGTCTTGCCCACCTTGCAACCATAGCACTTCTGACAGGGGAACGCCTGCGCTGGGATGCAAGTGCAGAACGTTTTACAAACAACAAGAAAGCAAACAAGATGCTTGGTTATGAATACAGAAAACCATGGAAACTGTAATATTGATGAAAATGAAGAATTCCAAACGAATGTGCCTGGCAGCAATTATTCTGTCAGTTTTTCTCCTTGGGGTAAATGGACAGGCGGTCGATCCGGCATGGCAGAAATTTGAGACTGAGCGCACTGATTCATATGCTGCCCAGCTTGAGAGCTATTTGAAAGAATATCTGGTAGACCAATACTCTGAACGTTCATCCTCTGCCTGGAACAGGGATTACAGCAGCATCGACGCATTTCTAAGAAGTGTCGAGCCTAACCGGGGCAGATGGGCATCAAAGGTCGTAAAGCAGCCTGTGTTGAGAAAAAGCGGGTCATTGGTGAAGAAACAATATGTCATTGAGGGGATTCAGGCTGAGTGGATAGAATTGCCTCTTGGGCCGGTCAGTGCCCAGGCTATTCTTGCATTTCCTCCCAACAGCCCAAAGGCTGAAAAACTTCCTCTGGTCATTGTCCAGCACGGAATTGGAAGCACTCCTGAAACCACATTCAGGGGAGGCGATTATCATGCTTATGCAAAGGAACTTCTAGATGCCGGTTTTGCAATTCTTGTGCCGATGAATCTCAGGTCGATAGAGCGCCGGAACAGGATTGAACGCCTATGTCGTCTTGCTGATATCAGTCTCCCCGGTATTGAGCTGTCAAGGATTCAGAACCTCCTGGATATTGTACTTGCCGATGAAAGGATCGACCCCGACAGGGTAGGCATGTGGGGCCTTTCACTTGGAGGCCTTGCCACTATGTTCTGGATGCCTCTTGAACCGCGTATAAGGGCGGGAGTTGTGTCGGCATGGTTTAACCATCGCCGAAATAAGATGGCAATACCCGACGACCGATATTCCTGCTTCCTGGAAACACAGGAGGAGCATGCTTTTTTCAGCAGCTGGCTTACGGAATTCTCCGACCATGATGTGGTAACGCTAATATGTCCGCGTCCCCTGCTGATACAGCATGGAAAGCAGGACCGGATTGCTCACTGGCCTCAGGTCGTTGATGAATTCAACATTGCCAGAACCCATTATGAGAAGCTTGGGATACCTCAAAAAATCCAGATCGACCTCCATGAGGGAGGTCACGAGGCAATAACCGGGAGCGGGGTGCAATTTCTAAAGAGATGGCTCTCTGTGGAAAATATTAATTAACAGACGATTATGCGTACCATTGTCTCTCCCTGTTAAGATCGGAATTTAAAATTTCGTAGGCTAAATTGGAATTTTCAATAACCTGGAAATCAAACATTCCAACACAGGCAAAATCTGCTCCGTTCTGGAAAGCGTACCTGATGCCGTCTTCAGGCTTAATTGCTCCTGCTGCAAGTATTTTGTAGGCAATCCATGGAGTCTCATTTTCTTTGAAGAAATCAGCCGTTTCCTTGTCTGAAACGCACCAGATATTGTCATGAGCCATATTATGGTCATCACCGTCGACAGGTAATTCGGTATTCGCCGGATCAACAGGTGTTGCAGACCAGTATTTGTTATGATGAAAGGTCTTCATATAGAAGTCGGGCCTGATACCTTGCTCCACGCATGTTCTCGGAACCATTATGGAATGTGCCGCTGTACCTGCAATCAGACCTTTGCCCTGAACATATTCAATAGGTTTTCGCAAGAAATCAAAGTTCTTTTCATATACGATCTTGTCAGCTATTCCTCCCTGGATAAATGCACCTATTGCACCATGATCCAGGGCTTTTGTAACGTTGCTCAGATCGTCTCCCGACGGATAGGTCTGAGCCAGCCATTGAACCTTGCCCCCGCGGCTCCAGTATTTTTCCAGTATCCTGATGGTATCATCATCACACCTGAGAATAGCGGTGTTTATGCCGCAGGCTTCACAAAGCCATAGCGTTTCTATTACTTTTTCGTCGGTGAAGTACTTCTTAAGCCAGGTCGATACATAAATAAGATCTCTTGAGTGGGCAAATCCTGAAATGAGATTCCCTCCGATCATAATTCTGCTTAAAGGCACATTCCCGATCTTTCCCTGGGGAACCTTGCCTTTCAGCTCACTTATCTTATAATCCTTCCCCAATAAAAGTGAAGCGCTGCTTACTGCATCAGTCTTTTCAGCAAGGTTCTTCTCCTCAAAGCTGATCCATCCTCTTTTCCTGAGCATTCCGAAAAAAACAGCTCCAAATACTGGAATTACCGAGAGGTTTTTGATCATTTCCCGCCGGGAAGTATCATAGTTCTCAATAATCTTATGGTTGTCAACGGAAGGAAATTTCAGCGATTTGCGTCTTTCGTGTGCAAATCTGATCTGCCGCTGAAGCCCCCACAGATAATTCACAGGAAGCGACGCAATGACTATCAGTACAATTAATTCGATAAGATTATAATTGATGATATAAAAATGGCTTGTTGACGGTATTGATGAATAAACGAAGGGCGGATTTGCGACATAATAAAGCAGCAGGAGCAGAGCGCCCGCTATGGCGGATATCCTCGTGAAAACACCCAGAAAAAGGCAGATGCCAATTATTATTAGTCCCCATATATTCATAAAATCAACTATTTGAAGTGTTGTTTCATTGCTGATGAGCCAATGGAAAAATCCTGAAAAGAGCCACTTGGATTCCATCAGGTATGAAACTGACGACCAGTTGGGATTAAATGCTTTAACAATACCCTCATAAAGAAAATGCCATCCTACAGCTATTCTCAGAATTGTAAAGATCAGCGCTGTTAAATCATTGCGTGTTTTCATAGTATTATTTTATTTATCCGTATTATCATCATCCTCCTTCGGTTTTGCATACAGGTCCTCAACTTTTATCCTGCCTTCATTTTCATCTTCATCTGTGACAGGAAAATTATAAAAAGATTTTTCTTCTTCCGCTATTGCACGGAAATAAAGTATACAGGCAAAAACAGGCAAAACAGGGAAAGTGAGTGCGCTTGCCATGGCCGATAGTATAATATACAATGGATTTGATGCAAGTTCAGCAGCATTAACGGCATTCTGAGGATCAGAAAGAGTTTTAAGAAAAGTGCCGGAAAAAGGGACAAGTATTATTCCTGATAAGAATACTGAGATAATAATAAGCACTACCCCGAAAACAGCTGTCCATCCAAGGTTTGTCCAGAACTTTTTGTGTGCAAGCCTGAAAATCCTGACTATTGCATTTGCAATAAGCGGACCCTCTGCCATCAATACCGGAAGAATGAAAAGGTAGATCATGAATATATATAATGCCGCCAGAAAAATCCCGATAACAAGAGCAATCAATCCGAGGGCGAGAAGAAAGGACCCAAAAAAAGAAAGCAGTACAACCATGATTAAGTATGGAATAAAGTACCTCAGGGACTTCGCACAGCATTTAATAATGCTGCTTTGGCTGTCAAGCGGATAATAGATCACATAATAATGAAGGATGGTTGAGAAAAACAGGCTGATGACAGAAATTATCAGCATTGGCCAGATGTACTCCTTCATTTTCAACAGAATCTCCTGAGGATCTGTGACGGACTGGATCTCATTCATGTCCATTCCTGCTGATACATAACTGGTTATAAGCGATAAGATAAGCGATACAATAAAGAGAAAAGGGAAATGCTTCTTATAAAAAATCCATAATGCACTTATAGCACTGTCAGCATTGTCTTTTCCATAAAGAGGATGTTCTATGAAATTGTTCATATAAATTAATTTACTCGATTTTCAATACTTTTCTTTCATTTCTCTGAACCTCAAACCAGGAACAAGGAACCTTGAACCAGGAACCTTGAACCTTGAACCAGGAACCAGGAACCAGGAACCAGGAACCAGGAACCAGGACCCAGGATTCCAATCATTTCCCTTTCCTCCATTCTCTTAATACGTTGGCAAAAGGAAGCACCGGCTTGCGCTTTCTGGGATTAAATATACCTTCATTTACGACCTTAACATCTTCAATAGTATAAAAAGCCTTTGGATTGAAAGTGTTTATTACGCTGAGGACCTGTTCAAGCTCGTTGCGATGAACAATGGAATAAACCAGGTGAATTTTTTCCTTTGCGCCATGTGCTTCTATTGTGGTGGCACCGTAACCTTTAGTGTTAAGCTGTTTGACAAGCTCCATTCCGTGCTCACTTGTAAAGATCCTTATCATTTGTATTCCCATTGCCAGCTTTTCCTCAATGATCATACCCACAAAGTTGCCGGTAGCAAATCCTGCAGCATAGGCTATGTAGTTTATATAATTGTCGAGGTTTTGCATTATTTTGCTGATGGCAATGATCCAGATCAGCACCTCAAAGAAGCCAAGGATGGGAGCAATGCTTTTGTTGCCTTTGGATACAAAAATTATCCTCATCGTGCCTATTGAGACATCACAGATCCTGGCAAGAAATATGAAAAGAGGCATCATGCCGTAGTTGAAAAAATCTGAGTTGAAGAAGGAATTTTCCATATCAGTAGATTTAATTGAACAAATATAAGAATTGCCCTGTCAATTCTCTGCCGGACCCCAAACGTAAATTGACCTCTGCACACACTGCATATATATCATATTTTTTGGATTGGACCGAACTTTTTGATATCTTTTGAGTTATAAAAATTCTTTGGTAAAGCGAAAATGAGCTGCCTGGTTCGTATTTCAGTTGTATCGGAGATACTAAGGCATAGCAGAAACAGCCGTACTTTTATTTTTCAAAATTCCTACATAATGGTTTGGAGGCAAACAGGAATGCCGGAAACCCTGCGGAAATTAAGTTCAGTCATATAAATTAGAAAAGCAACAACAAAAAATCCAGGAATTTATTAACTGTTAAATTAATAACCTGAATATGAAAAGAAGGAACTTTATCAGAAAATCTTTTATGGCAGCACCGATGTTAAGTCTTTTTCCAGCTGATCTTAGTGCTGTCATGAGAAAGAAAACTCCCGGACTGATTGAAAAGAGATCACTTGGAAAAACAGGAGAGATGCTTTCAATAATTGGTTTAGGAGGAGTTGTGGTGATGAATGCCACTCCCGGGGAAGCAGCTGCTTCAGTTAAACTGGCAATTGATGCCGGCGTGAATTATTTTGATATAGCCCCATCTTACGGTAATGCAGAGATAATGCTTGGTCCGGCCCTTGAACCCTACAGGAAAAATGTCTTCCTGGCATGCAAGACCACAGAACGGACAAGGGAAAAAGCCAGGGCAGAACTTGAACAGTCGCTAAAAAATCTTCGTACTGATCATTTCGACCTTTATCAGCACCACGCTGTGACGAAGCTTGAAGATGTTGATACGCTTTTTGGGCCGGGCGGAGCTATGGAGACTTTTCTGGAAGCCCGCAAAGAGGGTAAGATACGCTTTATCGGATTTTCTGCGCATTCAGTGGAAGCAGCGCTTGCAATGATCGATCGCTTTGATTTTGACACCATCCTGTTCCCCTTCAACTATGCAACCTGGAATGCCGGGAATTTCGGGCCTCAGGTTTTTGAAAAGGCAAGAGAAAAAAACATGGGTTTGCTAGCCCTGAAAGCAATGGCTAAAGGGCCCTGGCCAGAAGGTGCCGACAGGAAGAAGTATCCCAAATGCTGGTACGAACCATTAACAACTCCTGAAGAGATTCGAATGGGGCTCCGGTTTACTTTGTCTCACCCTATCACAGCGGCCGTACCGTCAGGGGATGAAAATCTGTTCAGGATTGCCCTGCGCCTGAAGGATAAAGTCACACCTCTTAAAAAGCAGGAAATAGAAGAAATAAAGTTGAAAGCTGCTGAAGGTACCCCCTTATTTAAGTACGAAGGTTAATCGTAAATAAGGGCTTGTTTTTCCAGTATCAGCTTAACTCTGATATGGATGGTCAGAACCTGGTTTTTGATTTCCAGCTGAAATAAAAAATCCAGCTTTCGGTTAAGGTTTTATTCGCCTGTATACTTCAGCCCAAGGTTCAACGTCCTGTCATAAACATAATAGCAGGGGTCATTGCACTGATCCTTAATGTATTTGACGCTTGGGATTGCTGAATCAACAGCAATATATGTATCATCATCAAGATTGTATGTGGCGGTGGCTGTGTAATTCTTATTGAGGCTTACAGTGTAGCTGGTCTCCTCTGATGTTGTTGTGAATGAGGCCTTGAGAATATCATCCTCAAGGTTGCCTTCATAAATTTTTATCGTTACAGGTGTTGTGCCATAGGTGACCCAGTCTGTCGAACTGATCTTTATTATCAGTTCTGCAGATTGCGGTTCTTCATATATGCACTCCGAACATTTTACGATCGAATCGAATTCTTCGCATGAGAAGAAAAACACTGTCGAAATAAACAATATGATTTTGATTAATCCTCTCATCTTTTCAGCTCCATTTAATTCTCTTGGGTAGTGCTTTTACATTGTTAAAAAAGAATGTATAGGAACAACCTGTCCTGAACCAGACAGGGCCAATACCGTAAAATTCCGAATTAAGATATTCAATCCCGCCTGATACGGTGAAATTTCCAATAAACAGCTTTAAACCTGCCGATGGGACGATCCTGAATTTATTCTCAGGGGCTATACCGGTACCTTTTAGTTTGTTCCCGAAGGTGTATGCTCCGGTCAGAGAAGCAAAAATACTCATACTGGTGTTACCTGACTTATTCCTGAGCATAAAATCCTTGAAAATGCCGGCATAAAACATCGAACCCTTATCCATATACTGGTAATAAAGATCCTCGCTGTATTCCATCAACACTCTTGTATACCAAAGCTTTGAATCAAGGCCGGCAACAAGGCCGCTCTTTATCATCGGTTCCCTGACAGAAATACTTATTCCGCTGTAAAAATCATGAGGAGTGAACTTTATTGAAGGAGCGACTGTAAACTCATTGAACCTGAGCCTCGATTTGCCGGGAACCTGGCTTTGTTCAAGCAGCGAAAAAATCTCCTTTCTTCCGTATGTAACTGCTACATGATAGGGATTGGAGCCGAAATCATTTTCCGACATCCATTTGCTTCCTCGTTTCAGCAAAAACTTCACTGCCGGCAGGTGATTTGAACTGATTGCGAGTGCCAAGGCATCAGAATTGCTTGCATTTCTCTCGTAAATATCCACTCCCTGGTCCAGGAGGTAATTCATAAGAAGAGTATCTCCGTTCTGCGCTGCGATCAGGAAAGGAGTAAAGCCATTATTGTCGCGGGCTTCCATGTTTGCTCCATGCTGAATGAGCAAATCGGCAACGTCAGCGTTGCCTGTCAATATTGCGGCCATAAGCGGAGTAGTACCGTCAGCTGCTTTCATGTCACATTCCGCCCGGTAATAGAGTAAAAGATCAGCCAGGTAAAAATCACCAGATAAAGAGGCATAATGAAGAGATACAGCTCCATTAACATCAGTAATGTCGATATCGGCCCCTGCCCTTATCAGGATTTCTGCAATTTCGATATTACCGTTCCTCACTGCAATATGCAGAGGCGATTCTCCGAATGCTGTTTTCCTGTCTATTTCAGGTTCATAGTCAAGGAGTTTTTTAACAGTGCCTGAATGATTGCCGGCAACGGCAAAGAACAGGGGAGTGGCTCCTTCCGAATTTGTAAAATTTACATCGGCTCCTTTCGAGATCAGCCGTTCAACCTCTGAATCATAACCCTGCACCGCAGCAATAAGAAGATTGTAACTTGTTGCATCCTCATAATAATAGGGTAGGTAGGAAGATGTGTCAGGTTCCTGTCCCTGCAAGGTAATAAAACCAAGGGATGAGATAATCAGAAGAAGAAAGGCTTTACGCAGTGGTAAATATCCCGGAGAAATCATGGCCCAAATTTATCTCTTTTGAGATTTAATTATGCATTAATAAAGATAGAAATTAATTGTTTATAAAAAGTTGGCAGCATGATTAAACAATAATTCATAACTTTTTGCGTAAAAAAAGATATATTTTTA